>JAAVIK010000001.1:0-369858 GCA_014796635.1 Alistipes sp.
AGAGACTGCTTGCAGGCTATGCCGAGCAAGAGCAAAGTCAAGCTCTCGAAGAGAGGTTAAAAGTGAACTTTGCGTGTAAGCGAGGGCAGAGACTGCTTGCAGGCTATGCCGAGCAAGAGCAAAGTCAAGCTCTCGAAGAGAGGTTAAAAGTGAACTTTGCGTGTAAGCGAGGGCAAAGCCCGTCGGCGGGCTTTGCCGAGCGGGAGCGCTTTCTTCACCTTTCGCACAAAGAAGCGTGCGCCGACGAATATCGGCGCACGCTTCTCTTATACCGGCAGTCCGGCCGGTCTAATGGCCGGCGTTCCCAATCGCTGCGGGGTCGTGCTTGTACTTGAAAACCAGCGCGAAGACTATTGCCACGCACAGGGCATAGCCCGCGAAGACGAGCCACGAGGCCGACCACCCGGCCGTCATGGCGCTCACCGAGCTCTGCGAGTAGACGAAGCGGTTCACCACGGCCTGCGCACCCAAGGTGCCGATCGTGGCGCCGATGCCGTTGGTCATGATCATGAAAAGTCCCTGCGCCGAGGAGCGGATCGCCACGTCGGTCTCGTTGTTCACGAAGAGCGAGCCCGAGATATTGAAGAAGTCGAACGCCACGCCGTATACGATCATCGAGAGGATGAACATCCACACGCCCCCGCCGGGGTTGCCCAGCCCGAACAGTCCGAAGCGCAGCACCCACGCGAACATGGCCATGAGCATCACGTTCTTGATCCCGAAGCGCTTCAGGCAGAACGGGATAAGCAAGATGCAGAGCGTCTCCGACACCTGCGACAGCGAGATCAGCGCATTGGCGTGGTTGGCGCCGAACGTCGAAGCGTATTCGGGTATCTCGCGGAACGAGGTGATGAACGGATTGGCGAATCCGTTGGTAATCTGCAGCGACACGCCCAGAAGCATCGAGAAGATGAAGAACAGCGCCATTTTCTTCTGCTTGAACAGCGTAAAGGCCCGCAGTCCCAGCGCCTCGACGAGGCTTTTCTTCTCGCCGCCGCGGCTCACCGGGCAGTCGGGCAACGTCACGGCATAGACGGCCAGCGCCAGCCCCAGCACGGCGCACTGGACGAACTGCATGTAGGTGGTCTGGAATCCCGNCGACGTCGCACACGAGCATCGAGCAGATGAAGCCCACNGTGCCCCACACGCGGATCGGCGGAAAGGCCTTGACCGTATCGAAGCCCTTGCTTTCGAGGACGCTGTAGGCCACCGAGTTGGAGAGGGCGATCGTCGGCATGTAGAACGCGACGCTCAGCGAATAGAGCAAGAACAGCGTGGCGAACTGCACNTCGCCGCCCGTCGAGAATGCGTAGTATCCCGCCGCCCCCATNAAGAACGCCGCCAGCAGGTGGCACATGCCCAAAAGACGCTGCGCCGNCACCCAGCGGTCGGCGACGATGCCCACGACGGCGGGCATGAAAAGCGAGACGATGCCCTGCATGGCATAGAATAGGCCGATGTGCGACGCCAGCCCGGCGCCGACCAGATACGACCCCATGGAGGTCAGATAGGCCCCCCAGATGGCGTACTGGAGGAAGTTCATGACGATAAGACGGAACCTGATTCCCATAAGCTATTGGTTTTATGCGGTTTTTCTGTTCGCTGCGGGCGTTTTCCGCGCCGGACGAAAACAAATATATGAATTTTTTTCGGATAAATTCTTTGCAAATGCGAAATAATGTTCTACTTTTGCACTCACAAAAATTGAGCTATGGTGTAATGGTAACACAACAGATTCTGGTCCTGTTATTCCAGGTTCGAATCCTGGTAGCTCAACCAGAAAAAAGAACGGTTTTCGGACCGTTCTTTTTTTGTTTTATACCGTTCAAAAAGCGGATCGCGCAGGCGGAGACGTCGTGAGGAGAGGTTTTTCGACTTCGCTTCGCCGCACTCATTCCTCGCCACCGCTTCGGCGGCAGCACTGCAAAAAAACGCGCGGCCCGAAGACCGCGCGTTTTTCTATTTTTCGGTTTCGTTCCCCAGCCCCATCTTTTCGATCAGGGCGCGGGTCGCGGGCTTGTGGCCGCGGAAGCGGACGTAGAGCGTCATGGGGTCCTCGGTGCCGCCTTTGGAGAGCACGTTCTTGCGGAACGAGCCCGACACCTCGCGGTTGAAGATGCCCTTTTCCTTGAAAAGCGAGAACGCGTCGGCCTCTAAAACCTCGGCCCACTTGTAGCCGTAGTAGCCCGCCGCATAGCCGCCCGAGAAAATGTGGCTGAACGAGGGAGCCATGGCCGTGCCCCCGACCACGGGCAGCACCTGCGTCGGAGCCATGGAGGCCTGCTCGAACGCCGCCACGTCGCCCTCGTAGGGTTCGGCGAGGGTGTGCCATGCCATGTCGGTCATGCCGAACGAGAGCTGGCGCACGTTGCCGTAGGCCGCCAGGAAGTTCTTGGCCGCCACGATGCTCTCCACCACCTCGGCCGGAATGGGTTCGCCCGTCTCATAGTGCACGGCCCACAGGTCGAGGAACTCCTTTTCGGTAGCCCAGTTCTCCATGATCTGCGAGGGCAGCTCCACGAAGTCGCGATAGACGCTCGTGCCGGTCTGCGACTCGTAGCGCCCCTCGCCCAGCATGCCGTGGAGCGAGTGGCCGAACTCGTGGAGGAACGTCTCCACCTCGTCGAACGTCAGCAGCGAGGGTTTCTCCTCGGTGGGTTTGGTGAAGTTCATCACCAGCGACACTAACGGCCGCGTCTCCTCGCCGTCGACGATCTTCGTGCCGCGGTACTCGGTCATCCACGCCCCCGAGCGCTTCGAGGCCCGCGGGAAGAAGTCGAGGTAGAGCACCGCCATGAAGCGGCCCTTTTCGTCGGTCACGTCGTAGGCCGTCACATCGGGATGATAGACGTCGATCTCGGGATTGGGCGTGAAGTTGAGGCCGTAGAGTTTGTTGGCCAGCAGGAAGACGCCTTTCCTGACGTTCTCCAAAAGGAAATAGGGCTTCACCACCTCGTCGTTGAGCGCATATTCGGCGTCGCGGTACTTCTGGCTGTAGTAGGCCCAGTCCCAAGGCATCAGCTTCCCCTCGAAGCCGAGCGTCGCGGCGTAGTCGTTCACCGTCTTGTAATCTTCGTCGGCATAGGCTTTCGTCTCGTCGAGCAGCTCCTGCAGGAATGCCTGCACCGTCGGCGTGTCGCCGGCCATGCGGCGCTCCAGCACGTAGTCGGCGTAGCACTTGTAGCCTAAGAGGTTGGCGATTTTGAGCCGCGTGTTGGCGATCTGCCGCACGATCTCCGTGTTGTCGTACTCGCCGCCCAGCGCCCGCGAGTTGTAGGCCCGCCAGAGCTTCTCCTTGAGCGCGCGGTTCGACGAATAGGTCAGAAAAGGCACGTAGCTCGGCGCCTGCAGCGTCACGGTCCACCCCTTTTCGCCGCGGGCCTTGGCTTCGGCCGCCATTCCCTCCTTGACGAAAGCCGGCAGCTCGGCCACCTGCTTCGGGTCGGTGATGCGGAGCGCAAAGGCATTGGTCGCCGCCAGCGCGTTCTGCCCGAACTTCAGCGTGAGGGCCGAAAGCTCGGAGGTATATTGGCGGTAGAGCTCCTTATCCCCGTCGGAGAGGGCCGCGCCGCTGCGGGCGAAACCTTTGTAGGTGTCTTCCAGCAGCTTGCGGTCGTCCTTTTTCAGACAGCAGCCCGGATGTTCGTAGACCTGCTTCACGCGCTCGAAGAGCTTGGGGTCGAGCGAGATGTCGTTCGAGAGCTCCGTCAGCTTGGGCTGCACGCGCNGGGCGATCNCCTGCATCTCGTCCGAGGNGTCGGNNCTCNAGNAGGTTGTAGAAGATGCCNTCGATGCGGCCNAGCAGCGCGCCCTGCCGCTCCAGCGCCACGATCGTNTTGCCGAACGTCGGCTTCGCGGGGTTGTCGACGATCGCCGCGATCTCGGCGCGNGCGCAGGCGATGGCGGCGTCGAACGCCGGTTCGTAGTGCCGCAGCTCGATCTTCGAGAACGGCGGCGTGGCGTGGGGCGTATCCCACTCGGCCAGCAGGGGNTTGGCCGTATCCAGTTCGGGCAGCTGCGCCTGCGGAACCGTACGGTCGGCGCACCCTGCCGCAAAGGCTGCAAGGGTCATAACCAGAAGTGCTTTTTTCATGTTTTCAGCAAAAGTTAGGNTTTCTCATTATTCTTCGGGTGCGGGCAGTGCCCCGANCGGGGCCGCCAGCGAATCGGCCGCAGGCCGGGGCCGCTCCATCAATCCGCGGGCCACGAGCATCGCCGTCTTGTCGGGGTCCTTGCCGCGGAACGTGCGGTAGAGGGTCATGCCGTCCTCCGAACCGCCGCGCGAGAGCAGACGGCGGAAGCGGGCCGCGGTCTGCTTGTCGAACAGGTCGCCGCTCTCGCGGAACGCCTCGAAAGCATCCTTGTCCAGCACCTCGGCCCACGTATAGAAGTAGTAGCCCGCCGAGTAGCCGCCGTCGAAAATATGGCTGAAGTAGGGATAGCGGTAGCGGGGCTCGATCTGCGGGATGAGGCCCCGTTTCTCGTTGAGCGCCCAGCGCTCGAACGCTCCGACGTCGATCGGCTCGTACTTCTCGACGGAATGGATATCCATGTCGGAGAGCGACGCGGCGATGAGTTCGGTCGTCGCGAAACCCTGGTTGAAATACTCGCTGCGGCGCAGCTTCTCGACTAGGTGGGTCGGGATCACCTCGTCGGTGCGGTAGTGTACGGCGTAGTGCCGCAGCATCTCCGGCTCGAACGCCCAGTTCTCCATCACCTGCGAGGGCAGCTCCACGAAATCGCCCTCGACCTCCGTAAGACCGCGGTACTTCACGTCGTGGAACAGGAAGTGGAGCGCATGGCCGAACTCGTGGAACAGGGTCTCCGTCTCGTCGAGGGTCAGCAGCGCCGGAGTATTGCGGGTCGGACGCGTGAAGTTGGCGACGATCGACACCACGGGGGCGATGCGGCTGCCCTCGTCGTCGTAGCTTTGCTCCACATAGTTGCCGCACCATGCGCCCTGGCTCTTGCCCGCGCGGGGAAAGTAGTCGAAATAGATCACCCCGAGGTGCGAATCGTCGGCGTCGAGCACCTCGTAGGCCGTGACTTCGGGATGATAAACCGGCACGGCGACGGGCCGGAACGTGATGCCGTAGAGGCGGTTGGCAAGGAAGAAAACGCCCGTCTGCACATTCTCCAGCGAAAAATAGGGGGTCAGCATCTCCTCGTCGAGCGAGTAGTTTTTCTTGCGCAGCTTCTCGGCATAGTACCACCAGTCCCACGAAGCGAACGTCTCCCCGGGATAGTCGGCCCGGAACAGCTCCTCCATCTCGGCCAGCTCCTTTTTGGCCCGTTCGAGCGCCGGGGTCCATATCTGGTCGAGCAGCGCATAGACCGCCGCCGGCGTGCGGGCCATCTCGTCGTCGGTGACATAGGCGGCGTAAGAGGGATAGCCCAAGAGGTGGGCCTTTTCGGTCCGCAGACGGATGAAGTCGTTGACATACTGCCTGTTGTCCGATTCGTTGCCGTTGCTGCCGCGGTTCAGATAGGCTTTGTAGGCCTGCTCGCGCAGATCGCGGCGCTTGGAGTAGGTCAGCAGCGGGATCAGGCTGGGTTTGTGGAGCGTGAAGACGTATTTGCCGCTCTTGCCCAGCTCCTGCGCCTTGTCGCGCGCCAGATCGCGGGCGTTGTTGGGGATGCCGTCGAGGTCCTCGGCACCGAGCTCCAGCACGAACGCATTGTTTTCGGCCAGGAGGTTGGCGCCGTACTTCACCGCCACGAGGGCCAGCTCCTCGTTGATAGCGGCCAGCCGCGCTTTCTTCTCCCCGTCGAGCAGGGCGCCCGACCGGACGAAGCCGCGGTAAGTCTTCTCCAAGAGCCGCATTTCGTCGGCGCCGAGCCCGAGCTCCCCGCGCCGGTCGTAGACGGCCTTGACCTTGGCGAACAGCCGCTCGTTCATGCCGATCTTGTCGTCGTGGGCCGTCAGCAGGGGCATCGCCTCCTCCTGCAGGGCCTGCAGCTCGTCGCTGCTCTCGGCCTCGCAGAGCATGCCGAATACCAGCCCCACCTGTTCGAGCATCCGGCCCGAACGGTCGTAGGCCGCGATGACGTTCTCGAAAGTGGGCTCGTCGCCGTTCGAGACGATAGCGTCGATCTCGGCGTCGTGCAGCGACATGGCACGCTCGAAAGCGGGCATGAAGTGGGCCGGCCGGATCCGGTCGAACGGCGGAACCCCGTAGGGCGTCTGCCAGGCGGAGAAGAAAGGATTGTCCGCAGTTTTCTTTTCGGTGTTGCACGACACGCACATAAGCAGAAGAAGTGTGGTGAATGATACGATCCGTTTCATCGGCGAAGTGTTTTATACGCTTTTTTTCGTCCGTTTTATCTATTAAATGTATACCTTTGCGCCGGCATACGGCGGTATGCCTCCGCAATCCGCAAATATAGTAAATCGGGAAGACCCATGCAACTTTTTTACGATCCCGGCTTCGTGCCGCCGCGCGGCACGCTCGGCGAGGAGGAGTCGAAGCACTGCATCCGCGTCCTGCGGCTGGGCGAGGGCGACTGCCTGCACCTGACCGACGGCCGCGGCACGCTCTATCGCTGCCGCATCGCCCGGGCCGACGTGCGCCGCTGCGAGGTCGAGGTCGTCGAGACCCTCTCCGATTTCGAGCCCCTCGCCTACCGGCTCACTATGGCCGTGGCTCCGACCAAGAACGCCGACCGCTTCGAGTGGTTCCTCGAAAAGGCCACCGAGATAGGCGTCTCGCGCATCGTGCCCCTCGAGACCGAGCGCAGCGAGCGCCGGGTCTTCCGGCCGCAGCGGGGCGAGAAAGTCATCACGGCGGCCCTCAAGCAGTCGCTCAAGGCCTACCGGCCCGAGCTGGCGCAGCTCACGCCCCTCAGAGAGGTGCTGGAGCAGCCGTTCGAGGGGCGCCGCTTCATCGCCCACTGCGCCGAGGCACGCACCCCGCAGGGCAAGGCCTACCTGCCCGCAGCGCTCCGCCCCGGCGAAGCGGCCTTGGTGCTGATCGGCCCCGAGGGCGATTTCTCGCCCGAGGAGATCGATGCGGCGCGGGCCCGCGGCTTCGAGGAGATCACCCTCGGCCCCCAGCGCCTGCGCACCGAAACGGCCGCCATGGTGGCCGTCGCCATGGTCTCGGTGGTCAACGCAACAGACAATCCGTAGTCAAGACCTTTCACTTCAGACCTTTCACTTTTCACNTTATATATACATGTTCTTCCTCTACACGTTATCCGCCCTCTGCTTCATAACGGCCGTCATCTTCCTCACGCCCCTGCGGGCCAAGGTGTGGACGGCGCTCGCGCTGATCGTCGCGGCCACGGCCGCCCTGTCGGTCAAGGCTGTCGGCGTGCTGGCCGGCGGCGGANCCTGCCCGCTGTGGNCGTTCGACAGCCCCGTGCTGGGCTGCGACACGGGATCGCTCGACCCGCTGTCGGCNTTCTTCGTGCTGCTGATCTCGATCGGCGCCGTGGCCGCGACCCTCTATTCGCGCGGCTACCTCGCCCACGCCCTCGAGCACAAGTCCCCGACCCACATCTCGCTCCACTACACNGCCCTTGCGATCATGTCGCTCTCGATGCCGGGCGTCGTGGCGTCGGACGGCGGCTACTCGTTCCTCTTTTTCTGGGAGCTGATGACCGTGGCTTCGTTCATCCTCATCCTCTTCGACGCCGAACGGCGCGAGGTCCGGCGGGCCGCCCTCTCCTATCTTATCATGATGCACATCGGGTTCGTCCTGCTCGTCGTCGGCTTCGTGCGGCTCCACGCCGCCACCGGCTCGGCNTCGTTCGCCGCCTTGGNTTCCTGCTTCGCCGCNCAGCCGTTCCTGCCGCTCTTTCTGGTCTTTCTGGCCGGCTTCGGCATGAAAGCNGGCCTCTTCCCCATGCACGTCTGGCTCCCCGAGGCGCACCCTGCGGCTCCGTCGCACGTCTCGGCCCTCATGTCGGGCGTCATGATCAAAACGGGCGTCTACGGCATCCTGCGCATCGCNACGGCCCCGGGCGANCCCGCGGCACTCGGCACCGCCGGTACGATCGTGCTGNCATTNGGCATCGCCACAGGGCTCTGGGGCGTCATTCTCGCCGCATCGCAGAACGACGTCAAGCGCCTGCTGGCCTACTCGTCGATCGANAACGTGGGGGTGATCCTCATCGGCGNCGGCATCGCCCTTCTGGGCAAGGCCGCAGGCAACCCGACCGTCGCNGCATGCGGCATGACGGGAGCCCTGCTCCACACCCTCAACCACTCGTTCTTCAAGNCGCTGCTTTTCTTCGGNGCNGGCAANGTCCTCACGCAGACCCACACCACCTCGCTCGACGCGCTGGGCGGCGCCGCCCGCCACATGCCCCTCACGGCCATGCTCTTTCTTGCGGGTTCGGCCGCCATCTGCGCCCTGCCGCCGNTCAACGGCTTCGTCTCCGAGCTGGCGATCTACCTCGGCCTGTTCAAGGGNATCGCCGCCGGCACCGCGACCCTCGCCTCGGCCGCCGCGCTGGCAGCGNTGGCTCTGATCGGGGGCATCGTCGTGCTGGCATTCACCAAGCTCTACGGCACCGTCTTNCTCGGCGCCCCCCGCAGCCACTCCGTCGCCGAAGCCTCGGAGGTCGACGGCTGGCGCATCGCCGCCATGGCGCTGCCGCTGGCAGGCATCCTTTTCGTGGGGCTCTTTCCCGCGACGGCCATGGGCATCGTCATCCGGGCCGCGGCGTTCTTCCTGCCGGCACCGGCCGCCGCCGAATACCTGCTCACGCCCGTCTTCTCGGCCGTCGGNCGCACGGCNTGGCTTCTGCTCCTCNTCATCGGGCTGCTGGCNTGGCTCCGAAGCCGCACCCTGCGCNGCCGCACCGTCGCCGAGGGTCCCACNTGGGGCTGCGGCTTCACGGCGCCCAACGTCCGCATGCAGTACACCGGCGAATCGTTCTCCGAGGGGCTGCAGTCGATCGCGCCGTCGCTCACCCAGCAGAAAGGCGAGGGCGACGCCGTCGGCAAGAGCGAGATTTTCCCCTCGGCCCACGGCTACGACATCCGCCGCAAGGACCGCATCGACAACTTCTTCACCGCNTGGTGGGTCGAGCTGCTNCANCTGATCAACCAGCGCGTCATGAGCCTGCGCACCGGCAAGATCAACCGCTACATCCTNTTNGCNCTGGCGTTCCTCGGGCTCGTATTCTTCCTCTCCATCTTTCATCTGCTCTAAAACGATGCTGTTCAACACGCTTCTGCTTCTTGCGGTGGCGCTCGCCGTGCCGGGCGTCATCAACCGCATCCGCGCCCGGCTGGCNGGCCGCCGCGGCATCCGGTTCCTGCAACATATCTACGACGTGCGGCTCCGCCTGCGCAAGGGGGCCGTCTACTCGACGACGACCACCGCGCTGTTCCGCACNGCCCCGTCGGTCTACTTNGGCGCCGCGATCGTCGCCGCGCTGATGATCCCCGTCGGCGACCTGCCGCCCCTGCTNTCGTTCGAGGGCGATCTGGTCTGCATGGCCTACGTGCTGGCGCTGGGGCGCTTCGCNCTGATCCTCGCCGCCATGGACACGGGCAGTGCGTTCGAGGGGATGGGCGCCAGCCGCGAAGCCCTCTACGGGGCGCTGGTCGAGCCGGCGCTGATGCTCGCCGCCGGGACCCTCGCCCTCGTGACGGGCTGCACCTCTTTCGCCCGCATCTTCGACCCGGCGTTCCTGCCCGGGACGCAGTTCGCTATCGTGCTGCTGCTCACGGCCTACGTGCTGGTGAAGATCGTCTTCACCGAGAGCGGCCGCGTGCCCGTCGACGACCCGCGCACCCACCTCGAGCTGACGATGATCCACGAGGTCATGTGTCTCGATTACTGCGGCGTCGATCTGGCGATGATCCAGATCGCGGGCTGGCTCAAGACGGCCCTTTTCTCGCTTCTGGCGGCCGACACGCTGGCGGCGGTCTGCTGCCTGCGCTGGTGGACGGCGGCGCCGCTGGCNATCGCGCTGACNGGTCTGAGCGTGGGCATCGTCGAATCGACCCANGCCCGCAACAAACTCGTACGCAACACCACCTTCATACTCACCATCGCAGCGCTGGCGGCTCTGGCATTCTTCACNGGCTACCTGCTGCAGCTCAACATCGGACTGGCATGATACTCTCGCTCGTCATCCTCTACGTCGTCTCGCTGGTCTACCTNTCGATCACCGAGCGTTTCCGCAACTTCGCCTCGATCGTCATGCTGCAGGGGCTTCTCCTGTTCGTCATCGCGCTGCTGCGGCTCCGCGCCATCGCTCCGCTCGANCTGACGTTCATCGCGCTGGAGACCNTNATCTTCAAGGCCGTCGTCGTGCCGGTCATCCTCTTCGCGATCATCCGCAAGACCAAGATCAACCGCGTCCGCACCTCGGGNTCGTCGCAGTTCCACTCGCTGCTGCTCTCCATGGCGGCCTTGGCGGCGAGCGCCTCGGTGACCTACTGCATCGCCGANTCGACCGTCGATCTGGTCTTCTTCGGCGTAGCCCTCTACGCCCTCCTGAGCGGTCTGATCCTCATCGTCCTGCGGCAGCGGCTTTTCTCCCACNTGGTNGGATTCCTCGTCATCGAGAACGGCGTCTTCCTTTTCTCGACGGCCATCGGCGTGGAGATGCCCTTTCTTATCAACATCGCCATTCTTCTGGATATCCTCATGTCGGTGTTGATGCTGGGCCTTTTCTTNACCAAGATCGACGGCCAGATCCANGCCGACGACGTCGATTCGCTCACCAACGTAAAAGACTGAGACCATGATATTCGCACTCTACATGCTGCTCTCGGGACTGGTCGCCGTCACGGCGCTCGCGGTCCGCAGTCTCCGCGCGATCCGCGCCGTGGGGCTGCTGTTCTATGTCGTGCAGTTCGCTTTCGCCGCATGGCTCGTCGCCGGCGGCTACGGCNGGACGGCCGGTACGATCTTCGCGTTCGATGCCGCCGGCACGCTGTTCTACCTGCTGCTCGCCGCCGTGTCGTGCTGGGTCTTCCACCACTCGGAGACCTACCTCGCCGAATGCGACCTGCGGCAGACGCGCACCTACTTCGCCCTCGTCATGCTGCTGACCGTGGCGATCGCNGGCGCCTACNTCGCCTCGAACATGGCCGTAACGTGGATNTTCCTCGAAGCCACGACCCTCTGCTCGGCGGGCATCATCTACCACCGCCGCACNGCCCAGACGCTCGAGGCGGCCTGGAAATACGTCTTCGTCTGCTCCACGGGCATCGCCATGGCCTACCTCGGCATCCTGCTGCTGGCCGCNGCNACCAAGTGNGAATCGCTCTCCTACGAGGCGGTCGCCGCCGTCGCCGCGCAGGGCACGCCCCTCTACCTCAAGACGGCCTTTCTGCTGATCCTCTGCGGCTACAGCTGCAAGATGGAGCTTTTCCCGCTCTACACCGTGGGCGTCGACGCCAACTTCGCCGCCCCGGCCCCCGCCGCGGCGCTCATCTCCACCGGACTGGTCAACGCCGGATTTCTGGCTGTCCTGCGCGTCTACCGCATGCTGGCCGGCACCGAGGTCTTCGGCTGGATGAAGTCGGTGCTGCTCTTGGTCGGCGTGCTGTCGCTCGTCGTCGGCGCCCTGTTCCTGCGCCGCACNAACAACTACAAGCGCTTCCTCTCCTACTCGACGGTCGAGAACATGGGCATCGCGGCCATCGGATTAGGCATCGGCGGCGCCGGGGTGTGGGCCGCCGTCTTCCACGTCGTCTGCCACACCTTCATCAAGAGCAGTCTCTTCCTGCAGATCGGCGTCGTGCGGCAGGTCTACAACGGCTACCGCATCAACCGCATCGGCGACTACATCCGCATCAACCGGGTCGGGGCCGCGGGACTGCTGTGCGGCATGGTCGTGGTCATGGCCTTTCCGCCCTCGCCGCTGTTCATCTCCGAGCTGACGATCCTGCGCGAGATCATCGCCGCCGGCAAATGGTGGCTCGTGGGGTGCATGCTCCTGCTGCTCTGCATCGTCATCTACTCGTTCTGCCTGCGCATGCTCCGGCTCTGCTACCAGCCCAACCAGGACGAGCTGCACCCCTCCAAGGCCGACAAGGCGCTCTCGTGGTCGGCGCTCTCGCTGCTGCTCGTCGCCGTCGTGCTGGGGCTCTGGCAGCCCGAAGCGCTCCGTTCCGTCATCGATCAAATCGCCGCCCTATGAATTGGTTCATCACCGACAATACGGCATCCGCCGTCGCACTCGAAGATATCCCCGAANCGGGCTATGCCGAGTTTTATAACGATTTAGCAAGCTATCTGACCGACCCGCGCTACCACGTGGCCCACTACTTCGCCATGCCGTCCGGCGACCGGCTGCGCTTCTTCTGCCTGCTCCTCGACGATGCCGNGGGGAGGGTTCTGCTGGCGTCGCACGCACTCGGCTATTACGAAGATACGGCCCTGCCGTCGCTCACGGCCCTGCATCCGGCGCTCCACCCCTTCGAGCGCGACATCGCCGAACGCTANGGCGTCCGCTTCGACGGCATGCCGTGGCCCAAGCCCCTGCGCTTCCCGTTCGACCGCCGCGACCGCGGCAGCTCGATCGACAACTACCCGTTCTACTCGATGCAGGGCGGCTCGCTCCACGAGGTCAACGTGGGCCCGATCCATGCGGGCATCATCGAGCCGGGGGCGTTCCGCTTCATCTGCAACGGCGAACAGGTGCTGCACCTCGAGATCGCGCTGGGCTACCAGCACCGCGGCATCGAGCACCTGCTGAGCGACACCCGCAGCCTGCTGCGGCAGATGTGTCTGGCCGAGACCGTCGCGGGCGACAGCGCCGTGGCCCACGCCACGGCTTTCGCCGAGGCCGTCGAGAANCTGACGGGCCGCGAACGNCCGGCCGAGCTGGAACGCGAGCGCACCGTAGCCCTCGAGCTCGAACGCATGGCGATGCAGATCGCCGACACGGGGGCCCTCTCGATGGACGTGGGCTACCAGCTNGGNCAGGTGGCCTGCGANGCCCTGCGCACCATGACGATCAACACCACGCAGGCGTGGTGCGGCAACCGCTTCGGCAAGGGGCTCGTCCGTCCCCACGGCACCGACCACCCCCTGACGCCCGAAAAGGCCCGCATGATCCGCAGCAACGTCCGCGAAATCGCCCGCCGCTACGACGAGGTGCGCCGCGACCTCAAGTCGTCGCCCTCGCTTCTGGCCCGCTTNGAGCAGTGCGGCNTCGTGCCGCGCGAGGAGATGCTGCGCATCGGCGGCGTGGGACAGGCGGCGCGCGCCAGCGGCGCCGAGCGCGACATCCGCACCTCGCATCCGTGGGCCTCGTTCGCCAAATGCCTCCGCCACGAAAGCATCGTCAAGCGGCAGGGCGACGTCATGGCGCGCCTGATGATCCGCTGCCGCGAGGTCCTGCAGTCGGCCGGCTACATCGACCGTCTGCTCGANCTCTACGANCAGAAATACGCCGCCGGCCCGACCCCCTGTCCGGCTCCCGACTANGCGGCGCCGCTGGCCCCCTCGTCGCTCTCGTTCGGATTGATCGAGGGNTGGCGCGGCGAGACGTGCCACGTNCTCGTGACCGACGCCGAGGGCCATATCGCCGCGGCGCGCATCAAGGACCCCAGCCTGCACAACTGGCTGGCGCTGGCGCTGGCCGTGCGCGGCGAGGGAATCTCCGACTTCCCGATCTGCAACAAGAGCTTCAACCTCTCCTACTGCGGTCACGACCTCTGACGGAGCCGGCGTACANNGCCCTGCTAAAAAANCGCCCCGGANTCCTTGCGGATTNCGGGGCGTTTCGGTTCATACGNNTCGCGGCTCTATTCGGTCCACCTNGCCTTTTTGGTGTAGCCTTTCAGAATGGTTTCGCGGTCCTTGTAGTAGGTCTCCACATCGGCGGCCGTGAGCGCATAGGCGCACGAGAGCCGCGACGCAAGGCTGTACGCACCGCCCAGGAGCGTCGTGGTGCCGTACTCCTTGAGCCCNTTNTCCGCCGTCATGGGCGAGGGCGTGAACTTGGCGGCATCGCTCTTGTGCCAGCCCTCGGGGGCGATNTGGCNGTCCATNTTGCAGTCGACGTAAGTCACATTGTCGTAGCTCTTGTCCTCGCCGTGGCGCGCCAGCCACGAAGNNGCCGCAGCCACGCCGGAAGCCCGGGTCAGCCGGCAATCGAGGAAGATGAAACCTTTGCGGCCCGAAGCCACGCGTGCATTGACGATGTAGGCGCCGTCGGACATCGTGCGGATTTCGCACTGCTCGAACAGCGCCGCCGTGGCGCCGCCCCAGATGAAGTCGACGTCGCCCGCCACCAAGCAATTGTAGAACCAGCAGTAACCCTTGAGNTTGAGCGTATCCTGGTAGCCGAGGAACTTGCAGTTCACGGCCACGATGCCGCAGTCGCCGCTGTTGTCGTTGTTGTAGAGCGCTTCGGCCTGCGCTCCCTTGCCGCGCGTGTTCTCGAGCGTGAGGTTCTCGAACCGCAGGTTGTCGCACGATTCGACGAGCATCACCGTGCGGCCGCCGGCATAGCCGATCTCGTCGCCGATCTGCGGCTTGCCCGACGGATTGTCCANCGGGCTGGCCGACACGCTGGTCGAACCGCCCACGCCGCCGTTCAGGTCGTCGCCGTTGCGGTAGAAAATCCGCACGTCGTCGGGCGTCTCGCCCATGCCTTTGAGCGTGATGTTGTTGTTATAGCGCATGAAAAGCTGCTCCTCGTACTGCCCGGGCAGGATGCGGATTTCGAGCGCGGCATCCGAACCCAAGGCGTAGCCGTAGTCCAGCGCCGCCTGCACCGTGCGGAAGTCGGCGCCCTTTTCGCCTACGGTCACNGCGTTGGCCGTCGGCTTGCTCTTGGTGGTGAAGCTCCACGCTCCGGCCCCTACGCCGCCGAAGCCGTCGGCCACGATCGCCTCCCCGTCGATGACCACATAATACGCGGCTTCATAATCGAGCACGTCGTAGTGGGGNCGGATCGTNATCTTGNNNCCGTCGAGGGTCACGGGCTCGTAGTTGACCACGCGGTAGCGGCGCAGGCCCTTGGGGCCGATGACGTCGTGGGTGGTTNTGATCGTCTGGCCCGCNGCCATGCGCTCGTGTCCCGCAGCGACTTCGGCCATGTCGATATAATCGACCTCGGTATCGTCCGAAGCGCGGAAAATCCGGATCCGGCCGGTCGTGCCCAGCGTCGGCGCCGCATCGAATTCGAGCGTCAGGTAAGTGTCCTTGTAGGCGCCCTCGCCTGCNGGNTAGATCGTGCAGCCGTCGAGCNCGCCGAAAAGGTCGGAATCATCCGGATCGTCGGGCGTCTCGATCGGATCGGGCTCCTGAGGAGCCACGGGGTCGTCCTGATCGTCGCAGGAGACTGCGCCCGCGACGAGGAACAGCGACAAAAGGAGGATCGGAANTCTGAAACGTTTCATAACAGNTATTTTAGGTTAGCAGGTTAAGCGGAACGATTCCTCTACAAAATTAACCGTCCGGTCCTGCCGCCGTATCGAATTTTTATTAAAAGACAGGGATTTTTTCACCGGAAAGGTCGTGCCCGACCNTTGCTAAAACGTTTTAGCAGTCGATTGCNNGCCAAAGTGCCCATGNTCCGGAACGGCAGGGATTCGCGCTCCCGCAGGTTCCGATCCGCTCCGGACGCAGACAGGGCGGANCCCCGGATGAGGTTCCGCCCTGCCGATGCGCCGCAAAGCGCTATTTCGCCAGCTCCTGCCAGATGAGGGCCGAGGCGCCGAGGATCGCNGCGTTCTTGCTCTGGATGCCGCTGGGCAGCAGCTTGACCTTGTTCTTGAAAGTGAACATCATGTTCTCCTCCATATACCACTGCGTGGGCTCGAAGATCAGCTTGCCGGCCTTGGACAGACCGCCGAAAAGGAAGATCGCCTCGGGCGAAGTGACCGTCACGACGTCGGCCAGCGCCCGGCCCAGCAGCTCGCCCGTGAAGCGGAANGCCTCNTTGGCGATGGGGTCGTCCTGCTCGGCGGCGACGGAGATCATCGANGCGTCGAGGTCGCCGAAAGCGATGTCGCGCAGCTTGCTCGGAGCCGTCATGGTCGCCATGAGCTCGAACGCCGTGCGCTTGATGCCCGTAGCCGAGACGTAGGTCTCCAGACAGCCGCGGCGNCCGCAGCCGCACTGNCGGCCGTTGCGCTCGACGCANACGTGGCCGAACTCGCCGGCGAANNCGTCGTGGCCGTAGATNATCTCGCCGTTGGCNACGAAGCCCGAACCCAGACCCGTGCCGAGNGTAATCATGATGAAGTCGCGCATGCCCTTGGCATTGCCGTAGACCATCTCGCCGATCGTCGCGGCGTTGGCGTCGTTGGTCATGACGGTGCGCACGCCCTGGAAATAGTTCGAGATATCCTGCGCCAGAGGGAAGACGCGCCGGCTCTCGTCGCCGGGCTCGTCCTGGGGGAAGACCCACAGGTTGACCGGATGCTCGATCGTGCCGCGGTGGTAGTTGGCGTTGGGGGCGCCGATGCCGATACCCGACAGCTCGTACTCGAACGAGAGGCTGTCGGCCAAGGCCTTCATCGCCTCGCACAGGTCGCGCACGTAGGCGGGATAGTCGCCGAAATGGGGATACTTCTTGGTCGAGATGACCGATTCGGCATAGAGGTCGCCCTGCTCGTCGACCAGACCGAAAGCGGTGTTGATGCCGCCGATATCGATTCCGATAGCCAGCTTTTTCATAGGTGTTTTCAGGTTGAACGGGTTTGTTTATTCAAAGATAAACCAAAATTCGGCAACTTCAAACTTTTTTTCTACTTTTGGAGCGAAAACCCAATTCCGAAGACCATGCACACCAACGAGCAGCTGCAATCCATGATCGAAAACTATCTGGCGCAGGCGAGGTTCCCGGCCGAACCCGAACTCCTCTACGCCCCTATCGCCTACTCGCTCTCGGGCGGCGGCAAGCGCCTGCGCCCGATGCTGGTGCTGCTCGCGCACGGGCTTTTCGACGACAACGTGCAGCAGGCGCTGCCGGCGGCGGGCGCCGTGGAAGTGTTCCACAACTTCACGCTGCTGCACGACGACATCATGGACAATGCGGCGATCCGCCGCGGCAAGCCCTCGGTCTATGCCAAGTGGGGCCGCAATGTGGCGATCCTCTCGGGCGACGCGATGCTCATCTACGCCTACCGTCTGTTGGGCGGGCTGACGAGCGCGAAGCTGCCGCAGGTGCTGGCCACGTTCAACACCATGGCCCTCGAAGTGTGCGAGGGGCAGCAGTACGACATGGACTTCGAGAAGAANCAGAANGTCTCGGTNGTCGAATACATGCACATGATCGAGCTCAAGACCTCGGCCCTGCTGGCCGGCTCGGTGCAGATCGGCGCCCTGCTGGGCGGCGCCCCGGAGGAGGACTGCCGCAAGCTCCGGCGCTTCGCCGTGGAGCTGGGGCTGGCGTTCCAGCTGCAGGACGACCTGCTGGACAGCTACGGCGACGAACGCCTCGGCAAGGCGATCGGCGGCGANATNCTNGAGGGCAAGAAAACCTACCTGATGGTGACGGCCATGAGCCGGGCCGACGAACCCACGCGCGAGGAGCTGCGCACGNNGCTGGCCGACGGGGAGATGGAGGCCGCGAAGAAGATCGCCGCCGTCAAGGCNNTCTNCGACCGGCTCGACGTGCCCCACCTCGCCGAGCAGCAGATCGAACTGCGCTTCGAGCGGGCCCTCNCCCAGCTGGACACCCTCTCGGTCGATNCGGCCCGCACGGCTCCCCTGCGCGAGTTCGCGGCAAGTCTCATGGGNNGNAAGAAATAGAAAAATGCAGCGCAGCGAGATAGAGATCATGGCCCCGGTGGGGTCGTACGAAGCCTTGGCGGCCGCCATCGAAGCGGGCGCCGACTCGGTCTACTTCGGCATCGGGCAGCTCAACATGCGCGCGGCGTCGGCCGCCAACTTCACGCCCGACGACTTGGCGAANATCGTGGCGACGGCCCANGCCGCAGNGCTCAAGGCCTATCTGACGGTCAACACCGTAGTCTACGAAGACGAAATCGGCACGGTCCACGANGTGATCGACCGGGCCAAGGCCGAGGGGGTGGATGCGATCATCGCCACCGACATGGCCGCGATCCTCTACGCCCGGCGCGTGGGCGTCGANGTCCACATATCGACCCAGAGCAACATCTCCAACTCCGAAGCNGTGAAGTTCTATTCGCAGTGGGCCGACACGGTGGTGCTGGCACGCGAGCTGACCTTGGAGCAGGTGGCGCGCATCCATCGCGAAATCATCGAAAACGATATCCGCGGCCCGCGGGGCGAGCTGGTCGAGATCGAGATGTTCGCCCACGGAGCCCTCTGCATGTCGATCTCGGGCAAATGCTACCTCTCGCTCTACGAGACGGGCTGCTCGGCCAACCGCGGAGCCTGCCGCCAGCTGTGCCGCCGCAAATACACCCTGACCGACAAGGAGACCGGCGCGGCGTTGGACGTGGACGGGCAGTACGTGCTCTCGCCCAAGGACCTCTGCACGATCGACTTCCTCGACCGCTTCATCGGCGCGGGGGTCCGCGTGCTGAAGATCGAGGGGCGCGCCCGCGGCGCCGAATACGTGAAGCGGGTGGTGGAGTGCTACAACGAGGCTCTGCGTGCGCTCGAAGCCGGGACCTATACGCCCGAGCTGGCCGCGAAGCTCAAGGAGCGCCTGCGCACCGTCTTCAACCGCGGATTCTGGGAGGGTTACTACGCCGGACGCCCCGTCGCCGAACACAGCGACCGCTACGGATCGGCGGCCACGCGGCGCAAGGTCTACGTAGGCAAGGTGACCAACTTCTTCAAGAAGATATCGGTCGCCGAAGTGCTGGTCGAAGCGGCGCCGCTCCATGCGGGCGAGGAAATTTTCTTCATGGGCCCCACGACGGGCGTGGCGGAGCAGCGGCTCGACGAACTCCACGGCCCCGACGGCTCGCCGGCGGACGCCGTATCGCAGGGACAGCTCTGCGCTATCCGCACCCCGGGTCTCGTCCGCCGCGGCGACCAGCTCTACAAATTCGAGCCGGCGGAATAGACCGGCCCTCACCCCGGTTCGCCCTGCCGGCACTCTTTCCGCCCGCATCCCCGTTTCGGGAACGACGGGCATCAAATCTGCAGCGAGCACGACGACGCTTCCGGTTTTTCCGGCCGCCCCGCCCCGTTTTTCGGCGGCACGGCGCAAAATTACGGGGAGCCGCTTGGCGTTTTGCGAGAAAAACGCTACTTTTGTAAGATTGAGCGCGAGCGCGCACCCACAGCAAACAACAAACTGCGATATGGATATAGTTGCCAGTCTTATCAAGATGATCTTCGGCTCGAAAGCCGACAAGGACCGCAAGGAGATCGAACCCTATTTAGAGAAGATCAAAGCCGTCTACCCCTCGATCGCGGCGCTCTCGAACGACGAACTGCGCGCCCGCAGCGAAGCCCTCAAGCAAGCGATCGCCGACTGCATAGCCCCCGACGAAGCCCGCATCGCCGAGCTGCGCGCCCGGCTCGAGCAGGCCGAGACGACGCTCGACGAAAAGGAGAAGATATCCAAGGAGATCGACGAGCTGACCAAGCGCATCGACGAGCGCATCGAGGAGAAGCTCGACGAGATACTGCCCGAGGCGTTCGCGATCATGAAAGACACGGCGCGCCGCTTCGCCGAGAACGAGACCGTCGAGGTGACGGCCAACGACTTCGACCGCGAGCTGGCCTCGACCAAGGATTTCGTCCGCATCGAGGGCGACAAGGCCATCTACGCCACCCACTGGCTGGCCGGCGGCAACGACATCAAATGGGACATGGTCCACTACGACGTGCAGCTCTTCGGCGGCGTGGTGCTCCACAAGGGCAAGATCGCCGAGATGGCCACGGGCGAGGGCAAGACCCTCGTGGCGACGCTTCCGGTCTTCCTCAACGCACTGGCCAAGAAAGGCGTGCACTTGGTTACGGTCAACAACTATCTGGCCAAGCGCGACAGCGAGTGGATGGGCCCGATGTACCAGTTCCACGGCCTCTCGGTGGCCTGCATCGACGACACGCAGCCCAACTCCGACGCCCGCCGCGCCGCCTACATGGCCGACATCACCTTCGGCACCAACAACGAATACGGCTTCGACTACCTGCGCGACAACATGGCTTCGTCGCCCCAGGACCTCGTGCAGCGCAAGCACCACTTCGCTATCGTCGACGAGGTCGACTCGGTATTGATCGACGACGCCCGTACGCCGCTCATCATCTCGGGCCCCGTGCCCAAGGGCGAGGACCAGATGTTCGAGCAATACCGCCCGGCTATCGAGAACCTCTACAACCTGCAGAAGAATCTGGTGACGTCGCTGCTCGCCGAGGCGCGGCAGCTCATCGCCGAGGGCAAGAACGACGAGGGCGGCGTGAAGCTCTACCGCACGCACAAGGGTCTTCCGAAGTACAAGCCCCTGATCAAATACCTCTCCGAGCAGGGCATCAAGGCGCTGATGCAGAAGACCGAGAACGTCTACATGCAGGACAACAACCGCCGCATGCCCGAGATCACCGACGACCTCTACTTCGTCATCGACGAGAAACTCAACTCCGTGGAGCTCACCGACAAGGGCCACGAAGCCCTCTCGAAATACTTCGGCGAGGACGGCTTCTTCGTGCTGCCCGACATCGGATCGGAGGTCGCCGAACTCGAAAAGAGCGACCTCACGGCCGAGGAGCGCGCCGCCAGGCGCGACGAGGTCATCAACGACTACTCCGTCAAGTCGGAGCGCGTGCACACCGTCCACCAGCTGCTCAAGGCCTACGCCATGTTCGAGAAAGACATCGAATACGTGGTCATGGACAACAAGGTGAAGATCGTCGACGAGCAGACGGGCCGCATCCTCGAGGGGCGCCGCTACTCCGACGGCCTGCACCAGGCGATCGAAGCCAAGGAGCACGTCAAGGTCGAGGCCGCGACGCAGACTTTCGCGACGATCACCCTGCAGAACTACTTCCGCATGTACCACAAGCTCGGCGGCATGACGGGTACGGCCGAGACCGAGGCTTCGGAGTTCTGGTCGATCTACAAACTCGACGTGGTGGTCATTCCGACCAACCGCCCCGTCATCCGCGACGACCGCCAGGACCTCGTCTACAAGACCAAGCGCGAGAAGTACAACGCCGTCATCGAGGAGATCGTGCGGCTCGTGGGCGAGGGCCGTCCCGTGCTGGTCGGCACCACGTCGGTCGAGATTTCGGAGCTGCTGAGCCGCATGCTCAAGCTCCGCGGCATCAAACATAACGTACTCAACGCCAAGCAGCACCAGCTGGAGGCCCAGGTCGTGGCCGAAGCCGGACGCGCGGGACAGGTGACCATCGCCACCAACATGGCGGGCCGCGGTACCGACATCAAGCTNACGCCCGANGTCAAGGAGGCGGGCGGTCTGGCCATCATCGGCACCGAGCGCCACGAAAGCCGCCGCGTCGACCGCCAGCTGCGCGGCCGCGCCGGACGTCAGGGCGACCCGGGATCGTCGCAGTTCTTCGTCTCGCTCGAAGACGACCTGATGCGTCTGTTCGGNTCGGGCCGCATCGCCGCCATGATGGACCGCATGGGTCTCGAGGAGGGCGAAGTGATCCAGGCCGGNATGATGACCCGGGCNATCGAGCGGGCCCAGAAAAAGGTCGANGAGAACAACTTCGGNATCCGCAAGCGCCTCTTGGAATACGACGACGTGATGAACTCGCAGCGCGAGGTCATCTATACGCGCCGCCGCCACGCCCTCTACGGCGAGCGGGTCGAAATCGACCTCAACAACATCATGTACGACTACGCCGACAACTTCGTGGAGACCCACGAGGGAGCCGACTTCGAGGATTTCCGCTTCGAGCTGATCCGCGAGATATCCGTCGAGCCGACGTTCGACGCCGCGACCTACGAAAACGCCAAGCCCGGCGAGCTCGTCGAAGCGATCGTCGGNGACATCCGCGCCGCCTACGCCCGCCGCGCCAAGGCCGTGGCCGANACCGTGCGGCCCGTCATGCAGCGCATCTACGAGGACAAGAAAGACCAGCTCGACGGCAACATCTACTTCCCTCTCACCGACGGNCACNTNGGTTACAACGTGCCGGTGAACCTGCGCAAGTGCAAGGATTCGGACGGCGCCGAGATCTACAAGGTCTTCTCCAAGGTCGTCATGTTCACCACCATCGACGACGCATGGCGCGAGCACCTGCGGGAGATGGACGACCTGCGCCAGAGCGTGCAGAACGCCACCTACGAGCAGAAAGACCCGCTGCTGATCTACAAGTTCGAGTCGTTCGGGCTNTTCTCGAAGATGCTCATCGAGGTCAACCGCGAGGTCCTCTCCGTGCTGAACAANGCNTACATACCGGTCCGCGACCAGAACGCCGAAAGCGTCCAGCGCGAACGGCAGCAGCGCGCCAAGGTCGACGTCGACAAGCTGCAGGCCTCGCGCATGCAGGCTGCCGCGCAGGCCGGACAGGGCGAGAAGCAGAAGCCCATGCCGGTCCACGTCGAGAAGAAGGTGGGCCGCAACGATCCCTGCCCCTGCGGCTCGGGCAAGAAGTACAAGAACTGCCACGGAAAGGGGATGTAAGGTGGGCTACAACGAAGAAAAACAGCGGCAGCTGGACCTGCGCTACCTGCGCATGGCCCGCATCTGGGCCGAAAACTCCTACTGCGTGCGCCGCAAGGTGGGGGCCCTGATCGTCAAGGACAAGATGATCATCTCCGACGGNTACAACGGCACCCCNTCGGGTTTCGAGAACGTCTGCGAGGACGACGGGGGCCGGACCAAGCCCTATGTGCTCCACGCCGAAGCCAACGCCATAACGAAAGTAGCCAAGAGCGCCAACAACTGCGACGGCTCGACGCTCTACATTACGGCCGCGCCCTGTCTCGAGTGCTCGAAGCTCATCATCCAGGCCGGCATCCGGCGCGTCGTCTATAGCGAGGACTACCGTTCCGAGGAGGGGCTCGACCTGCTGCGCAAGGTCGGCATCGANTGCGTGCAGTACGAAGCCGAAATGCTCTGACGTCGCCGCAATCATGAAACGCATCGTCATCGTGGGCGCNACCTCGGGGTTGGGTTGCGAAGTCGCCCGTCTCTGCATCGCCGCGGGCTGGCNCGTGGGNGCNGCGGGCCGCAANGNNGAAGCNCTCNNACNGCTTCANGGCNNNGGCGNCCGGAGCANGTGGAAACAGCTGTTATCGACGTCACGCACGACGACGCCCCGCAGCGNCTCGCCGAACTCGTCGGCCGCTTGGGCGGCATGGACATCTACTTCCACGCTTCGGGCATCGGCAAGCGCAACACCGANNTGCGGCCCGACATCGAGNTGGCCACGCTCCGNACCAANGGCGAGGGCTTCGTGCGCATGGCGACGGCCGCATTCGGCTGGTTCCGCACGCACGGCGGCGGNCANATCGCCGTCATCAGCTCCGTGGCCGGCACCCGCGGCTTAGGCTCCGCCCCGGCCTACTCGGCCACCAAACGGCTGCAGAATAGCTACATCGACGCCCTCGCGCAGCTCGCGCACATGGAACACCTCGACATCCGTTTCACCGACATCCGCCCCGGCTTCGTCGCCACGCCCCTGCTCGCNGGCGACGACTATCCGCTNCTCATGCAGCCCGGCCCCGTGGCNCGGCGCATCTTCCGGGCGCTCGTGCAGCGCCGGCGCCGCGCGGTCATCGACCGGCGCTATGCCGTGCTCGTCTTCTTCTGGCGGCTGATTCCCCAATGGCTGTGGGAGCGGCTGCCGGTCCGCAAAAAATAACGGTCAGCCATTCTCCTCGGCCCACTTCAACAAAGCATTCAGCAGAGGGATCAGCGAAATGCCCTTGGGCGTCAGGCTGTATTCCACGCGCGGCGGCACCTCGGGCCACACCTGCCGCGCCACCAACCCCGCCGCTTCGAGGTCGCGCACCGTAGCGGCCAGCATCCGCTCGGAAACGGCGCCGGGAACGGCGCGCCGCAATTCGCTGAAACGCAGCACGCCCCGCTCGTGCAGGGTCAGCAGCACGAGCAGCGCCCAGCGGCTGCCGAAGCGCTCGAACATCGCGCAGGCGGGCGACAGGGCGGGACGGTCGGAATTTTTCTCCATTTTTTTCGTCGTTGCAACGGCTTCGGGCTCACGAAAACTAACGCCGGCGTAAGCTGCCGACAGCCGTGTGCGTTCTTGTTTCGGCCCGAAAAGCGGTCTATCTTTCGGACGTAAAATTACGAAAATTATGACCGACTTGGAACAGCTGCACTTCACCGGCACCGTCTGGCGGCCGCCCTACGAAGCCCGCTCCGTCCTGCTGCAGGCGACCGTGGGCTGCACGCATCGTACCTGCAAATTCTGCTCGCTCTACGGCGACCTGCGCTTCCGCCTCTCGCCCATGGAGGAGATCGAGGCCGACCTTGCTATCGTAGCCCGCCACCAGCCGCGGGCGCGCCGCGTCTTTTTGGTCGGGGCCAATCCGTTCGTGCTGAGCTACGGTCGGCTGGTGCGGCTCGCCGACCGCATCCGCGACTTCCTGCCCAAGGTGCGGACCATCGGCATGTTCGCCCGCATCGACGACATCGCGCGCAAGAGCGACGGGGAGCTGCGCGAACTGCGGGCCCGCGGCATAACGGGTCTCTCGATCGGCACCGAGACGGGCGACGACCCCTCGCTGGCTTTCATGAACAAAGGCTATACCGCCGCCGACATCCGGGAGCAGTGCCGGCGGCTCGACGCCGCGGGCATCGAATACTACCTCACCTACATGACGGGGCTGGCAGGCGCCGGGAACGGAGAGCGGGCGGCCCGCGCTACGGCGATGCTATTCAACGGCCTGCACCCTTATATCATAGGCATCGTCTCGCTGACGCTCTTTCCCGACGCGCCGCTGGCGGCCGACGTCGCGGCCGGACGCTTCGCCGAAGCCGGAGAGCGCGAGCGGCTCGAAGAACTCCGCACCTTCATCGCCGAACTCGCCGTCCCCACGACCCTCATGGGCCACACGGTCTCCAACACCGTGCCGCTGCTGGGGCGCCTGCCCGAAGAACGCACCCGCCTGCTCGGCGAGATAGACGACGCGCTGGCCCGTTTCAGCGAAAAGGAACTCGCCGCCTATCGCCGCGGCATCGGTCATCTGTAAGCGGGAGCCCCGCGGGAACGGCTTTTGCTGCAAAATAAGCGCCCGCCGAGAAACGGAAATCGGAAATAAAGAACTATTTTTGTCCCATGGACTTCAAACTCGTATCGGACTACGCCCCGACGGGCGACCAGCCGGAAGCCATCGCGCAGCTGCTCGCTGCGATCCGCGACGGATCGCAGCACAACACGCTCCTCGGCATCACCGGCTCGGGCAAGACTTTCACGGTGGCCAACGTCATCGCGGAGCTGAAGCGTCCGACGCTGGTGCTGAGCCACAACAAGACCCTCGCGGCGCAGCTCTACGGCGAGTTCAAGAACTTCTTTCCGGAGAATGCCGTCGAGTACTTCGTGTCGTACTACGACTACTACCAGCCCGAAGCCTATCTTCCGGCGTCGGACACCTATATAGAAAAAGACCTCTCGATCAACGACGAGATCGAGAAGCTGCGCCTGCAGACCGTAGCCACGCTCCTCTCGGGCCGCCGCGACGTCATCGTCGTCTCGAGCGTCTCGTGTCTCTACGGCGCCGGCAACCCCGCCGACTTCCATGCCACGGCGATCCGTATCGAGGTCGGGCAGACGATCAACTACAAGCAGTTTCTCTACAAGCTNGTCGAAGCGCTCTACACGCGCACCGAGCGCGAGCTGGAGCCCTCGACNTTCCGCGTCAACGGCGACACGGTCGACATCATGGCGGCGTTCGGCGANTTCGGCAACCAGTGTTTCCGCGTCATGTTCTTCGACAACGAGGTGGAAGCGATCTTCGCCGTGGACCCCGCCACGGGCCAGCGCATCCGCACCCTCGATTCGCTGACCCTCTACCCCACGAGCCTGTTCGTCACGACCAAGGCCCGCATCGACGCGGCCGTGCAGCAGATCTACCTCGATCTGGGCCGGCAGATCGAGTTTTTCGAGCACGAGGGCCGCACGATGGAGGCCCAGCGCATCAAACAGCGCGTGGAGTACGACGTGGAGATGATCAAGGAGCTGGGCTACTGCCCCGGCATCGANAACTACTCGCGCTACTTCGACGGCCGCGCCGCGGGCACGCGCCCGTTCTGCCTGCTGGACTACTTCCCGCAGGACTACCTGATGGTCGTGGACGANAGCCACGTGACCCTGCCGCAGGTGCACGCCATGTTCGGCGGCGACCGGGCCCGCAAGGAGAATCTGGTGGAATACGGCTTCCGGCTTCCGGCCGCCAAGGACAACCGGCCGCTGACGTTCGACGANTTCGAGCAGCTGCAGGGCACGACGATCTACGTGAGCGCCACGCCCGCCGACTGGGAGCTGGCCAAGAGCGAGGGGGTGATCGTCGAGCAGCTGATCCGNCCCACGGGGNTGGTCGACCCGCCCTTGGAGGTGCGCGTGACGCTCAACCAGATCGACGACCTCATCGAGGAGATCGACCGGCGGGTGAAGAACGACGACAAGGTGCTGGTGACGACCATCACCAAGCGCATGGCCGAGGAGCTCTCCCGATATTTCGACCGCGTGGGGGTCCGCAACCGCTACATCCACTCCGACGTCGACACGCTCGAGCGCATCCGGATACTCGAGGACCTGCGGGCGGGGATGTTCGACGTGCTGGTGGGCGTGAACCTCCTGCGCGAGGGGCTCGACCTGCCCGAAGTGGCCTTGGTGGCGATCCTCGACGCCGACAAGGAGGGCTTCCTGCGCAACGTGAGGTCGCTGACGCAGATCGCCGGCCGCGCCGCCCGCCACTCGCAGGGCCACGTCATCCTCTANGCCGACACCTGCACCGAATCGATGCGCACGACCATCGCGCAGAGCAACCGCCGNCGCGAGATACAGGTGCGCTACAACATGGAGCACGGCATCCTGCCCCACCAGGCCCGGCGGAGCGGCACGGGCCCCAGCGCCCTGCTGACCACGGCACCCGCCGCCGACACCGAAACGGGCATCTATGCGCCCCAGGCCGAGAGCCATTACATGATGGCCGCNTCGCCCCAAGCGGAGTTCAATGCGGACGTGGACCTCGACGCGCAGATCGCGCAGGCCCGCGACGAGATGGAGCGGGCCGCCAAGTCGCTCGACTTCCTCGCCGCCGCCCGCTTCCGCGACCGCATGTACGAGCTGCAGAAGCAGCGCGAGGAGCAGAAGAAATAACCCGGCTCCCCGGCCGCCCTATTTTCAGAGAGGATAAACGAAAGGCGTGATATCCCGCAAGGCCCGGGCTTTGCGGGCGTCGTCGAACAGCCCGAAGACGGCCGAGCCGCTTCCCGACATCGAAGCGTAGAGCGCTCCGGCCCCGAGCAGCTGTTCCTTGACCGCACCCACCGCCGGATGCGCGGCGAATACCGACGGCTCGAAAGCGTTGACCACCAGCCCCTGCCACTCCGCAACGGGACGCCGCAGCCGCTCGAGGAGCGGCACCTGCGGCACGCAGGGCATCACCCCGGCGTAGGCCTCGCGCGTCGAGACGCTCTCGGCGGGCTTGACGATCGCGAGCCACAGCCCCCCGAGGTCGAGGGCCACGGGCTCCATGATCTCGCCGCGCCCCGTACACCGCTGCGGCACATTCCGCACGAAAAACGGGGTGTCGCTGCCCAAGGCGGCGGCACACGCGATCAGCTCCGCTTCCGGCAGCCGCAGCGCGAAAAGCTCGTCGAGCGCCAGCACGACCGCCGTAGCGTCGGACGAGCCGCCGCCCAGCCCGGCGCCGAACGGCACCCGCTTGTCGAGCCGGATATCGACGCCGTCGACGCCGTAGCGCTCGTGCATCAGACGAAACGCCCTGAGACACAGGTTGTCGGCCGGGTCGCAGTCGACGGCCAACCCCTCGGCGCGGAACCCGGCGCCNGCCGCCGCACGGCGCGTCACCTCCACCTCGTCGAAAAGCCCCCGCACAGGGAACATGACGGTCTCCAGATCGTGGTAGCCGTCGGCCCGACGGCGCAGGATGTCGAGCCCCAGATTTATTTTGCAGTTCGCGCGCAGAATCATACTGCAAATTAAGAATTAAAAATGAAGATTTGAAAATTTTCGGCCGAATTTCCCCTACCTTTGTCCTTATGAAATTCCGCACCGAAATAAACGTCGCGCCGTTAGGCGTCGACCTCGGCTANGGCGACCGCGTGCTGNTCNTCGGCTCGTGCTTCGCCGACGAGATGCGCCGGAAGATGCAGACGCTGAAATTCCGCGCCGACGGCAACTTCGGCGGCCCGCTGTTCAACCCCGCATCCGTGGCGGCCCTGCTGCGCCGCGCGCAGAACCCCGCCCCCGTCGCGATCNCCGAGCTGCGGCAGGATNCCGACGGCTGGTGGTTCCACTACGACGTCTCCACGCTCCTGAGCGACCCCGATCCGGCCGTNGCCCTCGGGCGCTGCAACGAGGCGCTGGAGCGGCTCCGCGAACAGCTGTCGTCCGCCCGCTGCGTCGTCGCGACCTTCGGCACGGCATGGGTCTACCGTCTCCGGGAGAACGGCCGCCTCGTCGCCAACTGCCACAAACAGCCGCAGGCCCTTTTCGAGCGCTCGCGGCTGACGGTCGGGGAGATCGTCGCCGAGTGGTCGGAGCTGCTGGCCGGGCCGCTGGCCGACAAGGAGACGATTTTCACGCTCAGCCCGGTCCGCCACCTCGGCGACGGCGCCGAGGACAACTCGCTGAGCAAGGCGACCCTGCGCGTGGCGATCGCCGAACTGACCGGGCGTTTCGCCCGGGCGCACTACTTTCCGGCCTGCGAATTGCTGACCGACGACCTGCGCGACTACCGCTTCTACGCCGACGATCTGGTACACCCCTCGCCGCAGGCCGTGGACTACATCTGGGAGAAATTCGCCGACGCGGCGCTCTCCGAGGAGAGCCGNCGCCTGCTGCCCGAGGTCGAACGCCTCGTCGCCCAAAGCCGGCACCGCCCGCGCCGGAGCGGCACCGAAAGCCGCCNCGGCGAATGCCGCCGTGCCGTCGAACGCATGGAAGCCCTGCAGCGCAGCGCCGGGATCGACTTTTCGGACGAAATAGCGCGGCTGAGCAGCGAAACATCGCGTTAATTTTGTAATTTTGCAACAAGAACCTGCCAACGAATGAAAAAACTGCTGCTGATACTGCTCGGCGCCCTCGGCGCACTCCCTCTGCAGGCGGCGCGGCCGCGGCTGATCGTGCAGATCGTCGTCGGCTCGATGCGNGCCGAGGACCTCGACCGCTACGCCGGCCACTTCGGCGAGGAGGGTTTCCGGCGNCTGACCGAAGGGGGCGTCCGCTACACCGGGGCCCGCTACGACTACCAGCAGACCTCTACCCCCGTGTCGCTGGCGACGCTCACCACGGGCGCCCTGCCCTCGACCCACGGGGTCATCGGCTCGCGCTGGCAGGACTACACCGACAACAAAACCGTCTGGCTCACCGACGGCCGCCAGGGCCCCGGGCCCTACCATCTGATCGCCCCCACGATCGGCGAGGCGCTCCTGCACTACCTGCCGGGCAGCCGCTGCGTCACCGTCGCCGCCGAAGCCGAATCGGCCGTGGTCATGGGCGGCCGCACCGAACAGGTCTACTGGCTCGACCCGCAGCACTGCGGCTGGGCCACGTCGTACTACTATGCCCCCGACGAGCTGCCCGAATGGATCGTCCGCAGCAACCGCGAGCGCTACAACCTCTCGTTCGTCGGGACCCCATGGCGGATGCTCTACGACCGCAACAGCTACCGCAACACGCGCCACTGGGACATCGCCGCCTCGGGCCGCAGCAGGGAGCCCCAGGGAACGGGCCGGCTGAAGCTCGACAGCGACTACGAACGGCTCCTCTACACCCCGGCGGGGAACACGGCCGTGCTGGCGTTCGCCAAGCAGGCGATCGCCCAATACCGCTTGGGCGGCGACGCCGTGCCCGACCTGCTGAACATCTGTCTCGATGCGTCGCGCCGCATCACGGAGGCCTACGGCCCCGAATCGATCGAGGTCGAAGACATGTACTGCCGGCTCGACCATGATCTGGCCGACTTTCTGACCTACCTTTTCGCGCAGGTCGACGAGAAAGAGGTCTTGGTGATCCTCACCTCCGACCACGGCACGAGCCCCTCCTACGATCTGGCCGCCCCGGCCGCCGACCGCTTCAACGCCCGGCAGTTCGAGGTGATCGTCAACGGCTTCCTCAACGTCCGCTACGGCGCCGGCAACTGGGTGACCGACTACAGCNGCAACTGCATCTGGCTCAACCACAACCTGATCTACGAGCGGGGGCTCGATCTGGCCGACGTGCAGAACGAGGTGGCGATCTTCGCCATGCAGTTCGGCGGCGTATCGCACGCACTGGCCGCCACGGCCATGCGCACGAGCTACTTCGGAAGCGGCTACGCCCGGCGCCTGCAGAACAGCTTCTACCCCCGGCGTTCGGGCGACGTGGTCCTCAACCTCATGCCCGGCTGGATCGAGGAGCGCGACCGCTGCCACTCCTCGTCGGGATCGATGTACGGCTACGACACCGAGGTGCCGCTCCTGTTCTACGGCGCGGAGATCGCTCCGCAGCGCATCCGCCGCACGGTGGAGATGACGTCCGTCGCCCCGACGCTGGCCCGGCTGCTGGAGATTTCGGAGCCCGCCGCTTCGGAGGGCGAACCCCTGCAGGAGATCGCCGAATAAAACACGACTATGGACAAGATACAAGACGAAATCATCGAAGAATTTTCGGTTTTCGACGACTGGCTCGACCGCTACGACTACCTGATCGGTCTGGGCGAACAGCTCCCGGCCATCGCCCCGGAGCACCGGACCGAGAAGTACCAGATCGACGGCTGCCAGTCGCGCGTATGGGTGGATGCCCGGCTCGACGACGAGGGCCGCATCCGCTTCACGGCCGACAGCGACGCCATCATCACCAAGGGCATCATCGCCCTCCTGATCCGCGTACTCGACGGCCGCACGCCGCAGGAGGTCGTCGACACCGAACTCTACTTCATCGACGCCATCGGTCTGAGCGCCAACCTCTCGCCTACGCGGGCCAACGGGCTGGCGGCGATGCTCAAACAGATGCGGCTCTATGCACTGGCGTTCGCGAACCGTAAAAACGACCGATCATGACACCCGAAGAGATACTGAAAACCGAGCAGGAGATCGTCCTGACGCTCAAGAATATCTACGACCCCGAGATTCCGGTCAACATCTACGATCTGGGGCTCATCTACGAAATCGACTACACGCCCGAGGGCGAGGCCAACATCCGCATGACCCTCACGGCGCCCAACTGCCCCATGGCCGATATGCTGGTCGAGGACGTCCATACGCAGGTGGGCAAGGTCGCCGGGGTGAAGTCGGTCAACGTGGTGCTGACGTTCGACCCCGTGTGGGACAAGAGCATGATGTCGGAGGAGGCGCTGCTGGAGCTCAACATGTTGTAGCATGGCACGGCCGGAGGAAGCGCTCGGACGGCTGCAGGCCGGAGCCCGCAGCTATGCCTGCGGCAGCTATCTGACGGGGCTGCAGACCCTGCCGCGCCACGAAATCTACACGGCGCTGGCGTTCGACCGGCTGGAACGCAAGATGCGCATGGTCGAAACGCTCCATGCCGAGGCGGGCGAGAACTGGAACCAGACTTTCTATCTGCTCTATTTCCGCACACTGAGCGACCTCGACAACCGCGCCGCCTACCTGCGGCTGGCCCACCGGGTGCCCTACAAAACCGTGCTGCGCGAGCGGCAGACGCCCCATGCCGTCGAAGCCCTGCTGCTCGGGGCGTCGGGGCTGCTCGACCTTTACGCGCCGGACGATTATCTGCTCCGGCTGCGCGAAACGTTCGCCCACCTGCGCGTCAAATATTCGATCGAAGCCATGCGGCCCGACGAGTGGATTCTCGAGGGGCTGCGGCCGGCCAACCACCCGGTCCTGCGGCTCGCGCAGGCGGCGGCATTCTTCGCGCAGGACGAATTCGTGATGGCCCGGNCCATCGCCTGCCGCACGGAAAGCGATATCCGCAAACTTTTCTGCATCGAAGCGCCGGCCTACTGGCAGGANCACTGCGGGGCCGAACACGAAGCGCCCCGACGCATCGGCTCGTTCAAAGCCCGCATGATCGGGATCAATCTGGCGGCCATTCTCCAATTCGCCTACGGCAGCTATACGGGCAANGAAGCGCTGCGCGACCATGCGCTGACGCTCCTCGAGCAGNTGCCCGCCGAGGAAAACCGCTATGTGCTGGCGTGGAAAAACCGGGGGCTGGAGCCCCGCAGCGCATTCGAGACGCAGGCGCTGCTGCAGCTGGCCACCGAATACTGCATGCCCGGGGCNAANGAGCGNCCCCGCCGGAGCGCGCAGGAAAGCGCNCCCCGCTGNGCCGACTGCCCTGTCGGACGGCGTATTCTCCGCCTTGTCGAAAAGGCGGCGGAGCAGGAAAGATAGATCGGNAAACCGAAACGCGACGGCCTATCGGCAGGCCATTTTTTCGATCCGCGCCTGATGGCGCCCCCCCTCGAAAGGAGTATTCAGAAAGGCATCGAGCATCGCCACAGCCTCGTCGTTGGTGACGAAGCGGGCCGGCAGNACGATTACGTTGGCGTCGTTGTGCTGCCGGATGAGGGTCGCGACCTCGGTGTTCCAGCAGAGACCGGCGCGGATGCCCCGGTGCTTGTTGAGCGTCATGGCCATCCCCTCGCCCGAACCGCACAGGCCGATGCCGCGCTCCAGCTCGCCGCCCTCGATCGCCGCGGCCAGCGCATGGCCGTAGTCGGGATAGTCGACGCGCTCGGGCGAGTGGGTGCCGAAGTCGAGGACCTCGAAGCCCATGGCGTCGAGGTAACCTACCAGAAACTCTTTCATCTCGTAGCCCGCATGGTCGCAGGCGATGCCTATCTTCTTCATGGCTGCCGGTTTTGAAAAAATCCCCTCAAAAAATATTCCGCACGAGCTATTTCGCCGCACGCTTGCGGTCGACCTCGTGCAGCAGAATCTTCCTCAGACGCATGGCGTGGGGCGTCACCTCCACGTACTCGTCCTCCTTGATGTATTCGAGCGCCTCCTCGAGCGTGAAGACCTTGGGCGGCACGATGACGGCCTTGTCGTCGGAGCCCGAAGCACGCATGTTGGTGAGCTGCTTCGACTTGGTGACGTTCACCGTGATGTCGTTCTGGCGCGTGTGCTCGCCGATCACCTGCCCCTCGTAGACCGGGTCCATGGGGTTGATGAAGAAGCGGCCGCGGTCCTGCAGCTTGTCGATCGAGTAAGCGTAGGCCGTGCCCGTCTCGCCCGAGATGATCGAGCCGTTGATGCGCATCTCGATCTCGCCGACCCAAGGCTCGAAACCCTTGAGGCGGTGGGTCATGATCGCCTCGCCGGCCGTGGCCGTGAGCATGTTGGAACGCAGGCCGATGATGCCGCGCGAGGGGATCGAAAACTCCAGCCGCACGCGGTCGCCGTTGGAGACCATGTTGGTGAGCGTACCCTTGCGCTTGGTAGCCAGCTCGATGACCGTGCCGGAGTGTTCCTCGGGGCAGTCGACGGTCATCTCCTCGATCGGCTCGCACTTCTTGCCGCCGATCTCCTTGACGATCACGCGGGGCTGACCCACCTGCAGTTCGTAGCCCTCGCGGCGCATCGTCTCGATCAGCACCGAGAGGTGCAGCACGCCGCGCCCGAAGACGTTGAACGAATCGGCCGAGGGGCCCGGCGTCACGCGCAGCGCGAGGTTCTTTTCGAGCTCGCGGTCGAGGCGGTCCTTGATATGGCGCGAGGTGACGTATTTGCCGTCCTTGCCGAAAAAGGGCGAGTTGTTGATCGTAAAAAGCATCGACATCGTGGGCTCGTCGATCGCAATGGGCGGCAGCGGCTCGGGATTCTCATAGTCGCAGACCGTGTCGCCGATCTCGAAGCCCTCGATGCCCGTAATGGCGCATATCTCGCCGCAGGGCACCTCGTCGACCTTCTTTTTGCCGAGACCCTCGAAGATCATCAGCTCCTTGATCTTGGTCTTCTGCATCGTCGCCCCGTCGCGCTTGGCCAGCGTCACGTTCTGCCCCGCCCGGAGCGAGCCGCGCGTGACCTTGCCCACGGCGATGCGGCCCGTATAGGCCGAATATTCGAGCGACGTGATGAGCATCTGGGGCGTGCCCTCGACCGTCGCGGGCTCGGGAATCTCGTCGATGATCGCATCCAACAGCGGCACGATCGAGTCGGTCGGCTCGTTCCACTTGTGCGACATCCACCCCTGCTTGGCCGAGCCGTAGATCGTCTTGTAGTCGAGCTGCTCCTCCGTAGCGTCGAGCGAGAACATCAGGTCGAAGACCTGCTCGTTGACCACCTCGGGACGGCAGTTGGGCTTGTCGACCTTGTTGACCACCACGATCGGCTTCTTGCCCAAGGCCAAGGCNTTCTGCAGCACGAAGCGCGTCTGCGGCATGGTGCCCTCGAACGCGTCGACCAAGAGCAGCACGCCGTCGCACATGTTCAGCACGCGCTCCACCTCGCCGCCGAAATCGGCNTGGCCCGGGGTGTCGATGATGTTGATCTTGTAGTCCTTGTAGATGACCGAAACGTTCTTCGAGAGGATCGTGATGCCCCGCTCGCGCTCCAGATCGTTGTTGTCGAGTATGAGTTCGCCGCTCTGCTTGGCGTTGTCGCGCAGGATGTTGCCTGCCAGAATCATCTTGTCGACGAGCGTGGTTTTGCCATGGTCGACGTGGGCGATGATGGCGATGTTGCGCAGTTTCTGCATAAGAGAATATTTTACGATGCCGCGATAAGCGGGCCGGGCGCGATTCCGAACCGGACGACGTTTATCGCCTGCAAAGGTAGGAAAAAATGGCTAACGAACGGTGAATAAAGCCGCCTGTTTGCAAAAAAATCATCCGCGCGCCGGCCCGTTCCGCCCGCTCCTTCGCGGCAGGCCTTGGATATGACGGCAATTTATGCTAAATTTGCAGAAAGCAAAAGTTTTCCGAAAAGATGATACCAGCTTTCAACGTCCGCAAAAAAAGCGAAATCTACATCGGCCCGCTGGCCGACCTGCTGCCGGGGCTGCTGCCCGAGGGNCGGGTCGTAGTCGTCTGCGACGCTGCGATCGACCGNCTCTACGGCTCGCTGCTCACGGGCCACGACCGGGCCCTGATCGGCTCGGGCGAGAGCATCAAAACCCTGCAGACGGTCGAGACCCTCTACCGCCGCTTCATCGAGNTGGGCGTCGACCGCCGGACNTTCATCCTCGGCATGGGCGGCGGCATCGTCACCGACATCGCCGGATTCGCCGCCTCGACCTACATGCGCGGCCTGCCGTTCGGATTCGTGCCCACGACCCTCATGGGACAGGTCGACGCGTCGGTAGGCGGCAAGAACGGCGTGAACGTCGACGGCTACAAGAACATGGCCGGCACTTTCACNCAGCCCCGGTTCGTCGTCTGCGACCCCGCCCTGCTGCGTTCGCTCTCCGACCGCGAGTTCCGCGCCGGACTGGCCGAGGTCGTCAAAACGGCCGTCATCGCCGACGCCGGGCTCTTCGCACGGCTGGAGCGGGCTTCGTTCGACGCCCTGCGCCGCAATACCGACCTGCTGTCCGACGCCATATCGGCTTCGATCCGCATCAAGGCCGACATCGTCGACCGCGACGAGCGCGAGACGGGCGAGCGGCGCAAACTCAACCTCGGCCACACGCTGGCCCACGCTATCGAGAAGTGTTCTTCGCGGATGAACCACGGCGAGGCCGTCGCCGTCGGCACGGCCCTCATCGCCGACGTCGCCGTGAAGCTGGGCGTGCTGACGCCCGGCGACCGCGACCGCATCGTGGGGCTTCTGCTCGCCCTGGGCTTCGATCTCACGCCGCCCATCGATATGCGGCGCCTGCTGAAAGANGTCGGCAAGGACAAAAAAAGCGAGGGCGACATCCTGCGCATCGTCCTGCCCGTCGGGATCGGCGACTGCCGGGTNCACCTCCTCCCCGTCGCNGAGTTCCGCGCCCTGTGCGAGGGGCTCGGCTGACAGCGGCCCCGCTGCGCTCACTCCTGCAACTGCAGCCCGCGCAGCCGGGCGGCATAGGCCTCCCAGTCGGTTATGGGCTGCCGGGCCGCACCCGATTCAGCCGCGGCCCGGGCCACGGCNGTCGAAACGNCGCCTAACAGCCGCGGATCGAACGGCTTGGGTATCAGGTAGCCGCGACCGAATTCCAACCGCTCTATCCCGTAGGCGCGCAGCACGCTCTCCGGCACCGGNTCCCGGGCCAGCTCGGCCAGCGCATGCGCCGCAGCGAGTTTCATGGCGTCNTCGATCCGCGTCGCCCGCACATCGAGCGCCCCGCGGAACAGGTAGGGAAAACCCAGCACGTTGTTGACCTGATTGGGATAGTCGGAGCGTCCCGTAGCGAAGATGATATCGGGCCGCGCACGCATGGCCGCGTCGTAGGCTATCTCGGGATCGGGNTTGGCCANCGCCAGCACGATCGGGCTCTCGGCCATCGTGCGGATCATCTCCGGCGTCAGCACATCCGCCGCGGAAACCCCCAGAAAAAGATCGGCTCCCTGCAGCGCTTCGGCCAGCGTCGCCAGCCGCCGCGAGGTGGCGAACTCCCGCTTCTGCGGATTCAGATCGCTGCGATAGCGGGTCACGGCACCGCGGCTGTCGCACAGCACGATCTGCTCGCGCGGAATACCCAGCGCCACGAACATCCGCGCACAGGCAATGGCCGCCGCTCCGGCTCCGTTGACCGCCACGCGCAGCCCTGCGACCTCTTTTCCGGCGATGCGGGCCCCGTTGATCGCGGCCGCCGCCACGATGATGGCCGTGCCGTGCTGGTCGTCGTGCAACACCGGAATGTCGAGCCGCTCACGCAGCCGCTCCTCGATGATGAAGCATTCGGGCGCCTTGATATCTTCCAGATTGATGCCCCCGAAAGTCGGGGCGATCGCTTCGACCACGGCCGCAAACCGCGCGGGATCGGATTCGGCCACCTCGATATCGAACGCGTCGATCCCCGCGAAGCGCTTGAACAGCATACTCTTGCCCTCCATGACGGGTTTGGAGGCCAGCGCCCCGATGTCGCCCAGCCCCAGTACGGCCGAACCGTCGGAGACGACCGCCACCAAATTGCCCTTGCCCGTATAGCGGTAGGCCGCGGCCGCATCGGCCGCTATGGCGCGCGCCGGCGCCGCCACCCCGGGCGAGTAGGCCAGCGAGAGGTCGTGCTGCGTGCGGCTCGGCTTGGTCGGGCAGATGCCGATCTTGCCGGGGCGCCCCTCGCTGTGGTAGCGGAGCGCTTCGTCGTCGGTCGTGGTATTCATAGGGCGGCGTTTTCCGCCTCCCGAACAAATACCGCGCCCTACTTCACCGCCGCATCGAGCGGTCGTTTGTCGATGTAGTTGGGAAATGCGAACTCGGGCATCCCGAGCGCCATGCCTGCGTGGATCGTGCCCCCGATGCCGAAACGGCGGGCCAGGCGGTTCTTCTTGTCGGAGCGCAGGGCCGTCAGCACGAACCCCGTGTAGATCTGGCTCACGCCCAGCGTCTCGGCCATGAGCGAACCGTTCTGATAGGCCAGCTGGCAATCGATGGCGCCGAAACGGTTGGCGGCCGGCGTGTGGATGAAGATCAACGCCGTGGCGCCCCGCAGGATGCGGTCGCGGCCGTGGCGGTCGTACTCGTCGATCAGGCGGCGGAACGTCAGCCGATAGCGCTCGGCCCCTTTCACCGCCTTGCGGACGACGGGCCCCACGACCGGCATCTCCAAGAGCCGCAGCATGCGGCGGCAGAAGTCGAGCGTATGTTCGACCACGGCGCGCAGGTCGGCCGGATCGGTCAGCACCGTGAAGCTCACCTGCTGCATGTTGCTGGCCGTAGGGGCGCAGTGCGCCGCTTCGAGAATCCGGGCGATCGCCTCCCGCGGCACCGGCCTGCGGCTCAGCGCCCGGTTGGAGCGGCGGGCCTTGCAGAGCAGCAGCAGCTGTTCGGGCGTCGGCAGCTGCGCGCGGTCGACGGGATGCACCTTGTCGGCCGGGAAGTCGCTGTGCTCCACGGCACCCGCCGGGCAGGCGGCCGCGCAATGNCCGCAGCCTATGCAGNTCTCCGGCGCCGCGACCCGCACTTCGCCGCCGGGCTTCTCCTGCCCGAAAACCTGCGAGGGNCACACCCTCACGCACCGGCCGCAACGGATGCAGCTCCCGGCAATGGCAATCCGATTCCTATCCATATTTNTTTCAGAACAATTCATTCTCGCCGCGCGGCATCGTGAATCCCAAGTGTTTGTATGCCANCTCGGTGGCTTCGCGGCCGCGGGGCGTACGCTTCAGAAAACCCTCNTTGATGAGGAACGGTTCGTAGACCTCCTCGACCGTGCCGGCTTCCTCGCCCACGGCCGTGGCGATGGTGTTCAGCCCCNCGGGACCGCCCCCGAACTTCTCGATGATCGTGCCCAGAATCTTGTTGTCCATGCGGTCGAGACCGCGCGAATCGATGTTGAGCGCCGCAAGGGCTATACGCGTGATCTCGAGGTCGATATGNCCCTCGCCCTTGACCATNGCGAAGTCGCGNACNCGNCGCAGCAGNGCGTTGGCGATNCGGGGCGTGCCGCGCGAGCGCAGCGCCACCTCGTGGGCCGCGTCGTCGTCGATCGAGACGTCGAGAATGCGGGCCGAACGCCGCACGATGCCCGCCAGCACCGGGGCATCGTAGTACTCCAAGTGGCACTGGATGCCGAAGCGCGCCCGCAGGGGCGAGGTCAGCAGGCCGCTGCGCGTCGTGGCGCCAATGAGCGTAAACGGCGCCAGCTCGATCTGAATCGAGCGGGCCGAGGGCCCCTTGTCGAGCACGATATCGATCTTGTAGTCCTCCATCGCCGAGTAGAGATACTCCTCGACGATTGGGCTCAGGCGGTGTATCTCGTCGATGAAGAGCACGTCGCCCGGACTGAGGTTGGTCAGCAGCCCCGCCAGATCGCCCGGCTTGTCGAGCACGGGTCCCGAGGTGGTCCGCAGCTGGGCCCCCATCTCGTTGGCGACGATGTTGGCCAGCGTCGTCTTGCCCAGACCCGGAGGGCCGTGCAGCAGCACATGGTCGAGCGAGTCGCCCCGCATGAGGGCGGCCTTGATGAAGATGCGCAGNTTCTCCACGATCTTCTCCTGGCCCGCGAAGTTTTCGAGCTCCTGCGGCCGGATCTTGTTCTCGAACTCGAGATCGCTTTCGGTATTGCGTACGACAGACATATCGCAGAATCGGGTCGGAACGTCCGCTATTCGTCGGCCGCGCGTTTGATCTTCACCCACTCGGCGCCGTAGCCGTTATCGAAGCGGAGCCGGATGCCTTCCTTCCCGGCCAGCAGGCCGTCGAGGTCGATCATATCGAACGAGACATAGGTTTCGTAGAGCGTTCCCAGCGCCGTGTCGCCGTTGGAATCGTGCCGCAGCTCCACATCGAGGTAATTCTCGTCGCTGTCGTCCGCAGGATTCACCTCGTTGACGATCAGCGAGAANCGGTGCTTGGAGAGGTCGNTGGCCATGAAGCGGACCACCATCGTCGACCAATGGCCCTGCAACCGGCCGCCGCGGAAGTCGACGGCCTCGTCCTTGATCTTCTCCAACTCCTCCGCCTCGGTCACGACCTGCGCCAGCGAGGTATAGATGTTGGCGATGTCGTAGAGCGCGATGTTGTAGTCGAAATTCGGAACGGGCGTATCCAGTATGTTGAACGCGATCAGNGCCCGCTGCCCCTCCTTGGCCGTATAGCCCGGCACGCGGCTCTTGTCGCTCGGCCAGATCCGTTTCTCCGTATCCGTCTCGAAATAGTAGTCGTCGAGCGACCACATGTGCACCGTCACGAAGCTCATCCGGCTCGGCTGATCCGCCTTGGAATCCGCACACGACACGAAGCCGAGCCCTGCGGCAGCGGCCAGAAGCAATAAACCGATCTTTTTCATTTTTCTCTTTATTTTAAATCGTTTCTTCATTATAACGCAAAGGTCGGGATATACCGATATTCACCGATGCAAAAAACTCCGCGGCACCGTCGCTTTCCNCCGCACGGCTACTCCCGGGCNTGNCGGAACGTGAAATACTTGGCCGCCAAGTAGCTGTATNCCGCCGTCACGGCCGTGGTGAGGACCTTGGCCGGCGTAGGCCATACGCCGCAGACCTCCACGAAGAATTTCAGCAGCGCATAGGTCAGCAGGATCGATCCCCCGACCGAGAGGGCGTAGCGGAACAACTGCGTCCGCGTGCGCAGGGGCGACTGCCGGAACGCCACATGGCGGTTGAGCCAGAACCCCACGAAAAAGGTAAGCGGGAAGACCAGCGCCAACGCNGCGATATGGGGCGAGAGGGTCGCGAAGCCTATCCGGACCGGACGATGCGCCACTACATAGTTGTATACCAGAAAGTAGCACACCGGATCGAACAACCCGTAGGTCGCTCCGCCGCACACGGCATAGCGGAACGTCTGCCGCGGCACCAAGGCCGCGGGGCCGATGCGAAGCGCGTCGATCGCCCGGGTGATGGCTTCGGCCGGGCGCATCAGCGGGCCGTATAGGTCCACGCGTCGCGCCACCGGGTCCGGTGTGCGTCTATGAAGCGCTGGCAGGCCGCCGGGTCGTCCGACCCGAAAGGCGAGACCATCAGCTTGCCGCCGAAGCGGTAGATTCCGCACCGGAGCGTCGGGTCCTCGCGCACGATCCCCTCGGCCATATAGGCGGCATTCCCGGGCTCGCCGAAGACGCCCACCACCACATAGCTGCGGCCCGAAACGAGCGTCGCCGGCGCTTGGGCCGTGCCGATCGGCGCATTCGCGGCGGGAGTTCTGTCGTAACCGTCATAGCCGGCCCGGGCGGCGGGAACCGCGGCATTCCGATTGCCGGCAGCTGCCGGGGCGGGGGCCGCAGCCGTTTCGGCGGCTCCGCTGCCGGCGGCAAAACTCTCCGCCGGCACCTGCGGGGCCTGCGGGGCCGGTGCGGCCGGCGTCTCGGGCTGTTCGTAGACTTCCTCCTCGTCGACAGGCCACCAGCGCTGCAGCAGCGAGGGCTGGAAGAACATCGCATAACCGACGGCGAGCGCCGCGAAGATCACCAGCAGGCAGACCCACAGCATCCAGTCGCTGCCGCCCGACTTGACCTTCACCGGGGCATGTCCCTGCGGATTGAGGATCAGGTCGAACTCCTCCTCGGGGATGAAGTTGCGGAACCGCAGCTCCCCGACCCCCCGGACGGTCAGCGTATTCTCGCCGAGGACGTTGTCGAGCCAGCGGTCGTAGATCGACTGCGCCCGCTCCCGGTCGCAGCGGGCCGCTTCGGCGATCTCGGCGACGAGCGACGTACCCCGCTCCTGCGGCGTGAAGCGCACGGCGCGGCACGGGGGCTCGACCTCGCGCTTGGAGACGCGGCGCGCCCCCCGCTGTTCGATAAACAAAGAGCCGACGCCGGGAAGAAAGAGTTCGCAGCCCGCCGCGAGGCGGTTGCCGATCAGACGGTTGACCTGTTCGGTCATCGGATTCTCATTCATGATTTTTTCTTTTTGACAGTTGCGGCGGGTGCGGATGCCGGCACCGCGGCCGGACGGGTCGCACCCCGCCAGATCATATAAATACCCAGCACGATGAACGGAATGCTGAGCCATTGTCCCATATCGAGCGCCCAGCCCACCTCGAAGCTCTCCTGCTCGGTCTTGATGAACTCGATCAGAAAGCGCGTGAGGAAGATGCCCTCCAGCCCCACGCCGAAGAGGATGCCGGGCCTGCGGCGCGCAAGGTCGCGGCCGAAATAGAGCCAGCAGAGGATGCCGAACGTCAGCAGGTAACACAGCGCCTCGTAAATCTGCGTGGGATGAACCGCCGCCGGAGCGAATTCATGCACCCATTTCGCCGAGCGGACGAACTCGAAGCCCCACGGCAGCGAGGTCGTCGTGCCGAAAATCTCCGAATTGAAGAGGTTGCCTAAGCGCACGAAAGCGCCGCCGATGCCCACGGCGATCATGATGCGGTCGAGCGACCAAATGTAGGGCAGCTTGTTCTTGCGCGAAAAGAGCCACAGGCCGATGAGCAGACCGATCGCCGCGCCGTGGCTCGCCAGCCCCCCGTCGCGGAATCCCGTAATGATAGTCCACGGGGCCCGCAGGTACTCCATCGTGTCGTAAAACAGGCAGTGACCCAAGCGCGCCCCGATGATGGTCGCCAGCGTGCCGTAGACGAATATCGACTCCGAAACCTGCTGGGGCAGTCCCTCGCGGCGGCAGAAGCAGTCGAAAAGTTTGGCGCCGACGAAGATCGCCAGCACCCACATGAGGCCGTAGTAACGGATGTCGAGCGACCCGATCTCGAAGAACACGGGGTCGAAATTCCAGACGATGCCGAGAGGTCGTATCATTTATTCGGTTATTCAGCGGTTTTCGGGAAACAATCGGTTATCGTATCTCCTGCAAGGGTACTTTCTTGAGCGTGAAGGAGAAGGTGCTGCCCACGCCCGGTTCGCTGCGCACGGTGATGCGCTCGCCGTGGGCCTCGACGATGTGCTTGACGATCGCCAGCCCGAGCCCCGTGCCGCCCTGCTCGCGCGAACGGCCCTTGTCGGTGCGGTAGAAGCGCTCGAAGATGCGCGGCAGGTCCTCCTTGCCGATGCCCTGCCCGTTGTCTTCGATCTCCACCAGTATCTTGTCCAGCATGTCGCGGAAGCGGATGCGCGTGGCGCCGCCCTCCTTGCCGTAACGGATCGAGTTGATGACNAGGTTGACGAACACCTGGCCGATGAAATGTTTGTCGGCCAGCACCCAGAACGGCGACGGCAGGTTCTCGGCCCCCTTGACCGTGATCTTGATCCCTTTCTTGTCGGCCTCCATCTCGGCCTGCTCGGCGATCTCCTTGGCGAGGGCTACGATGTCGAACTTCTCCATGTCGAGGCGGTTCATGTTGCTCTCCAGCTTCGAGATGGTGTCGAGGTCGTTGACGATGTTTATCAGNCGGTCGATGCTCTTTTCGGCCCGNTCGAGGAACTTGCGGTTGATGAGTTCGTCCTCCAGCCCGCCGTCCAGAAGGGTCGANATGTAGCCNTGGATATTGAAAATCGGCGTCTTGAGTTCGTGGGCCACGTTGCCCAGATACTGCTTGCGGAAGTGCTCGGCTTCCTTGAGCCGGGCGATCTCCTTGTCGTTGGTGTCGGCCCATGCGGTCAGCTCCTCGCCGATNTTCTCCACGCGCTTGTCGCGCAGCTCCGAGAAAATCTCGTTGGTGTGCACGTCGCGCGAGAGCACGATCGAATAGATCGGCTTGAGCTTGTAGGCCACATACTTGCGGATGATGAAGAGGGCCGCGAGCGCCATGACGGCGAAGACCCCGCCGGCCACGCTCAGCGTCAGCCACCACACGGCATCGAACAGCCACATNCCCGCCGCCACGATCGCCGCCGCGAGCAATGCAATCCACAGGGATGCACCTTCCTTGGTCTTGATATGGATCATGTTTCCGTCTCTTTTTCTGCCCGGCACGCCGCCCCGNCTCCGGCAGCGCAGGNCGCACCGGAAGACGAAGCGTCGCAGGCGGATTCGCGAATCCGCCTGCGACGTCCGACANCTACTTNTTATATTGCTGCATCAGCCGGGCGATGTACTTGCCCACGATATCGAATTCGAGGTTGACCACCGAACCCACGCCGATGCGGCTGAAATTGGTATGCTCCATCGTGTAGGGGATGATCGCCACCCGGAAACTGCCGGGTTCGGAATCGCAGACCGTCAGGCTCACGCCGTTGACGGCGACCGAGCCCTTTTCGACCGTACAGAGACCGCCGCCCCGGGGTTCGTACTCGAACCGGAAATACCAGCTGCCGCCGGCATCTTCCACCGCCGTGCAGCGGGCCGTCTGGTCCACATGGCCCTGGACGATATGGCCGTCGAGCAGGGCATCGGGCCGCATCGACCGTTCGAGGTTGACCAGATCGCCCGGACGGAGCAGCCCCAGATTGCTCCGGTCGAGCGTCTCCTTCATGGCGGTGACGGTGTAAGTATCGCCCGCGATGTCCACAACCGTCAAACATACGCCGTTATGTGCTATGCTCTGGTCGATTTTCAACTCCTGCGCGAAGTCCGCGCGAAGCGTAAAATCCTTGTTCTGGCGGTCCTCACGGATATCCACGACCTCCGCCGTCCGCTCCACGATGCCTGAAAACATCCTCCTACGTGTTAATTATCAGCTTGCCATTGACTTTGTATACCGCCACGATGTCGTTGATACTGAGAACTATATCGTCGTAGTTCTTGCGATCTCCGGCCACCAGGCGCAGCTGTGCCCCGCTATCGGCGGCACGTACTATACGCAAAGTTACAATTTTTCGGCTGATAATCACGTATTCCTGCCCCGGAATAATTTCGTCCCGGTCGATATTTTTCAGAAAGACCACCGTACCCGGCGGCACCGACTGCCCCATGGCGCGGCCCGAGTAGACCATCGCCAGATCGCAGGCCATCGTCGCCGGAACCACCAGATCGCCGTCCGACTCNANGTGTTCGAGNTCGGCGATGCCCTGCTCGACGTCGGTATTGTAAAAAGGTATCTGCACGCCGCGCGGCGGTTCGTCGACGAACATCTGCCCGTCGCCCGTCAGCAGCCACAGCTTGTCGATCTGCGGAAAATTCTCGACGATGCGTCGGGCCACGTCGCGCGAAATGCCGTTGTTGCCCCGCTTGATCTGGTAGAGATTCTCACCCCGCGGCAGACCGATGTGACGGGCAAAATAGTTGGTGGACATGTTCGCCCACTTGATTACGGCTTCGATTCTTTGCCAATTGTTCTGCTTTTCCCGCATTTCGGTTTCACAATTAAAAAAAATTCGTATCTTTGTGCATCCGGTCCCGTAGTTCAATGGATAGAATACAAGATTCCGGTTCTTACGATATGGGTTCGATTCCCGTCGGGACTACTCCGAAACAGGCGTTGCCGCAGGGCAGCGCTTGTTTTTTGCGGTCGCCGAATCCCCGTCGTTTTTTCGGTTCCTTCGGCCCGGCCATGCCCTCTTCCGGCATGCGGACATTCCACGACAAAAATAATAACAAATTCGTTGCCGACAACAAAAAATAATATTTTTAAGTCATTTTGTGGTATTTTCGGCCTTGGCGCCGCTTCCGGCAGCGCAGAACCCCGACAGCACGAATACAAAAAAGATAAAAAACAGCCCGCAGATGCCGACCGGCCTGTCGTCGGCTGCGGCCGCCCCTACGGGCGCCGACCCCTCCAACGACAAAAGCAGGGCGACGCATCGCGCCGTCAGCGCATCGCTGAATCTGCGGACCACTCTGGCAGAAGCCGTAACCGCTGCCACTCCGGGTCTGAAGGCTGCTTTTTATCTTGTCGCGGCTGCCGCCGCACCGCCGGATTCCGCCGGCCGGGCGCTGCAACCGATTTATGTTTTCCTGTCGCCCGCACGCCTGCCCGGCGCCGCGCGACCCTTTTCCGCTATTCCCGCGGCGGTTCTTCCCCGAATTCCCCGAACCGACGTACGAAGTCGCGGAGCCCGAGCACCCATCCCGCGGCCGCCGCACCTCCGAGGAAGACGAACCCGATCAGAATCAACAGCTTCGAGGGCTTCGCCGGCCTCAGCGGCACCGACGCCGGCTGCACCACCGCATAGACCGGCGTGCTCTCCTGCACCTTGGCCCGGGCCAGCTGCAGCTGCTGGGCCATCTGGTTGTAGACGTTGTAAGCCAGCGTCGCCTCGTTCTGCAACCGCTCCTGCTCGGTCTTCACCGAGCGGCGCACCACATTCTGGTTGGCATCCATATAACGGGCGTAGCGCTGCTGNGCNTCATGGTATTCGCGCTGCGATTCGTCGTAGAGCTGCTGCGTGAACTTCAGATCGTTGCGCGCCTTGTTGGTCCGGTAGTCGGTCACATAGGTCTGCAGGTTGCGCAGCACCGTATCGGCCAGCGTCGCCGACACCAGCGGGTCCTGCATCGTCACCGAGAGGGTCACCAGCGAGGTTTTCTTGTCGATGACCACCTCGATCCGGCGGCCCAGATCGCGCACGATCCGATCCTCGTCCCGCGACAGGCGGAACGGATCGACCTTTCCCGAAGCGGGTTCCGCTCCGCGAATTCGTTCCATGCACCAGCCGAGCGCCTTGAACGGCGCCGAGAGCACCGCGCTCCACCACGGCTGCCGGCCGTAGTTGAGCATGTAGTCGTAGAGATCGGTCCGCAACTTGCCGTTGCGCGTCTCCACCTCCACATCGAACAGCTCCGTCACGAAAGGCACCGACTCCACGATATCGGGATAGATCGTCGAGTTGATGGCGTCGGCGTCGGCCATGCTGCCCATGTTGATCCCGGCCAGACTGGCCAGCGAACTCAGACCGCCCAGCGCCCCCTTGCTCGACGAGGTTTCGGGCGCCAGCACCGTCACGGTCGTATATTCTTTCGGTATGCTGAATCCCACGATGAGCCCGACCGCCGCCGCCACGGCGCACCAGCGCGCCACCAACCGGCGTTCGTTCCATAGCTTGCGCACCAGCGCCAGCAGGTCGATCTGGTCGTCCTCCGGCTGCACGGGGTATCGCTGCATGTCGTTTTCCATCTTCAAACCCTTATTTGGCCAGATTGGCGATCGTCGCGGCCATCGTTCCCAACGAAGCGGCCGAAGTCGCCAGCCCCATGATCTGCGTCACGCCCAGCCCTGCACGCTCGCGCTTGCACGGCACGATGATCTCGCACCCCGGCTCGATCCGCTTCTTCTTGCGCGAGATGGTGCCGTTCATATATATAATATAGGTGCGGTCCCGCTTCGCCCGGTTGGCATAGCCGCCGGCCTGGTTGATGTAATCCTTGTATTTCTTCGACTGGGAATAGAGCACCGTATTGGGGCGCATCACTTCGCCCGTGATCTTCACCGTGCAGACATACTCCGGCACGAACAGACGGTCGCCCTCGCGCAGGACCATATCGTAATCCGATCCGGGATTCTCCAGCGCCTTGTCCAACTCGATGCCCACGGCGTAGGTGTCGCTCTCGCGCAGCTTCTCCACCGACAGCGAGTCGGCGCCGCCGTTGAGCTTGGCCATGCGGATCGCATCTTCCAGCACCGCCTTNTCCTCGGCGTTCATCCTGCGGATCAGACGCCCGCCGCGCACGTAGGCGTCCTTGGTCAGCCCCCCGGCCCGGTTCACCAGATCGGAGATGCGTTCGGCCTTGTGCAGCAGGGCGTAGTCGCCCTCGAAGACCACTTCGCCCGCCACGGTGACCATGCGCTGCTCCTGGTAGCCCGGGCTCCGNCGCACCGCCACCACATCGAAGGGCTCCAAGATGAAGCCCGGCGTGCCGTCGACCACGAATCCGTCTTTCAGCGAGAACGTATATACCTGGCTCAGATCGTTTTCGGCCACCATGCTCTTGGGGTTCTTCAGCCGCCGCGCCACCTCCACGCGCACCACCGAGGCGCCGTCGAGCAGACCGCCGGCCTGCATGATCAGGTCTTCCAGCGTCATGTTCTCCATATAGGGATAGTTGCCCGGCAGGGCCACCTGCCCGGAGATCGTGAAGTCGCCCAAGTCCGTCAGATCGTGACGGCTCGGAATCACCAGCACATCGTTGCGCTCGAGCTCCACATCGGNANCGGTTCCTTTCACGATACCCGCCAGATCGACCGCCACCATGCGCAGCAGCAGGTCGTCGCATTGGCGGTAGAGCAGCGCCCGGGCAAGGAACGCCTCCTCTTTCAACCCCTCGGCGCGGGCCACCAACTGACCCACCGTGTGCAGGTCGTCGCCCAGTTCGTAGGGCCCCGGACGGTAAACCGCNCCGCGCACCTCTACCCTATTGGCGAAGCGGTCCAGCACCGGATCGGCTTCGACCTGGTCGCCGTCCTGCAACTCGAACGAGGCGAATTTCGCCACCGGNACGCTGAAAAACTCGTGCTCGCGGCCCGAGCGNCGGACCACGCGCACCTCCTTATCNTAGGCGTCGCNCGCGAAGCCTCCGGCATAGGCCAGCAGCTGCTCCATCGTCTCGCCCTCTTTCAGTTCNTAGAACATCGGGCGCTTGAACGACCCTTTGACCTCCACCATCGTGCGGAAAGGATGCACCAGCACGATGTCGCCCTCCTCCAGCCGCACGTCCTTGTCGAAGCGGCCCGAAAAGAGGAAATCGTAGAGGTCCAGCACTTCGTGGCGGCGTCCGCCCCGGAGCACCTCCACACTGCGCAGCGTACCGATGTCGGTCACGCCGCCCGCACGGTAGAGGGCATGGAATACCGACGAGAACGAGGTGAGCCGGTAGGTTCCCGGCACCTCCACCTCGCCCATGACGTTGATGAGGATCGTGCGTATCTGCCCCAGCGTCACCCTTACTTCCGAGGCGGGCTCCTCGCCCGAAACCCCGGCATACTTGCGGGCGAAGATGCCGCGGATGCGCTGCTGCGCCTCGGCCACGGTCAGTCCGTTCAGATAGACCGGCCCGATCTCCGCCACCATGATGCTGCCCTCGGGGGTGATGATCGCATCGACGGTGTCTTCGTTGGCGCCCCATACTTCGATGATCACTTCGTCGCCCGGGCCCAGCCTGTAGTCTTTCGGCGTGGCCATGTTGCCGTTGGGCTCGAACGTGAGGGTCTTGCCCGTGAAGATGCTGCGGCCGAAAACCCGGCGCCGGCCGGTCGTATCGCGCACTTCGGCATAGGCATCCTGTTCCGTGTACTGCTCCTCGGCCAGCGGCCCGTCGGCTCCGTAGCTCTGCATGGATGCGGGCAGCTGCATCGTGCCCTGCACGGCCGGCGTACCGGTCCCGGAGGTCATCGACATGTTGGATGCGCGGCCCGTGACCTGCACGCCTCCGTCGTCCGATACGTCGCGGAAAACATCGCTCCGCGACGAGGTGCCGAACGCCGTGCGTCCCGCCACCGTCTGCACGCTGCCGCCCGACAGCTGGCCGTCCAGCGCCCCCTGTTCGTACTGGGTCTTGAGCCGCAGCAGCTGCGACTGCGACACGCCGCGCAGCAGCAGCTCGCGGCCGATCTGCTGTTGGTTCTTGCCGGCAAGGGCTCCCTGCTGCACATATTCGATGATCTGGTCGTCGGTCATCTGGGCCTGCGCGGGAATGCACAAGGCCAGCAGAATGGCGAGGGCGATCGAAAATCTATGGTTCATCATCCGAACGATTATTTGCATCCGTCACTGCGCCGCGGCCCTCGGGCGTCGCCCCGGCACGCAGCGTCTCGAATTCTACAAAAGTACATCAATTTATTTTCCCGGCCAAAAATTCGTCCATAATTTTCCGGTCCGCCGCCGTGCCGGGCATGCGGCAGACGATCGCCGGGGCCTCTGCGCAGAAAAGAAAGCGGCCCGTGCAGATGCTGGACGCAGCGCACGGAGAGCGCATTCGCACGGTTCGCGGTATTCAGCGGATGAACCTCGCCCGAGCCGAATGCCAAGTGAGCCGCGTTGATATTGCCCGCAGCGTACGACGAGGACGAGTAATAGGCGCCCCACGTGCCGACGTTCATTTTATGCAGTTTTTCTCGCCTCGGCATAGCCCGAATAAATCCNGCTCTGCGCTCGGCTTACCGAAAAACTTCGTCAAGGCTCCCGTCGAATTGCTGCGGTTGCCCGTAGCAGCCGGCCCGAAAAGGCGGTCGCTGGAATGAATGACAGGAAGAAAATACTCGATGAATAATATAGTGGATAATGATTGCCCATGTCCCGGGATTATTCATCATCAACTATCCGTTATTCATGAAGCGTTAGCGTCCTGCCAGACTGGAATACACAGCTGGAGACGCATTTAAAACGTTTTAGCGAACCGGAGTGCTAAAACGTTTCAACACCCCGATACCGGCTATCGTACCGCGCCGCCAGCGGACCGCTGAATCTGCAGACCCTCTGACGCAAGCCCTGACCTGCGCCACTCCCGGCCCGGAGCCGCTTTCTATGCTACAGCTTGATGTCGTAAATCTGGATCACGCCCTGCAGCCGGCCCGCCTCGTCCGTCACGAGCAGCGACGTGACCTTGTTGGCGGTCATCATCTTCTCGGCTTCGATGAGCTTCTCGGCCGCGGAGATCGTCTTGGGATTCGGGGTCGCGATGTCGGCCGCCACGATGTTGAAAAAGTCGGCCCGNCGNTGCTCCATGGCCCGGCGCACGTCGCCGTCGGTGACGATGCCCTCGATCCGGTCGCCGTCGCAGACGACGATCAGCCCCAATCCGCCCTTGGAAATGGCGTGGATCATGTCGACTGCCGGACAGTCGGGCGNCACGACGGGCAGGTCGTGCGAGCGCATGACGTTGCCCACGGTCATCAGCAGACGGCGGCCCAAGCTGCCGCCCGGATGCAGCCGCGCGAAGTCGACGCTCGTGAAGTCGCGCATGCGCATNAGCGACACNGCCAGCGCATCGCCCATGGCGATCTGCGCNGTCGTGGAGCTCGTAGGCGCCAAGTGCAGGATGCAGGCCTCCTCTTTNACCGCCACNTCGAGGTGGACGTCGGAGTTGCGGGCCAGCGCCGATTCGGGATTGCCGGTCATCGAGATCAGCTTGTTGCCGTTGCTATGGATGAACGGCACGATCTTGAGTATCTCGTCGGTCTCGCCCGAGTAGGAGAGCGCCACCACCACGTCGTCGGGCGAGATCATGCCCAGATCGCCGTGGAACGCTTCGCCCGGGTGGAGAAAGAAACTCGGCGTACCCGTCGAGGCCAGCGTCGCCGCGATCTTGCGGCCTATGAGGCCCGATTTGCCCATGCCCGTGACGATGCACTTGCCGCGGCAGGCGAGGATCAGCCCCACGGCGGCCGCGAACTCGTCGCCCAAGGTCTCTTCCAGATGTCGGAGCGCCAGCATCTCCGTGTGCACCGCNTTGCGGGCCACGTCGAGCAGTTGCGCCTTATCGATTTCGGTCATGATTCCGGTTCGTTTATAACAGACTTTCGACCAGCGGCTCCAGATCGTCGAGCCGCAGCATNTTGGGACCGTCGCTCCTGGCGCGGTCGGGATCGGGATGCACCTCGAAGAAGAAGCCGTTGGCCCCGAACGCCTTGGCCGCCCGGGCCATGGCCGGCACGAACTCGCGGTTGCCGCCCGTGGTGCCGTCGGCCGCNCCGGGCCGCTGCACGGAGTGGGTGCAGTCCATAATGACCGTGGAGGCTATGGCGAGCATGTCGGGGATGTTGCGGAAGTCGACCACCAAATTGTTGTAGCCGAAGCTGTTGCCGCGTTCGGTGAGCCAGATGTCGGCAGCGCCCGATTCGCGCGCCTTTTCGTAGGGGTAGCGCATGTCGGCGCCCGAGAGGAACTGGGCTTTCTTGATATTCACCGTCCGGCCCGTCTTCGCCGCCGCCGTCAGCAGATCGGTCTGCCGGCAGAGGAACGCCGGAATCTGCAGCACGTCGGCCACCTCGCCCGCAGGTGCTGCCTGCCACGCTTCGTGGATGTCGGTCAGGATTTTCAGCCCCCATTTCGACTTCACGTCGGCCAGCATCCGCAGCCCCCGGTCGATACCCGGACCGCGGAACGACCGCAGCGAAGTGCGGTTGGCCTTGTCGAACGACGACTTGAAGATGATATCGGTACCCAGCCGGCGGTTGATGCCGGCCAGCCGTTCGGCCACGGCGTCGAGCANCTCGGCCGATTCGATGACGCAGGGTCCGGCGATTATTTTAATCATAGGTTAAAGGTTAAAATCGAAAAGCGAAAGGTATCGCTACTTTTCACTTTGCAGAAACGCTTCCGCCCGCACGAGGTCCTCGGGAGTGTCGATNCCGACGGTCTCCGTATGGGAGATGCCCACGCCGATCCGGTAACCGTTTTCGAGCCAGCGCAGCTGCTCGAGCGACTCGGCTTTTTCGAGCGGCGACTGCGGCAGGTCGGTCACGGCCCGCAGCACCTCGGCGCGGAACGCATAGAGNCCGATGTGCTTATAGAAAGTATGGCGCGCGAGCCACTCCTCGCGCGGCACGCCGCGCAGGTAGGGAATCACCGAGCGCGAGAAGTAGAGCGCCCGCGACTGCGCNTCGAGGACCACCTTGGGCGAGTTGGGATTCTCCAAGGCGGCCAGCCCGTCGCNCGGNNCGAAAGGCTTCACGAGCGTCGCGATGTCGGTCGCCGGATCGTCGAAGCAGCGCATGACGGCTTCGATCTGCGAGGGGTGGATGAAAGGTTCGTCGCCCTGCACGTTGATGACGACGTCGAANCGCCGGTTCTCGCGGGCGCACACCTTTTCGTAGGCCTCGCGGCAGCGGTCGGTGCCGCTCCGGTGGTCGGGCGAGGTCATCTCCGCCCGCCCGCCGAACGCCAGCACAGCGTCGCGGATGCGTTCGTCGTCGGTGGCCACCACGGCGTCGTCCACCGCGCCCGCCACCTGTTCGTAAACCCGCTGAACGACCGGCTTGCCCCCCAGCAGAGCCAGCGGCTTGCCGGGAAAACGCGTCGATGCGTAGCGGGCAGGGATGATAGCTATGAATTTCATAAACGTAAACGGCGATCCGATGTTACTTCGCTTCCAGCGCCAGTTCCAGCACCTCGTCGTTGGTCCGCACGTAGTGGAACGCGAGGCCCTCGATATACTCGGGTTTGATCTCGGCGATGTCCTTGCGGTTCTCCTCGGAGAGAATCAGCGTGTCGATGCCGGCGCGCTTGGCCGCCAGAATCTTCTCCCGGATGCCGCCCACGGGCATGACGCGGCCGCGCAGGGTCGTCTCGCCGGTCATGGCGATGCGTTCGCGGACCTTGCGGCCCGTGTAGGCCGAGACGATCGAGGTGACCATCGTGATGCCCGCCGAGGGCCCGTCCTTGGGGATCGCCCCCTCGGGCACATGGATGTTGATGTCGTTCTTCTCGAAAACGGCCGGATCGATCCCGAGCTCTTGGTAGTGGGCCATGACCCACTCGTGGGCGATGGCGGCCGATTCTTTCATGACGTCGCCCAAGTTGCCCGTCAGATTGATCTTGCCCTTGCCGGGCGTGAGCACCGATTCGATGTAGAGGATGTCGCCGCCGACTTCGGTCCAGGCCAGTCCCGTGACCACGCCCGTCATGCCGCCCACCTCGTACTCCTCGTGCAGATACTTGGGTACGCCGAGAATCTTCTCCGCCTCCGCAGCCGTCAGCTCCGGCGCGAACACCTCCTCGAAAGCGATCTGCTTGGCCCGGGCCCGGGCGATCTTGGCCAGCATCTTATCCAGCGAGCGGACGCCCGCCTCGCGCGTGTAGCCCGAGACGATCTGCTCCATGACCTGCGGCGCGATCAACAGCTCCTGCTCCTTGATGCCGTGGGCCTCGCGCTGCTTGGGCAGCAGGTGCTCCTCGGCGATGCGTATCTTCTCCTCGGTCAGATAACCGGGGATGCTTATCATCTCCATGCGGTCGCGGAGCGCCGGGGCGATGTTGGCGATGTTGTTGGCCGTAGCGATGAACAGCACCTTCGACAGGTCGTACTCCATGTCGAGGTAGTTGTCGTGGAAGGTCGTGTTCTGCTCCGGATCGAGCACCTCCAAGAGCGCCGACGAGGGGTCGCCGTGGTTCGACACCGTCACCTTGTCGACCTCGTCGAGGATGATGACCGGATTCGACGAACCGCAGCGGCGGATCGTCTGGATGATGCGGCCCGGCATGGCGCCGATGTAGGTGCGGCGGTGTCCGCGGATCTCCGATTCGTCGTGCAGGCCGCCCAGCGCGATGCGGCCGAACTTGCGGTCGAGAGCCGCGGCGACCGACTTGCCGAGCGAGGTCTTGCCCACGCCCGGAGGGCCGTAGAGGCAGAGGATCGGCGACTTCAGATCGCCCTTGAGCTTGATGACGGCCAGATGCTCGAGGATACGCTCCTTGACCTCGTCCAGACCGAAGTGGTCGCGGTCGAGCTGCTCGCGGGCGCACCGCAGGTCGAGGTTGTCGGCCGTCACGCTGTTCCACGGCAGGTCCAGCAACAGCTGCAGGTAGTTCATCTGCACCGAATACTCGGCCACGGCGGGGCTGAGCCGCTCCATCTTCTGGAGCTCCTTCTCGAAAGTCTCGGCCACCTCGGAGGGCCAGTTCTTCTTCTTGGCCGCCTCGCGCAACTTGTCCGCATCGGCATCCGCGCCGTCGCCCAGCTCGTCCTGGATCGTGCGCATCTGCTGCTGGAGATAGTAGTCGCGCTGCTGCTTGTCGATCTCCTGCTTCACGCGCTCCTGTATCTGGTTCTTCAGATCGACGAGCTGCTGTTCGCGGATGAGGATTTCGAGCAGCTTGCGGGCCCGGGCCAGCAGGCCGGGCGCCTCGAGGAGCGACTGCCGGTCCTCGTCGGTGAGCTCCATGTTGGAGCAGATGAAGTTGATGATCCCGCGCTTGGAGTCGATATTCTTGATTGCGAACGCCGCCTCCTTGGGCATCGAGGGGGCCACGTTGATGATGTTGAGCGCCACGTCGCGCACCGAGTCGACCAGCGCCTCGAACTCCACGGTGGTCATGTCGGGCTGCGTGTCGCGCAGCGCCGTCACCCGGGCCTTGAAGTAGGGTTCGGTGGCCACGTATTCGCCGATCTCGATCTTCTCCAGACCGTTCAGAATCACGGTCAGGTTGCCGTTGGGCATCTCCAGAATCTTGATGATGCGCGCGGCGGTGCCGATGCGGTACATGTCCGAGGGCGAGGGGTCCTCCACCTCGCTTTCGCGCTGGAGCACGGCGCCCAGAATGCCGCCCTCGGCGTTCACGGCCCGCACCAGCGAAATGCTCTTGTCGCGGCCCACGGTGATGGGCGTGATCGAACCCGGGAACAGCACCGAGGAGCGGAGCGTGAGGATCGGGATGATCTCCGGAACCTCGGTCTCCTCCTGCGGTTCGTCGTCGCCGGCGACGATCGGAATGACCTTGTGCTTGCCGTCGAAAAGTTCGGGAAANAGAGCCGCATCGTCGTTCTCCGCGGCCGCTATCTTATCTTTTTCGTCCATATCGTCTTACCTATATAATGATATATCGCCGCAAAGGTAACGATTTTTCAGGAATTTTATTTTAACTTTGATAGATTGTTAATAACTTTGCGCTTCACACGTCGAAACAAAATATCCGCACTATGCAAATAGCAGACAAATACGCTCCCCGCGACCTCGAGGCGAAATGGTACGAATACTGGACCGCGCACCGGCTGTTCCACTCCGAGCCCGACGGACGCGAACCCTACACGATCGTCATTCCGCCCCCCAACGTCACGGGCATGCTCCACATGGGCCACATGCTCAACAACACGCTGCAGGACGTGCTGGTGCGCCGCGCCCGCATGTCGGGCAAAAACGCCTGCTGGGTGCCGGGCATGGACCATGCCTCGATCGCCACGGAAGCCAAAGTCGTGGCCATGCTGCGCGAAAAGGGCATCGAGAAGTCGTCGCTCTCGCGCGAGGAGTTCCTGCGCCACGCCTGGGAGTGGAAAGAGAAGTACGGCGGCGTGATTCTCAAACAGCTGCGCAAGTTGGGCGCTTCGTGCGACTGGGAGCGCACCTGCTTCACGATGGACGACGCCCGCACCGAAAGCGTGCTGCAGGTCTTCTGCGACCTCTACGAAAAGGGCAAAATCTACCGCGGCGTGCGCATGGTCAACTGGGACCCCGCAGCCAANACGGCCCTCTCGGACGAGGAGGTGATCTTCAAGGAGTCGCACGGCAAGCTCTACTACCTGCGCTACAAGGTCGAGGGGTCCGACCGGCAGATCATCGTCGCCACNACGCGCCCCGAAACGATCCTCGGCGACACGGCCCTCTGCGTCAACCCCGNCGACNNGCGCTACNAGTGGCTGCCGGCCGACGCCCGTGTCGTCGTGCCCTTGGTGGGCCGNTCGATCCCCGTCATCCGCGACAGCTACGTCGATATCGAATTCGGTACGGGCGCCCTCAAGGTGACCCCGGCCCACGACGTCAACGACTACATGCTGGGCGAGAAATACGGTCTCGAGACGATCGATATTTTCAACGACGACGGCACGATCAACGACAAGGTGGGCCTGTACGTCGGCGAAGACCGCTTCGACGTGCGCCGCAAGATCGAGGGCGACCTCGCGGCGGCGGGTCTCTTGGAAAAGACCGAGGAGTACACCAACAACGTAGGCTACTCCGAGCGTACGGGCGTGGCGATCGAGCCCAAGCTCTCGATGCAGTGGTTCCTCTCGATGGCCGAGCTCGCCAAGCCGGCCACCAAGGCGGTCATGGAAGATGCGATCCGCTTCGTGCCCGAGAAATACAAGAACACCTACCGCCACTGGATGGAGAACATCAAGGACTGGTGCATCTCGCGCCAGCTCTGGTGGGGCCAGCGCATTCCGGCCTGGTACCTGCCCAAGGGCGGCTTCGTCGTAGCCCCGACGCCCGACGAGGCGCTCGAAAAGGCCCGCGCCAAGGCGGGCGACGCTTCGCTGCAGCTCTCGGACCTGCGGCAGGACGACGACGTGCTGGACACGTGGTTCTCGTCGTGGCTGTGGCCCATCTCGGTCTTCGACGGCATCCGCAACCCCGACAACGAAGAAATCAGCTACTACTACCCGACNNACGATCTGGTGACGGGTCCCGATATCATCTTCTTCTGGGTGGCNCGCATGATCATGGCCGGCTACGANTACCGNGGCGANAANCCTTTCGCCAACGTCTACTTCACGGGCATCGTCCGCGACAAAATCGGCCGCAAGATGTCCAAGCAGTTNGGCAACTCGCCCGACCCGCTCGACCTGATCGACAAGTACGGCGCCGACGGCGTNCGTCTGGCCATGCTCATGTCCTCGTCGGCCGGCAACGACGTCATGTTCGACGAGGCGCTCTGCGAGCAGGGCCGCAACTTCGGCAACAAGATATGGAACGCCTACCGGCTCGTCAACGGCTGGACGGCCGACGACAAGGCCCCGCAGAGCGAGAACGACCGGCTCGCCGCCGCATGGTTCCGCCAGACGCTGAGCCGCACCCTGCGCGANGTGGAGGAAGATTTCCGCTCCTACCGCATCTCGGAGGCCTGCACTACCGTCTACCGCCTGTTTTGGGACGACTTCAGCGCCCAGTACCTCGAGATGGTCAAGCCCGCATTCGGGCAGCCCGTCGACCGCCGCACGCTCGACGAGACCCGCGCNTTCTTCGANGCGCTNATGCGCATGCTGCATCCGTTCATGCCTTTCGTGACGGAGGAGATATGGCAGGACCTCGCGCCCCGCGCCGAGGGCGATTCGATCTGCGTGGCGCCGATGCCCGAGCCCGAAGCCGANGACGCCGCGCTGCTGGCCCGCTTCGAGCTGGCGCGCGAAATCGTCTCGGCCGTGCGCAACATCCGCAACCAGAAGAACCTGCCCCCCAAGGAGGCTCTGAAACTGCAGGTCATCGCCGACGACAACTACCCCGCCGAATACGCGCCCGTCGTGANCAAGCTGGCCAACCTCTCGGCGATCGAGACCGTCTCGGAGAAAGACCCTGCGGCCGCCGCGTTCATCGTCAAGACCACGCAGTACTTCGTGCCGCTGGCCGGGATGATCGACACCGACGCCGAGCGCAAAAAACTCTCCGACGACCTCGCCTACTACGAGGGATTCNTNGCCTCGGTGATGAAGAAGCTCTCCAACGANCGCTTCGTCTCCTCGGCGCCCGAGAAGGTGGTGGCCAACGAACGCGCCAAGCAGGCCGACGCCGAAGCCAAGATCGCNGCGATCAAAGCACAGCTGGAAGCACTGAAATAAAGTAAAANTCGAAAGGNGAAAGGCCGCATTCCCCGCTTCCTGCTTTTCACNTTCGACCTTTCGCTTTTAACTTTTCACCTTTGGCTGCGATTACGATATATACCGACGGTTCGGCGCTCGGCAATCCCGGGCCGGGGGGCTACGGGGTCGTCATGATCTCGGGGCCCCACCGCAAGGAGCTGTCGCAGGGCTATCGCCTGACGACCAACAACCGCATGGAGCTCACGGCCGTCTGCGTGGCGCTCGAAGCGCTCCGGTTCCCCGGNTCGGAGGTCACGGTNTACTCCGATTCGCGCTACGTGGTCGACGCCGTGTCCAAAGGCTGGGTCTTCGGGTGGGAGAAAAAGGGCTTCGCCAACAAGAAGAACCCCGACCTGTGGATGCGTTTTCTGCGGGTCTTCCGACGCCACAGCGTACGCTTCGTGTGGGTCAAGGGGCATGCCGAAACGATCGAGAACAACCGCTGCGACCAGCTGGCCGTAGCCGCCGCCAACGGCCCCCGCCTGCTCGAGGATGCAGGCTACCGGCCCGAATAACATCCGCCGAGATACTCCGAAAACACCTTTCACTTTTTATTTTTCACCTTTCACCTCGACTCCATGTTCAAAACATACCTCCGGCTTCTGGGCTTCGCCCGACCTATCGGCCGCTACGCCGTCCCCTACTTCTTCTACTCGCTGCTCTACGCGCTGTTCAACTCCTGCACGTTCCTGCTCATCATCCCCATCCTCAACACGATGTTCAAGCCCGACTTCACNTTCCGGGCCGTGGAGCAGCTGCCGCCCGTGTCGCTCGANGCGGCNTACTTGGAGACGCTGTTCAACTACTGCTACGGACGCCTGTTCGCCGAATACCGGATCGAGAACGTGCTGATCCTGCTGGCCGCCATCGCCGTGGGGTCGAGTTTTCTGAGCAACCTGTTCCGCTANTTAGGCGCCTGGACCGTCGAGAANCTGCGCACCACCACCCTGCAGCGCATCCGCAACGAGATGTTCACCCGCGTCATCGACATGCACGCCGCCTACTTCAGCGACCAGCGCAAGGGNGACATCATCTCCAAGATCACGTCGGACGTCAACGTCGTGCAGTTCTGCATCACCAACACCCTGCAGGTGGCGTTCCGCGAACCGTTCCTCATCCTGTTCTACCTCATCATGATGGTCGGCATTTCGTGGGANCTGTCGCTCTTTTCGCTCTTTTATCTCCCGATCGTCGCCCTGCTGATCGGCAGCATCGTCAAGCGNCTGCGCCACCCGGCCCTGACGAACCAGCAGCGCATGGGCGANNTGGTCTCGGCCCTCGACGAATCGCTCTCGGGCATCAAGGTCATCAAGAGCTACAACGCCGCCGGCTACGTCAAGCGCAAGTTCTACGAGATCAACGCCGACCTCTCGCGCATCACCNTNGCCATGGCCCGGCNCCAGCAGCTGGCCTCGCCCATGAGCGANTTNCTNGGCATCGCGGCCGTGGGNGTCATGCTCGTCTTCGGCGGGGCCCTCGTAGTGAGAGGGCTGCTCAACCCCGGCGGCTTCATCGCCTTCATCGCCATGTTCTCGCAGATCACGCGGCCCGTCCGCACTTTCATCGACCAGTTCGCCAACATCAACCAAGGCATCGCCGCGGGCGAACGCATCTTCTCGATCATCGACACCCGCAGCGACATCGANGACAAGGCCGAAGCGCTCGCGCTCNANGGNNTGAAAGAGAAGATCGAGTTCCGCGACGCCCACTTCTCCTACGACGGCAGCCGCGAGGTCATCGACGGCGTNTCGTTCGAGATCCGCCGCGGCGAAACCGTGGCGCTCGTCGGTCCCTCGGGCGGCGGCAANTCGACGCTCAGCGAACTGATCCCCCGCTTCTACGACCCNACGGCGGGCGACGTGCTCATCGACGGNGTTCCCCTGCGCGACTACTCGCAGGAGAGCCTGCGCGCCCACATGAGCGTCGTCTCGCAGGACACGATCCTCTTCAACGACACCATCGAGGGCAACATCGCCATGGGACGCCCCGGCGCCACGCACGAGGAGATCGTCGAAGCNGCCCGCATCGCCAACGCCGACGACTTCATCCGCGAAGCCCCCGAGGGCTACGCCACCAACATCGGCGACCGGGGCGCGAAGCTCTCCGGCGGACAGCGGCANCGNCTCTCGATCGCCCGCGCCGTGCTGAAGAACCCCGACATCCTCATCCTCGACGANGCNACCTCGGCCCTCGACACCGAGAGCGAGAAACTCGTGCAGGAAGCCCTCAACAAGCTGCTCGTGGGCCGCACCTCGATCGTCATCGCCCACCGCCTCTCGACGATCCGCAACGCCGACCGCATCGTCGTCNTCGACCACGGCCGCATCGCCGAGCAGGGCACCCACGCCGANCTNATGGCCCGCGGNGGCATCTATGCCAAGCTCATCGAGATGCAGTCGTTCGAGTAAGGNCGGGGCGGCATTCGATTTTTAAGCCTTGGGCTTAATTTTTAATCCGATTTTGCCTATCTTTGCCGGAAGATTGCATTTTCGAGCAAAACAGCATACGCCATATGAAATTCAAGGAGTACAAAGGTCTCGATCTGGCCGGGCTGGCCGCCGAGGTTCTCAGCGAATGGGACGCCCGCGACACGTTCCACAAAAGCATCTCCACGCGCGAGGGACACCCCACGTTCGTCTTCTACGAGGGTCCCCCCTCGGCCAACGGACTGCCGGGCATCCACCACGTCATGGCCCGGACGATCAAGGATATCTTCTGCCGCTACAAGACCCAGCAGGGCTACCTCGTACACCGCAAGGCCGGGTGGGACACCCACGGACTGCCCGTCGAGTTGGGCGTAGAGAAAAAGTTGGGCATCACCAAAGAGGATATCGGCAAAAAAATCTCCATCGACGATTACAACCGCACCTGCCGCGAGGCCGTCATGGAGTTCACCGGCGTATGGGAGAACCTCACCCGCAAGATGGGGTACTGGGTCAACATGGATGCTCCCTACATCACTTACGACAACAAGTACATCGAGACCCTGTGGTGGCTGCTGAAGCAGCTTTTCGACAAGGACCTGCTCTATAAGGGCTACACCATCCAGCCCTATTCGCCCGCGGCCGGCACGGGTCTTTCGACCCACGAGCTCAACCAGCCCGGCTGCTACCGCGACGTGAAAGACACGACCTGCACGGCCCAGTTCCGCATCGTCCGCAACGCCGAGAGCGAGAAACTTTTCGGCAACGACGACGAGCCGCTCTATTTCCTCGCCTGGACCACGACCCCGTGGACCCTACCCTCGAACACGGCGCTGGCCGTCGGCCCCGCGATCGAATACGTCAAGGTGCGCTGCACNAANCCCTANACCGAGACGCCGCAGNNCGTNATTCTNGCCCGCGACCTCGTNNCGGCCTNCTTCACCAAGAAGATGGAGGGCACCTANGAGCTNACNGGCGAGAGCTGGCGCGGCGANGAGCTNGTCGNCATCCGCTACGANCAGCTCNTNCCGTGGGTNCGGCCCGACGGCGACGCNTTCCGCGTNATNGCNGGCGACTANGTGACGACCTCCGACGGTACGGGNATCGTNCANATNGCCCCNACGTTCGGNGCCGACGACGCCCGCGTNGCCCGCGCNGCCNNNATTCCGCCCCTNTTCATGGTCGACAAGGCCGGCAAGNANCAGCCCATGGTCGACNGNCAGGGCAAATTCTTCNTNCTGGACGACCTCGACCCNGAGTTCGTNCGNACGCACGTCGACNNNAAGCACTACGCCGANTANGCNGGNCGCTANGTNAAGAACGCCTACGACGANANGCTNACCGAGGCCGANNCGACNCTCGACNTCGANNTNTCGGTGATGCTCAAGGCCGAAAACAAGGTCTTCAAGATCGAGAAGCACACCCACTCCTACCCCCACTGCTGGCGCACCGACAAACCCGTGCTCTACTACCCGCTCGATTCGTGGTTCATCCGCACCACGGCGCTGCGCGACCGCATGATCGAACTGAACAAGACGATCCGCTGGAAGCCCGAATCGACCGGCTCGGGCCGCTTCGGCAAGTGGCTGGAGGGGTTGGTCGACTGGAACCTCTCGCGCTCGCGCTTCTGGGGCACGCCGCTGCCCGTATGGGCCACCGAGGACCACGCCGAACTCAAGTGCATCGGGTCGGTCGCCGAACTCATGGCCGAGATCGACAAGTCGATCGCCGCCGGATTCATGCAGGAGAACCCCTACAAGAACTTCCGGGTCGGCGATATGTCCGACGAGAATTATTCGACCCGGAATATCGACCTGCACCGCCCCTACGTCGACCGCATCGTCCTCGTCGCGCCCGACGGACGGCCCATGTACCGCGAGCCCGATCTGATCGACGTATGGTTCGATTCGGGCGCCATGCCCTATGCGCAGGTCCACTACCCGTTCGAGCACAGCGGCGAATTCGGGCAGGTCTACCCCGCCGACTTCATCGCCGAGGGAGTCGACCAGACGCGCGGCTGGTTCTTCACGCTGCACGCCATCGCCTCGATGCTTTTCGATTCGGTCGCTTTCAAGAACATCATTTCCAACGGCTTGGTACTCGACAAGAACGGCAACAAGATGTCCAAACGCCTCGGCAACGCCGTCGATCCGTTCGAGATTCTCGACACCTACGGCGCCGACGCCACCCGCTGGTACATGATCTCCAACTCGCAGCCGTGGGACAACCTCAAGTTCGACCGCGAGGGGGTCGACGAGGTGCGCCGCAAGTTCTTCGGCACGCTCTACAACACCTATTCGTTCTTCGCCCTCTACGCCAACGTCGACGGCTTCACGGGGCGCGAAAAAGAGGTGCCCGTAGAACAGCGGCCCGAGATCGACCGCTGGATCATCTCGCTGCTGAATACGCTCGTCGCCGACGTCACCCGCTATTTGGAGGATTACGACCCCACGCCCGCCGCGCGCGCCATTCAGGANTTCGTCTGCGANAACCTCTCCAACTGGTACGTGCGCCTCAACCGCAAGCGCTTCTGGGGCGGCGAAATGACCGAAAACAAGCTCGCGGCCTACCAGACGCTCTACACCTGTCTCGAGACGNTCGCCCTGCTCGCCGCGCCGTTCGCGCCGTTCATCTCCGACCGCCTTTTCTGCGATCTGAACGCCGTCAGCGGCCGCCGCAGCGATGAATCGGTCCACCTCGCCGCTTTCCCCAAGGCCTGCCCGCTCCATATCGACGCCGGGTTAGAGGAGATGATGGCNCTGGCNCAGCAGCTTTCGTCCATGGTGCTGGCCCTGCGCCGCAAGGTCTCCATCAAGGTGCGGCAGCCGCTGCAGAAGATTCTGGTGCCGGTTCTCGACCCCGCCACCGCGGCCCATATCGAAGCGATCAAGGGGCTGGTCGGCAGCGAGGTCAACGTCAAGGAAGTGGAGCTCATCCAGAACACCGCCGGAGTCATCACCAAACGCATCAAGCCCAATTTCAAGACCTTGGGCCCCCGCTACGGCAAATACATGAAGCAGATCGCCGCCATGACCGCGGAGTTCTCGCAGGAGCGGATCGCCCAGATCGAGACGGCGCCCGAGACGGTTCTCGACATGGGCGCCGAGCGGATTACGGTCACNGCCGCCGACTTCGAGATCACGTCGGAAGACATGCCCGGCTGGCTCGTGGCCACCGANGGCAAACTCACCGTGGCGCTCGACATCACGCTGACCGACGAACTGAAAGCCGAGGGNGTGGCCCGCGAGCTGGTCAACCGCATCCAGAACCTGCGCAAGGATTCGGGATTCGAGGTCACCGACCGCATCCGGGTCGAGATCGCCGACTGCCCGCCGGTCGCCGACGCCGTGGCCCGCTATGCCGACTACATCGCCTCGCAGACCNTGGCCTGCGAAGTGAAAGCCGCGTCCGACCCCGCAGGCGCCGTATGCGTCGAAGCGGAGATCGACGAACAGCCTGTACGCATCGCCGTGACAAGGGTTTAGCGGCCCGGCCGCAGGCTGCGGAATCCCGCGGGCTCGGGCCGCGTCGGCCGACACGGGTGCCGGCATGTTCGGAAATCGCAGAAAAAGGCGTAAAATTTGGTATTGTCGGAAATAATCCGTAATTTCACGTTGGAACTTAATGCGAAAAGTCCATGGCAGACGAAAGAACAAGATACAGCGACGCCGANCTCGAAGAATTCAGAGAGGTCATTCTGAAGAAGTTGGAGAACGCGCGGGCCGACTACGAACTGCTGCGCGCCACCATCACCCATACGGCCGACAACGACACGGAGGATACGTCGCCCACGTTCAAGGTGCTCGAGGAGGGCGCCGCGACCCTCTCCAAAGAGGAGAGCGGACGGCTGGCGGCCCACCAGATGAAGTTCATCCGCAACCTCGAAATGGCCTTAGTGCGCATCGAGAACAAGACCTACGGCATCTGCAAGACCACGGGCAAGCTCATCCCCAAGGAGCGCCTGATGAAAGTGCCCCATGCCACCGAATGCATCGAAGCCAAAGAGGGGCGGCGATAACCGCCTCAGGTGCCCCGAATCCTGTTTTTCCCACCCCGCCGGAACCGTCCGCGGGGTGTTCTCGTTCCGGGCCTCAACGCGCCGGACGCCGCGGCTCCGCAGCAGCAGGCCGGGGCCGGCAACGGCCCCGGCATACGTTTCAAGCGAAAAATTCGTTATATTTGGGTTCTTATCCGACANTATGCGGCGGTGGTTGTACATAGTTCTTTTCGCGGCGGCAGCGGCATTTCCCGCGGNGCAGGCCGTCGCGGCACGTCCCGACATCCGCCCCGACCGCCTGCCCGACGACAGCCTGTCGCGGATTTCCGACCAGCGCAACCAACGGCTCTACGACAGCCTCCGCANGAAATCCAGCCGCCACGCCGTGCCGCGGCTCCTCTACGGCCTGTTCGTGCGGCCCGCACGCGACACCACGCTCCGCGGCCGCGTCGAGGACGAAGCCCGCGAACTGGCCCGCTACGAGGGCAGGACGATCGGCCGCATCGACATCGAACGCGGACAGGTGTTCCGCGCCGACGGCAACTGGCTGCGACGCACCGGCAACAAAGTCCACGTCCTCACCTCCGAGCGCGTCGTGCGCCGCGACCTGCTTTTCCGGCCGGGCGACGCATTCGACCCGCGGCTCGCGGTCCGCAACAAACAGCTGCTGCGNTCGCGGCGCTACATCGCCGACGTGGAGATCGACGTGCGGCCCGATCCGCTCGACACCGCGCGCGTCGACCTGCTGATCCGCACGCGCGACAGCTGGACGATCACCGTCGACGGCGCCCTCCGCTCCGAGGGGCGGACCATGGCGGCGCTGGAGGATGCCAACATATTGGGCACGGGCAACATGCTCAAAATCAAGACCAACTTCAGCCGCCGCGACTTCTCCTACGGCGGCAACGAAGTCGAATACGAGATACCCAACGTCCTCGGGACCTTCTACACGGCCCGGCTGGCCGCCGGCCGCGCGTTCTACGACTCGACCCTCGATCTCGAACTCGGCAAGGAGTTCCTGCGGCCCACCGACTACGAAGCCGGCGCGAGCTACAGCAACCTCAAGTTCAAGAAGTACATGATCGAGACGGACACCTCGCTGCTGGTCCGCGAACGCAACTTCGACCTGTGGGGCGGCTACTCGCGCCTGCTGGCGCCCCTCTCGTCGAGCGTCTACCTCACGGGGCATTACAACCGGCGGCGCTTCGGACTGCGGCCCGGCGACACGGGCCCCGACCGCCACCCTGCGCTCCATGACCGCGACCTGCTCCTTTTCGGCACGGGTCTCTACCGCGAAAACTTCCTCACGACGAGCATGATCTACGGATTCGGCTCCGACGAATACCTCGCCACGGGCTACAAAGCCGAGGCCGTGGGCGGCTACTCGTGGGGCGAATTCGGCGAACGGGTCTACATCGGTCTGAGCTGCCGCACGGGCGGCTTCCGCCGGATCGGCTACATCATGGGCGGCATCTCTCTGGGCAGCTACATTTCGCCGCTCAACGGCAAGTGGAGCAACAGCGCCGTCGATGTCGACCTGCGCTGGTTCTCCCACCCCTTTCTGCTGCGCCGCAGCCGCGTGCGCCAGTTCGTGATGCTCAACTACACCCTCGGCTGGAACCGCGGCACGGGCAGCGACGAGAGTATAGGATTCACGCGCCGCAACGGACTGCAGGCCCTCGACGAACGGGCGATAGGCACCGACCGGGCGGTGCTCGACACCGAAACGGTCTTCTTCACGCCGTGGCAGCCCCTCGGATTCCGCATCGCCTTTTTCGCATTCGCCGACCTCGGGCTGATCGGCTATTCGCCCAACATCTTCCGGAACGACTTCTTCGCCTCGCTCGGCGGCGGCATCCGCATCAAGAACGAACGGCTCATCTTCAGCACCGTCCAGATCCGGCTCGGCTTCGCTTTCGGGAAGCGGGGGCTCGCCGAGAGCGAGTACATCCGCCTCTCGAACTCCACCCGGCTGGAGCAGTACCGCTACCGCCCCGAGCGGCCCGAGCCCGTCGCATTCGAGTAACGGCCCTTTCAGTCCACGCGGGCCGCTTCGGCCGAGGGCCCGGCCTGCACGTAACGCGTTTTGTGGCCGTTGAAGAACCACCGGGCGGAAAAACGCACGAAGCGGAAGTCGCGGTCGGTGAGCACCGTCGAGACATAATAGCCGTAGCGGTCGTGCCAGCGGTCGTTCGTGCCCCGCAGCAGATCGTGGCCGGAGAGGGTGAGCTGCAGCCGCCGGGCGAAACAATACTGCGTGATGCCGGCCGTCAGGTTGTTCGTCGGGTCGAAACCCGACATCAGCTCGTAGCTGCGGCTGCAATATTTGAAACCGCACGTCAGAACGGTGTTCCTGCCGATCTCCAGATCGACATTCGCCGAACCGTACCACGCCGGCCTGCCGACCGTGATCCGCCCGTCCAGATAAGGAATCCGGGCGTGGGAGAACTCCAAACCCGCATCGAGCGTCAGAGAGAAACAGCCCCAGCGGTCGCTGTAAGTCAGGTCGACGGTGCCGAAGCGCGAACGGTCGACGTTCAGAGGGATAAAGAGGATGCCCGTACCGTCGTCGCCGAGCATGCCCGAGCGGAGGATCGCATCGGAGCGGAAATCGAGGTCGGCGGTCAGCGTGAGTTTCTGCCGGTAGGAAACCATGAACCCGAGGCTGCGGTGGAGGGTCGAACGCAGCAGCGGATTGCCGCATTCGGTAACCAGGTTGTTCTCATAGAGCCGCGACGGGTCCAGATCGCTGACCGAGGGACGACCGATCCTGCTGGTATAGGAGAGCGCGAAGTCGAAGCCCGGCAGCAACTCCGGCGTCGCATAGAGACGCAGCGAGGGGAAACAGCGGTTCTCCCACCCCTCGCGCAACAACGCACCGTCGACCCGCACGCGGTCGTTCTGGAACTCGCCCCGCAGGCCCGCTTCCCAGCCCCACTTGGGGTATTCGCGACCGAGGGTGGCATAAAGCGAGATGTTGTCGCTCGACAGGCGGGTATCGGTCGCCGAGCCGACGAAGTCGGAAAAAGTCCTGCTATCGATGCGGCCATAATGGGCGCCGACGAGCAGTTCGCCGCCCCACAGCGGTGTCGCGAATTCCGACTGGACGGAGACGACCTCCGAGCGCGAACGGTTGCGGATGTCGAGCCGGTCGACGCTCTGCGACGGCAGGCGGCTCAACACGACGGTCTGGGTGCTCCGCGGGGCGGCATGCGTGTAATCGGCTTCGAGCGTCCACGTGCGGGCGGAGTCGACGGCGAAGCGGTAGCCCAGATGCGCGGTGTGGGAGGGCTGCCGAATTTGCGACAGATCGTGCGCCTCCGAACTGTCGGCCGGCGCGTTCGGACGATACTCCCGCTCCTGCCTGAAATTATCCAATTCGATATGCCGCAAAAGCCCGGTGTACTGCCACGAAAGCCGATGCCGCGGCGCGAGGTCGAGCGTGCTGCCGTAGAGCAGCGAATGGGTCCGGCGCCCGAGAAGCGACTCGGAGCGGACGGTGTCGGCCAGCTCGCTGCCGGGCAGCAGAATCCCGTTCATGCTGTTCAGATAGTTGTGGTCGGTACCCTCGGAATAACTATACGTGAAATAATTGAGCCACTTCTCCGAAGCGATCTGCAACTGAGCCCCGGCCGTATCGGTGAAACGCCGACCGAAATAAGCCGAATTGGCGAGCTGTCCGGAAATCTTCTTCTGAGGCCGTTTCGTACGGACCCGGACCACCGCCTTGTAGGCGGCCTCGTAACGGGCCGAGGGGCTGCGGTCGACTTCGATCGAGACGATCTGCGAGGGCTGCAACAGCTGCAGCTCGGCGTAGGAACTCCGGCGGTCGTCGATATAGATCAGCGGCTCGCCCTTGCCGAGAACCGTAATGCCGGATTCGTCGGCCTCCAATCCGGGCGTGCGGCGCAGGATGTCGGCGACCTCGGCGAGGTGCTGCAGCGACGATCCGGCGACCTGCACGAGGGCTTTGCCCGCCGCAAAGGAGATCGCCGGAGCGGCAGCCGAGACCACCACGTCGCCGATGCCGATGGCCGCCGCGGTCATGACCAGCGTATCGGGCGACGAGGGGCGGGCGAAATCTTCGAGAAACGAGAGGTCGCGGAATCCGAGGCTGCGCAAGGTGACGATGCGGGGCCCCTCGTCCTGTACGGGGAGTTCCAGCCGGCCGCCGAAGCAGGCTTCGCCGCGGAGGAGCGCGGAATCGGCGGGATCGGAAATCAGGAGATCGAAATAATCGAGCGGCTGCCTTTCGGCATCGACGACGACCCGCCGGAAACAGCGGTCGTTCTGGGCGCGGACGCCCCCGCAAAAGAGGATCGCCGCGCAAAGGAATAAGGATTTCTTCATGGACTTGGGGGGGGGACGAAGTCCTCCCCGCAAATTCGGCACGAAGATAGGGAAAATTCGGAGAAACGCAAAAAAAGGGACCGCCGGTATGTACGGCGATCCCTTTTCGGAAATGAGCTTTTTATGGGAACTAACGTTTACGGGTCTTGATTTCGATGGCGCCGGCCGCAGCGTCGGGGCCGAACTTCTCGACGGCCGGTCCGCCCTTGTAGATGGTCATGCTGCGGATTTTGCCGGCGGGAATTTTCGCCAGCTTAGCCTTGGTGGAGCGCTTGCCGTTAATGAAAATCAGGCAGTCGTCGGAGATGCCGGCCGTATCGGTGATCGTGATGCGGCCCGTGGCATGGGTCACGCCGGATTCGTCGGGCTGCTCCTTGTAGCGGTCGGCCTGTATCGCAACGGCCGGGGCGGCATCCGCCTTTTTCGAGGTAATGACCGCCACGCCGTTGCGGCCGCGCTCGCCGTAGGGAGCCAGATGCTCGGCATCCTTATAGATATCGACCGAAGCGATGCGTTCGGGGTCGATGCCGTCGAGCGAGGCGACCTCCTGCCCGTCGACGATGTAGAGCGGAGCGGACGTTGCCGGCACCGAATCGCGGACGGAACGAATGACGACGACCTTGTCGGTCTCCTCGAGTGAAATATCCGGACCGGAAAGGTCGACCGAAACGGATTCTTTCGTAACTTTGTCGTCGGAAACGACATAAGCGGTCTGGGCGAAGGCTCCGAGAGCCGCGGCCGCGAGCGGCAGGACGAAGAGTGCCTTGACCCCGGTCCACCGCGATGACTTTTTACGCAACATCATGGTAATACGGTTTTTAAGTTTACTGTGATTGAAGCTGTTGGCAACGGAATACCACCTCCCGCCGACAGCTTTCTTTATGAGCAGCAATTGATAGTCGCGGGGATCGACCCCGCTTTCGAGCACGGCGCGGTCGGCCTCGTACTCGTGGATGGCCCGCAGCTCGCGCCGCAGCAGCCACATGGCCGGATTGAACCACTGGAGCGAACCCGCCAGATCGGTCAGCAAGAGGTCGGCCGAATGGCGGAGCCGCACATGGGCCCGCTCGTGGAGCAGGATTTCGCGCTCGCAGTCGGCCGAGCCGGTCTCGGAGACCACGATATAACGCCCCCAGCTGAACGGTGCCACGGCCTGCGGAACGCGCACCAACACCGTCCCGTCGGCGAGCCGCTCGCGGCGTCCGGAGCGGACGATGCGGAAGACGGCGAGGAGCGAACACGAAGTCCACAGCAACATCCCGAGAACCCCGGCGACGAAAAATGCGCCGAGCAGCGGCTGCCAGACGGGCGCCGCGTCCTGCGAGAGAACGAACTCCTGCGCAGGAACGGCATCGGCGACGGGCATGGCGGGCAGCTCGCGGTAGACCGTGATGACGCACAGGGGCAGGGCGAACGCGAGCGCCATACCCGACAGAACGAGCAGGCGGTTGAAGCGGTGAAAGGTCTCGCGGCTGAGCAACAACTTGAAAAAGAGGTAGAAGACCGCAAGGCAGACGCCAGCCTTGAGACTATATATGAAAAGGCCGTACATGGCTACCCACGATTTTGGCGGTCGATGCGCTCGACGAGCCGGCGGAGCTCCTCGACCGAAATCTTCTCCTCCTCGACCAAGGCCGAGACGGCCCCGAGGTAGGAATTCTCGAAATACTTGCGGATGACGCCGCCCAAAGTCCGGCGCGAAAACTCGGCCTCGGAGACGAGCGGGAAATACTGGTAGGTGCTGCCGAAGGCCTTGTGGGAGACGTAGCCCTTGGCCTCGAGCGCCCGGACCATCGTGGACAGCGTGTTGAAATGGGGTTTGGGCTCGGGCGAGAGATCGACCAACTCGCGGACGAACAACGGTCCGTGGGCCCAGAAACAGCGCATCAGCTCTTCTTCGCGCGGCGTAAGTTTTTCCATGACAAATGATTGCTAACGGCGGCGCCACCGCGGCGCACACCTTCCGACTGCAAAGGTAACTAAAAAATCTTCACACGCAACTACTTTTCATAGTTTTTCAACTAAAAAACTTAGTTTAAGGTCCGAGAGCCCGCAGAAACAGACACAAGAAGTCCCCCGGAACCGCCATTGACTGGCTCCGGGAGACTTCGGACTATTTTGTTCGGGCGGCGGCGCGGGGATCGTCCGGCATGGGCTCCGAGGTCCGGCTTTCTTAAGGCCGGGGGTTCATCGGGATATCATTTCACCGAGCTCCCCTGCTTCCGTTCGCAAGGGAACAATGATAAACGATTCGGGGACCGCAATACGCGGTGCATCTCCGGGACGCGGCGGGAACGGGCCGGCATTTTTCCGACGATACTCAATGGATAGCGGAAAACGACTGACGTCAGTAAGCTGAAATAGTGTCTCGGGACAACTCCGCGCTGTTGTGCACAACGATCGTCGCTTTCAGGAAAGGATAGCGCGCTTTACGACGAAACGCGGAGAAGAAGACGGGGCAAATATACAACACGGAATACCCCTTTGTCAAGAGGCGGAGCGAAAAAAAGAAAAAAAATTTGAAAAACAGGCCGTGCGTACTATTTTTGCTGGGGAAACGGAAAGCCGAAAGATGAGATTATTCACGGAAAGGGAGATACGGGCTGCGGCGATATTCCTGCCGCTGGCGCTGCTGGCGGCGGCGTGTCTGCTGCTGGCCCGGCCGCGGCAACGCCCGGAAGCGGCCGAACGGACGGAAAATGCGGCGCAGCGCGGCCCGCTCCGCCCGGAACCGTTCGACCCCAACACGGTGAGCTACGACCGCCTGCGCGCCATGGGGCTGACGCAGGCGGAGGCGGCGAGCCTGCTGCGCTACCGCTCCTACAACAAAGTATTCCGGATACCGGAAGATGTGGCGGCGTGCTACGGAATCGGCGACACGCTCTATCGCGCACTGGCCCCCTACATCCGCATTGCGCGCCGCTACGCCCGGACCCCGGACGAATACCGCCCGGGGCGCATGGTGGCGGAACCGATCGCGCCGGAACCCTTTCGGATCGACACGGTGAGCGCCCGCTATCTGCAGGCGATCGGAGCGATGACGCACCGGCAGGCACGGACGCTCGTCAACTGGCGCAACACCCATCCGATCTACGACATGGACGAACTGCGCAAGTGCTACGCGGTGGACGATTCGGTGGCGGCGGCGCTGGCACCTTATATAATATTCGCGGAACGCGAAGCAGCGGAACCGGCGGGACCGGTCGAACTGAACGNNGCGGANTCGGCGACCTTGGCGGNGCTGCACGGCATAGGAGCCAAGACGGCGGGGCGGATCGTCCGCTACCGCGAACGGCTGGGCGGCTACTGCAGCACGGCCCAACTGGCGGAAGTAGAGGGGATGACGGAACGCAACTACGAAAAAATTGTGCAACAAATTCGGTGCGACAGTTGCAAAATTCGGAAAATTCATATTAACTTTGCNTCCTCGTCCGAGCTGCAGCGGCATCCCTANCTGACGCCGCCGCTCCTGCGGAAGATACTTAGAAACAGACAACTGAAAGGAGGCTGGAGCACCGCGGAAGCATTCAACGAAGAAAACAAACTCAAGGCAGAGGANGCCGCAAGGCTGGCTCCGTATCTGAGTTTTGCGCCTCCGGGCGGTGCGGAAGAAGAATAAGCCGAGAACCGGACCGAAAGGATCGGGACGGTGTCGAAGCGAGAAAGACAGCTTGGAAACAGGAAAAACGAGGCAGGGGCGGCACCGATTTATACAGTCGGCGACCTCGAAAAAAGGCCCCACGAAACGAAAAAACAACTAAAAAGCAGAATACCATGATTATCATGCAGGTAAAAGAGGGCGAAAACATCGAACGCGCCCTGAANAAATTCAAACGCAAATACGAACGCACGGGTGTGCTGAAGGAACTGCGCCGCCGCCAGTACTTCACGAAGCCTTCGATTCAGAAGCGCGAAGCGATGATGCACGCCGTCTANGTAGAACACATGTACCGCAACGAAGACTAAACGCGGCGCATCTGCAAAAAAAACGGAACCTTGCCGACGGCCGGCCTATCCGGCGGGACCGAGACGGAAAAGGCAAAAAAAAGGACCCTTGCGAGGGTCCTTTTTTTATTCTGCCCCANGTCCGGGAANGCGGTCTGCGATACGNNGATCGGGGCGCCGGCCGGGAAAAACCGGCGGNAANCGCCCGGACGGAATATTTGGAAAGTTCGTTTTTATTGTTTTTCTTTGCAATTTACAAAATGTATTGTCCGATGCAAAAAACCAAACTTCTACTCACGGTGCTTGCACTCGTACTGTGCCTCCGCCCCATAGCGGTCGCAGCGCAGGGGGGGGGTAAAGTCAAAGTGAGCGGCATAGTCACCTCGGCCGAAGACAAACTGCCCTTGGTCGGAGTGAACGTTATTGCGGGAGCTACCGAAGGCGTCACGACGCTTGTCGATGGCTCCTACNCTATTTCCGTAACCGCAGGTACGCGGCTGCTGTTCCAATACGTAGGCTGCAAGGATGTAGAATTCANGGTGCCGGCGGGAAGCGCGGCGATCACCTACGACGTGGCGCTGGAAAGCGATGCGCAGGCGCTGGAAGATGTGGTGGTGATCGCATACGGCGTCCGCAAGAAAGGCACGGTAGCGGGCTCGGTATCGACGATCAAGGCGGAGAAGATCGAGAACACCCCGACGGCGGCATTCGACCANGCGCTGCAGGGACAGGTGCCGGGGCTNTCGGTACTGGCCGTATCGGGCGAACCGAGCGAATCGACGGTCATGAANATCCGCGGCGTGAACTCGATCAACTCGGGCACGGCGCCCCTCTACATACTGGACGGCGTGGCGATATCGAGCGCCGACTTCAACACCGTGAATCCGGCCGACATCGAATCGCTGTCGGTACTCAAGGATGCGTCGTCGACCTCGATCTACGGAGCGCGCGCAGCGAACGGCGTNATCGTGATAACGACCAAACGCGGCCGCCGCGCAGACCGNCCGACGATCAACTACCGCATGCAACTGGGCTTCTCGCAGATAAACCGGCAGAACTGGGATATCATGAACACCGAGGAGCGCATCCGCTACGAAAAGGAACTGGGGATGACGGCGGGCAAGAACTACGACCTGCTGAGCAAAACCGACGTGAACTGGCTGGATGCGGTATACAACGACGCGGCGCTGCTGCAGGACTACGAACTGTCGGTATCGGGCGCCACGGAGAAGACCAACTACTACGTATCGGGCGGCTACTACAACCANGAGGGAACGGCCATCGGCTCGGACTTCGAGCGCTACTCGCTGCGCGTGAACGTAGAACAACAAGCGGCGCGCTGGCTGCGCATCGGCACCAACACGTCGCTGAACTATCAACAGATCGAACGGGCCGAAGACGGGGCGATGACCCTGGTGACGCCGATCTCGGCGGCGCAGTTCATGATGCCCTACTGGAATCCGTTCCGGGCCGACGGCTCGGTGGCCTCGATCGAAGACGGGAGCTGGAANGGCAACGGCCAGAACCCGCTGGAATGGACNGCCAACAACCCGCTGTCGTACAAGAAATACAAACTNTTCTCGTCGATATTCGCCGAAGCGACGGTCATCGAAGGACTGACGATCCGCTCGCAATTCAGCGTGGACTACTCCCACACCACGGCGTTCGGCGTATCCTATCCGGAGTACTCGCCCAACCTCGGCGACGGCATGGCNCAGCGCAGCTCGACCGACGGGCTGGGGCTGCAGGTAACCAACACGATCAACTANGCGTTCCGGGTAGGNAACAAGCACTCGTTCAACTTCCTGCTGGGACACGAAGGCATCGACTACCACTATGAAGCCTTCTCGCTGGCGGCCAAGGGTCAGACGAACAACAAACTGACCGACATCTCCAACGCCACGCGCGTGACGAGCTGGAGCGACACGACCGACAACGACTACGGCTATCTGTCGTTCTTCGCACGCGGCGAATACAACTACGACAACCGCTATGCGGTGGAACTGGCNGCCCGCACCGACGCCTCGTCGCGCTTCGGCAAGAACAACCGCTGGGGCCGCTTCTGGTCGGTGGGCTTCCTGTGGAACATGCGCAACGAACGCTTCATGGAACGGGTGGGNCGCTGGCTGACCAANGCNCAGGTACAAATCTCGACGGGAACCTCGGGCAACAGCTCGATACCCAACTACGAACATCTGGCGCTNATCAGCGGCGGAGCCAACTATGCGGGCAACGCGGGCGTGATACCCATACANCANAGCACCGACGGACTGAAGTGGGAGAAACCGTGGACGACCAACCTCGGNCTGCACTTCGGGTTCTGGAACCGGCTGGACGTAGACTTGGAGCTCTACAACAAGAAGACCGTGGACATGCTGATGGAAGTACCCCAGTCGTACTCGGACAACGGATACGGATTCCGCTGGGACAACGTAGGCGGCATGGTGAACCGCGGTGTGGAACTTTCGCTGTCGGGAACGGCCGTGGCGGCAGGCGACTTCGCGTGGACGCTCAACGCGTCGTTCTCCTACACGAAGAACAAGATCACGGAACTCTACAACGGCGTACANGAATACGAACTGGCCAACACGAGCAAGAAACTGGTNGTGGGCCACGACGTAGGCGAATACTTCATCAACCGCTTCGCGGGGGTGAACCCGGCGAACGGCGATGCCCTGTGGTACACCAAGGACGGCGAACTGACGACCGAACTGCGCGACGAAGACAAGGTGATGATCGGCAAGAGCATGTATGCGCCGTGGGAAGGCGGATTCGGCACGACCCTCTCGTGGAAAGGGCTCGCGCTGACGGCCCAGTTCAGCTGGGTGGCCGACCGCTGGATGATAAACAACGACCGCTACTTCAACGAATCGAACGGNCGCTTCGCCTCGTACAACCAATCGCGCCGGCTGCTCGACCGCTGGAAGCAACCGGGCGACGTGACCGACATCCCGCGGCACGGCATCTACACCGAATTCGACTCGCGCCTGCTGGAAGATGCGTCGTTCCTGCGACTGAAGAACCTGCAGCTGAGCTACGCTCTGCCGCGGGAACTGCTGCGCCGGAGCCGCGTATTCACGGGAATACGGGTCTATGCGCAGGCGCAGAACCTTTTCACATTCACCAAATTCTCGGGTCTCGACCCGGAAAGCCCGTCGAACATCTACATAGCCCAGTATCCTGCGGCGCGCCAGTTCACGTTCGGGCTCGATCTCACATTCTAACGGCGGACCAAGACGATGGAAAACATGTTACGATATATCAGAATCAGCTTCACGGCGTTCGCGGTACTGCTCGGCACGACCTCGTGTCTGGAGAAATTCCCGGGACAGTCGATTCCCGAAGACGAGGCCATGCAGACCTACAACGATGCCGAACAACACGTGGTGGGCATCTACTCCTCGCTGAAAAGCGGCTACCTCTACACGGGCGCGCTGACGCTGCTGCCCGACATTCAGAGCGACNTGGTNTATGCGGCGGAGGGAAACAGCAACACCTACGGCGACCACTGGCAATGGAAAGTACGCTCGACGAACGCCGAGACGGAGGGGGTATACGGCTCGCTCTATGCGGTGATCGGCAACTGCAACTTCTTCCTGGACTGCATCGATGCGGTGAAAGCCGAGGAGACCGACGACGAAAAACTCGACGATCTGGACGAATACACGGGCGAAGTCTATGCGATCCGGGCGCTCTGCTACTCGGAACTGCTGAAGTGCTTCTGCAAGGCCTACGATCCGGCGACGGCTGCCGATGAACCGGGCGTGGTGCTGCGGACCAAATATTTCGAGAAAGAACCGGTGCGCCGCGCATCGCTCCGCGACTCGTATGCGTTCGTGCTGCAGGACCTCGAGAAAGCCGAAGCCCTGCTGCCGACGGAAGATGCGGACAACCAAGCCAATGCGATATTCTTCACGCTGGCGGCGGCCGAAGCGCTGCATGCCCGGGTAGCCCTCTACATGCAGGACTGGGAGACGGCCATCGAATACTCGTCGAAACTGATCGACGGCCGCAGCGACCTCATCTCGCTGGCAAGCACGAAGATACAGGTGACCTCGGACGGGCTGACCGAATTCGACTACATGTGGTTCTACGACCAGAGCCCCGAAGTGATCTTCCGCATAGGACTGCTGACGACCGACAGCGCAGGAGCGCTGGGCTCGGTATTTCTGAACTTCAACCGCGACTACACCTACTTCTATCCGGACTACGTACCGGCCCGGTGGGTGCTGGACGCCTACGACAGCAGCGACCTGCGCCAACTGACCTACTTCGCCGATGCGAACAACGGCATCGTCATCGGGTACGGCAACGGCATGCAATGGCCCGTGCTCGTCAAGTACTACGGCAACCGGACGTTCATTCAGAACATGATCTATCATGTCTCCATGCCCAAGCTGTTCCGCCTGGCCGAGCAATATCTGATCCGTGCGGAAGCCTACTGCAACCTGCCGACGCCCAACTACTCGGCGGCGAGCAACGATCTGACGACCCTGCGTGCTGCACGCTACCAGACGGGCGGTGCACTGAACGTGACGCAGGCCAACTGGAAAGAACAAATCTCCAACGAACGGGTGCGCGAACTCTACATGGAGGGATTCCGCCTGCACGATCTCAAGCGCTGGAACATGGGATTCGAGCGCAAGGCGCAGAGCTTCGCGCAGGAAGAAGGGAGCACGCTGAAGATCGAAGCCGGAGACCCGCGCATGGTATGGCCGATACCGCAGCACGAACTGCAGGCCCCCGGCTCGGAGATCGTACCCAACGAAAGCAACAACTAAAAACGGACGAATCATGAAACGAATCATAACGCTTTTACTGACTGCGGGGCTGGCGGCCGCCTTGGCGACGGGGTGCGACCGGGAACGGACGCTCTACGCCGGAGCCGAGTATGTGATGTTCGCCGACACGGTGTCGGTGAACATGGTTCCCGACGACGAGGAGTACTATTTTCCGGTGAAGATCGCGGCGACGACGGCCTGCGACTACGACCGCCACTTCGGAGTGGAGATCGTAGACAAGGGAAGCAAGGCGATAGAGGGACTGCACTACCGGCTGCGCTCGAACACGGTGACCATACCGGCGGGAAAACTGGCGACGGAGGTGGAAGTCCACGGCTGCTACGCCGAGATGGAAGCGGGCGACACGCTGAACTTCAACCTGCAGCTGGTGATGCCCGAACAACTCAAATGGGACCTCTACGGCGACCGGACCAATGTGAAGATGGTCAAGAGCTGCCCGTTCGTCCGCGAAGACTTCACGGGCTGGTGCGTAGTGACGTCGTTGTTCCTCTACTCCTATCCGGGAGTGGAGAACACGAGTTTCCAACGCTTGATCCGCACGGAAGCGCACCCGACCCGCGAAAATGCGGTGATCCTGAAGAACTGGCTTTTCACGGGCTACGACGTAGAACTGGACTTCGACCCGACGGACATGGCGAACCCCACAGCGACGATGCCCGCAGACCAGGTAATCAGCGACGAGACGTCGGTATTCGGCCAGATAAACGGCGACAACAAGATACTGGTGGAGAGCAGCCAGGTACAGGCATCGATATTCAACGCGTGCCAACATTTCGCGGCGCTCTGGAATCGATTCTATGTAAACGACTTAGGGGTGCCGGTAGGCACGGTAGGCAACTTCTATACGCTCCTCGAATGGATCAGCGATGAAGAAGCCGACCGGCTCCGCAAAGAAGAAGGCATGTAAAACCCGGGAAGCGACAACGCATTCTCTCTTAATTATAAAAAACTATGAAAAAGAACTATTTACGTTGGACCGCGATGCTTTTCGCAGGCCTGAGCCTGACGATCAGCTCGTGCAACGATTCGGACGCGAACGGCGACGAACCGTCGAACCCGATCTTCCCGGAAGCGGTAGAAACCGCCGTCATGCCCGGCGACACCTACACGCTCCGCTTCGAGACCAACATGGACTGGGAAGCCTCGATCCCGGCCAGCGCGGCTCAGGCATTCTACATACAGGACGGCAGCCAACAGACGCTCCGCACGCAAGGCAAGGCGGGAAACGCCGAAGTGGAAGTGGGCTGCTACGACATCGAGAGCTTCGATGACAACTTGTCGTGCGAAGTGACCTTGACGATGGCCAAGCAATCGAAGGTAATCGCCACGCTGACGATCAACAACCAGGAACGCTCGCTGGTACTCCGCACGAGCAAGGAGGAAGACGGCGGCTTCGTATACGGCACCGAGGGCCTGCGCTACGAATACAACGAAGAACCGGCCGAGAGCATCGATCTGATCTGGCCCATCGGCAACTCGGGCTACATGTACCCGATCGTGGTGGAAGCCAACTTCGCATGGCGTCTGGCCGAGAAATCGGAGTGGATCGCCGATGCGGACTACGTAGGCGAAGCAGGCCAGCAGGTGGAGATTCTGCTGCGTGCCGATCCGACGAAGTATCCGCTGGACGGCGACGAAGATGGCAAATTCGTATTGTGCGCCCGTAACAACGCCGCCATAAAATACGAATACAAAGTGACGATCCCGGCCTGCCGCGACCACTTCTCGGTGTCGGGCTTCGCAGCCGAAAGCCGCTTCAATGCTCAAGGACTGTTTTTCAATGCCAGCAGCTCGTCTTGGGTCAACAGCGCAATGCACGGTGAAATCGCAAGCGTAGAAGAACCTGTCATCTACAAATTCATGGAAGTATCGGAAGGGGACAACACTTATTGGGACCCGGAAGAAACGATGACTTCGTGGATCAAGATCGAAACCGCTCTCGAGGATGCGGACAACGTACTGAAGACCTACCGCTACACGGTGACGGTAGAAGAAAACACGAGCAGCGATGCCCGCAAGGGTGTGATTCTGGCCCTGCCGGCCTCGGTAGCCGCCACGGTTACAGCTCCTTATGAACTGGCCGGAAACGAAATCGAAGAACAGTACCAGAAATATATTGTTACGACGATCAACCAAGCAGGCAACACCACCGGAGAGTTTGTAGAATTCTTCGAGGACCTCGGCCCCGAAATGGCCCAATTCTATTCGTTGTCCAAACTGCCGCAGAACGATTTCCCCTACGAAGACAAATGGGCTGCCGTACCGGTGATCTACAATCTCACATACACCACGGAGATGGCGGGAGAAATGGCTGAGCTGAAATTCAACGTACCGTACGATTCGTACGAAGTATACGGAGAAGAAGGCCCCTATGCAGAATCGCAGTTACAGCCCCGCTGGGTCGACTTGGCCGACGGCTACAATGGCGACAACTGCAAACGTATCATGATTGCCTGCACCTACGATGAACAAAGCAACTCGTTCATCTGGACGTATGAAAAACCTGTAAATCCGGAAGCCTACTTCGTATTCAAAAACGGAGACGAAATCGTCGGCATCATTCAATTCAAATTCGATGAGGAACAACAGGGAGGAAACAATGGCGAAGTTTCGCTTGCTACACCTATCAACGGCGTAACGCTCGACCTGCTCACCAGCAGCGACTCCGATTTCGATGCAGAAATGAACTATTGTCCGCAGTACAAGCTGACAATTACGGATGCTTCGGTGAAGCAAATTCCATTGAATCTGCCCGAAAACGACGAATCGACCTACTATGACGACGAAGTGGTTTACCTGTATCCCTCGGACGGAACCTATACATTAATGCTCTTCTTCGAGAAGGCAGGTACGACCGAGATTATGCTTAAGAATCAGTATATGATTATCGGCCGGATATACGTAGTATACCAACCGGAATAACGCGATCCGACAAACGAAAGGGCCCTGTCCGAGGGGCGGGGCCCTTTTTTAGAGAAAAAGCTATAATTAACGGAGAATACAGCACAAGTTCGTGAAGATGAAACTTATGAAACCTATCGTAACCGCGATGATCGCCCTGCTGGCGGCACTTCTTACGGGGTGTGCCGATGACGCGACGGACAACCGCGATCGGGACTACGGCTACGTACAATTCAAACTCTACAAAGAGGCGTCCTACGAAGCCGCCCCGACGAGCCGTACGATCCAACAGCAGCTGGACTATCTGTCCGATGCGGCGAAAGTGACCGTACGACTGGAATACAACGGCACGCTGATCGCGCAGACCCTGACGCTGAGCGCGGCGGACGACGATGCGGCCGAATACGGCCTGCGCAGCACGAAACTGAAACTACTGACGGGAGACTATACGGTCATAGCTTTCTCGCTCTACGATAAGAACGACGAACTGCTCTACAACGGACTGCCGCAGAATCCCGATCTGCGGGTGACGTCGGGCGGTCTGACGATAAACGACCTGACGGTGAACGTAGTACCCCGCGGCAAAGTACGCGTGACGCTGCTCAAAGACCTGTCGGGATTCACCCAGACGCCCCGGACGCGCGCGGCGAACCGCCAATACACGTTCGACGAAATAACGAAACTCGACCTGACGGTACAGAACAAGGAGACCAACGACCTGACGACGTTCGAGCGTCTGCCCATGACTTTCGCGATCCATTTCGATGAGAAAAACGAAGAAAACGGCACGTTCGGCTATCAGACCTCGTCGAGCAAATGCGACTCCCTGCTCTCGCTGCCGAGCGGCGCGTACCGCATAGTAAGCTACACGGCCTACGACGAGGCGGGCATCATGCTGGAGACGAACCAACGCCCGGCGACGGCAGACTTCGAGGTAGAAGACAACCGCACGACGGAGATCGAAGCGCAGGTGACGCTCTACGAAAGCGACGAATACGTAAAAGACTACTATGCGCTCAAACAGATATGGGAAGCGCTCGACGGCGAACACTGGTCGTACTCGGGCGAGGGCCTTGCGACGGGCGCGAACTGGGACTTCAACAAAGACCCCGACCTGTGGGGCGATCAACCGGGGGTACATCTCCATGCCAACGGACGTGTGGCCCGCATCGACCTGAGCGGATTCGGGTTCCGCGGCGATATGCCTGCGGCGCTGGGCCAGCTGACGGAGCTGATCGAACTTTATCTCGGCACCCACAGCGACAAGAACCAATACGACCCGACGACGGACCCGACGCAGAGCTCGTCGGAGAGAGCCCGCAACCGCCGGGAAAACCACAAGAAATACCTCGAACTGCTGCATCCGGCGACCCCGATGTCGTGGCCCTGCGCGCTTGCGCTCCGTGAACACGATATCCGGATTCCGGCGACGGCGCTCTACGAAAAAGGCTACACGGAAAAAGAGTTGTTCGACACGAAAGGCAACGCGAAGAACGTTGTACTCTTGGACACGGGGCACGGCAAAATCTGCAACGGACTGAAGTCGCTGCCCAAAGAAATCGGCCGCCTGAAGAATCTGGAACAACTCAACATCGCCAACAGCGAAATCGCTGCGCTGCCCGACTCGATGGCCCTGCTGGAGAACTGCACCGATCTGGAGATATACAACTGCCCGAAGATGCTGGAATTTCCGACCGTACTGACCGAGATGCCCAATCTTATCGCGCTGAACCTTTCGGAGAACATCCAATGGAGCGAGCATGATGCGGAAGGGCTGCGGAAAGGACTGGAAGCGCTGGGCAACGGCAAATCGCAGAACGAACTGCAACTGCTCTACTTAGTGAACAACGGCCTGACGGAGCTGCCCGACTCGTTCCGCAATCTGAAGAAACTGGGATTTCTGGATGCGAGCAACAACCGGATCAGCAAACTGCCGGCGGGCGGACTGGGCGACATAGCTCTGACGCAACTCTACCTGGACAACAACGAAATAGAGGAATTTCCGACGACGAACGGCCGCTTCTGCGCGATCGAAGACATGGAGACGTTCTCGGCGACGCACAACAAACTGAAAGAATTTCCGAACATCTTCTCGGCGAAAAGCCAGTATGTGATCTCGAGCGTAGACTTCTCGTACAACGAAATAGAGAAATTCCCGGACGACTTCAACGGCATACTGGTGAACACGCTGACCCTAGCGAGCAACCCGCTGAAGGTATTCCCCAAGGTACTGCTGAGCGACACGAACTCCTATGTAGTATACATGATTCTGAGGGGCTGCTCGCTGACGGAGATACCCGAAGGCTCGTTCAAGGGCAAGTATGCGAGCTCGCTCGTATCGCTGGACCTGACGTACAACCGGCTGACGAAGCTGCCGAACGACTTCACGGCCGAAGACCTGCCCTATCTCTATGGCATAGACCTCTCGTACAACGCATTCGACGCGTTCCCGTACAAACCGCTCAACTCGTCGGGGCTGACGGTCTATGCGGTACGCGGCCAACGCGACGACAAAGGCGAACGCTGCCTGCGCGAATGGCCCACGGGCATATATCAGCACAAGGGACTGCGCGGTCTGTTCCTCGGCTCGAACGACATCCGCAAGGTGGAGGACACGATCTCGTATCTGATCTACAACCTCGACATCAGCGACAACCCCAACATCGTATTCGATGCCTCGGACATCTGTCTCTACTGGCGGGCGGGGATGTACTTCCTGATATATGACAAGAGCCAGCGAATCGTCAACTGCGACGAAATGTTGAAATAAAGAGCGCGACGACCATGAAACAAATCATCTATATAGCTGCAATGGCAGGAGCCCTGGCACTGGCCGCCTGCACGGACGACGGCACGAACCTGCCGTTCGGGCCCGACAGCAAGGAGATAACGATCGGAGCCGACGGCGGCACCCGCACGATCCGCATCGCCTCGGGCGAAGACTGGATAGCGACGACCGATGCGCCGTGGATCACCGTTTCGCCGGCCAACGGCCACGGCACGACGGAGTGTCGGATTCTGATCGACTCGGCGCTGCGCGAGACGCCGCGCCGCGGCGTGATCCGCTTCCAGAACCAGGCGTCGATGACCAACGAAGAGATCACGGTGGACCAGGATGGGTACTCCTATGCCATCACGCTGGCGGAACCGGAAGTAGAGGTCGAAGACTATGCGACGGTGGACGAACGCTACTTCGATGTGAGGGTGAAGACCAACGTGGACTTCAACGTATCGATCCCCGACACGACGGGCTGGCTGACTTACGATTCGTACAAAGTGAACATCGACCGCGGCATACGCCCGCGCGAAGTGACGGTGCGCTTCAAATGGAACATCAGCTCGATGCCCCGCGTCCGCAACGCGGAGATCGCATTCGCTCCGAAACAGGAAGTGACGCTGCAACAGCAGGACAAACTGCATGTACGGCAGACGGCGGCGCCGGAGATCAAGAAAGACACCCGCGAGGGCGACTCGGTGGCGCTGCTGGGAATATCGCGCGCGCTGAACCTGTGGCGCACGACGTGGAACACCTCGGAAAGCATCGACAACTGGGACGGCGTGACGCTGTGGGAAGAACGCATGGAAGGCTGCACGCCCGAGAAAGTCGGCCGTGTGAAATCGGCGAACTTCACGTTCTTCACGACCAAGGAACCCCTGCCCTACGAAGTACAATATCTGACGGCGGCCGAAGAACTGATATTCTTCAGCAACAGCAACTCCCAACTGCTCAGCCTCAGCACGGGAGACGCGATCACGAAACTGACGCAGCTCAAACGCCTGACGATCTCGGGCTACGGCCTGACGGAACTGCATCCGGACTTCGCCGACATGAAGGAACTGGAATATCTGGACTTGGGCAGCAACAACATGCAGACGCTGCCGGCGGTACTGACGAAAGAGAACCTGCCCAAGCTGCGCGTACTGCTGCTGAACACCAACCAGCGCTCGCTGATCTACGATCTGAGCAACTCGGTACGGACCGACATCGGCGGATTCTACGATGACGCGGAATTTCCGGTGCATCTGCTCAAATGGAACCTCGACTCGCTGTCGCTGTCGGTGAACTACCTGCAGGGGAAGATCCCCTCGTTCGGCACGGCGGATGCACCCGAAGACGGCTGGGAAGAATTCTATACGGAGGAAGACATCGCCGCCTCGAAGAACGACAAAGGCATAGACACCCTGTCGCGGGAGCTGATCGGGACACCCAAGGTAATGCCCCGGACGATGAAGTTCGCCATCAATCTGAACCGGCTGACCGGCGAACTNCCCTACTGGATACTCTATCATCCGGCACTGGACTGGTGGATTCCGTTCATACTGGTATTCAACCAGGAAGGACGCGACGCGAACGGCAACGCAGCCGGATTCGNCAACGAACCCGTGAACCTGAACTACTACTANGACTTCTACCCGACCAAGACCCGGCCCTCGGACGATCGGGAAGACGAGGAATGACGCAAACACCCTACGATGATGAAAAAGACGATATACGGCATTTGGGCGGGTCTGCTTCTGGCGGCCTGCACGACGGAACGGATTGCCGACACCGCCCCCCGGAACCCGGAACAGGANAGCCCGGCGGTGGCGGGAGAGGTGATGGTGAAATTCGATCCCTATGTGAGCGATATACTCGAACGGACGGCGGCACAGACGCNCAGCGGNGCTCCGGCGACCCGCTCGGGCGTACTGTCGGTNGACGAAGTACTCGACTTGGTAGGCGGCTACGAAATAGCACGGGTATTCCCGGCAGACGCCCGCAACGAAGCCCGCACGCGGGAGGCGGGACTGCACCGGTGGTACGTAGTACGCTACGCGGGCGATGAGAAACCCGAAGAAGTGGCGGCCCGTCTTGCAAAACTGGGCGAAGTNCAGAAAACGAGCCTCAACCGGACGATCAAACGAGCCTANAACGCAGAGAAGAAAGCGAAGCCGCTGAGCCCCGAAACGCTGGCCGCAATGNAAGCGGCGGCGACGACGCGGGCGGGCGAATATCCCTACGACGACCCGCAGCTGCCGGCNCAATGGCACCTGATAAACCGGGGCGACCTGTTTCAGAAAGACGGCGTGAGCAAGTCGATCGTGGGAGCCGACGTACAATGCGAAGAAGCGTGGAAACTCTCGACGGGAGACCCCTCGATCGTAGTGGCGGTGCTGGACGAAGGCGTCTGCCTGACCCATCCCGACCTGCGGAACAACCTGTGGGTGAACGAAAACGAAGTGGAGAACTCGCAGGAGGACAACGACGGCAACGGCTATGCGGGCGACTACCACGGCTACAACTTCGTGACCGGATCGGGCCGCATCACGTGGGACGACCCGGCGGACACGGGACACGGCTCGCACGTATCGGGCATCATTGCGGCGCGCAACGACAACGCCGAGGGAATAAGCTCGATAGCGGGCGGAACGGCCGAGAAACCGGGCGTGCGGATCATGAGCTGCCAGGTATTCTCGGGCAACATGGCATCGAGCTCCATGGCGACGGTCCTTGCGATCAAATATGCGGCGGACAACGGAGCGGTGGTTCTGCAATGCAGCTGGGGCTATGTATCGGGGCTGGCGAACGGCTACGACTGGCAACCGACCTACACGTCCGAAGAAGAATGGGAAACGGGAAGCCCGCTGGAAAAGGAGACGCTGGACTACTTCGTCCACAACGCGGGCTCGCCGAACGGACCTCTCGACGGCGGCATAGCGATCTTTGCGGGCGGCAACGAGAGCGCGCCGATGGCGGGATTTCCGGGCGCGGCGGAGATGTGCGTGTCGGTAGCGGGCACGGCGGCGGACTTCACGCCGGCGGTCTACACGAACTACGGCCCGGGCACGACGATATCGGCCCCCGGCGGCGATCAGGACTACTACTATGAATACTACGCCGACGGCGGCACGGAACGCGGAGAACCGGGCTGCGTACTCTCGACCCTACCCTATCATGTAAGCGAAACGGGATACGGCTACATGGAAGGCACGTCGATGGCCTGCCCCCATGTATCGGGCGTAGCGGCGCTGGCCCTGTCGTATGCGGCCCAACTGCGCAAACATTTCACGGCGGACGAATTCAAACGCCTGCTGCACGAAAACGTGACCCCGATCGACGAATACATGACGGGCCGCAAACTCTACTACCGCTACACGGCGGAACTCGAACTGAGCCACCCGCGGCAGATGATCCTCTCGGACTTCCGCGGCCAGATGGGCTCGGGGCAGGTGAATGCGGTCAAACTGCTGAACGCCATAGCGGGAAACGGCACGCAGCTGAAATTCCCGAACCTCTACATCCCGCTCGGGAGCAGCGTGAGCACGATACCGGCCAACTATTTCCTCGGAGGAGAGGAGCTGACCTACACGGTGGCGATAGAAGACGGCACGGTGGCATCGGCGACCCAAGAGGGGAACAAGCTGGTGGTGAACGGACTGAAAACCGGCTCCACGGGGGCGACGATCACGGCCTCGAACGGCGAGAAGCACGCCTTCACGATCACGGTGCGCAAGGGAGCGAACGGAAACGGCTGGCTCTGAGAAATGCACCGGTGCGGCCACATAACGCTCTTAGGCATGGCGGCGGCATGGCTCCTCGGAGCACAGCCGCTGCAGGCCCAATGGCAGCCGCGCGACCGGCGGGACAGCTTGGCCCATCCGCAGACGGCGCCGGGAAGCGAAGCGATGCGCTTCGAGAAACGGCGGATCGAAGCGGGCGACCTCACTGAAGACGATGCTCCGACGACTTATACATATCGCTGGAGCAACGCGGGGCGCGAACCGCTGACGATCACGCGGGTACAGACGACCTGCGGCTGTGCGAAAGCGGCATACGACAAACGGTCGGTCCGGCCGGGCAGCGAGGACGAGGTGCGGGTGACCTACTACCCCAAAGGACATCCGGGCCGCTTCGAGCGCAGGATTTTCGTCTACACGCAACTATCGGACACGCGGCCGACGGCGATTCTGGAACTGACGGGGCATGTAGCGGCATCGGCGCTGCCGGTCCACGACTACAGCTACGAAATGGGGCCGCTGCTGCTGAAACAGAACACGGTGCGGATCGGAGGCGCGGAGAGGCAGACGGAACGCATCGAATGCCTGAATGCGGGGCGGAAAACGCTGCGGCTGACCGCCGACCGGGGACTGCTGCCGGAATACATGGAATTCGAGTGCGAACCGGCGGCGCTGGAACCGGGGAAGACGGGCGACCTGATAGTACGCTTCGACCCGGCGAAAGCCCCGCAGACGCTGCCGCGGCAGGCGATGATTCTGCTGGACGGGATCGCCCTGCCGCCGAGCCAACGGATGCTGCGGATAGAAATCGGAGGAAACGAACGAAAATAAAACGAGATAACGATGAACAGAATTTTCAGAATCGCCCTGCTGGCGCTGACGCTGACCCTGTGCGGAGCCTGCGAGGACAAAAACGAAGAACAGCCTTGGCTGAAACCCAATGCGAACAACATAGCGGGGACGTGGCAGCTGGCCGAGTTCGGCGGCGAGACGCTGGCCGAGGGGACCTATGTCTATATCGAATTCATCCGCAAGGATGCCCTGTTCGAGATGTATCAGAATGTGGACAGCTTCCTGCCGCGCAAACTGACGGGACGCTTCGGCATAACGGAAGAAGAGACCGGAGAATACATGATCCGCGGCATGTACGACCACAATGTCGGCGACTGGAAGCACGTCTACCGGATCACGGAATTTACGTCCGGCCGCATGGTATGGACGGCGCAGGATGACGAAGAAGACGTATCGGTATACGTCCGCTGCGACGGCATACCGGAAGAAATCCGCTAAGCAGGCAAGCCACGAAAAAAGGGAAGAACGTGAAGTTCTTCCCTTTTTTATATAAGGTAACCCGTTCTCAGAACGGGAGGTCGTCGGGATCGTCGGCAGGCATAGCCGGGGCCGAGGGTGCGGCGGCCGGAGCCGGCTGCGCATAAGAAGCAGCGGGAGCCTGGGCGGGGGTCGTCGGAGCCACCGGAGCAGAAGCCGCCGAAGCAGGAGCCGGGGCAGCCGGGGTTTGCTGTCCGTATGCGGGAGCCGGAGCGGAAGCGGCGCCGTCGGAGACGGGATTGTCGCTGCGCCGCCCGAGGAGATTCATGCTATCGGCGAGAATCTCGGTAGTGAAGCGTTTGTTATTGTCCTTATCCATCCAATCGCGCGTACGCAAACGCCCCTCGACGTAAATCTGGGAACCCTTGCGGACGTAACGATCGACGACGTCGGCCAGACCGCGCCACAAAGTGACGGTATGCCACTCGGTATGCTCGCGCGTCTCGTTGGCCTGGCGGTCGAAAAGCCGCTCGGTAGTAGCGAGCCGGACCCGGGCGACCTTGACGCCGCTCTCGGTAGTGCGCACCTCGGGATCCATCCCGACGTTGCCGATGAGAATGACCTTGTTGACCATGGCTGCTAAAGTTGTGCGATCATACGCCGGAACAACGACTGCATCTTCACGCCGGCCTTCTTACCCTGCAGCTGGACGTCCTCGTGGTCGCCGATCTCGTCGGAGAGACCGCAGTTGGTGATGACGGAGACGCCGAAGACGGGGATGGACATGTGCCGGGCGACGATGACCTCGGGGACGGTGGACATGCCGGCCGCGTCGCCGCCGATAGCCTTGAAATAACGGTACTCGGCCTGCGTCTCGAATGTAGGACCTGTGCCGCCGACGTAGACGCCGTACTGGAGNTTGATGCCCTCCTNCTNNGCGATGGCCGTNGCGCGGGCGATGAGCTCCTTNTCGTANCANTTGTGCATGTCNGGGAANCGGGGNCCNANCTCGGCNANNTTGNGGCCGATNANNGGATTGGGCATGAGGTTGATATGGTCGGTGATGACCATCAGATCGCCGACGCGGAACGAAGTATTGATACCGCCCGAGGCATTGGAGACGAAGAGGTAACGGATGCCNAACTGCTGCAGGACCCGGATGGGGAAAGTGACCTGCTGCATGGTATACCCCTCGTAGAAATGNAACCGCCCCTGCATGGCGACGACGCGCCGCCCCTCGAGCGTACCGAAAATCAGACGCCCCTTATGNCCCTCGACCGTGGAGACGGGGAACCCGGGAATCTCCTTGTAATCGATGATGAACTCGGCGTCGATCTGCTCGGCGAAATCGCCGAGACCCGTACCCAAGACAATTCCCGCCATAGGCACGAACCCGGGAGTACGCTCCCGGATCCAAGCGGCGGTCTTTTTAATTTCCTCGAACATCTTCTTCCAACTTTTGCAGAAAATCCGTTGCCGAATCCTCTATGAACGAAATATTGATCGGTAAGTAATACAAACTGCGGCGCACCTCGGGCGGAATCTTGGCCCGGTTGACCATCTTGACGGCGTCCTTCTCGGTGGTGACGATGACGGCATCGGGATGCCGGTTCAACAAGGATGCCAATGTTTTCATGTCGCGAACGCGGTAAACATGGTGGTCGTCGAGCGTGACCTCGGCGACGACCTTGTAACGCTCGTGCAGCGTCCTGAGGAACGGCCCGGGGTTGCCGATGCCGGACAGGGCGATGACCGGGCAGCCCTGTGCGAGGGGCTCGTGCGGAACCTCGTCGGCGAAGAGCGGCTGGGGCATGAAGCTTTCGTAACGGGTATAGTAGACCCGCTGGTAAGCGACCTGGATCAAGACCTTGCGCAGAATACGCCGGTCGATGGGCGCCATCTTCTCGGGGCACTTGGTGACGATGAAGTAATGGGCGCGGTAAATCTCGGACGGCAAGTCGCGCAGGGTGCCGACGGGCAACATCCGGTCGTGCTGGATAGGCCGTGTGGCGTCGATCATCAGCACGTTGATCTTGGGCTCGACGTAACGATGCTGGAACCCGTCGTCCATGATGATGAGGTCGACCTCGGGGTGGTCGTACTGGATGCGCCGGATACCCTCGGACCGCTTCTCGCAGACGACGACGACGGTATCGGGGAACTTGAGCTTGATTTGCAGGGGCTCGTCGCCGACCTCGCGGTAGTGCGACGAGAGGAGCACCTCGCGGTAACCTTTAGTCTTGCGGCCGTAACCGCGCGAAAGGAGCGCGATATTATGCTTCTGGGACATATAGGCGATGATCATCTCGGCCATGGGGGTCTTGCCCGTACCGCCGACGGTGATGTTGCCGATGCAGATGATGGGGATATCGAAGCGCTCGCTTTTGAGAATGCCCCAATCGAAGAGGCGGTGACGGAAAGTCACCCCCAGCTTATAGAAAAAAGCGATCGGTGCGAGCAGGGCTTTCGACATGGTGCGGCTCCTAACTATATGGAGTTTCCAAAGATAACCAATTTTTTCGTTACTTCAAAATATTTATGCAAATCTTGGGCCGCACTCCCGGCTTCCGGGGCCGGCGACGAAGCGCAAAGAGGCGCGGAGCGAGCGGATAAGGGTCGGAACGGGGCCCCTGCAGACGAACAGGGCGGGAACCCGCACAGAGACGGCACGGGCGACCGAGACAGGGACGGGCAGGACGGGAACCCACACAGAGACGGTACGGGCGACCGAGACAGAGACGAACAGGGCGGGAACCCGCGCAGAGACAGCATACACGGCCAAGGCGGGAGCGATCGGGACGGGAGCCCGCACAGAGACGGTCTGTGCGGCTGCGGCGAAGAAGACGGACCGGAAGCTGTCGGGCCGGCTTTTCGCAGGGGCATAGGGCGATGAGAATACGGCCGTATGCCGACGAAAAAGGCGCCCGCATGAATCATGCGGGCGCCTTGCTGACGGGAACCTCCGGGGATTACTCCTCGGCGGGCTCCTCTTTCTTGGCTTTCTTGGCGGGAGCTTTCTTGGGCTCCTGTGCCTCGGCGGCCTCCAGCGCGCTCTTCAGTGCGGCGAGACCGGCGATATCGCCGAGCGTAGTCTTCTCGACCGAAGCGTTGATCTTCTTGACGGTCGACTTCGTAGCGTCGGCAGCGGCGCGCTTCTCGGCCTTTTCGGCAGCGATCTCGGCGCGGCGGGCCTCCTCGTAAGTACGGACGTGCGAGAGGGTGATGCGCTTGGTAGCCTTGGAGAACTCGATGATCTTGAAATCGATCTTGTCGCCGGCCTTGGGGGTCGAACCGTCCTCCTTGGTGAGCTGGCGTGCGGGGCAGAAACCCTCGACGTTCTCGGCCAGCGAGACGACGGCACCCTTGTCGGTGAGCTCGGTGATGGTACCCTCGTGTACGGAATCGATGGCGAACTTGCCCTCGATCTCGTTCCACGGATTCTCCTCGAGCTGCTTGTGGCCGAGCGACAGGCGACGGTTGTCCTTGTCGATCTCGAGGACGACGACCTCGATATCGGCACCTACCTGCGTGAACTCGCCGGGGTGCTTGACCTTCTTGGTCCAGCTGAGGTCGGAGATATGGATCAGACCGTCGATGCCCTCCTCGATCTCGACGAAGACGCCGAAGTTGGTGAAGTTGCGGACCTTGGCCATGGTCTTGGTGCCGACGGGATACTTGGTCTCGATCTCAGCCCACGGATCGGCCGAAAGCTGCTTGATGCCGAGCGACATCTTGCGCTCCTCGCGGTCGAGGGTGAGGATGACGGCCTCGACCTCGTCGCCGACCTTCATGAACTCCTGGGCCGAACGCAGGTGCTGGCTCCACGACATCTCGGAGACGTGGATCAGACCCTCGACGCCGGCAGCGATCTCGACGAAAGCGCCGTAATCGGCCATGACGACGACCTTGCCCTTGACCTTGTCGCCGACCTTGAGGTTCTGGTCGAGCGCCTCCCAAGGATGGGGCGTGAGCTGCTTGAGACCCAAGGCGATGCGCTTCTTGGCATCGTCGAAGTCGAGGATGACGACTTGGATCTTCTGGTCGAGGGCGACGACCTCCTCGGGGTGGCTGACGCGGCCCCACGAAAGGTCGGTGATGTGGATCAGACCGTCGACGCCGCCCAGATCGACGAAGACGCCGTAGGAGGTGATGTTCTTGACGGTGCCCTCGAGAATCTGGCCTTTCTCGAGCTTGGACATGATGACCTGCTTCTGGGCCTCGAGCTCGGCCTCGATGAGGGCCTTATGCGACACGACGACGTTGCGGAACTCCTGGTTGATCTTGACGACCTTGAACTCCATGGTCTTGTCGACGTAGATGTCGTAATCGCGGATGGGCTTGACGTCGATCTGCGAACCGGGCAGGAACGCCTCGATGCCGAAGACGTCGACGATCATACCGCCCTTGGTGCGGCACTTGATGTAACCCTTGATGATCTCGTCCTTTTCGAGGGCCTCGTTGACGCGGTCCCACGACTTGAGCTGACGGGCCTTCTTGTGCGAGAGGGCCAGCTGACCGTTGCGGTCCTCGGCCGAGTCGACGTAGACCTCGATCTTGTCGCCGACCTTGAGGTCGGGGTTGTAACGGAACTCCGAGACGGGGATGATACCCTCGCTCTTGTAACCGACGTTGACGATGACCTCGCGCTTGGTGAGACCGGTGACGGTACCCTCGACGACTTCGCCGACGGTGACGTTGGACAACGTTTTGTCATAAGCCGCGGCGATCTCGTCCTTGGGCTGGTTGTAGACGCCCAGATCGTTCTCGAAGGCGTTCCAGTCGAAATTCTCGTTGGCTACGGTGTTTTTTACTTCTTCCATGATGGAATGTTGGTGCGATGCAATCGCTCGTTAAAAGATTAATAATGTGATACTTCCTCGATAAGGCGCACTGCGTGCACAGGGAAAGCGTGCAAAAATAAGTTTTTTTCGGGAGAATACCAAACAAAACGGCGGAATACTCCGGCGGAACTACTTCGCCGCCACGAGAATCCGGCCCCGGACGGAATTGTCGGGGTGCAGGGGCGCGCCGCCGCCCAACTGCCCGATGAGCACGTCGGCCACCCCGGTATCGAGAATCGCGCCGTCGGAATATTCCAGTCCGGGGTAATTCCGGAAGATGTAATCGCTCAGAGCGAGGGTATAGACCCGGCCCTCGCGCAGATCGCGGAAGCGCACGTCGAAAGCCCGGTCGTCGGAATCGACGAGGACGGTATAAGGGGTGGTGAGGATGAGATCGATCCGATGCCCCTCGCGGGTAGGCTCGTTGTACTTGGCGACGATCATCCGGCGGATCTGCTCGGGGGTCATCTTCATGACGGCGATACGGGTGCCGAACGGCTCGAGATCGTAGACCCGGGCCCGGCTGACGTCGCCGGCGGGGATTCCGTCGAGCCGCACGCCGCCCACGTGGTAGACGCCGATCCGGGAACCGGTCTCCTCTGCGATAGCGGAAGCCATCCAATTGGCCAGTCCGGCCTTGTCGGCCTGTCCGGCGAAAGAACCGATGGTCTCGGTCAGAGCGGGGTCGGCATAATAAGTCTCGACCTTGCGGGCAAAAAGGGAATCGGGCCGGTAATCGTCCAGAGAGACGAGCCGGAAATCGATGCCGACGACCCTGCGGCCGCGCAGGCGGATGGTAGAGACGCCCACGTTGCGGAGGTTGCGGCCCGTCTGCGTGAGGAGCGTACCGTTGACCAAGGTATCGAGCTCGACGTGGGTATGGCCCCCCACGACCAGATCGAAGCGGGTTTCCTTGGCCAGCAACTCCATGTCGCGGTCGTCGCCCATGTGGGAGAGGAGAATCAGCACGTCGACCTTGGGCCGCAGCTCGGCGGCGTATTTCATGGCCTCGGCCTGCGGATCGGGGAACGCCAAGCCGACGAACGACGACTTGTTGCCGGCGGGGTGTCCGGGGCCCTCGTAATTGGTGACGGCGCCGACGATGCCGATGCGGATGCCGCCGCGGCGGAGGACGGCATAAGGAGCGACCTGCGGGAAAGTACAGGTGTCGCTGATGCAATTGGCGCAGACGACCCGGAACCCGGTGCTGTCGAGCATCCGGCCCAGATAGGCCTGCCCGTGGTCGAACTCGTGGTTGCCGAAAGTAGCGGCGTCGTAGCCGAGATCGTTCATCAGCTCGATGACGGGCTTGCCGGGGGCGGGAACCTTGTCGACGAAAGCGTTGCCGGTCCACCGGTCGCCGGCGTCGACGAGCAGCACGAACTGCGCGGTGTCGCGGCAAGCCTCGACGGCGGCGGCCAACTGCGGGAAGCGCTGGATGCGGGCGTGGATGTCGTTGGTGGAGAGGACGACGAGCGTACGTTCGCGAGGGGTGCAGGCCGCGGCGAAAAGAACGGCGGCGAAGAAAAGGGAACGGAAGAAATGTTTCATAAAAACGGTTTTAATGGCCGATATGGAATCGGGATGCCCAAAATTACAAAATAATTTTCTATCTTTACGTGTTGTATTGCGAATAATCGACCCTATGACCGACACCATCCGAATCGTATGCGAGAATCTGGGCGGGGAACTGGAAGTAGCCATGGGCACCCCGCTGTCGGAAGTGGCGGCCCGCATCGAACCGGGGCCCCGGCCCTTTCTGGCGGCCGAAGTGAACAACCGCATCAAGGAACTGAGCTACCGGATATACACGCCGGTGACGGTGCGGTTCGTAGACATCGCCTCGTTTGCGGGCATACGCGTCTACCAACGCACGGCGTGGTTCATCCTCCAAAAAGCGGTCCGCGATCTCTATCCGGGCCGCACGCTGCACATACGCCACTCGCTGGGCCGCAGCGGCTTCTACTGCGAAATAGCGGGACAGGAGACGATGACGGCGGAACAAGCCGAAGCCCTGCGCCGCCGGATGGGCGAGATAGCGGCCGCCGACCTACCGATCCGCCGGGTACGGGCCCTGACACGGGAAGTACGCGAGAAATATGCCGCGCAGGGCGATGCGGACAAAACAGCGCTTTTAGACACCCGGCCGCGGCTCTACAGCGAATACTACACGCTCGACGACACGGCGGGCTACTTCTACGGACCGCTGGCCCCCTCGACGGGCTATGTAACGCTGTTCGGAATAGAACCCTACTACAAGGGATTCTACCTGGCCCTGCCGCTGCGGACGCAGCCGGACCGTCTGCACACGGACTTCTACCAAGAAAAGATGTTCGGGATATTCCGCGAATACCAATCGTGGGTGGAGATCATGGGGGTGCCGACGGTGGGCGCGGTGAACGCGAAGGTGCTGGCGGGCGATGCGGGCGGCATGATCAAACTGGCCGAAGCGTTCCATGAACGCAAATTCGCGTGGGTGGCGGACGAAATATACGAAGCCCACCGGACCCGCGGGACGCGCATGGTGCTGATATCGGGCCCCTCGTCGAGCGGCAAGACGACGTCGGCGAAACGGCTGGGGATTCAGCTGGGGGTGCTGGGGCTCGAACCGGTGATGATCTCGCTGGACGACTACTTCGTAGACCGCGAAAAGACCCCGCGCGACGAAAACGGCGAATACGACTACGAAGCGCTGGAAGCGATCGATCTGGAACTGTTCAACGACCACCTGCGGCGGCTGACGGCGGGCGAGAGCATAGACATACCCCGCTACGACTTCGTGACGGGACGCCGGACCCGCCGCGAGACGCCGCTGACGCTCAACGAGAGGTCGATCCTCATCATCGAAGGGATACACGGACTGAACCCGCGGCTGACCCCCTCGATTCCGGATGCGCAGAAATTCCGCATCTACATCTCGTGCTTCACGTCGGTGGCGATGGACAACCTCACGCGCATATCGACGACCGACAACCGCCTGCTGCGCCGGCTGGTGCGCGACAACGCCCAACGCGGGACGGATGCGCCGGCGACTCTTGCGCGCTGGGCGAGCGTAAGGCGCGGCGAAGAAAAACACATATTCCCGTATCAGGAAAATGCGGACGTGATGCTGAACTCGTCGCTGTTCTACGAGATATCGGTGCTGCGGCCCTATGCCGAGAAACTGCTGCGCGAAGTACCCGACACGACGGCGGAGTACGACGAAGCGCGGCGGATGCTGAAATTTCTGGACAACTTCATACCCATACCGCCCGACGAGATACCGCCGACGTCGATCCTGCGGGAATTCATAGGCGGAAGCAGCTTCAAATACTGAGTGAAAGTCGAAAGGTGAAAAGTGAAAGTTTTTTGCGAATGCAATCGACAACACCGCACTTTCCGCCTTTCACATCCAACCTTCAACATTTAACTTTTGCTAAATATGTTCGACAACTTTTCAACGCGCCATATCGGCGTGAGCGACGAAACGCAGCTCCGGGAGATGCTCGCAACGATCGGGGCGGAATCGGTAGACGAGCTGATCGGCCAGGTGATCCCGGCGTCGATCCGACTGAAGAAACCGCTGGCGCTGCCCGAGGGGATGAGCGAATACGAATTCGCGGCCCACATCCGTGCGCTGGCCGACCGCAACCGCCCGCTGCGCTCGTTCATCGGCATGGGCTACTACCCCACGTGCGCCGTNCCGGCNGCNNTCGTNCGCAACGTCTTCGANAANCCNGCGTGGTACACCTCCTACACCCCCTATCANGCGGAGATATCGCAGGGCCGGCTGGANGCGCTGCTGAACTTCCAGACGGCNGTGATCTCGCTGACGGGCATGGAGATCGGCAACTGCTCGCTTCTGGACGAGGGGACGGCGGCGGCCGAAGCGATGGCNATGATGTTTTCGCTGCGGTCGCGCGAAGCGGTCAAAGAGGGGCGCAACCAACTTTTCGTAGACCGCAACCTNTTTCCGCAGACGCTCGACGTNCTGCTGACGCGCAGCGAACCGTTCGGCATCGAACTGATCGTCGACGACTACGACCAATACGAATTCACGGGCCGCGAATTCGGCGCGATAGTTCAATATCCGGCGGCCGACGGAGCGGTGCGCGACTACGCCGGCTTTACGGCGGCGGCCCACGCGAAAGGCGCACTGGTGACGGCCGTGGCCGATCTGCTGGCGCTGGCCCTGCTCAAGGCGCCGGGCGAATGGGGCGCCGACATAGCNGTGGGATCGGCCCAGCGGCTGGGGCTGCCCATGGGACTGGGCGGTCCGGGCGCGGGCTACATGGCCACGCGCGAGGCCTACAAACGCAACATGCCGGGCCGCATCATCGGCGTATCGGTGGACCGCATGGGCAACAAGGCGCTGCGCATGGCGCTGCAGATGCGCGAGCAACACATCAAACGCGAACGCGCGACCTCGAACATCTGCACGGCCTCGGCCCTGATGGCCTCGATGGCGGGATTCTACTGCGTCTACAACGGACCCGAGGGGCTGCGCCGGGCGGCCGAAACGGCCCACCGTGCCGCGGCGACCGTAGCCCGGGCGCTGGAAGCGCTGGACTACGAACTGGCGGCGACGGAGTATTTCGACACGCTGCAGGTNGAAGCCGAAGCGGCGGTGGTNCAGTCGCTGGCGCTGGAATGCGGGATCAACTTCTACTACCCCTCGGAGGGGACGGTGCGCATGTCGTTCGACGAAGCGACGACCCCGGCGGAGATCGAGACGGTGGTCCGCATCTTCGCGGCGGCGAAAGGCAGGAAGATCAAGGCGGTGAANCCGGCGACGGAGAACGGAATTCCGGCCGCCCTCTGCCGCACGAGCGCCTATCTGCAGGAACCGGTATTCAACGCCTACCGCTCGGAGAGCGCNNTGATGCGCTANATCAAGAAACTGGANCTGAGGGATATTTCGCTGGCGAACTCGATGATCTCGCTGGGATCGTGCACGATGAAACTCAATGCGGCGGCTCTCATGCAGCCGCTGTCGCTGGCGGGATTCCAGAACATGCATCCCTTTGCCCCGGCCGACCANGCCGAGGGCTACATGCAGCTGATCCGCGAACTGGAACAGGACCTCGCGACGATCACGGGGCTGGCGGCCTGCTCGCTCCAGCCCAACTCGGGCGCNGCGGGCGAATATGCGGGGCTGATGGTGATCCGGGCCTACCACCAGAGCCGCGGACAAGGCTACCGCAACGTAGTATTGATCCCGGCGTCGGCCCACGGCACGAACCCGGCGTCGGCGGCGATGGCGGGGATGAACATCGTGACGGTGGCATGCGACGAAAAGGGCAACATCGACGTGGCGGACCTCGAAGCCAAGGCGCAGGAACACTCCTCGGANCTCTGCGGACTGATGGTGACCTACCCCTCGACGCACGGNGTATTCGAGAGCCGCATCCGCGAGATCGTGGAGATCGTACACGATGCGGGCGGACANGTCTACATGGACGGNGCGAACATGAATGCGCAGGTAGGNCTGACGAACCCGGGCTACATAGGGGCCGACGTCTGCCACCTCAANCTGCACAAGACCTTTGCGATGCCTCACGGCGGCGGCGGTCCGGGCGTNGGCCCGATCTGCGTGGCGGAGCACCTGCGGCCGTTCCTGCCCTCGCACCCGATTGCGGCGACGGGCGGCGACGAGGGGATCACGGCGGTGGCCTCGGCACCCTGGGGCTCGGCCCTGCTGCTGCCGATCACCTACGGCTACATCAAGATGCTGGGCGNNGNGGGNCTGCGCCGNGCGACNGANATGGCGATCGTGAANGCGAACTACATGGCGTCGGCACTGGCGAAAGAATACCGCACCTACTACACGGGCGAAACGGGCCGCGTAGGTCATGAGATGATNCTGGANCTGACGCACTTCAAGAAAGAATACGGCATCGACTGCGGCGACATAGCCCACCGGCTGATGGACTACGGGTTCCATGCCCCGACCCTCTCGTTCCCGGTACACGAGACGCTGATGGTGGAACCCACGGAATCGGAACCCAAGGAGGAGATGGACCGCTTCATCGAAGCGCTGGTGCNGATCAAACGCGAATGCGAAGCGGCCGCGGGCGAAGCGGACAACGTAGTGGCGAACGCCCCGCACACGGCCGAAGAACTGGCGGGCGACTGGAATCACCCCTACACGCGCGAAGAAGCGGCGTTCCCGCTCCGGTGGGTGCGCGAAGCGAAGTTCTTCCCCCATGCGGCGAAGATCGACAACGGCTACGGCGACCGCAACCTCTGCTGCGTGAACAGGGAGTAAACGGAATAAATTTTGAAAGCGGGGGAATTTGGACTACCTTTGCGACTTCACAACGAAAAAGACATGAAAGCAGAACAGAACAAAATGGTCGGCGTAGACTACAAGCTGACCGTGGACGGGCAGGTGGCCGATCAGTCGCGGCCGGGCCAGCCGCTGGAATTCATCTTCGGAACGGGCATGCTTCTGCCCAAATTCGAGGAAGCGATCGCGGGCAAGGAACCGGGCGACAAGGTGGCGTTCACCCTCGAACCCAAGGACGGCTACGGCGAGATCATAGAGGAAGCCGTGGTAGACCTGCCGAAAAACATATTCATGGCGGACGGCAAGATAGCGGAAGATATCTTGTTCGCGGGCTCGCAGATACCGATGAGCGACGCGCAGGGCAACCGCATGATAGGCATCGTGAAAGAAGTGGGCGACGAGACGGTGAAGATGGACTTCAACCACCCGATGGCGGGCAAGACGCTGAACTTCGAGGTGGAAGTGGTGAGCGTACGCGATGTGACGCCCGAAGACCTGCAGGGACACTGCTCCTGCGGCTCGTGCGGCGGAGATCATGAGTGCGGCGGCGACTGCGGGCACGACGACTGCGGCTGCGGCGACCACGAACACCACGGGCACTGCAACTGCCACTGAGAAAGAGACCCCGGCGGAACGACGCCGCGCAACGGAAGATGAGAGGCTCGGCCTCTCATCTTTTTTATATAGAGACCTATCGAGCGGGGCGGAACGAGGATATTGGAATAAAATACGTATATTTGCACGAATCAAAAAACAGCGCATGTCCGACCTGAGAAACATGACCGCCGGGGAGATCGCCGCAGCGGAGAAAAACGGCACGACGGCCGAGAACTGGTCGCAGATATTCGTGACCGCAGACTTCGGGCCCGAACAACTGCAGCAGAGCCGGCTGGAGGGCCGGGTAGAGATAGGCGCCGGCGCCCGGATCGTACGCTCGCGGGTGAAGAACTACCGGATAGGTGCGCAGACGCTGGTGGAAGACACGACGGCGCTGGAGTGCCGCCACCGCAGCGCATTCGGCAACGGCACGCCGGTGGCGACGATCAACGAATGCGGGGGCCGCACGGTGAGGATTTACGACACGATGTCGGCGCAGGTCGCCTACCTGCTGGCGGTCTACCGTCACCGCCCCCGGTTAGTGGCGGCGCTGGAAAAGATGATCGCCGCCCACACGGAAGCCCGCACATCGGAGATGGGCGAAACGGGCCGCGGCTGCCGCATCGTAGGAGCGAGATTCGTACGCGAAGTACGCATAGGCGACGGGGCGGAGATCGAGGGGGCCTCGATGCTGGCGAACGGCACGCTGGGCGCCGGCACGAAGATCGGGCCGGATGTGAAAGCCTACGACTTCCTGACGGCGGAGAACGCCCGGATAAGCAACGGCACGACGCTGGAACGCTGCTTCGTAGGCGAAAGCTGCATCTTGGACAAGGGCTTCACGGCGACGGACTCGCTGTTCTTCGCCAACTCGCACTGCGAGAACGGCGAAGCAGCGTCGATATTCGCGGGCCCCTACACGGTGTCGCACCACAAATCGACGCTGCTCATAGCGGGCATGTTCTCGTTCTTCAACGCGGGGAGCAACTCCAACCAGAGCAACCACCTGTTCAAGAGCGGAGCGGTGCACCANTCGGTCCACCTGCGCGGCTGCAAGTTCGCGAGCGGCGCCTACATCATGTCGCCCGCGATAGAAGGGGCTTTCACGATGGTGAAAGGCCACCACGCCGACCACCACGACACGGCCCTTTTCCCCTACTCCTATTTGGTGGAAAAAGAGGGGCGCTCCCTGCTGATGCCGGGNGCCAANCTGACGAGCTACGGCACGGTGCGCGACCTNGAGAAATGGCCTGCGCGCGACCGCCGCACGGCGGGCCGCGACGTGATCGACTTCGCGGAGGAGAATCCCTGTCTGACGGNAACCATGCTGCGGGCGATCGACATGCTCCACACGCTGGAGAGCAAGGACCCCGAAGCGGAGCAATATTTGTACGGCAAAACGGTGATCCGCGCGACGGCCCTCCGCCGCGGCGTCAAACTCTACAACAAAGCAGTGGTGGCNGCNTTGGGCGCCATGCTGGACGGGGGTGCCTCGGACCCGCGCTACGACGGCACGGGCCGCTGGGTGGACGCAGCGGGCCAATACATCACCCGCCGCGAGACGGAAGCGATAGCGGATGCCATAGAACAGGGCGGGCTGACGGAGCTTGCGGCGGTCGACAACCGCTTCAGAATATTCCACGTCCACTATGCAGAATATGCGCGAAGCTGGGCCGAGAGTGCCTACGCGTCGATTCTGGGTCATATGCCGACGGCGGAAGAACGGCAGGATGCGATCGAAGCGGGTCGCAACGCCCGGGCAGCGATGCGCCGCACGACCGATGCGGACCGCGACCGCGACTGCTCGTACGACTTGGCGGTGGGATATGCGCCGGACAGCGACGACGAAGACGAAATCCGGGCCGACTACCGGGCGGTGAGAGGGCTGGAGTAAGACCCTGCCGAGACGAAAAAGGAAAGAAACGAAACGAACGAGAGATATGGAAACCGAAAAAGTCAAAGTACTCATCATCGGCAGCGGCCCTGCGGGATACACCGCCGCCATCTACACGTCGCGCGCCAACCTCGGCCCGGTGCTCTACGAAGGGATCGAACCGGGCGGCCAGCTGACGACGACGACCGAAGTGGAGAACTTCCCGGGCTACCCGGAGGGGGTGGACGGCAACCAACTGATGGCCGACCTGCGCAAACAGGCCGCACGCTTCGGCGCCGATATCCGCACGGGCACGATCACGAAAATCGACCTTTCGTCGCGGCCGTTCCATGCGGTAGTGGACGGGACGAAAGAGATCGAAGCCGAGAGCCTCATCGTAGCGACGGGAGCGACGGCCAAGTATCTGGGACTGCCCTCCGAGACGAAGTTCCGCGGACAGGGCGTGAGCGCCTGCGCGACGTGCGACGGCTTCTTCTACCGCAAGAAAGATGTGGCGGTGGTGGGCGGCGGCGACACGGCCTGCGAGGAAGCGACCTATCTGGCNTCGCTGTGCCGCAAGGTCTACATGATCGTACGCAAACCCTATCTGCGGGCNTCGAAAGCGATGCAGGAACGCGTATTCCGGACCCCCAACATCGAAGTGCTGTTCGAGCACAACACGGCGGAGGTGCTGGGCGACGAGACGGGNGTGACGGGNGCNCTGCTGCGCAAGAACGACGGCTCGGAGACGAAGATCGACATCGCGGGATTCTTCCTTGCGATCGGACANCACCCCAACACGGAACTTTTCGCCGGCCANCTGGAACTGGATGCCGAAGGCTACATACGGGTAGAAGCGGGGACCTCGAAGACCAGCGTCGANGGNGTATTCGCCGCNGGCGACGTNAAAGACCCCCACTACCGCCANGCCATCACGGCGGCGGGGTCGGGCTGCATGGCGGCGCTGGACTGCGAGCGGTTTCTGCTGAGATAACGCCGCGACGGTGAGCTTCGCAGTGACGATACTGGGCTCCTCGTCGGCCAAACCGACNGCGACGCGTCATCCGTCGGCGCAGGTGGTGAATCTGCACGAACAATACTACTTGGTAGACGCNGGCGAAGGGGTACAGCAACAGATGATCCGCGCGGGAATAAACCCGCTGAAACTGCGGGCGGTATTTCTGTCGCATCTGCATGGAGACCATGTTTTCGGGCTCTTTCCGCTGATCTCGACGCTGGCCCTGTACGGCCGCCGGACCCCGCTGCCGGTNTATGCTCCGGCTCCGTTCGGGGAGATACTGGCCGGATACCTGCGCTACTTCGATCCCGAACTTCCCTACGAAGTGGAGTGGCACGAACTGCGGACGACGCGTCACGCGCTGCTGCTGGAAAACCGCACGCTGGAAGTGTGGAGCATTCCGCTGCGCCACCGGGTGCCGACGGCGGGATTTCTGTTCCGGGAGAAGAAACCGCCGCTGAACGTCGACAAATTCAAGATTGCGAAATACGGCCTTTCGATCGCGCAGATCGCGGCGGCGAAGCGGGGCGAAGACGTGCTTCTGGACACGGGCGAGACGATCGCCAATGCGGAACTGACCTACGAACCCTACCGGGCGCGCTCCTATGCCTATCTGTCGGACACGGCCCGCTCGCCCAAGGCGGCGGAGCTGGCGACGGGAGCGGACCTGCTTTACCACGAAGCAACCTACGCGGCGGCCGAACGCAGGACGGCGCAGCAGCGGGGCCACTCGACCACGGAAGATGCGGCGAAAGCAGCACTGAAAGCTGGAGCCAAGCGACTGATAATCGGGCACTACTCGTCGCGCTACAAGGATGAGAACATGCTGGTAGAGGAAGCCCGGGCGCTTTTTCGGGAGACCTATGCGGCGAGGGAGGGGGAGACTTTCATCATAGAAAAACGATGACCAAAGCCGAAATACAATTAGTGCGCGCGCTGGCGGACAAACGCGGACGCACGGAACACGGACTTTTCGTAGCCGAGGGCGAGAAACTCGTAGGCGAACTGCGGACGTCGCAGCTGCGCGTGCGCAAGATATTCGCGCTGGAGGGAGTATTCGAGGGACCCGACGTAGAGACCGTAGCACCCCGTGACATGGAACGCCTGTCGCTGCTCAAGACGGCAAGCAACTCGCTGGCCTTAGTGGAGATACCCCGCTACGACCTCGACCCGGCGACGCTCGGCGAATCGCTGACCCTCGCGCTCGACGAAGTACAGAACCCCGGAAACTTAGGGACGATCATCCGCTTGGCGGACTGGTTCGGTATCGGCGACATCGTCTGCTCGGAGGGGACGGCCGACTGCTTCAATCCCAAGGTGGTGCAGGCGACGATGGGGGCGATTCTGCGAGTGAGGGTCCACTACACCGATCTGCCGCACGTGCTGCGCGATGCGGCGGCGCGCGAAGTGCCGGTCTACGGCACCTTTCTGGAGGGCGAGAACCTCTACGAAACGCAGCTGACGCCGGGCGGCATCGTGGTAATGGGCAACGAGGGCCGCGGCGTGACGCCCGCAACAGCGGCCGCGGTGACGCGCAAGCTATACATACCGCCCTACCCTGCCGACCGCCGCGGCTCGGAATCGCTGAACGTGGCGATGGCGACAGGAATCGTCTGCGCGGAGTTCCGGCGCCGGAGCTGAAACCGGACGGACCCGGCATCGTCGGCAAACTTTTCGCGGCGGAAACGGTTCGGTTCGTGTTTTTTTGTATCTGCATAACCAAGCTATCGCTTGTTTCTTCGCTCGACTTTTCGTATCTTTGGTTTCACCGAAGATACTCCGCCTCGGCAATGCTCAAATAAATTTGGCATTGCGCTCGCTTATTCGTATCTTTGTAATCGGAAGCAGAAAGCAACGGCGGGAGCCCCGCCAACGAAACAGATATGTCCGAAAACAAACTGAAAATAGGCATCGCCCAAGGCGACCCGAACGGCATCGGCTGGGAGATCATCCTCAAGGCGCTGGCGGACCCGCGCATGACCGAGATATGCACGCCGGTGATATACGGCTCGGCGAAAGCGGCCGACCACTACCGCCAAACGTTCGCGGAACCGGAGACCGTACAACTCGTGCCTGCGGCATCGGCCCACGAAGCGCGCCGCGGCAAAGTCAACATCGTGGAGTGCGGCGAACCGCAACGCATAGAACCGGGACACGCGACGCCGGAAGCGGGCCGGGCGGCGGTGGAAGCGCTGCGCCGGGCGATGCAGGACCTGAAAGAAGGTCTTATCGACGCGCTGGTGACGGCGCCGATCGACAAGGAGACGGTGCAGAACGACGACTTCCGCTACACGGGCCACACGGAATACTTGGGTGCCGAACTGGGCGGAGAACCGCTGATGATTCTATGCAGCGATGTACTGCGCGTGGGGCTGGTGACCAAACACATCCCGGTGGCGGAGATCAGCCGCAACATTACCAAAGAGAAAATCGTGCACGATCTGGAGACGATGCGCCGCACGCTGATCGCGGATTTCGGGATCGTGGAACCCCGCATAGCAGTGATGGCCCTCAACCCCCATGCGGGCGACGGCGGCCTGCTGGGCACGGAAGAGACGGAGATCATCAAACCGGCGATCGTAGAAGCCTACGGCAAGGGGATTCTTGCATTCGGGCCCTTTGCGGCCGACGGGCTGTTCGCGGGCGGCGGCTATGCGCATTACGACGGCATACTGGCGATGTATCACGACCAAGGACTGGCGCCGTTCAAAAGCCTGTCGCCCGACGGGGTGAACTTCACGGCGGGCCTGACGGCCGTACGCACCTCGCCCGACCATGGCACGGCATTCGACATAGCGGGCCAGGACAAGGCCGACCCGCAGTCGATGCGCAATGCGATCTACACTGCCATAGACATTGTGGAAACCCGTCGGGCCCGGACCGAATGGGAAGCGAACCCGCTGCAGCGGGCCGAACGCGAACGCGGGCACCGCGACGTATCGGCCAAGGACCTGCCGCGGAACGAAAAAGAGGAATAACGGACCTCGCGCGAAAACCCGAGAAGCGGCGCCGCAGCCCGGACGAAGACGGAAATAACGCATAGACACGGCATTCGGGAACAAATTTCGCCCGGGAAAAAGAACAAATTCGAGGAATAATTATAATTTTGCAACGACAAACGGACAACCGAGGACGTATTCCGTCTCGTAATTGTGGAAGCGTCCGAGGCCCGGAAACCAACTTCTGATACGATGATCAAAATCACCTTTCCCGACGGCTCCCGACGCGAGTACGAAAAGGGAACCACTGCGTACCGGATCGCGGAGAGCATCAGCCCTCGTTTAGCTGCCGACTCTTTAGCCGCTTCGGTAAACGGCACGACGGTCGACATGATGCGCCCGATCGAAGAAGATGCCGCGGTAAAATTCTACAAATGGGACGACGCCGAAGGCAAGCACGCATTCTGGCACACCTCGTCGCACCTACTGGCCGAAGCGCTCGAAACACTCTATCCGGGCATCAAATTCGGAATAGGCCCGGCGATCGAAAACGGATTCTACTACGATGTAGACAGCCCGACACCCATCACGGAAGCCGATCTGGAGAAGATCGAACAGAAGATGCTGGAACTCTCCCGCAACAAGGAAGAACTGATCCGCCGGGAAGTACCNAAAGCCGAAGCGCTGAAAAACTTCACCGAGAAAGGCGATCCCTATAANGTAGAACTGATCAACGATCTGGAAGACGGCACGATCTCGTTCTACACCAACGGAGCGTTCACCGACCTGTGCCGCGGTCCGCATATTCCGAACACGGGCTACATAAAGGCGATCAAACTGACCTCGGTAGCGGGAGCCTANTGGCGCGGCAACGAGAAGAANAAGATGCTGACNCGCATCTACGGCATTGCATTCCCGAANAAATCGATGCTCGACGAATACCTTGCGATGATGGAGGAAGCGAAGAAACGCGACCACCGCAAATTAGGCAAGGACCTCGAACTATTCACTTTCTCGCAGCGCGTNGGCCAAGGTCTGCCGCTGTGGCTNCCGAAAGGAGCCGCCCTGCGCGACCGGCTGGAACAATTCCTGCGCGGCGTACAGAAAGAATACGGCTACCAGCAGGTCATCACGCCGCACATCGGAAACAAGGAACTCTATGTGACCTCGGGCCACTATGCCAAATACGGCAAGGACTCGTTCCAACCGATCCACACTCCGATCGAGGGCGAGGAATACCTGCTCAAACCGATGAACTGCCCCCACCACTGCGAAATATACCGCTCGAAACCCCGCTCGTACAAGGAACTGCCCGTACGTCTGGCCGAATTCGGCACGGTATACCGCTACGAACAATCGGGCGAACTGCACGGACTGACGCGCGTACGCGGATTCACGCAGGACGACGCCCANCTGTTCGTACGACCGGACCANCTGCTGGAAGAATTCGAGCGCGTGATAGACATCGTACTCTACATTTTCAAGACGCTGAAATTCGACAGCTACACGGCACAGATTTCGCTGCGCGATCCCAACAACAAAGAGAAATACATCGGCTCGGACGAGAACTGGGAGAAAGCCGAATCGGCGATCATGCAGGCGGCGAAAGAAAAAGGACTGAACACGGTAGTGGAATACGGCGAAGCGGCATTCTACGGTCCGAAGCTGGACTTCATGGTGAAAGATGCCATCGGCCGCAAGTGGCAGCTGGGGACGATCCANGTGGACTACAACCTGCCGGAACGCTTCGACCTGACCTACAAAGGAGCCGACGACAAACTGCACCGCCCGATCATGATCCACCGTGCGCCGTTCGGCTCGATGGAACGATTCGTAGCGGTACTGCTGGAACACACGGGCGGCAAATTCCCGCTGTGGCTCTCGCCCGACCAAGTAGTAGTGCTGCCGATCTCGGAGAAGTTCAACGACTATGCGCAGGAAGTAGCCGACTATCTGAACCGCCACGATGTACGCGCCCAGATAGATGACCGCAACGAAAAGATCGGCCGCAAAATCCGCGACAACGAACTCAAACGCATTCCCTATCTGCTGATCGTAGGCGAAAAGGAAGCTGCCGAGAAACTGGTTTCCGTACGGGCCCAAGGCGAAGGCGACCAAGGCCAGATGCCGCTGGAAACGTTCAANGAGACGATCACGGAACAGGTGAAAGCCGAAATGGAAGCCAACAAACTGAAAAGAGAATAAGGAAACGGCCCCGAGCCGCGACCCCGATTGTAACATTCACTAATACACTACAACTATCGCAGCACCGAAACCGTTCCCGCCGAGGCCGTTCAACCCCGGGAACAACCGACCGAAACCGGTAATGGGCGGACGCCGTCCGCCTGTCAAGGAGAATCCGCACCGTATCAACTCGGAGATTACAGCCCCCGAAGTACGTGTGGTAGGCGAAAACATCGAACAACCGCAGGTTCTGCCGATCCGCGAAGCCCTGCGCTTGGCCGATGAGATGGAACTGGACCTGATCGAGATATCGCCCAAAGCGGAACCTCCCGTCTGCCGGATAGCCGACTATCAGAAATTTCTCTACCAACAGAAGAAAAANGCCAAGGAACTGAAAGCCAACCAAGTGAAAGTCACGATCAAGGAAATCCGCTTCGGACCTCAGACCGACGATCATGACTATAACTTCAAGCTGAAGCATGCGACGAACTTTCTGAAAGAAGGCTCGAAAGTCAAAGCCTATGTTTTCTTCCGCGGCCGCTCGATCGTATTCAAGGAACAAGGCGAAATCCTGCTGCTACGCTTCGCTACCGATCTCGAAGAAGTAGCCAAAGTAGAGATGATGCCCAAACTCGACGGCAAGAAGATGAATATGATGCTTGCACCGAAAGGGAAGAAATAAACCCTCTCTCCGAGCAGGAAACCCTACGGAAACATCATCGGAACCTGCGGTCCCGATGATGTTTTTTTACCTTAGCACAAGAATCCGGCGCCCTCATGTACACCCCGCCATTCAAAATAACCTCCCGAGCGATCAACCTCATTGCCGAGATATCGGCGATGATAGAACGTTTTGCGATCCGCATGGAACAGGACGATGCCCTGCTGCTGCGCAAGATCAACCGGATCAAAACGATACAAGGCTCGCTGGCGATAGAGGGGAACACGCTGACCGAAAGTCAGATAACCGACATCATAGACGGAAAACACGTAATAGCGCCGCTCCGAGAGATACAGGAAGTACGAAACGCGATCAAGACCTACAATCTTTATCCGCGACTGAACCCCTACTCGGTAAAAGACCTGCTGCTGGCACACGGCATCATGATGGAAGCACTGACCGATGATGCCGGCCATTTCCGCAAAACAGGCGTAGGCGTATTCGCCGGGACGAAACCGATCCACGTAGCTCCGCCGGCACACCGGGTCCCGACCTTGATTGCTGAACTGTTTGAATGGCTGACAAAGGCCACCGACCACCTCCTGATCAAAAGTTGCGTATTCCACTACGAATTCGAGTTTATCCACCCNTTCAGCGACGGAAACGGCCGGACAGGAAGACTATGGCAATCGCTCATACTGGGAAAACTGCATCCGGTATTCGAGCACCTGCCGATNGAAAACATGGTATATGCCAACCAACAAGGGTATTACGATGCGATCAACCGAAGCACCGATGCGACCGACAGCGGAATCTTTATCGACTTCATGCTGGAAGAAATCTACAAAACGCTGAAAAAACGACAAGGAGACCCNCTNCCCGANGAAGGCAGATATCCCGAACAGATTCCGCATAACTGGGAACTGCACGCAAGCGTTATGGAATATCGATACGACCAAGAAGACGACCAAAACACCCAAGAAACAGAAGTAATCACCCAAGAAAAGCCGAAATACACCCAAGAAATANNNNGATNTCACCCAAGAAANNNCNNNTNTCACCCAAGAANNAGNNANTNNCNCCCAAGAAGAGGGCGATATNACCCAAGAAAAAATCTTGGCAGCCATNCNAGANAACCCGAAAATTACGCGCCGGGAACTGGCCGTATTANTGGNACGCACCGAAGACAGCATCAAATACCAACTGCTGAAACTGACCCGCCGAGGGATCATCAAACATGTAGGGGCGACCAAAGCGGGAGAATGGACTATTCTGAACGAATCCAGATGACCGGCACGAATGACATATTCTCGATACGGAACGACGCCGAATTCGAGGCGGCGGCGCTGGAAATATTCCGGCGCCAAGCATCGGAATGCGCCCCCTACCGCGAATACCTGTCACTGGTAGAAGTGAAGCCGGAAGCGGTACGCACTTTCGCAGAGATTCCCTACCTGCCCATCGAACTATTCAAAACCCACGAAATCTACTGCGGTGAAACGGAACCGGAGACAATTTTCACCTCGAGCGCGACAACGAGCATGACCCCGTCCCGTCACCCGATGCGATCGCTCGAACACTATGAACGAACATTCCGGGCGGCATTCGGCACTTTCTATGGCGAACCGTCGAAATGGAGCCTCTATGCTCTGCTGCCGAACTACCTGCGCCGCAAAGGTTCGTCGCTGGTCTATATGGCCGACCGCCTGATTGCCGCCTGCGGGTCGGGCGGATTCTACTTGGATGACTACGACGCACTGCTCCGCGACATGGCGGCCGACTCGAAGCCGAAGATTCTGCTGGGAGTGAGTTATGCGCTCTGGGACTTGGCAGAGAAATATGCGCCGAAACTGTCGGACACGATAGTAATGGAAACGGGCGGGATGAAAGGCTACCGCAAAGAACTGCCCAAAGAAGAATTCCACAAGATACTCTGCAATGCATTCGGAGTAAAAGAGATACACTCGGAATACGGTATGGCGGAACTGACTTCGCAAGCCTATTCGGCGGGAAACAACCGCTTCCGCTGTCCGGCATGGATGCGGGTAACGGTCCGGGATATCAACGATCCGTTCGAGCAACTGCCGGCGGGAGCGCGGGGCGGACTGAACATAACCGATCTGGCCAACTGTTGGTCCTGCGCATTTATCCAAACGCAGGATGTCGGACGCACATTTCCGGACAGCTCGTTCGAGATCGAAGGGCGCATCGACCGGGCGGAGATACGCGGCTGCAACCTCTTAGTACAATAAACTGATGAAAACCGTAGCATTCGTACCCATACGGCTCAACAGCCAACGCGTCGAAGGGAAAAACCTGCGGCTGCTGGGCCGGGAACCGCTCATGTGCCACATACTGAAGACCCTGCTCGCCACGCAGCGGATCGACGAAGTATATGTCTATTGCAGCGACGAGAGCATCCGGCCGCTCCTGCCGGACGGAGTGAAATTCCTGCGCCGCAGCGAAGAACTGGACCGCGACACGACGCTGGGCCGCGAGATATACGACGCATTCACGAACGAAGTGGAAGCCGATATGTATGTACTGGCGCATGCGACATCGCCTTTCATCCGGTCGCGGACGATTGACGAAGCACTCGGAAAAATACTTTCGGGCGACTACGATTCGGCCCTCAGCGTAGAGCGAATACAGACGTTCGCATGGTACGAAGGACGTCCGCTCAACTACTCGCCCGACAATGTACCCCGGACGCAGACCTTGGAACCGGTCTATGTGGAGACGAGCGCCTTTTTCATCTTCCCGCGCCGGCTATGGTGCGAACGCCGCCGCCGCATCGGCGACCGCCCCTACATGGCGGTAGTGGACCGCATCGAAGGAATGGATATCGACTACCCCGAAGATTTTGCGATGGCCGAAGTGATCGCCGCCGCAAGAGGAATCGGATAAACGAAGAAACAAGCTGAAATGAAACATACGCAACGGGCTACCTTGGGCGGCAAACTGAGCGCCGTACTGGTTGCGGCCGGCAGCTCGGTGGGACTGGGCAACATCTGGCGGTTTCCCTATGTAGCGGGAGACAACGGCGGCGGCGCCTTTCTGGCGATCTACATTCTCTGCGTCCTGATTCTGGGGCTGCCGCTGATGATCGCCGAATTCTCGGTCGGCCGGGCCTCACACCGGAATGCGGTAGGCGCCTACCGGATGCTGGCCCCCAAATGGAGCTTCTTAGGCTACAACGGAGTGCTGGCGGCCTTTCTGATTCTGGGCTTCTACTTCGTAATGGCGGGATGGACCGCGGAATACATGGTTNACTCCGTGACGGGNGAACTGGCCCGCTACTCCACGGCCGAGGAATACACGGNCATATTCGAGCGCTTCATCGGCAACCCGTGGCGGCCGCTGCTTTATACTGCACTTTTCATTGCAGCGACCCACTTCGTCATAGCGCTGGGCGTGCAGAAAGGTATCGAACGCTCGGCCAAGGTACTGATGCCCCTGCTNTTCTTTATTCTGATTGCGCTGGCCATCCACTCGCTGCTGATGCCCAACGGCACCGAGGGGCTNCGGTTCTTTCTGAAACCCGACTTCTCGAAAATTACGGCGGCGACCGTATTGACNGCCTTGGGGCAGGCGTTCTTCTCGCTTTCGATCGGCATCGGCACGATGGTGACCTATGCGTCGTACTTCAAACCCGAAACCAACCTGCGGCACACGGCCCTCAACGTGACGATTCTCGACACGCTGGTCGCCCTGCTGGCCGGCATCGCCATCTTTCCGGCGGTATTCAGCGTAGGAATCGAACCCTCGTCGGGGCCGTCGCTGGTCTTCATCACGCTGCCGGGCATCTTCAACGGGATGCCGCTGAGCATGGTATGGTCGTCGGTATTCTTCCTGCTTTTGGTAGTAGCGGCCCTCACCTCGACGATCTCGCTGCACGAAGTACTCACGGCCTACCTGCACGAGGAATGGCATCTGAGCCGCAAGGGTGCGGCATGGACGACGACCTGCGCGACGCTGGCACTGGCGGCTGTAGCGTCGCTGTCGCTGGGCGTACTCGACGGCTGGAAAATCTGCGGGCTGAACATTTTCGATTCGCTGGACTATCTGACGGCCAACATTCTGCTTCCGGCGGGCGGATTCTTCACCTCCATATTCATCGGCTGGCGGCTCGACCGCAAGATACTGGCGGCACAGATCACCAATGAAGGGTGCCTGCCGTTCCGCATTCAACGCGTATTCGTTTTTCTGCTGCGCTATCTGTGTCCGACGGTATTGCTGCTGGTATTCTTGGACAATCTGGGAGTATTCTGAACCGCACCGGAAATCCGCAAAAAAAGCGAGCTGCCCGACGGGCAGCTCGCTTTGCGTAGGAACGAAGAATCTAATTGATATTGCGCCGGTCGGGTTCGCGGTCGGGCGAAGCGGCATCCATCTCGACCTGCAACTTGACCATGTTGATAGCCGTAGCGGCAGCCTCGTCGCCCTTGTTGCCCAAGCGTCCGCCGCAACGGTCGAGCGCCTGCTGCATGTTGTCGACGGTGAGAACGCCGAAAGCGACGGGCATGTTCCACTGCAACTGCAACTGGGTGACGCCCTGAGTGACGCCCTGACAGATGAAATCGAAGTGGCGCGTATCGCCCTGCACGACGCAACCCAGCACGATGACAGCGTCGACGTCGGTATACTCGGCGAAGAACTGCGCGCCGAGCGTCAGCTCGAACGTACCGGGAACGTACTTGATCTGGATATTCAGATCGGAACACCCGGCGGCCCGCAAGGTACGCACGGCACCCTCCAGCAAAGCCTCCGTAACCTCCCGATTCCACTCGGCCACGACGATGCCGAAACGCATGTCGGCAGCCGACGGCAGCGGAGCGTCGAATTTGGAAAGATTATGATTCCGGGTCGCCATTTCCCTATCGGTTTACGCCGCCCAGCAGCTTCTCGGCCTCGCGTGCCTCCGTCGACATGGGATAATCGGCCAAAATCCGCTCGAAAAGTTCGGCGGCCTGCTTGTCGTTGCCCAGAGCCTGCTCGGTCAAAGCCTGTTTGTAGAGATATACGGGAGCGGTGAAGTTGTTATCCGAAGCGCCGACGGCCTTGCGGAAGAACTTAGCGGCCTTGGCATACTGCTGCTGCTCGACAGCGACGTCGCCCTGCAGACCGAGGTTCTGAGCATTGATGATCTGACCGGGGAGACCTTTCACGGGCGAGAACTTGGCCAGATAAGCGGCGGCATTCTCCAGATCGCCCATGCGGAGGTAGCAGATGCCGGCATAGTGCTTGGCGAGATTGCCCGACGGAGTGGAGCCGTAACGCTCGATCACCTCGAGGAACCCGGCGCCGCTGTCGTCGCCCAGAAGCGCCAACTCGTAGTCGGGCGTCTCCTGCTCGAAACGGTTCTGCGCCTCGGCGATCAGAGCGGCGGCCTTTTCGGCCCGCGGAGCGACGATGAGCGCCCGGTAACCGAAGACCAGCGCTGCGACGACGAAGAGCGCGAGGATCAGATAAGACATCGTACGGCCGTGCTTCTCCAGAAAGAACTCGGTCCGGTTCATTGCTTCGCCGAGCGACTCCTGCCCGGCTGCCTGCTGATTTGCCATATCGTTGAAATATTTAATATGATGCGTCGGAAAGCACAAAGATACAAAACTATTCACAATGTACAAGGCCGTGTCGGGGATTTTTTGTAACTTCGCCCCGCGAAACACGGCACTCCGACCATGCGTCTGAAAAAACTGACACTGCTCAACTTCAAGAACATCGCCCGGCAGGAACTCTCGTTCTGCCGCGGCGTGAACTGCTTGGTGGGCGACAACGGCGCGGGAAAGACCAACGTAGTGGATGCGGTCTACTATCTGTCGATGTGCAAGTCGTCGCTGCCGATGACCGACACGCAGAGCATCCTGCANGGCGCAGAGGGGTTTCTGATCGACGGACAATACCTCTCCGACGCGGAGAAGAACGAACGCATCGTCTGCTCGTTCACGCGCAAGGGCGGCAAGGTGCTCAAGCGCAACGGCAAGGAGTACGACCGGCTGGCCGACCACGTGGGGCTNGTACCCGCNGTCATCGTATCGCCGGCGGACTATGCGCTCATCAGCGATGCGGCCGAGGAGCGCCGCCGCTACCTGAACGCCTGCATCTCGCAGCTCGACCGCACCTACCTGTCCGACGTCATGCGCTACAACGCCGTGNTGGCGGAGCGCAACCGCCTGCTGAAGATGCAGCCCGACGAGACGATGCTCGCGATCTACGACGGGCAGCTGGTCGAATACGGCACGAANATCCATGCGGCCCGCCAAGCCTTCGCCGAGCGGCTGCAGCCCGTAGTGGCCGAATACTACCGCACCCTCTCGGGCGACCGCGAGCAGGTGGAACTGCACTACAAATCGGAGCTGAGCGAACGACCTTTCGACGAAATACTCCGGGCGGCGCGNCAGAAAGACATGATCAACGAATACACCACCTCGGGCATCCACCGCGACGACCTGACGCTGCGCATCGGGGGTTANCCGCTGCGGAAATACGGCTCGCAGGGGCAGCAGAAATCGTTTCTCATCGCGCTGAAGCTGGCCCAGTACGCCATTGTGGCGGAAGCGTGCGGCGAACGTCCGATCCTGCTGCTGGACGACCTGTTCGACAAGCTGGANGCGGGGCGCGTGGAACAGCTGATCCGGCTGGTATCCGACGAGGCTTTCGGCCAGATATTCATCACCGACTGCAATCCGACACGGCTGAAATCGATCCTCGACAAGGCGGGCGGCGAATATGCNCTGTTCACGGTNGCCGACGGCGAGATACACAGCACGAACGAACCGGAACCGACTGAAGACGAGGCGGAATGAGACGCACGAAAACCATGCTGATGGGCGACCTGCTGGATGAGTTTTTCCGCCGGCCCCACATCGCCGCCAAGATAGCCGAGGGCAAACTCCCGGAGACNTGGCGCGCCGTTGTGGGCGACCGGGCNGCCGACCTCACGACCGAACTGCGGCTCGAAAGGCACATTCTGCATGTGCGCATCCAGTCGAGCGTGCTGCGGCAGGAACTTTTCTACCAGCGCGAAGCNCTGCAGGAGGAGATCAACCGCCGGTCGGGCATCCGGATCGTGAACGCCGTAATCATCCGCTGACAAACGCTATACGAGACAAAAAAAGGCAGGACCGANGGTCCTGCCTTTCTGNTGTACATGCGGCGGAATCAACCGCACTTGGAATAACCGCACGACATGCAGGTGAGGCAGCCGTTCTGGTAGGCCATATTCTCCTGCCCGCACGAAGGGCACTTGCCCTTGGACTTGGTGCCGTCGGCGATATACTGCTTGATCGCGCGGCAGACACCGGTTTTCCACGTATTGATCGACTCGCTGTCGAGATGCAGCGACTCGATGAGCGACACGGTCTTCTCGATGGGCATGCCGTAGCGCAGAACGCCCGAAATGAGCTTGGCGTAGTTCCAGAACTCCTCGTCGAAAAGACGCGAGATGCCGCCGATGGTATTGGTATAACCGTAGCGGTCCTTGTACTGGAAGTCGTAGCGCTTGCTGCCGTCCTCCTCGCGCACCTTGATGATGAAACCCTTGGTGATCTTGCGGGGGATATACATGGCGTCCTCCTCGATCTTGCCGGTGAAGACCTCGTAAGGCCGGCCGTCCTGCAGACCGACGAATGCGATCCAATCCTCCGATCCGTTCTTGAAACGCACGATGTCGGCCGGGATCGACTTGGGACGCTTGGGACCCTGTCCGGGATGCTCCTCGCACTTGCTGCTGCGCTTGGACTTGGAACTCTTGTCGAGCAGCACGCCCTCGCGGCAGCCGTCGCGGTAGACCGTCACGCCCTTGCAGCCGCACTCCCAGGCGGTGCGGTAGACGTTGGCGACGAGGGCNTCGGAAACGCTGTTNGGNAGGTTGACCGTCACGGAAATCGAATGGTCGACCCACTTCTGGATCGCGCCCTGCATCTTGACCTTGGCGACCCAGTCGATGTCGTTGGCGGTAGCCTGGTGATAAGGCGACGCCTCGACCCACGTCTGCAGCTCGCTGTCGGAGATCGAAGCGAGCTTCGAGGTATCGTAGCCGTTGGCCTCGAGCCACTTAACGAAATTGTGGTGGTAGACGTTGTACTCCTGGAACTTTTCGCCGGTTTCGTCCTCGAAATCGACGTGGGTGTCGTGGTCCGAAGGATTGATCTTGCGGCGCCGCTTGTAGACGGTGCGGAAGACGGGTTCGATGCCCGAGGTGGTCTGCGACATGAGCGACGTGGTGCCCGTGGGGGCGATAGTCAGCATGGCGATGTTGCGGCGCCCCTTTTCGACCATCTCGGCGTAGAGCTCGGGATCGGCCTCGCGGATGCGGGCGATCATGGGATTGTTCTTCTCCTTGGCGGCATCGTAGACGGCGAAAGCGCCGCGCTCGCCGGCCATCTTGACCGAAGCGCGGTAGGCCTCGACGGCCAAGGTTTTCTGCACCTCGACGGCGAACGCGATGGCCTCGTCGGAGCCGTAGCGCAGATCCAGTGCGGCGAGCATATCGCCCTCGGCGGTAATGCCCAAGCCCGTACGGCGCCCCTTGAGAGCCATGGCGCGGATCTTCTTCCACAGATCGAGCTCGACGCGGCGCACGTCCTCGTCCTCGGGATCGGCGGCGATCTTCTCGATGATGAGCTCGACCTTCTCCAGCTCCAGATCGATGATGTCATCCATCATGCGCATGGCCTTGGCGATGTGCTCCTTGAACTTGGGGAAGTTGAACTTGGCCTTCTTGGTGAAAGGATCGTCGACGTACGACAACAGATTGATAGCCAACAGACGGCACGAATCGTAGGGGCAGAGCGGAATCTCGCCGCAGGGGTTGGTCGAAACGGTGACGAAGCCCTCGTCGGCGTAGCAGTCGGGGATGCTCTCGCGGATGATCGTATCCCAGAACAGGACGCCGGGCTCGGCCGACTTCCAAGCGTTGTGGATGATCTTCTCCCACAACTTTTTGGCGTCGATCTGCTGCTCGTACTGCGGCTTGTCGGAACCGATGGGGAACTGCTGGTGGTACTTCTTGCCGGCGATGGCGGCGCGCATGAACTCATCGTCGATCTTGATCGAGACATTGGCGCCCGTGACCTTGCCGGTGTCGACCTTGGCGTCGATGAAGCGCTCGGCATCGGGGTGCTTGATCGAAAGCGAGAGCATCAGAGCACCGCGGCGGCCGTCCTGCGCGACCTCGCGCGTAGAATTGGAATAACGCTCCATGAACGGCACGATACCCGTCGAAGTGAGGGCCGAGTTGAGCACGGGGCTACCCGTGGGACGGATGTGCGAGAGGTCGTGGCCCACGCCGCCGCGCCGCTTCATGAGCTGCACCTGCTCCTCGTCCATGCGAAAGATGCCGCCGTAGGAGTCGGCCGGGTGCTTGTGGCCGATGACGAAGCAGTTGGAGAGCGAGGCGACCTGGAAGTCGTTGCCGATGCCGGTCATGGGACCGCCCTGCGGAATGACGTAACGGAAGTGGTCGAGCAGGGCGAAGACCTCGTCGGCCGACATGGGGTTGGGATACTTCCGCTCGATACGATTGATCTCGCGGGCGATGCGCTCGTGCATCTGCCGTGGCGACTTCTCGTAGATGTTGCCGAACGAATCCTTGAGGGCATACTTGGTGACCCACACCGTAGCGGCCAGATCGTCGCCGTCGAAGTAGACTTTCGACTCGGCGACAGCGTCGTTGTACTCGACTTTCTGGGGCGCCGGAGGATTATTGGAGACTTTTGCCATAATTTATGATAGCTTTTTGATTGTTCTTGTCTCAACGCGCAGTTTGACAAAGATGGCGCATTCCGGGCGAAAATCCCAACGATCCGAAGCCGAATTATGCACAAATTATCTACAAAAAGCAGCGGTGCATTTCAACTGACTGAAACACACCGCCGATAAAAAAATTTTCGACCAACACCGGACAATTCCGGCTACTTGGGGCACAGACATAAATCAATGTCCGCGCTAAAAATTATAGACAATAAGCCACCATTGCAACATTCCGAACTGCAAATAAAAACGTTTATTTATAAAGAGTCTTTTATTCAGTAATACGGACAACGGGGACGGTTTTAGCCGCTCCTGCTTTGCTTTCGTATTTATAAATTCCTACCTGCCTTACACGTTTTCCATTGGGAATCTTGATTATTTCTTCGTCATAATAACGCTTCCCTTCATCATTTACAAATAAAACAAGAACACCTGTAAATGTAGATATTCCATATTTTTTATCTTCGGCATGGGCAAGTGCAGCACCAGGACGAACCTCTTGAAGTACCTCAAAGCGATTTCCCTGAATATAATCGCCTGGCTCATCAAACATGGTAATCCCTTGATTGTCGACTGTCGATATAAAGACAGAAAGTAGAACAATAAAAACAATACCTGTTATTACACCCGCAACGAATATCAGTAAATTTTTCATTTTTCTCGTTTTAGGTTTGTTTTACTTCGCCGCAACGGCGTCGATCTCGACCAAGGCACCCATAGGCAGGGCGGCGACCTCGAAGCAGATGCGGGCGGGCATCTCCGAGGTGAAGAACTCGGCGTAGACGGCATTCATGGCGGCGAAGTCGGAGATGCGCTGCAGCAGGACGGTGGTCTTCACGACGTTGCCGAACCCGTAACCGGCCTCGGCGAGGATATGGCCCAAGTTCGTAAGCGACTGGCGGGTCTGGGCCTCGATGCCCTCGGCCATGCGTCCCGTAGCGCCGTCGATGGGCAGCTGTCCCGAGACATAGAGTGCGCCGTCGGTCTCCACGGCCTGCGAATAGGGACCCACGGCTTTGGGGGCCAAGGGCGAAGCGATGATCTTTTTCATGAGTATGCGTTTTTGATTCGGAATGCGAACGGATGCGAAAACAAAGGTATGAAATATTCCTTATATTTGCACGGCAAACACTGCGCTCCGATGAAAAGAATTCTTGTATCGATCCTTGTGCTGCTGGCGGCGGGATGCAGCCACAGCAAAGAGTGCCACTGCCGCGCCTACCAGAAAAAATACCGCCGTCCGCTGACGGAGACCCGGTGGCAGCTGGTGCAGCTCGACGGGCGGAACGTACGGTCCGAAGCGGGGGCATTCACCCTCACGCTGTCGGCCGCCGAAGGGCGGATCAGCGGAACAGGAGCCTGCAACCGCCTGTCGGGCAGCTATGCNGCCGACGAAAAACGGGCCCTGAAAATCGGACCGGTCGTCTNGACGCGCATGGCCTGTCCCGAAGCGGAACAGGAGCANAAATTCCTCGGAGCGCTCGAAGCGACGACCCACTACGACATGGACGGCCCGATGCTGATGCTGCTCTGCGACGGCGAACTGCGGGCCGTGCTGCANGCCGTAACCGAATAGNCGGCCCCNGCAACGAAAACCGCCCCTGCTAGCAGGGGCGGTTTTTCATGGGCACGGAGCGGCGGTCACTCNACGCCGTAGCGCGCATTCCGTATCTGTCTGAAAAGATCGTCGCGCACCGATCTCAAAGCCCTCAGCTCGTCTTCCATCCGCCGGACTTCGGGCCATTCGNTGCGAATCGCATTCATCTGCGCCATCGAAATGACCGACTGCACAGGCATCATGCGGCCCTGCTGCCGATACCACTCCATCACATNGCGCAGCACGGCCATATCCCGATCGAACAGAGCCTTGTCCCGTGCTTCCACCGCCGGCCGATATGCCGGATTATAGGCTCGCAGNCTGTCGTACATGCGGTCGTAGCCCGCCTTGTTNTCCACGGCCCGGGGATTGTCTTTCGGCAGATTCTTCACATAGCGGTACTCCTCGTGCAATTTCTTATACTCGGGNGCCGTGNGCAGAATCTCCTGCCACGCCTTGTAAGAGGCNTTGTAACGCTCGTACAAAGCGCCGATCTCCGGAACGCTGTCCCGGATAGCCGACAAGTTCACNCCCGGATAATCGGTCAGACGGGCTACCCGGCCCGCGCGTTCTGCCAAGATCGCGTAGCACTCCCACTCCCTGCGGTTGAGTTCCGNGGAGAGGCGCTCCTGCTCCGCGTCGAGCATCGCCAACCGGCGTTCCATATCTTCGACCGTCGGCCGCTTCTTCGGCTTCGCCGCCTCGGCCGCGCCCCAGCAGAGCGCGATCGCCGCAATCGATAAGATCCAACGTTTCATACTTTTCTATTTCAGATGNGGATTGATCTTNTGCCACTCCGAAACGGGCGGNATGATGCCCATGGAGATGACCTCGTCGCGGAGCTTGCAGAGATGNTNGTAGCTCTCGGTGAGGGCGGCATGCTCCTCGGGCGTACCCTCTACGTTCTTATAGACGACGCCCTCGGGGCCGATGGACGACTCCATNGCCATGAGGATATGTTGGAACTCGTCGTTATNNACGTAGACGCCGGCGGGATAGGTGAACGGCTTGCCGCCCATGGCNGCAGCGATCATGCAGACCGAGAGGTAGGCCGGGCTCTGGAACGACGAACGGCCGCGCAGGTCGATGATGTGCTTGCCGCCCTGGATGACGCGCTGCTGCAGCTCGTGCCAGTCGTCCTCGGGCATCTCCTTGCCGATCAGCTCGGAGAGCGGGCGCCCGGCGACGAGCGTCGTCGAGGCGAAGACGGCCATCTGCTCGCCGTGGCCGCCGTAGGTGCGGCAGTTGCGGACCTCGTCGGGCGAGATGCGGAAATACTTGGCCAGCTCGGAGCGCAGGCGCGTGGAATCCAAAGCCGCGAGGGTCGAGACCTGCGAGGGATGCAGCCCGCCATGGATCAGGGTGACGAGGCCCGTGATGTCGGCGGGGTTGAAGATGATGACGACGTGCTTGACGTCGGGACAGTAGGTGCGGATATCCTTGCCCAGCTGGGCGGCGATCTCGGCGTTGCCTTTCAGCAGGTCTTCGCGCGTCATACCGGCCTTGCGGGCGGCGCCTCCCGACGAAACGACGTAGGAAGCGCCCGTGAGCGCATCGCCGATATCGGAGGTCCAGGTGAGGTCGACCCCCTCGAATGCGCAGTGGCGCAGCTCCTCGACGACGCCCTCCAACGCCGGCTCGAACGGATCGTAGAGACAGATGTTGGGCGTCAGGTGCATCATCAGTGCAGTCTGGGCCATGTTGGAGCCGATCATGCCGGCAGCGCCGACGATCGTCAGCTTTTCATTGGTAACGAATTCCATGGATATTGTCAATTTAAATACATATTCCTTATTCGACTTCGCGGCGGTTCATCAACGCGTGGGTGATCGTCAGCTCGTCGACGTACTCCAACTCGTCGCCGAAGCCGATGCCCCGGGCGATGGAAGTGACCTTCACGCCGGGATAATGACGCAGGCGGCTCATCAAATAAAAGAGCGTGGTTTCGCCCTCGACCGAGGTGGAGATCGCCAGAATCACCTCCTTGACACCGCCCTGCGCGATGCGGTCGCACAGCAGATCGATCTTCAGGTCGGAGGGCGCGATNCCCTGCATGGGCGAAATGACGCCGCCGAGNACNTGGTACAAACCCTTGTACTGGTGCGTATTCTCGATCGAGAGGACGTCGGCGACCTGCTCGACGACGCAGATCGTGGAGCGGTCGCGCTCGCGGTCGGCGCAGATAGGGCACACCTCCTCGTCGGAGAGGTTGTTGCAGCGGGCGCAATATTTGATCTCGCTGCGGAAGCGGTCGATGCTGCGGGTCATCTCGCCCACCGATTCGGGTTCCATGCGCAAAAGGTGCATCGCCAAGCGCAGCGCCGTACGCCGCCCCACTCCGGGCAGCCGGGACAACTCGCCGACAACATCCTGCAAGAGCTTGGACATCAGATGATCTCGATTTTACGGTTTTCCACCCAGCCTTTCTTACCGTCGGCGATGACCACCTCGCACCACTCGCCNAGCCGGTCGGCGATGCGGACCACCGTACCCTCGTGGAGGAGGAACAGATCGGTGGCCGACTTGTCGGGCGAACTCTTGACGGCGACCGAAGCCGGCATCACCACGGCCTGCGAATCGTCGAGCAGCTCCTGCCGGGCTGCGGCGGCGAACCAAGTAGCGCAGACGAAGAAGAAACCGGCGACGAGCGTTCCGTAGAACCCGGCTTTCCGCAGCGACAGCCGCGGCGCCAGCAAGTAAAAGAGAAACGCACCCAGCGCGCAGACGAGCAGGACGAGCGACAGAACGGTCCAGGCCGCACTGCCCATCGCATGGCGCACGCCGCGCATCCAGACGACGAGGAAAAATTCGGGGATGCGCTCGATATTGTCCTTGGTGCGGGCTTCCGCGACGCTGAGATTATAGCGGATATCGTCGCTGCCGGGNGCGAGCCGCAGGGCCCGATGATAGTAGAGGATCGCCTTGCCGAGCCGGTTCTCCTTGAAGCAGGCGTTGGCGAGGTTGTAATAGAGCTTCGCGGAAACGAAACCCTGCGCGAGCGACTGCTCGTAGATGGCGGCCGCCGTGCGGAAATCGCCGTTGATATAAGCCGTATTGGCCCGGTCCCACGAACCGTCGGCATCGGACGCAGCGAGCGCCTCGGCGGCAACGCCGGCCGATTCGTCCGCCGCAGGAACCGGCTCCTGCGCGGCTGCAGGGAAAGTCCCGGCCACGACGGCGANCGACACCATATATATAATAATTCGTTTCATAAGCATCCTACCGTTTGATGATCGTCTCGATATGCGAAACCAGATCGACCCCCTCGTCGTAGACGTCGCCCATACGGACCGAAGCAGCGGGCGAATACTGCGCCTCGTCGCAGCGGGCGATGATGGCCGTGAAGCGCTGCGACTGCTCGGCGGGAACCCCGCGCTTGTGCAGCTCCTCGCGCACGTTCTCCTTGGTGAGGTTGGCGACGGGGATATTGAGCTTGTCGCTCACGTAGCCCCACAGCGCGCGCAGCATCTCCTCGTAGAAAGCATGGCGGTCCTGCTGCTCCATATACTTGCGGGCCGCGCGGAATCGCTGCACGGCGACCTTGCTGGCACGGCGCCCCCGCAGGAGAACCGCNTTCTGCGAAACCTCGATCCGTCTGCGCAGCACGAAATAAATCAACGCGAAACAGAAGACGATAAGCCCCGAAAGCGCCCAATAGAGCCCGCTGAACAGCAGCGGCTGCCGTCGCAGATGCAGCTGGGCAGCGCCTAACTTGATGAAGCGGATATCCTGTCCCAAGAGCCGGACATCCTCCTTGGAGATGCCGCGGCCCTGCATGACGACGGCATCGCCGCCCCCGCTGGAATCGGGCGTAACCTCGAGCGAGAGGGGTTTGGAGCTGAGCGTAAGGTACTCCATGCGCGAGGGATCGAAGTAGCTGAACTCGACGGGATCGATTTCGTAGGTGCCCTCGGCACGGGCGATGAAAGGATACTCGAACTGCCGGTAGCCGGAGATGCCGGCAGCCGAACTGTTGATCGATTCGGTGGTTTTGACGTTGTACTGCTCGAACGATCCGGGCAGGGCGAGTTTGGGAGCCTGCACGAAAGTGAGGTTGCCCGTACCCGAAATCCGGACCGTATAGGTAGCGGCCGAATTGGCGGCCAGCTGCCCCTCGGGCAANTTGGCNTCCATCTGGAACCGGCCCACGGCCCCGCTGAAACTGGCGGGGGCGCCTGCGGGCAGCGGCTTGACCGTGACGCTGACGCGCGAACTCTGGACCTTGCGCGGCACGTTNTAGACCTCGTGCCCGCCCCCGAAGAACGGATCGACGGGGCGGCTGCCCGGCACGACGACCTGCNCCATGGCGGTCAGCTCGGCGGGGTCGATCGTGAGGGTTCCGGCCTGCTGGGGATAGAGCAGGAACTCGCGGGCGACCAACGTTTCGTAGACCTTGCCGTTGAAAGTCTCGCGCTGGCGCCGGGCNTTGTCGGTGTTGAGCTCCTGGGCCCANAAACCGTTGAACGACGGGAACCTGACATCCTGGTATCCGACGACGCTGACCCGCTCGTAGAGCTTGAAAGTGACGCGCAGCGGCTCGCCCTTGTAGACCGACGTACGCGAGACAATGGCCCGGAGCANAATATCGTCCTTGGCGATCTGCCGCTGAGCNGCGCTCTCGGCGCTCTGCTGCGCCTGTCCGGCGGACGCCCCGGGAGCCGGCGCATCCGCACCGCCGCTCTCGCCGACGACCTCGATCGTGAGCGGACGGGTGCGATAAGTCGCACCGTCGACGGCGATCTCGGCAGCACCGACGGTGACGTTGCCGACCGCTTGGGGCAGGAGCACGAACGTGAGGGTGTAATTGACGCTCCGCGACATGGAACCGTTGACGATCCGGATCGACGACCCTTTGGAGACGGCGGGACCGGCCAGCACGTCGAAGCCCTCGAACGACGGAGCGACGAACGTCCCCTCGTCGGGGTTGGCATTGAGGGCGAACTCGACGCGGAACGCCTCGCCGACGGCCACCGTCAAGGGCGAGGAAGCCTCGAAAACGACCTCTCCGGCAGCCCGGGCCGGAAGCGCCGCGACGACGCAGAATGCCGCGAACAGAAATTTTGCGATAAGACCTTTCATCGAACCTACAAACGTGGCTGCTTGACGATTAGTATCTTTCAATGCTTGAAATCGGCAAAGAAGTCGTTGCCCTTGTCATCGACGATGATGAATGCCGGGAAGTTCTCCACATAAATCTTGCGCACGGCCTCCATACCCAGCTCGGGGAAGTCGACGACCTCGACCGACTTGATCGAATTCTTGGCCAAGATAGCCGCCGGACCGCCGATCGAACCGAGGTAGAAACCGCCGTTGTTCCTGCAGGCGTCGGTGACTTCCTGCGAACGGTTGCCCTTGGCGACCATGACCATCGATCCGCCGTGCTTCTGGAACAGATCGACGTAGGGGTCCATGCGCCCGGCCGTGGTAGGACCGAACGAACCCGAAGCCATGCCGTCGGGCGTCTTGGCGGGACCGGCGTAGTAAACCGGGTGCTTTTTGAAGTACTCGGGCATGGGCTTGCCCTCGTCGAGCATCCGCTTGATGCGGGCGTGGGCGATATCGCGGGCGACGATGAGCGTTCCCTTGAGGTTGAGACGCGTCTTGATCGGGTACTTGGTCAGAATGGCGCGCACCTTGTCCATCCCCTCGTCGAGGTCGATATCGACGGCGGGCGACATGGCCGGAGCCTCCTTGGGCAGGAAGCGTACCGGGTTCTTCTCCAACTCCTCGAGGAAGATGCCCTCGGGGGTGATCTTCGCCTTGATGTTGCGATCGGCCGAACAGCTGACGCCGATAGCGACGGGACACGAAGCGGCGTGGCGCGGGGCGCGGATGACGCGGACGTCGTGCACCAAGTATTTGCCGCCGAACTGGGCGCCGACGCCCGACTGCTGACAAATTTTGAGCACCTTATCCTCCCACTCGAGGTCGCGGAAGCAGCGGCCGCCCTCGTTGCCCGAAGTGGGCAGCTCGTCGAGGTAACCGGCCGAAGCCTTCTTGACGGTCGANAGGCACATCTCGGCCGANGTNCCNCCNATGCANAGNGCNAGGTGGTAAGGCGGGCAGGCCGAAGTGCCGAGGTCNTTGATGTGCTCGGTAATGAACTTGGTCAACGATTCTTCGTTCAGCAGCGCCTTGGTCTGCTGGTAGAGGAATGTTTTGTTGGCCGAACCGCCGCCCTTGGTAATGAAAAGGAACTCGTACTCCATACCGGGCTTGCCGCCGTAGATATCGATCTGCGCGGGCAGGTTGGTGCCGGAGTTCTTCTCGTCGGTCATCGAGAAAGGCACTACCTGCGAATAACGCAGATTGCGCTCCTTNTAGGTTTCGTAGACGCCGCGGGCGATGCACTCGGCATCGTCGGCACCGGTGTAAACGTCCTCGCCCTTGTGGCCGATGCANATNGCCGTNCCGGTATCNTGGCANGTGGGCAGCTCGCCCTCGGCNGCNACGCACTGGTTGAGCAACATGGTGTAGGCCACGAACTTGTCGTTGTCGGTCGCTTCGGGATCGTCGAGGATATTGCGNAGCTTCTGCAGGTGGGCGGCACGCAGGTAGAACGACACNTCGCTGTAAGCCGCCTTGGAGAGGAGNTCCAGACCCGCNGGGTCGACTTTCAGTATCTTGCGGCCGTCGCACTCGACNACCTTCACGTAATCTTTGGTCAGCAGACGATACTGCGTTTTGTCCTCCCCCACGGGGAACGGCTCCTGATAGATGAATTCGGCCATGGATATTCGTATTTTTATATTGTTTGTATTTGCACGGTCAACCCTGCAAAAATACAAAAAACTCTCCGTATTGCACAACAAATGCGCCCGATTTGTTATTTTATTAACAATGCGCCTGTTCCGCCTCTCGAAAAAAGTATCGGGGAAGCTCCGGCAAGCCTCCCCGATACTCGAAAACTCCGATTTCGTTTATTTCGTTTCCAGCTCCTGTTTGATGAACAGGGCTATGGCTCCGAGGTCATCGTAGCTGATTGCTTGCGACGGGTGAGGAATGCCGATGACTTTGCAATTACCCCACCAACCGCGTTTGACCGCTTTGGTGCAAACATGCTTCGGCGTATTGAGCGGGTTCAGCGTCTCCACCTCCCGGAACTTGAATTTTGCGTGGAGAGGGTCGAATACTTCGTTCGTCGAGAAGCAAACCACCATCTTGGGCTGGAAAATGGTTTGAATGGCTCGTTCTGTGAAATCCAAACACCGATCGATAACGTTCTTGCTCCCCTGCATCGATTTCAGTGCAGCAACACCAGCTGTTCCGAAATAGACAGCATTCATAAAAACGAAGTTGCCGTCTTCCATCGGACGGGTGCAGTTGGCCCACTCCATTGCACCGTAAAGTTTGGCCCAAACCGGCCATTTCATTCGTTCTTTCCCGTCGTCTTTGTAAAAAGACGGATTTCCCTTATGGAAACGCTCCCGATCGGCCCCCTTTTCGGGAATCCAGCCGAAATCCTCGTGCGGATGATAACCGAGAAACACGACTTCGGGCGACTTGTCGAGTACCGGCCGCGACTGCATGGCACTGCAACAACGATCGAGCTTCGGCCCTACCTCTTCGAAAAAGGCACATACCTCGTTGACCCAACGGTCGTACAGCGCTTCTTTCGTTTCCGCAGCAGCGGGGTTCATCGGTTGTTTGAAATCGGTAGTTTTCATCTTGTTCGTTTTTTTATTTGTGAATGATTTGGGTTGTATTGGGAATATCCATAGTCGGAATCTCTTGTCCGGTCGCCATATATAGCGTTTTCAGCGAGGGCATAGGAGAAAGAGATAGAGATTGTAAGTTCTTACAATTGCTCACATCCAAAGTCATCAGTTGGTTCTCGAAACACAACAAAGTTTTCAACGCTGTATTTTGGCGGACGTTCAAAGTAGTCAGTTGATTTTGGGAACAATTCAAAATTTCCAATACCGTATTTCGACTGACATCCAAAGCAGTCAGCTGATTGCCGAAACAACACAGCTTTTCCAACTGCGTATTTCGACTGACATCCAAAGTAGGCAGTTGACTACAACAACAATACAAATACGTCAATGCGGTACAATACTCGATGCCTTCCAAAGAAGCAACCTTAATATCCCCCGTCGTAATATTCCAAAGTTCGATCTTTTCGATTCGGGCGGCTTCGGAAACCGAAATCCGACCATCGCGGTTCCTATCAAAACTGCTGATCTGGTCCTTGAAATTCGTATCGGGAATGTCTATAAAGATCAAATCCTCTTTTTCGGGCAGTCCGGACGCTGAAGAAGAGGAACAAAAATAATATTCTACGACCCGGTTTCTCCGGCTGTTCGGTGCCGGGATTCGGATCGACAGGATCGATAGGGTCGCTTTCGTCTCCGCCGCATCCGCCCAGCAGCCCGATGACGGCGAAGAGCATGAACAATTTTTTCATGAAAATACGATTTCTTCCGTCCGCGCCCCGACGGGGTAAAGAAACAGAAAGCGTGGTGCCGGAAGCCTATTTCATTGTAACAGGTCGTAGGAAACCTCGAAGATAAAATAAGCAACAGCCCCACGCCGATCCACAGAATATGGATAGGACGTGAAGAAGATGTCGGCTCATTCCCTCTTCTATCGAATTTCCTACGTTCGTTACAAAGGAATAAACTTACACTTTCCGTGTCAGTCGATATGTTATCGCAAAGATAGATAACCTATTCGGAAAATGCAATAACATCTTCGCTGCGGGCTGTTGCGTACCGCAAATTTCGGCCGAAAGTTTTCCGAAAGTCAAGATCGATTCCCGACGATGTTATTTTCAGCTTGGGGCAGAACGGCCGAAGCCCGCGGAAAATGCTGTTAATATTTTCACAAAAACCGCATGAAAAGAATCGTTTCTAAGATTATTTAATTAAATTTGTGCGGTTTTTGAGTGCACACGATTCATTAAACATCATAAACTTATGGTATCTTACAAGGAACTGGGTCTGGTGAACACCCGCGAGATGTTCGCCAAGGCCATCGAAGGCGGCTACGCCATTCCGGCTTTCAACTTCAACAACATGGAGCAGATGCAGGCCATCATCCAGGCGTGCGTCGAGGCTTCGTCGCCCGTGATTCTGCAAGTGTCGGCCGGCGCCCGCAAGTATGCCAACCAGACGCTGCTGCGCTACATGGCGCAGGGTGCCGTGGAGTATGCCAAGGAGCTGGGCAAGAACATCCCCATCGTGCTGCACCTCGACCACGGCAACTCGTTCGAGCTNTGCAAGGACTGCATCGACATGGGTTTCTCGTCGGTGATGATCGACGGCTCGGCGCTGCCCTACGATGAGAACGTGGCGCTGACGAAGAAAGTCGTAGAATACGCNCACNAGNACGACGTNACGGTCGAGGGCGAGNTGGGNGTGCTGGCCGGCGTCGAGGACGAGGTNGCNGCCGAGCACTCGCACTACACCGACCCCGCCGACGTGGAGGACTTCGTGAAGAAGACCGGCGTCGACTCGCTGGCCATCTCCATCGGCACGTCGCANGGCGCCAACAAGTTCAAGCCTGAGCAGTGCACGCGCAANGCCGACGGCATTCTGGTGCCGCCCCCCCTGCGTTTCGACATCCTCAAGGAGATCGAGAAGCGCATCCCCGGCTTCCCCATCGTGCTGCACGGCTCGTCGTCGGTGCCNCAGGAGTACGTGAAGATCATCAACNCNCANGGCGGTGCGCTNAANGATGCCGTNGGCATNCCCGANGAGCAGCTGCGCGAGGCTGCCAAGAGCGCCGTCTGCAANATCAANATCGACTCCGACGGCCGTCTGGCCATGACCGCCGCCGTGCGNACGGTCTTCGTGGAGCAGCCCGCCGAGTTCGACCCCCGCAAGTANTTGGGCCCGGCTCGCGACGAGTTNAAGAAGCTCTACAAGCACAAGTGCGANAACGTCCTCGGNTCGGCCGGCAAGGCTTAGTCCGAAGCGACGCTTACGAAAAAAGCTGTCTGCAATGTTGCAGACAGCTTTTTTCATACCTCCGGCCGAAGCGGNCNACATACCGGATTTCNGCCGCNGGCCTTGACGCTTTTTTATTTTTCCAGCGTCACGCTCACNCGGTCGAGCTTGCCGCCGAGGGGCGGNGCGAGCTTGGAGACGGTGCAGGCAAGATGCCGGATTTGCGGAAAGGCNGCATAGAGGGCGTCGATNATGTTCATCGCCACGCGNTCGATNGTGNGNTGNGTNACGGNCATCTGNTCGCGGACNACTTCGTAGACGGTCANGTAGTTGACCGCNTTTTCGACGCTGTCCTCGGCAGCCACATCGCCCAACTCGGCCGTAATGACGAGGTCGACCGTAAAGCGGTTGCCCACCTTGCGTTCCAGCTCGTAGCAGCCGTGCAGCGCATGGAATTCCATGCGTTCCAGCGCGATGCGGTACTCCATGCTATTCAGCGATGACAAGGTAGTAGTTCTTCTTGCCTTTCTGCACAAGCAGATATTTGCCGGCGATCAGGTCGGTCTCGACGACGGGACGCATCGGGTCGGCGACCTTCTCCTTGTTGAGCGACACGCCGCCGCCCTGCACCATCTTGCGGCACTCGCCCTTGGAGGGGAAGACCTGCGTCTTCTCGGCCGCGAGGTCGACGAACGGCAGCCCCAGTTCGGCGCGGGCGATGCGGAACTGCGGCACCCCCTCGAAGACCTGCAAAAGGGTCTCTTCGTCGAGCTTGTGCAGCGCCTCGGACGTAGCGCCGCCGAAGAGGATAGCCGACGCCTCGACCGCCTTTTCGTACTCCTCGCGGGAGTGGATCATGGTGGTGATCTCCTGCGCCAGGCGCTTCTGCAAGACACGCAGGTGAGGTGCCGCGTCGTGCTCAGCGATGAGCGAATCGATCGTCTCGCGGTCGAGGAGCGTGAAAATCTTGATGTAGCGCTTNGCATCCTCGTCGCTGACATTGAGCCAGAACTGGTAGAACTTGTAGGGCGACGTATAGCGCGGGTCGAGCCACACGTTGCCGCTCTCGGTCTTGCCGAACTTGGTGCCGTCGGCCTTGGTGATGAGCGGGCAGGTAATGGCGAACGCCTCGGCCTCGGGGCCGAGCTTGCGGCGGATAAGCTCGGTGCCGGTGGTGATGTTGCCCCACTGGTCGGCGCCGCCGAGCTGGATTTTGCAGTTCATCGTTTCGTAGAGGTGCAGGAAATCGTAGCCCTGCACGAGCTGGTAGGTGAACTCCGTAAAAGACATGCCGTCGCCCTCGCCGTTGAAGCGCTTCTTGACCGAATCCTTGGCCATCATGTAGTTGACCGTGATGCACTTGCCGATATCGCGGATGAAGTCGAGGAACGAAAATTCTTTCATCCAGTCGTAGTTGTTGACCATCACGGCGGCATTGGGCGCGTCGGACTCGAAGTCGAGCAGCTTGGCGAGCTGGCGCTTGATAGCCTCNTGGTTATGGCGCAGGGTCGCTTCGTCNANNAGNTTGCGCTCCTGCGACTTGCCCGAGGGGTCGCCGATCATGCCNGTAGCACCGCCGACCAAAGCCAAGGGCCGGTGNCCGCAAAGCTGGAAGTGCTTGAGGATCATCACNCCCACCAAGTGGCCGATATGCAGCGAATCGGCCGTGGGGTCGATGCCCANNTAGGCCGTCGTCATCTCNTTTTCGAGCTGTTCCTTGGCACCGGGCATGATCGTNTGGATCATGCCGCGCCATTCGAGTTCTNCGATAAAATTCTTAGCCATATTGTTTTTGNTTTCTTATTCCATTTCCAAATCCAACGCCTTGCGGAACTCCGTCACCAAAGGATTCTTCTCCGTCAGATACTTCACCTTGTCCTCGGGCTTGATAGGCCGCGCGGCACGGATCGCTTCGTTGATCGCTACGTCCAGATCGATCGTACCCTCGANCCCCGCGAGCTCGGCGATGCGGATCAGCATCGCGGTCTTGTTNCGCANAATCTCCTCGCGCAGCTCGGCCGTCGGAACGCTNACCGCGATGACGTTGCCGCGGAACTGCATCCGCTCGAAAGCCGGCACGAAACGCGGCCGCCGCGACTTGACGAGAGCGAGAATCCGCTCGCGGGCCTGCTCCAGCTTCGCGGTNCAGGCAGGGTCCAGATCGGGTTTCCGGGCCGCCTCGGCCGGACGCTCCGGCTTGGATTCATCCGAANTCTCGTTCGGCGAAGCCAGCANGTCGGCCAGCGAAGCGCCCGAAATCAANGGCTTGNGCGAAGAACGGGCCNCGGCAGGCTGCGNAGCGCTTNCGGGANCGGGCGATNCGGCGNCNGGAGCNGGCGGATCGACCGGCGGCGCACTCGTCGGCTGCGGTTCGGGAACNGCGGGTTCGCTTTTCGGAGCCGGAGCTTCGGAAGCTGCCGGTTTTTCGGGGACAGCCGGAGTTTCGGGGGCGGCAGGAGATTCAACCGCCGCCGGCTTTTCGGCCGCCGGAACCGGCTGCTCGGGGGCAGGCTGCGGAGCCGGAACGACCGGTGTCGCAGCGGGCTGCGCAGGAGCCGCAGAAACCGGAGCGGCCGCACGCGGCTGCAACTCGGGCAACGGATACTCCTCNGGGGAGGTCAGGGTGTCATTTTTTTTTTGACCGAGCCCGGCGATCTTCATCAGGCCCAGTTCGACGAGCAGTCGCTGGTTGGACGACTGTCTTATCTTTCCGTCGAGCTCCGTGAGGCAGGCGATCGCCCCGAANAGGAACCCGACTTCGCAGGCGCCCGCCTGCGTCCGGTATCGTTCGAGGAGCGTGCCCGTCATCTCGATAAGCCGGAGCGTCTCGGGACGCTTGGCCATCAGCAGGTCGCGCATATGGCGGTTGAGCCCCGCCATGAAAGTCTGTCCGGAAAAACCCTTGGAGAGCACCTCGTCGAACGCGACGAGCGCCCGGACGTAATCGCCCGCGAGCAACATTTCGGTGACGCCGAAATAGGTGTCGTAGTCCAGTACGTTGAGCGTCTGGGCCACACTGCGGTAGTCGAGCGTCGTGCCGCAGAACGAGACGGCCTTATCGAACATCGACAGCGCGTCGCGCATGCCGCCGTCGGCTTTCTGCGCGATGAGGTTGAGCGATTCTTCATCGGCCGCGATCCCCTCTTTGTCGGCTATGTAGCGGAGATATTCGACCGAATCCTCGACACGGATGCGGTTGAAGTCGTAGATCTGGCAGCGCGAGAGAATCGTGGGGATGATCTTGTGTTTCTCGGTAGTCGCCAAGATGAAGACGGCATGGGCGGGCGGCTCTTCCAGCGTTTTGAGAAAGGCGTTGAACGCCGCAGCCGAGAGCATGTGGACCTCGTCAATGATGAAGACCGAGTAACGCCCGACTTGGGGGATGATGCGCACCTGCTCGATAAGGGTGCGGATATCCTCGACGGAGTTGTTCGATGCGGCGTCGAGTTCGTGGATGTTGAGCGAACGCCCCTCGTTGAACGAACGGCACGATTCGCACTCGTTGCAGGCTTCGGCGCCGTCGGGCGAGAGGCAATTGATGGCCTTGGCGAAGATGCGGGCGCAGGTGGTCTTGCCCACGCCGCGGGGACCGCAGAAAAGGTAGGCATGGGCCAGCTGACCGCGCTCGATAGCGTTCTTGAGGGTGGAGGTGATATGCTTCTGCCCCACGACCGACGAAAAGGTGGCGGGGCGGTATTTGCGTGCGCTGACGATGAATTCGCTCATGATAGGGCAAAGATACGAAAAGCCGAGCGCAATGCCAAATTTATTTGAGCATTGCCGAGGCGGAGTATCTTCGATGAAACCAAAGATACGAAAATAAGGTGAACGGTGAAAAATTACACTCGAAGCCTCCCGTCTGCTATTCTGTCCGCCGAATGGCAGTCCTATCTGTCGAATTGTCGGTCGATGCGCGACAGAAACTGACACGATGACCGGAACGGCCGGCGTGGCAGGCCATTTGCGGGAGAGATCGACGCAACACGCAAACAAAACCTATCGGAATATGAATATCAACACCTTGACCGTCAAAGCGCAGGAAGCGCTGCAGGCGGCGCTGACGCTGGCGCGCGAGCGGGGGCAGCAGGCCGTCGAACCGCTCCATCTCCTGTCGGTCCTCGTACGCGAGGACGATTCGCTCGCGGCGTTTCTCTTGGGACGCTCGAGCGTCGACGTGCGCGGCCTGCGGCAGGAGTGCACGCAGTCGGTCGACAAACTGCCGCGCGTAGAGGGCGGCGGCGAACAGTTCTTCTCGCAGGAGACGACGCGCACGATCCAGCGGGCCGTCGACTTCACGAAGACGTTCGGCGACAAATATGCCTCGGTCGAACATCTGCTTTTGGGGCTCGTGGCCGAGCGCGGCACGGCATCGGAGCTGCTCAAACGCCACGGCGCCACGGAAAAAGAGCTCACGGAAGCGATCCGCACTTTCCGCAAGGGGGCGACGGTCGATTCGCCGACCTCCGAACAGCAGTTCGACGCCTTGGGTAAATATGCGATCAACCTCAACGAACAGGCCCGGGCCGGGAAGCTCGACCCCGTAATCGGCCGCGACGAGGAGATCCGGCGCGTGCTGCAAATCCTCTCGCGCCGCACGAAGAACAACCCTATTCTGGTGGGCGAAGCGGGTGTCGGCAAGACGGCGATCGCCGAGGGGATCGCCCGCCGCATCATCGACGGCGATGTGCCCGAGAACCTGAAAAACAAAGCTCTCTACTCGCTCGACATGGGCGCCCTGATCGCCGGGGCGAAGTACCAAGGCGAGTTCGAGGAGCGGCTGAAAGCCGTGGTGCAGGAGGTCGTACAGAGCGAGGGCGACATCCTGCTTTTCATCGACGAAATCCACACCTTGGTAGGCGCGGGCAAGTCGTCGGGGGCGATGGATGCGGCCAACATCCTCAAACCGGCCCTTGCGCGCGGCGAGCTGCGGACGATCGGCGCGACGACGCTCGACGAATTCCAGAAATATTTCGAGCAGGACAAAGCCCTCGAACGCCGCTTCCAGAAAGTGACGGTCGACGAACCGACGCGCGAAGACGCCATTTCAATCCTGCGCGGGCTCAAGGAGCGCTACGANAACCACCACCNNGTNCGCATCAAGGACGAGGCGATCGTGGCGGCCGTCGACCTCTCGACACGCTACATCACCTCGCGCCACCTGCCCGACAAGGCGATCGACTTGGTGGANGAAGCGGCCTCGCGCCTGCGTCTGGAGATGAACTCGGTGCCCGAGGAGATCGACACCCTCGACCGCCGGGTGCGNCAGCTGGAGATCGAACGCGAGGCGATCCGCCGCGAAAAGGACGAGGAACGCGTGNAACAGCTGACGCAGGAGATCGAGGAGCTGAAGTCGCGCGACGCGGCGATGCGGGCCAAATGGCAGGGNCAGCGCGACCTGCTGCGCAANATACAGGACAACAAGGAGAANATCGAACGGCTCGGCATCGANGCCCGGCAGGCCGANCGCGAGGGCGACTACGGACGCGTGGCCGAAATCCGCTACGGCAAAATCCAGCAGGCCGAAAAAGAGATCGAAGCCTTCCAGGAGGAATACCGGCTGACCGCCGCCAACGGCTCGATGATCAAAGAAGAAGTCGACGCCGAGGACGTGGCCGAGGTGGTGTCGCGCTGGACNGGGATTCCNGTNACGCGGATGCTGGCCTCGGAGCGCGAAAANCTGCTGCACATGGAGACGGAGCTCCACAAGCGCGTNGTCGGGCAGGAGCAGGCCATTGCGGCGATCGCGGATGCCGTGCGCCGCTCNCGGGCCGGGCTGAACGATCCCCGCAAACCGATCGGCTCGTTCATCTTCCTCGGCACGACGGGCGTGGGCAAGACCGAGCTGGCCAAGGCGCTGGCCGAATTCCTGTTCAANGACGACCAGATGCTCACGCGCATCGACATGAGCGAATANCAGGAACGCCACAGCGTCTCGCGGNTNGTGGGAGCCCCTCCGGGATACGTAGGCTACGACGAGGGCGGCCAGCTCACCGAAGCGGTGCGGCGCAAGCCCTATTCGGTGGTGCTGNTGGACGAAATCGAAAAGGCCCANCCCGACGTCTTCAACATCCTGCTGCAGGTGCTCGACGACGGCCGNCTGACCGACAACAAAGGGCGCACGGTCGACTTCCGCAACACGATCGTNATCATGACCTCGAACATGGGGGCGCAGATNATNCANGAACGTTTCGCCGCGGCGGCCGACGGCNAGAAACTCGATCCGCAGCTGGTCGAAAAGACCCGCGACGAAGTGGTCGACCTGCTCAAGCAGCACCTCAAGCCCGAATTTCTGAACCGCATCGACGAGATCGTGATGTTCGAGCCGCTGACGCGCCGCGATATCGAACGGATCGTCGAAATCCAACTGGAGATCGTGCGCCGCATGCTGGCCGGCAACGGCATCGCACTGGAATACACCGATGCGGCCCGCGACTGGATCGCCGCGGCAGGGTTCGATCCNCTCTACGGCGCCCGGCCCGTGAAGCGGACGATCCAGCGCTACGTGGTCAACGATCTGTCGAAACGGATTCTGGCGGGCGACGTCGAGCGCACGCGACCGATCCGCATCGACGCGACGAAAGAGGGGCTGNAGTTCGAGAATTAAGCACAAAGGTGAAAGGCATTACCTACTCAATGACCTTTAACCTTTAACTTTTCACCTCGTTTAAAGGCCCTTCTTGGCGAGGAGCCACGCCAGCCGGTTGTAGAAACCGAGCACACGGGGNCGCCAAGCGACGGGCAGGGCGTTGAGCACGCGCACCTTGCGGAGCGTACGACGATAGGTGCGGGTAAAAGAAAAAGTACGGATCGCGCGGGCGGCATCTTCGGTGCCGCCCTTGGCGCTCAGCACCAAGGCCTTGCCCAAGGCCGCGCGGGCGATGAACTCGCGCTCCTCGACGGGAGCCGCCGGATCGTAGAGCCGCTCGAACGAAAATTCGGTCTGCTCGGGGGTNTANATNGCNGCCGAACGGTTGGCGGCNGTNNNNGANTANCGNACCAGCCGCTCNGGCGAGAAGCAGACCCGATAGCGGCGGGCGATTNGGGTCCACAGNTANAGGTCNTCGCCGATCTTCATCCCNGCAGGAAAGCCCCCCACCTCGTCGAAAACCCGGCGCGGCACGACGCTGGCCGAGGGAATGGAGATATAGCGATGGGCCGAATCGCGGAAGAAATTGTCGACGACGCCCCGACGATCGGGACAAGGAGCCGGGAAACAGCGCCCGTCGTCGACGATCCGGAAAGCGGTGGAATAGATGCCGCAGCCGGGGAANTCGCCGATCAGAGCGGCGATCTCGGCCAGATAGCCGGGCTCCCAGCAGTCGTCGGCATCGAGAAANGCGATGTATTCGCCCTGCNCCGCAGCCACGCCCCGGTTGCGGGCGACGCTCACCCCGGCNTTGGGCTGCCGGACGAGACGCACCAGCCCGCAGCCCTCCGCANCGGCCACGTCTTCGACAACGGAAGCGCCCCCGTCGGTCGACCCGTCGTCCACNACGATGATCTCCACGGGCGGCACACGCTGCGCCANCACCGAACGCAGCGCCGCAGCGACTTCGTCGGCCTTATTATACAAGGGTATCACCACCGAAACGGCGGGAAGATTCTCAAGCGGNGCCATGGTGTTGCGAAGATACCGATCTTTTGCTATTTTTGCAAATAAAATCCCTGCCGATGACCCTCTTCGCCAAGACCGACCGGTTCGTGCGGAACCTNTACGAAACCGCNTTCTACTTCGCCGTGATGGCCGTAAAAGAGAATTTCCGCAATTACGNGGGANGCGCCGGCACGGTGGGTGCACCGGCACCGACGATGGCCATTCTGGGCAACGGTCCGGCGCTGGCCGACGAACTGCCGCAGCTGCTGGCGCANGCCGAAGACGGANAGCGCGACTTCATGGCGGTCAACTTCTTCGCCGAGGACGAACGNTTCAGCGCANCTNCGCCCGNCCTNNTACGTNCTNTCCGACCCGATGTTNTTCCGCGACACNGACCAACGCGAACGGGTGGCGGCGCTCTACCGCACGATGAACGANCGNGTNNCGTGGCCGATGAACCTCTACGTACAATATTACAACCCCGAACGCTTCGACTACCGGGCNGNCCTGCCCAATCCGAATATACGGATCGTCCCGTNCCACACGCAGATGTACCGGGGATTCCGCCGGCTCGAATTCCGNCTCTACCGCCNNGGACTGGGCAGCGCCAANTTCGGCACGGTGGTGCAGGTGGGCGAATACATCGCNCTGCTGTTAGGATACAAGCGGATCGAACTCTACGGCGTGGANCACACGCTNNTGGANGGGNTGTGCGTNGANGACNAAAACCGTCTGTGCCGCGCCGACCGCCACTATTACGACGACGGAAACGCGGCNCCGGCACNCCCGATGTTTCAGAAAGTGCCGCACCGNCCCTACACCATGGCGACCTATCTGGCCGANGTNGCNGAGCTGTTCCGCGGNCACGAAGTGCTGCGCGACTATGCCGCGACGCTCGGCGCCCNGATCGTCAACTGCACGCGCGGCTCGATGATCGACGCTTACGAGAAGGTGAAAATTGAAAGGTGAAAGGTGAAAGGTGAAAGGTGAAAGGTGAAAAGCGGACTTCAAATACCTGAATAACCGAACTTTTCACTTTCTGCCTTTCACCTTTATTCGATATATTTTCCGACGAACTCTTTTACCCTGCGGGTNTACTCCTCNCNGTTGTNGCGGTAGGAAAGGGCNTGCGCAGCACCGGGGACNACCCACAGCTCTTTATCGCCCTGTTCCTTGGCCTCGTAGAGCGGGTAGACCATGTCGGTCGGCACGAAATCGTCGGCATCGCCGTGGATGAACATCATCGGCAGGNTGCTTTTGCGCACCTGCTCCAACGCCGAAGCCTCGCGGAAATTCCANCCGTACTTCACTTCGCACAAAGCGCTCGCGNCAGGCAGCAGCGGAAAAGCCGGCAGGCGGAACCGCTCTTTCAGTTCCTTAGCGAACTGGTCGCGCACGCTGGTNTAGCCGCAGTCCTCGACGAAACACTTCACATAGGGCTGNTGCTCCTCGCCCGAGACCATCATCGTCGTNGCGGCACCCATCGAGATGCCGTGCACGACCATCTGCGTATGTCCGCCGAAAATATCGTTGGCGACCTCCATCCACCGCAGCACGTCGAACCGGTCTTTCCACCCCATGCGGATAGCGCGCCCCTCGCTTTGACCNTGGAAATGGAGATCGGGCAGCAGGATGTTGTACCCGAGATCGCGGTTATACATATAGCCGATCATCAGCATNCGNATCGCATTGTCGGTATANCCGTGCACGATCACGGCCGTGCGGTCGGTCGGCACNGGCGCCGCGGCATAGATAGCGTGCAGCCGNTCGCCCTCNGCACCCACGATCGTNGTATCGCGCAGAGCGCCCGCAGTCTCGAGGCTGTCGAGCCACGGCCCCANAAAAGGATACTCGGCGGTCATCNCCTCGCGGGCCGCGGCATTGCGGGCCCGCATGGTTTTCCGGGGCGTCAGCGAATAGGAAAGCAGGTAGAGACTGCCGCCGGCGACGATGCCGGCCGCAAGGGCCGCAGCCNCGGCGGTCCGGNGCAACGATTTTTTCATAGGGTCGGGATTTCTGTCGGCAAGGNCAAGAATCGCGCCGCTACTTGGCGGCGAACTTCTGCCGGATATGTTCCAGCATATCGTCGGTCATGCGCGAGAGGTCCCANTCGGGCTTCCANCCCCACTCCTCGCGGGCGCAGGTGTCGTCGAGCGAGTTGGGCCAGCTCTCGGCGATGGCTTTCTTGACGGGGTCGACGTCGTAGTCCATCGTGAACTCCGGCATGCGCTTTTTGATCTCGGCGCAGATGATTTCGGGCGTGAAGCTCATCGAAGCCAGATTGAAGCTGTTGCGGTGGATGAGCCGCGCGGGATCGGTCTCCATGAGCTCGACGCAGGCGCGCAGGGCATCGGGCATATAGATCATGTCCATGTAGATGTCGGCGGGAATGGGGCAGGTGAAACGGCCCGACTTCACGGCCTCGTAGTAAATCTCCACGGCGTAGTCGGTCGTGCCGCCGCCGGGCAGCGTGACGTTGGAAATGATGCCGGGGAAGCGCACCGACCGGGTGTCGACGCCGTATTTATGGTGGTAGTAGTTGCCCAGCATTTCGCCCGTATACTTGCAGATGCCGTAGATGGTCGTGGGCTGCATGATGGTGTCCTGCGGCGTCCCGTCCTTGGGCGACGAGGGGCCGAAAGCGCCGATCGACGAAGGGGTGAAAAGGGCGCAATGGTGCTGGCGCGCGACCTCGAGCGAATTGTTCAGAGCCCCCATGTTGACGCTCCACGCCATCTGGGGGTTGCGCTCGCCGACGGCCGAGAGCAAAGCCACGAGGTTGAAGATGGTGTCGATGCGATACCGCGCCACGACCGAAGCCATGGCCGTGGCATCGAGGGCGTTGAGCACCTCGAAAGGTCCGGCCTCGCCCAAAAAGCGGCAGTCGCGCATGTCGGTGGCCACCACGTTCGCATCGCCGTAAATCTTGCGCAGATAGGATGTCAGCTCGGAACCGATCTGACCGCCTGCGCCCACTATGAGGATTTTCTTCATCGGTTTGTGCAGTTAATCGGGAAGTAAAATTAGAAAATAATTGTGAAAATCGCACATTTTTTTTGACTTTTCATTTTTCTTGCTTACTTTTGCATCGCTCTTGAGGAGAAATGCTGTCTTAGCTCAGTGGTAGAGCACTTCCTTGGTAAGGAAGAGGTCGTGAGTTCAAGTCTCATAGACAGCTCGCAGAGGAGGCCGCCAGTCGTGGCGGTCTCTTTTTTTCGTAACGCACGCAGCGCAACCATGACCGATATCGAGCCTATCCGTTTTGCAGACGTCGCCGACCGGCGGCCGCTGGTCATCGCCGGACCGTGCAGCGCCGAGACCCGGGAACAGACCCTCGAGACGGCCCGCCGGCTGGCGGCCGGGGGATTCCGCATCTTCCGGGCCGGGCTCTGGAAACCCCGCACCAAACCGGGCGGATTCGAGGGCGTGGGAAGCGAGGGCATCGACTGGCTCCGGCAGGTCAAACACGAGACGGGCATGTACGTCGCCACCGAAGTCGCGACAGCCCACCATGCGGAAGCGGTGCTCGGCAGCGGGATCGACCTGCTGTGGATCGGAGCCCGCACGACGGCCAACCCGTTCGCCATGCAGGAGATCGCCGACGCCCTGCAGGGCCACGATATCCCCGTACTGATAAAAAACCCGGTGAACCCCGACCTCGAACTCTGGATCGGCGCCGTCGAACGCATCCGCAACGCCGGCATCCGACGCATCGGCGTCATCCACCGCGGATTCACCCCGATCGCCCGCAGCGGCTACCGCAACCACCCGATGTGGTCCATTCCCATCGAGCTGCGCCACCGGTTCCCCGAACTGCAGATCTTCTGCGACCCGAGCCACATCGGCGGACGGCGCGAACTGATCGCCCCCCTGTCGCAGCAGGCGATGGACTTGGGATTCGACGGCTTGTTCGTAGAGACGCACTGCAACCCCGACGAGGCGTGGAGCGACCGCCTGCAGCAGGTCGCCCCGGAGACGCTGGCGCAGATCGTCGGAGAACTCGCGATCCGCGAGACGACCGCGGCGACCGACGATCTCGACCGCCTGCGGACCGAGATAGACAAGATAGACGACCGCCTGCTGGAACTGCTCGCCGAACGGATGCGCGTGGCCTGCGAAATCGGCCGCTGCAAGAAAGAACACGGGATGCCCGTACTGCAGGCCCGGCGCTACGAAGAACTGCTGTCGCGCCGGACAGCACAGGCCGCCGAACTGGGAATGGACCGAGCATTCATGCGCAGCGTACTGCAGGCCATTCACGAAGAATCGGTCCGTCAGCAGATGCGGATTCTCGACGAAAAATAGCCGTCACTTCCCAACCCGCGCCGCTTTCCGGTCGTCGAGAATCTCCTGCATGTGTTCCTGCGCCCAACCGATGAGCGCATGGATGTGAGGCAGCAGCGACTGCGCCCGCGCCGTGAGCCGATACTCCACCCGCGGCGGGATCTCGGGATAGACCGTCCGGACGACCAACCCGTCCTCCTCCAGCGTGCGCAGCGTCACGGTCAGCATCTTCTGCGAAATATCGGGCAATGTCCGGAGCAGCGCGCCGAAACGCGCCGAAGGCATCCGGTCGAGCGTGAAAATCACCAGCAACGACCATTTGTCGCCGATCCGCGCCAACACGTTGCGGATCGGACAGTCGGGATGCAAAGTATCGCACACGGTGTTTCTATCCATAACCTTTCATTCTGTTCGGTTTACAAAAGTAAGTAAAAATCTTAAAAGCTATTCCGATCGATAGTCGACATTTACATCGCAGCCCCCCCCGACGGAGTTCTGTAAGCGCGCCCTGCAGGCTGCCGCAGCGAAACCGGACGAAAGTGCAAGAAGTCGAATGTTTTTTCTTCCGCCAACCCGTTCTGTTCCAGCAATCGTTACCTTACGGTAACTAACAGTCGCACAAGTACCTACTTGACACGAAGCGAAATTTATCCCACCTTTGCTATCGGAAAAATCCCAAAAACTTCAACCGTTATGAAACAGATCGAAAAAATCGCAGCGTCGAAGAACTTCGGCGCAATCGACATCGGCAAACTCGACCGGCTGGGCGACTACCTGCTCGAACTCGGCCCCGAAATCCGTATTCCGGGCAAAGTGTTCGGCGGTGCGGCCGCAGGCGCCACGGGAGCCGAATTCTCGTTCCAAGTATTCCGGCCCGGCACCGAAACCGGCTTCCTCCACACCCACAAGACCCACGAGGAACTCTACTTCTTCCTCTCGGGGAGCGGTCTTTTCCAGGTCGACGGGCAGACGTTCCCCGTCGGCGAGGGCAGCGTCGTGCGGGTCGCTCCTGCCGGCCGCCGCTCGGTGCGCAACAACGGCACGCAGCCGCTGACCATGCTCTGCGTGCAGTATCGCGGCGATACCTTCACGGCCGAGGATGCCGCCGACGGCAATATCCTCGCCGAGCCTGTCGAGTGGTAGCGCTCCGCTCTCGGAAACGAAAAATCGGGAATCCGGACACGGGTTCTTGATTTTTCGTTTTTAATGCGTATCTTTGTCCCGCAAAGGTTTCCGGCGACGCCCCGAGGGGCCGAGGAATGAAAAGGGAATGCAGTGCGAATCTGCGACAATACCCGTTGCTGTGAGTTCCGGCGCTCCGCACACCGAGCGCAACATTCTGCAATCCGCCACTGGCCCCGCGGTCGGGAAGGCGCAAGAAAGAGGAACGAGTCAGAAGACCTGCCGATGCACGAGAGAAAGGATTGGATGCCTGCGGGAGTACGGGCGAAAATCGGAACGACGATCGGCAGGCACCCCTGCGCCGGGCAGGCGAAAAAGCCCGGAAAACGGATCGGAGTTTTGGTTTTTCGTTGCGCCGTGTTCCCCGGGGACACGGTCGATTTTTTTATATGATACTCTTAATAAACCGAGAAGCAATGAAAAACCTGTTCAGACTCCTGCCCCTCGCCCTGCTCGGGCTGACGCTCGCAGCCTGCGAGAATGACGACAACGCGCCCGAACCCGAATTCCGCGTACTCACATTCGAGGATGCCGACTACCGGGGCACCGACAACGGCGGTCTGGGCTACAGCGACTGGTCGTCGCTCATCGACTATCCCCAATACGAAGGCGGACTGCTCTACCCCGCCGCCACCGAATGGCTCTACAACTGGAACGACGCGGACAACACGTTCCTCGCGTCGCAGCTGGTCAACAACTACGGCGACAACAAATTCTGGGGCGGCGGCGGACACGCCGTATCGAACTATGCGGATACCGACCTCGCCAACGGCGACTACCAGCACCAGCTGGCCGTATACGGTACGGGCGGGCACGACGGCTCGAAGAACTTCGGCATCCACAACGGCTCCGACCAGTCGGGCGACCCCGGCAAGCTGGCTTCGTTCTACTTCGCGGACGGCATCGAGCGCGTCGTGGACCATCTGTGGGTAACGAACACCGTCTATGTGCTGAACATGATGAAAAACGGCGGCGACTACAATCCCAAGTTCGGCGACGAAGACTATCTGAAGATCGTAGCCATCGGAATCGACCTCGAGGGCAACGAGACCGGCCGCAGCACGTTCGATCTGGCCCGAGGGACCGACTTCGTTACCGAGTGGACGAAATGGAACCTCGCATCGCTGGGCAAGGTGGCCAAAGTCGCATTCAACATGGAAGGCTCGCAGACGGGCGACTGGGGGCTCAACACGCCCGCCTACTTCGCCTACGACGACGTGGCCGTACGATTCTGACGGATGCCGGCAGTGAAAAAACTCGTTCTGCTGGCCGGCTGCGCCACCCTTTCGATTACGTCGTCCTGCAACAAGGACGGCGTAATCGTAGCCGACGACCCGGCGGACAAGACCGCCTGCAGCCGCGTATACGAATATCTGCCCGCGCCCGGCCAGTTCATCAACGAGCAGGTCGTGCTCCGCACGATGGACGAAGCCTGCGCATGGGCCGAAAAACAGCTCGCCTCACCCGATGCCGGCGTATCGCTGGGCGGATTCGGCGGCTATATCGTCGTGGGATTCGACCGGCCCGTAATCTGCACGGGCGGCTACGACTTCGCCGTAGAGGGCAATGCGTTCGCCACATCGTCCGAGCCGGGCATCGTCTGGGTCATGGAAGACACGAACGGCAACGGAGCGCCCGACGACGCATGGTACGAACTCCGGGGATCGGAATACGGCAAGCCGGAGACCCTGCAGGAGTATGCCGTGACCTATTACCGACCGGCAGAGAAAGGTGCGGGCGTAGCATGGACCGACAACCTCGGCCGAAGCGGCACCCTCGAACGGCTGAACTTCCACACGCAGGATTCCTACTACCCCGCATGGGTCGGAGCCGACAGCTACACGCTGCGCGGCACCCGGCTCGAAGCCCGCAACTATTCCGACGGGACGAAATGGATCGCCCCGCCCTACGAATGGGGCTATGCCGACAACTTCAGCACGGCCGACCGCCCTGCGGAAAGCAACGCCAATATGTTCCGCATCGCCGATGCCGTGCAATCCGACGGAGAACCGGCCGGACTGGCCTCGATCGACTTCGTGAAAATCCAGACGGGCGTCCATGCCCAAAGCGGCGAGCTGGGCGAAATATCCACCGAAGTATTCGCCGTCCGCGACCTCAACCGATAATCATGCGCCCCGCCCGAACGATCCTCCGCCGTCTGACCGCCGCCCTGCTGGCCGCAGCCTGCACAGGCTGCATGAAGTGGGACTACAGCCCGACCGAGGAGCTGTCGGCCGGCGGTCCGGGACTTTTCATCGCCTGCGAAGGCAATTTCCAGTACGGCAACGCCACGCTCTCCTACTACGACCCCGAAACGCGGCGGGTCGAGAACGAGGTTTTCCGCCGTGCCAACGGCTTCAGGTTAGGCGATGTAGCGCAGTCGATGACCGTTCGGGGCGGCACGGGCTGGGTGGTGGTCAACAATTCGCACGTCGTCTTCGCTATCGACCTCGACACATTCAAGGAGGTAGGGCGCATCACGAACCTCACCNCGCCGCGCCATATTCATTTTCTGAGCNANGAAAAGGCCTACGTTACGCAGCTGTGGGACAACCGGATATTCATCGTCGACCCCAAGCGCTACGAGATTACGGGCTGCATCNAGTGCCCCGGCATGACGATGGAGAGCGGCTCGACGGAGCAGATGGTGCAGCGGGGCAAGTACGTCTATGTCAANTGCTGGTCGTATCAGAACCGTATTCTGAAGATCGACACCGAAACCGACACGGTGGCGGATGAGCTGCAGGTAGGCATACAGCCCGTTTCGCTGGCGATNGACTGCCGCGGCAAACTCTGGACTGCGACCGACGGCGGCTACGANGGCAGCCCCTACGGCTACGAAGCCCCCTCGCTCTACCGCATCGATGCCGAGACGTTCACCNTNGAGAAGCNGTTCNGGTTCNNANNGGGCGCCGCCCCCTCGGAAGTACGGCTCAACGGCGCGGGCGACACGCTCTACTGGATCGACGACGACGTATGGTGCATGGACGTGGAGGACGAACACTTGCCCGTGCAGCCGTTCTTGGATGCCCGCGGCACGAAATACTANGGGCTGACGGTCGACCCCGTACGNGGCGACGTCTACGTGGCCGACGCTATCGACTACCAACAGCCGGGCGTCGTCTACCGGTACTCGGCCGCAGGCGAACTGCTCGACGAATTTCATGTGGGNATCACCCCCNGCGCTTTCTGCTGGAAATAACCGACGACGATGAAACGGAATCTCTCTGCCGCATGGGCTCTGCTCNCCGTTCTCCCNCTCGCCGCGCAAGAACAGGATTGGACCAAGCGCGTGCATCCGATTCCCGAGGTGACGATCGTAGGCGAACGNCCGATCAAGGAGATCGGCGTGCAGCAAACCAAGTTCGATTCGGTGGTGCTCAAGGAGAACATCGCCCTCTCGATGGCCGACGTGCTGGCGTTCAACTCGTCGATCTTCGTCAAGAGCTANGGCCGCGCGACCCTCTCGACGGTGGCGTTCCGCGGCACATCGCCCTCGCACACGCAGGTGACGTGGAACGGCATGCGCATCAACAACCCGATGCTGGGCATGACCGACTTTTCGATGATNCCNTCNTACTTCATCGACGACGCCTCGCTGCTGCACGGCACCTCGTCGGTGAACGAAACGGGCGGCGGATTGGGCGGAGCAGTGAAACTCGCGACCAAACCTGCCGGGGCCGAGGGCTTCGGGCTGCAATACATTCAGGGAATCGGGTCGTTCCGCACGTTCGACGAGTTTCTGCGNCTGACCTACGGCGACGCGCACTGGCAGGTCTCGACCCGCGCGGTCTGCTCCTCGTCGCCCAACGANTACAANTACCGCAACCGCGACAAGAAAGAGAACATCTACGACGACGAGATGCACATCGTCGGCCAGTACTACCCCACCGAACGCAACCGCAGCGGCGCCTANCGCGATCTGCACCTGCTGCAGGAAGTCTACTACAACACGGGGCGCGGCGACCGCTTCGGGCTCAATGCGTGGTATATCGGCTCGAACCGCGAGCTGGCGATGCTCACGACCGACTACGCNGACGACTTGGCATTCGAGAACCGCCAGCGCGAACAGACCCTGCGCGGCATCGTCTCGTGGGACCACCTGCGNAGCGACTGGAAAGTAGCGGCCAAGGCGGGCTACATCCACACGTGGATGGCCTACGACTACAAGCGCGACGTAGGCAACGGCACGATGGCTACGATGACCCGCTCGCGCAGCCGGATAAACACCTTTTACGGGCAGGCGGAGGGCGAATACAGCATCGGGAGCCGCTGGCTCTTCACGGCCTCGATCGCCGCGCACCAGCATCTGGTCGAAAGCGCCGACAAAAACATCATCAAGCAGGACGGCAACACGGCGATCGTGGGCTACGACAAGGGGCGCATCGAACTTTCGGGCAGTCTCTCGGCCAAATGGCGGCCCGTGGAGCGCTTCGGCATGTCGCTCGTGCTGCGCGAAGAGCTGTACGGCACCGACTGGACGCCCCTGATCCCGGCGCTTTTCTTGGACGGCGTGCTGTCGGAACGGGGCAGCGTCGTGGCCAAGGCATCCGTTTCGCGCAACTTCCGATTCCCGACCCTCAACGACCTCTACTTTCTGCCGGGCGGCAACCCCGACTTGCGCAAGGAGAACGGCTGGACCTACGACGCGGGGCTCTCGTTCGCCGTGGGCAAAACCGGAAGCTACTCGCTGAGCGGCGCGGCGACGTGGTTCGATTCGCATGTCGACGACTGGATCATCTGGCTGCCGACGACCAAAGGCTTCTTCTCGCCCCGCAACCTCAAAAAAGTGCATGCCTACGGCGTGGAGCTGCGGGCAAATGCGGATATAGCCCTGTCGCAGGCATGGCAGCTCGGGCTCGACGGCACCTACTCGTGGACCCCCTCGATCAACTGCAGCGAGCCGATGACCCCGGCCGACCGCTCGGTGGGCCGGCAGCTGCCCTACGTACCCGAACATTCGGCGACCGTCACGGGACGGCTCTCGTGGGGCACGTGGTCGCTGCTCTACAAGTGGTGCTGGTACAGCCGGCGCCACACCATGTCGAGCAACGATCTGACGCTCACGGGCTCCCTGCCGCCCTATTTCATGAACAATCTGACGTTGGAAAAGGGATTTTCTTTCCGCTGGGCCGACCTCTCGCTGAAAGGCGCAGTCAACAACCTGTTCGACGAGGAGTATCTCTCCGTTCTCTCGCGCCCGATGCCGGGAATAAACTTCGAGATATTCATCGGCATCATACCCAAGTGGGGCAGGAAAAAGCCCTAAGCCGACACGGCGGAGCAGAAGCGGGGCGCGGCGTTTGCACGGCGCGCAACAAAAACATCCGCCATGAAACGGTTTCTCCTGCTGCTGGCGCTCGTGCCCGCCTATCTTCCGATCCATGCCCATTCGGGCAAAGCCCGCTATCATATCGTGGTCGACACCGACGGAGCGGCCGACGATCTGCGCGCCCTCTGCATGCTCTTGGGCAACCGCGAAGCCGAAGTGCTGGCCATCACGACCTCCGACGGAGCCCAGCATCCTGCGCGGACCGCCGACTGTCTCTGCGGACTGCTCCGCTCGCTCCACCACGAAGGAATCCCGGTCGGCTGCGGCCGGGCGACAGCCCCGACTGCTCCGGCATGGCGCGCGCACTCGGAACAAGTCGACTGGGGCAAAGCGTCCGACCCGGCCCGATACCCCGACGCTCCGGCCCTGCTGGCCGAGACGATCGAAAACGAAGAGGAGCCGATCATCGTAATCGCCTTGGGAGCGCTCACCAATTTCGACGACCTGTTCGCGGCCCGNCCCGCACTGAAAAACCGCATCGACCGCATCATCTGGTACAACGACTGCNCCCGACCCCTCGCNAGCGCCAACTACNGCACCGANNCGGCNGCNGCNCACCGCATACTGGCCAGCGGCATTCCGCTGNTCATGGTCTCGGCCCTACACCCGATGACCGTCACCGAGGAGTGGATCGATGCGATCGCCGAAGTGCCGACCCCCTGCGCCCGGAAGATCGCCGANACGCATCGNACGCCTCCGCTCTCCCGGCTGATCGAACAACGGCACCTCGAAGCGTGGGACGATCTGGCGGCATTGTGTCTGTTCGCACCGGAGCTTTTCGACTGCCNCACCCTCACGCCGACCGTCACGGCCTGCACGCTCCGCNATCCGGAGACTTTCGGNCCGGCGACACTCGCCCTGCTGCGCGGCAAACCCGACGCCGAAAGCCGCGTATTCTACGGATTCCCGACNGACGGGACCTGCTATACAGAAGACGTCGAACCGATCGTCGGGCAGGCGCTGGCACTGCACGGGCCGAGCGAATGGCGCGCCGCGGTGCTGACCAACGAACTGCACGGTCATCTGGGCATCTATGCGACNATCGGCGTGAAGATGGGCATCCGCGCCCGCGAGTACTTCGACATCGGAGTGGACGACATCGAAGTGACGACCTATGCCGGGNCACGTCCACCCNTCAGCTGCATGAACGACGGGCTGCANGTNGGCACNGGGGCNACCGTAGGTCANGGNCTGATCCGCGTNGCGGCGGTCGANGNCCCGCGTCCCGAAGCGCTTTTCCGGTTCAANAACAGAGCCGTCCGTCTGCGGCTGAAGTCCGAATACGCCGACCGCATCCGCCGCGACGTACAGCGCGGCATCGAACGGCACGGCGATCTGACGGANGACTACTGGCAATACATCCGCCAGCTGGCGCTGCNATACTGGNTCGAATTCGACCGCCACGAGATTTTNGAGCTGCAGGCCGAGACCCCGGAAGTCTGANGCACGANGGNCGGCCGCACCGGAGCGACCGAACAAATTAAAGTCCTGCCGATTTGCAGATTTGAGAAAGTTTGCCTACTTTTGGACCCGCAAAGGAGAGGTGCAGGAGTGGTTGAACTGGCCCGCCTGGAAAGCGAGTAAACGTCAAAAGCGTTTCAGGGGTTCGAATCCCCTTCTCTCCGCAACAAACGACAGCGAACGAAAACATCGCCTTTTCCAAGGCGATGTTTTTTGTGAAAAGGAAAGAGTCGGGAATATTTTCACGAAACTCTTTCCTTTTTGCAAAAACACCTGTGGTGGATTTCGTTCGCTGTCGCTTGCAAATTAAGGAGAAAAAGGGATCACGGAGCGAAGCGACGTAATTCCTCTCTCCACCAACAAAGAAATTTATTCGATAAGCCGAGCAACTTGGACGATGCCGAAGCAAGAAAAAAGGTGCATAAAAAAACGACCGGAAAATTCCGGCCGTTTTCGTTTTTCGGAAAAGGAAGCCGCCACCGGCATCCCGGCTGCGGAAAGAGAGGGATTCGAACCCCCGGAACCTTGCAGTTCAACGGTTTTCAAGACCGCCGCAATCGACCACTCTGCCATCTTTCCAGCAGCAAAAGTAACACGGATTTTCGATTCCGCCAAATAAAACAAATTCGTTTCGGGGCGCGAATTGTCAAAAATTCCCTAACTTTGTTGCGAGTTAGTCCGGTGCCACTTTTCACAACATCGCTGCTATGAACAAGACCCAGTTCGTCGAAGCCGTCGCTCTCGACACGAAGATGACCAAAATCGAAGCCCGCAAAGCCGTCGACGCCATGATTCGTACGGCCGTACAGGCACTGCGCGACGGCGATCGTCTGATGCTGACGGGCTTGGGCACTTTCAGCGTCCAGCACAAAAGCGAACGCACCGGGCGCAACCCCCGTACGGGCGCAGCCGTGAAGATTCCGCCCCGCAAAGTAATCAAATTCCGCTCGGCGGTCGAACTCGACTGATCCGCAGAACGGAGAAACCCCTGTCCCATGCCCGAAATTTCGCAGCGCGCCGAGCTGATGCCGGCCTCCCCCATACGCAAATTGGTGCCGCTGGCCGAAGCGGCCCGCGCCCGAGGCGTCAGAATCTACCACCTCAACATCGGCCAACCCGATCTGCCGTCGCCGCAGGTGGGTCTCGACGCCCTGAAGAAGATCGACCGCACGATTCTCGAATACAGCCCCAGCGACGGCTACCGGACGCTGCGCGAGAAACTGGCGGGCTACTACGAACAATACCAGATCAAACTTTCGCCCGACGACATCATCATTACCACCGGCGGCTCCGAAGCGGTGCTTTTCGCTTTCATGAGCTGTCTGAATCCGGGCGACGAAATCATCGTTCCGGAACCGGCCTACGCCAACTACATGGCGTTCGCCATCTCGGCAGGCGCCACCATCCGGCCGGTCGTTTCGACGATCGAACAGGGATTCGCGCTGCCCGACGTGGCGGAATTCGAGAAACTCATCAACCCCCGCACCCGCGGCATTCTGATCTGCAACCCCAACAACCCCACGGGCTACCTCTACTCGCGGCGCGAGATGAACCGCATCCGCGACTTGGTGAAGAAATACGACCTTTTCCTCTTTTCCGACGAGGTATACCGCGAATTCATCTACACGGGATCGCCCTACATTTCGGCCTGCCACCTNGAGGGGATCGAACAGAACGTCGTGCTGATCGATTCGGTATCGAAACGCTACTCCGAATGCGGCATCCGCATCGGGGCGCTCATCACCAAGAACAAGACCCTGCGCAACGCCGTGATGAAATTCTGCCAGGCGCGTCTGTCGCCGCCGCTTTTGGGACAGATCGTCGCCGAAGCCTCCATCGATGCGCCNCGCACCTACAGCACGGAGGTCTACGAGGAGTATATCGAACGCCGCAAATGCNTGATCGACGGGCTCAACCGCATTCCGGGCGTCTACTCCCCCATTCCCATGGGCGCGTTCTACACCGTGGCGCGGCTNCCGGTCGACGACAGCGACAAATTCTGCGCGTGGTGTCTCTCGGAATTCAGCTACGAAAACGAAACCGTCATGCTGGCTCCCGCCTCGGGCTTCTATTCCGACCCCTCGTGCGGCCGCAACGAAGTGCGCATCGCCTACGTCCTCAAGAAAGAGGACCTCGAACGTGCGCTTCTCATTCTGCGCAAGGCCCTCGAAGCCTACAACGCCCGGCAGTAATCANCCGAACATCGGATCCGACGGCGANGCGTCCCGCTCTTTCTTGAACGGCACGAACTTGCGGTAATAAGCCGTGAAATGCCCCCGCTCGAGCAGCCACTGGTTGCGCTCGATCAGNCGCCGGATGTAACTCTGGCAGCTCAGATGCCGCATATACCCGAGGTACGAGTTGATCGTCGCGACCATCAGCCGCGGCGGACGGTAGGCTGCGCTCTGCATCTGNCGGTTGATGCGCCGCTTGGTTTTGTTGACCAGATANCGGCGGTAGGGCTTGATATTGGCACCCAGAAAATTCACCCCCTTGGTCACCTCCTGCAGGTAAATCTTGTCGGGATGCAGCATCAGCCCCAGCTCCTCTTTCAGAAANTTGCGGATAACGGGCACCAGCTGCATCAACCGCGCCCGGTCGGTGCCGACGATGAAAAAGTCGTCGACATAGCGGCCGTAATGNTTCACGCGCAGCGTCCGCTTGATGAAGTCGTCGAGTTTCGACAGNTAGACATTGCTGAACAGCTGCGACGTCAAGTTGCCGATGGGCAGGCCGCAGCCGTCGGGCGTGTGGAACAGNCTTTTCGAGGGCGGCAGCCCCACCCACTGGCGCTGCGTGCCGCGCACCTCGCAGTTTTCGGTCGGGTCGTTGAAGACGATCTCGCGGATGAGGTAGCGCACCAGATCGTAGTCGAGCGTCTGGGCCCATGTTTTGTCGTCGTAGGCCCGGCGGTTGGCGAAGCGGTCGAGCTTCTCGGAGATGATGTCGTAGAGCTTCTGCCGGTTGATATTCATGAAGTAGCCTTGGATATCGAGCTTCAGCAGGTANCATTTCCANTGGTAATTGTTNGAGCACGAGCGGATATGGTGCTCCAGCCGCCCGATGCCGAAATGGGTGCCCATCCCCTTGCGGCACGAATAGCTGTCGGTGATGAACGTCCGCTCGAGGAGCGGCCCCACGTAGTTGCAGACCAGGTGGTGCACCACGCGGTCGCGGAAGTCGGCGGCGAAGATCTCGCGCTTCACCGGCACGTTGGTCATAAAACAGATGCTGCGGCCCACATGGTAGCGCCGCTCGTCGATCTCGTGGTAGAGCTCCATCAGNTTGTCCTCGAGGTTCATCTCGAAGCGCAGCTGACTGAGGGTGTTGCGTTTGTTTTCGCGGGCATCGTAGTAGGCCCGGAAAAGGTCGGTCAATAGGTTCTGGTTCATAGGGTCGGTTTAAGGTAAAATAACAGCTTCTCAGATGCTGGACGCAGCGCACGGAGAGCCCGTTGGCCCGGTTCGGATTGTTCAGCGGGTTGACGTTGCCCGATGTGAAGTTCAGGTCGCCTGCGTTCGGATTGCCTGCACAGTAGGACGAAGATGACCAATAATTGCCGTTCGCGCCGACGTTCGTCAAGGCTCCCGTCGTACGGTCGCGGTAGCCCGTAGCAGACACACGAAGCAATCGCTGGAATGAATGCCCCGGGGAACGCGGCGGCCCCGGCGCAGACTGGAATGAAAAGCTGGCGGACCCCGGCGCCCGGACAGGACGCAAAAAAGCCGCCAGCGGATTGCTGAATCTAAGGACCGCGCTGGCAGGAACCGTAGTCCCGGCCACTCCGGGTCGAAAGCTGTTTTTAAACGGGAAGCGCCGGGCCGAAAGATAAAAAACAGCCGCAGATGCTGGACGCAGCGCACGGATAACCCGTTGGCGCGATTGGTGTTGTTCAGCGGACGCACATTGCTCGAGGTGAAGTACAAGTTGCCCGCGTTGTTACTGCCCGCGTAGTAGGACGACGAAGACCAATAGTCACCCTCCGTGCCGACGTTCGTCAAGGCTCCCGACTCACGGTGGCGGTTGCCCGCAGCAATAGGTAGCAATCGCTGAGATGAATGACAGAAAGAAACCGAAAGCCTTCTGCCAGACTGGGATGAAAAGCTGGCGCGCCCCCGGGGTCGGACGGGCGAAAGCCGCCAGCGGACTGCTGAATCTGCGGACCGCGCTGACGGAAGCCGTGACCCCCGTCATTCCGGGTCGGAGATGCTGTTTTTTATCGTGGCCGGGCCGGCGCGGCGCCCGGGAAACGGCGAAAAAAGAAAACAGCTCGCGGTAGATGCTGGACGCAGCGCACGGGGAAGCCGTTGGCGCGGTTGTTATTGTTCAGCGGATACACGTTGCTCGAATTGAAGTTCAAGTTGCTCGCGTTGTTACTGCCTGCGTAGTAGGACGACGAAGACCAATAGTAGCCGCCCGCGCCGACACTCGTCAAGGCTCCCGTGTCACGAGCGCGGTTGCCCGCAGCAGACGTGAGAAGCAATCGCTGGAATGGATGCGGCAGAGGCGCGCCCGCCGGGCCCGGCCATGCCGCAAACTGGGATGCAGAACTGGCGGCGGCACGGAGCGGCCGTCAGCGGATTGCTGAATCTATCGGCCGCGCTGGCGGAAGCCGTAGCGTTCCGTCATTCCGGGCCGAGGAAGCTGTTCCCGAAAAATCCCGATCGTCAGGCGAAAACAGCCCGAAGCAGATGCTGGACGCAGCGCACGGAGAAACCGTTCGCACGGTTGTTTCCATTCAATGGGTTGACGACGGTCGAATTGAAGTTCAGGTTGCCCGCGTTGAGATTGCCTGCGGCGTAGGACGAGGAAGACCAATAGTTGCCGTTCGTGCCGACGTTCGCCAAGGCTCCCGCCGTAGTGCGGTAGCCCGCAGCAGACAAAAAAGAACAATCGCTGGGATGAATGGCCGAAAGAAACGCCCGATGAATAATCAAGCGGCAGCTTCCGGCCAGACTGGGATGAAAAACTGACGGCGCAGCAGGCCGCCAGCGGATTGCTGAATCTGCCGACCTCACTGACGCAAGCCGTGGCCCCCGTCATTCCGGGTCGGAGGAGCTGTTTTCATCGGATTTCGGAAAAAGAATGCTCACCAGAGTGTCAAAGAGCCTTAACGATGAACGAGCCTGCAGATGCTGGACGCAGCGCACGGAGAAGGCGTTGGCGCGATTGTTGTTGTTCAGCGGGTTCACGGCGCCCGAATTGAAGTTCAGGTTGCCCGCGTTGCGATTGCCTGCGGCGTAGGACGAGGAAGACCAATAGTTGCCGTTCGTGCCGACATTCATTTTATGCAGTTTTTCTCGCCTCGGCACAGCTCGTGCAAGCACGGCTCTGCGCTCGGCTTATCGAAAAACTTCGTCAAGGCTCCCGTCGTAACGTGGCGGTAGCCCGCAGCAGACAATCCGGAGCAATCGCTGGAATGGATATTCCGGAGGAGCGGCCCCCTCGGGGGAGGAGGTCCAACTCCGGAACAAACTGGGATGAACAACTGACGGCGGCTCCTGTGCGGAACATCGGCATGCCGGAAACCCGGCCCGAAATGCCGTCAGCGGATTGCTGAATCTGCCGGTCGCGCTGGCCGGAACCGTAGCCCCCGCCATTCCGGACCGAACAAAACTCGTCCGTATCGTTATTTCTCCTCGTCGGCCGCGGCTTCGGGCTCGGCGGCGAGAGGCTTGTTTTTGGCCTTAGGCTCTTTCTGTGCGTACTTCTGCCAGGCGCTGAGCTGCTTGGTGATGGCGTCGAGGTGCTCGCAGAGCATGGCGTACTGCTTGGTCGAGAGCTGCTGGGTGTCGTGCAGCAGGCGGATCAGCAGCTTGATGGGCACCAACTGCTCGCGCGCCTGCTCGATGAGCGGAGCCTTCTCGGCGGTGAGGTTGGCCCGGTAGATGCTGATGCACAGACCGATGATCTCCTTCTTGAGCGACTCGCCCATGGTGTAGCGCGCATCGCGACGGATATGCACCGAAAGTTTCACTACCTGCAAGAGCAGGTCATAGGTTGCCTTGAATACCGGCAAATTGTCATAAATAGCCATCCAACTCCTTTTTCAAATCTGCCACAAACAATACGCATTCGACCGGGGTGGCCGCCTCGAGCCGGAATTCGCGGATCAATCGGATGACGCGCTCGGCCTTCGGGTTCGCCGCCGGGGCGGGAACGGAGGCCGGAGCCGGCGTCTCGGGCCGCGGATCGAGCGGCCGCATGAACGGCGACGAGGGGCGCCCGTCCGAGGGCGCAGCCGCGACGGCCGGTGCGGCGGACGTCTCGGAGCGCATGAACGGCGACGCGGGCCGCTCGTCCACAGGCGGAAGCGCGACATAGTCGCGGCGTCCGGCACCTCCGCGGGGCTGCCGCTGCTTGAGCGGCAACGAAGCCTTCCAATCCTCGCAAGCCACCGGATCGATCCGATCGGTGAGCGCGATGGTCACCCGCCCGTCGGGCAGGGGACGCGGCGCCGAGGGGAAATACTTGGAAAGAACCGACATCGGAAAACCTACCGATACCATCTCGCGGCCGCAATACTTGATCCGTTTTTTCGAGGGCTGGAAAGGAGCCACCCTGCTGACGCAGGCAAACGCCGACCGCTCGTAAGCCTTATAAAAAAGGCCCTCGGGATAGAGGACGATCTGGTAAAGATTGCGGTCCTCGCGCTCGGCGATCTCTTCAAAAAAACGCATCCGATCCTACACTTTTCCGACCCGAAACCGGGCCCCTTTCCGAACCTGCTTTCCGCACCCCTGTCTCCCCCGCCCTCGGGCGGAAAGGAATCCCCTGCGCCGCAACGAACCGCAGCGGCCACCGGAGCGGACGAACCGGAAAACGAAACAACCCGTTACGCGTACGAACGCGAATACAAGGAGTTACGCCCGGAAATCCTGGAGACAAGATAACGCAAGATAGCGCACAAGATTATGCAAGAACCTGGATACATAATAGCGCAAGATTAATGTTATTATGCGCTCTTGTGCACGACTTACGCGGCTTGAGAAAGAACGTTCAAAAAGGATCAAAACCTGGTTTAACCCGTGGTTTGCTGTAACAAAAATAGGTTTTTTTCGGGAAATAACAAAAAAATCCGAAAAAATTCAAAAAAAATTTTTTCGCCGCCTAAAGGCGGCATTCAAAACCGGAGCGCCCGAAAGCGCTCCGGTTGATAAAAACATGATGCGTTCGGCTCGCTAAGTCGCTCGCTCACTGATTATTCTGGACGCAGCGCACGGAGAGTGCGTTGGCCCGGCCGCTGCCGTTCAGCGGGTAGACGCTGCTCGAGTAGAAGCCCAAGTGACCCGCGTCGTAACTGCCCGCGTAGTAGGACGANGAAGACCAANAGTAGCCGCCCGTGCCGACNTNCGCCAAGGCTCCCGNCTCACNGNNGCGGTAGCCCGNAGCAGGATAATAGACGGCAGCTACCGGNCTTGTAATAGAAATTCCAGCCCAAATTGAAGCCACCGGANACNTTACANCCCGTAGGAGCGCCNGAAGTGACGTTATTACCCGTATTGGTGAAGTAAGTCCACGTATCCTGCGGCGGAACGCTATAACCGGGAGGACACGGATCGTACTTACTTTTCTTGGTCATATTCCTATTGACGGTCAGAGGAGACGTTGTAGGCGTAGAAGCCGACGTATTGGGGTTNCCCCACAAGTTATCGCGCTGGTTGGCGACGGCGGGCGCATTGACCCAGTCGTAAGTAGTGGTATTGACCTGCGTGATGAAAGTCATGGGGTTCTTGACGGCGAAATCGATCGACTTCTCCATATTGGTCGAACCAGTACCGGAAGTTGTAGCGGTAGCAGCGACGGCAGCGGGCCAAGCCGTACCGTAAGTAGTAGCGGCCGTAGTGCTCGACGTACCATTGGCGCCGATGAACGGGTCCTTACGACCCCACTGGTAGAGCAGACCGTACGAACTGAGCTGACCCTGCGTATTGGAACCGGCGCCCANATTACGCTTCATCATCTTATAAGGATTGGCCGTTGTAGCGGTATTGGTTCGGGTGATATACTCATCCAACTGACCATCGGCGTTGGGATCGTAAGAAGTCGACCAGATATGCCAACTCCACAGGACGTTGTTGGTACCGCCGGGAGTNTCGGTGCTATAGACAGCGATCAAAGCATTACCCTCGGTAGCGGCACCCGAATCGCCGGCGGTGGTGAAGTAAACCCAACCGTCGCTCTTGAGCTCGACGTTCTTGATGATCTTCTGTGCACCGGTAGTCTCCCACAACACCTTGACGGACTTGGGAGCCATGGTTACAGCNGTGATNGCGGGAGCGGTCTGGGAACCGCAGGTACTTTGTGCCGTATTCTTACCNTTGCCCTGCACCGTAGCGTTGAACTTATAAGTNCAACCGGCCTTGGAGACCATGTAACAATTGGCGTAAGCCACGTTGTCCCAAGGGTCCTTGCAAAGGTCGGTGGCGACGATGACGCGATCGTCGTCGGGGTTGTTGCCCTTGATCGTAGCGGTGACCGTNTACTTGGTATTGCGTGCGATGTTGAAATCGCTGGTTGTATTAGCACCGGGATAGACGTGGAACGAGACATCGGCGGCGACGGCACCGTTGTTGTAAGTACCGATCACCTGGATATAAGTACTACCCTTCGGAGCCTTGGCATCGCCCTTATCGAGGGGCGAAGTGATGCCGGCGACCGTACCGCGCTGNTTCTCGAGGACGTACCAAGTATAAGTAGTACCTACGGCAGCCGTCTTAGCGGCGTAATCGAAGAATGCGACGGTAGAAGCGGGCGAAGCGGCCGTAGCAGCCGGAGCCTTGAGCGGAGCCTGGGGCGAAGCCGAACACAACTGCACCGACTTCAANGTGAACGAATGACCCGTAGGCAACTGCGTTTTACAAGTGAACGAAACCTTGGCGACCAACCGCTTCAACGAAACCTGAGGCGTACCGAGGGAAGCGTCCTTGGTCTGACCCGTCCAACTACCGGCCATGGGCAGGCCGCTATCGACGCTGATCTCGGAAGCAGTCTCGAAGACGACCTTCTCGAAATCGGCGANGGCATAAGTCGGAGTGGTAGCATCGGCCGGCATCAACGCATCGGTGAACTTTGCGTCGGGGACATTGGCCACGGCGTAGATCGTACTNNTNTCGTAACCGTACAAAGCGACATCCAACGAAGAAGTCGTACCTCCCTTGAACGGATCGGAGAAATCCTGCTTATAGACCAACTTGCCGCTGTCGTTGAACTGGAANACCCAGACCTTATTGACTTTGCACTCGGCGGGAGTAGCCGAAGTATCGCCGGCACGCGTAACGGCGTCGGGCAACGAGACCGAGATAGCCTCGCGGGCGACGGCAGACGTCGACTTCTCCTGCATCTCACCGAGATCGATCGTCTCGGCCATGCCGGGAACGGACAACTCGACCGAAGAGAGAACGACCTGGGCCTCATCCTCGGGAACGACCGGCTCCGGGATATCGGTGAGCGACCGCTTGCTGCAAGCGGCGAACATGGCACCGGCCAAACCGATCAACAATAAACTTCTGAAAACTTTCATAACCGTATGTGTATTTGAATCTATGTTATTCGACTAAAAAGCACCCAACTCGAGGTCCAGGTCCTTGAAAGACCACTCGCCGAGCTGGACGGAACCGTAGTGGAAGTCGCCGAGGTCGAGGTCGCTGCTATACTCGGTATCCCAAGGCATGATCTCCAAGGNCAACGAGAACGANCCNCCCTTCAACGTGATGACGAAGCAATACTGCGTATTGGGCTGGAAAGTCATGGCGGGGATATCGGCGCCGACCTCCTTATCGATGTTGGAATCGTTGAAATTGACGGTCATATCCAAGNGGAAAGCGGTATNGCCCTTAGGCAAAACCACGTCCTTGCCGGCGAGCTTATAATTTTTGCCGTCGACGGGCTTGAAGATACCGGACGGCAAAGTATAATCGCCCCCGGTAGTGGTACGCAAGGGAAAAGCCTTGCAGAGGGTTCTGGAAATGGGGTTGCCGGGGATTTTGGACAACGTAGCCGACTTGATAGTGATCTTATTGACGTTCTCGGACTTNCGCTCGATAGCGAANCTGAGCTGGCTGCACCGACGCAACAAAGTACTGAGCGTGACGGACTGCTTGCGGGTAGCGGCNTTGACGTGCGACGGCCCGACGGCGACCTTCTCGGTGAGCGAAGAAGCGTGGTCGACGCCGTAATCGACGGTGACCTCCCAATTCGACTTGTCGATAGCGGCGGCGGGGGTNNAAGCGTAGAAATCGTACTCGGCGGCGCGGAGACGGATCTCGGCCGGAGTAGCGGAACTAACCTTATCCTCCTCGCCGGTGTCGCTCTTGACGTTGCAAGCGACGAGCGTCCGCACGCCGCCGACCTCCCGGACGACGTAAGTAGCCTCGGCGAAGAACTTATCGCTGATGATGTCGGCGGCAGTACCGACACGCTGGAAGACCAACACGCGGACGGTGGTGCCGACGGCGAGCTCCTCGGCCTCGACGGCATCGGCGCGCGAAGCGGGAGAAACCCCGGCCTTGAGCCCGGAGAGCGCGAAATCGACGGCGACGGGATCGCCCTGCGGCTCGTCGGGCCCGATGATGTCGCTCTTATGGCATCCGACTGCGGCAACCGACAACAAGATGAACAACAATGCTTTTTTCATAACCATAACTCAAAAAATATTAACCGAACGCGGAACGGGGACCGTCTGATTCTGCCGCACCGGGCGCCGAAGCGGGAACCCGGGGGGAAGCTGCGGAACCTACGAGAGAGAGTTGCACACCCCGACCCGACGAACCATACTACATTTCGATATTGATCGTATCGGGGGCGACCACCCACTTGGAGATCGTAGCCTCGGGCTGGATAGTGACGGCGGAGAAACGCAGGAAGATATTATACGCCTTACCGGCCTCGAACCCAGCGGCGGGCACCGTGACGGTGACGGGAGTTTCGATCGTCTCGGTTGTGGAACCGGCGGTTTTCTCGGTGACGATGAGCAACGAGAGGGAAGCACTGCCGGCGAGGGGGGCGACCAACGAATAACCGCACTCGACGGCCGAAGCCTCGCGCAAAGTCTGCTCATTGGCGGCGCCGGGCGTAACCGTCGTATCGAACGGGAAAGCGAGACCCGAGGTATAACTGATGGCGGAATCGTCCGAGACCTTCTTCTTGGTCAACTCCAGATCGGCCGGAGTACCGGTGAAACTGACGGCAGCGGGCAAGACGATCTTGCAGGTAGGCCGCTGCGACTTGAGCTTGATGGACTTGATCTTACCCCAGACCGAAGAAGCGTAGGCGTCGACGGCGTAAGCGTAGAAGTGCAACTGCGTGAGCTTATGACCGAAGTGGAAAATCCGGTTATTGGCATGGCCTGCGGAGACGTAAGTACCGAACCGAACGGCCTTGCTGCCGGTCAACTCCTCGGAGAGCATGATATCGGTGGCACCGTCGATGGGAATCTCGACGGACCCGCCGGCACCCAAAGCAGTCTGCGTGGGATAAGCGGGGTACCAACCGACGAACTTGGTAGAATTATTGCTACTACGACTGAGGTAGAACTTGGGATCGCAGAAACGGACCGTGGTAGCCTGGCTATCGTTGTCGGTGAGGGCACCCGCCCACCGGGCGAGGAACGCCGAATCGACGGTGGAATAAGCGGGATAAGCACCCGAAGCCTCGATCTGGTCGAGCCGTGCGAAGCTGACGTACAAGGTCTTGGAATAACCCTTATCGATCACGGCACGCGAAGCGAGCCCCGCATCGCTCGTGATGCCGCCGGACACGCCGAACTCGGCACCGAGGGCGATCTCCACCTGGCCGCTATCGGGCGAGACGGAATCGTCCTCCCAACGAGCCTTGGAACACCCGGCCGCGACGACGACCGAAAGCCCCACCACCGAGAAAACGGCGCTCTTGACTAAACTTTTCATGGTCATATACTTTTATGAATTATTTCTTGTATATCTTGTGACTGTAAGGGGAACATTCAACCCCTTACAGCCTGTGTGTAGACCGTTTCCGCGGACGAACCCCGGAAGACGGGAGAGAATTACTCGATGTCGATGCTGGTGTTACCACCCTGCTTCCACTCGGTAACCGTAGCCTTAGCCTCGATATCCGTAGCCTTGAAAGTCAGCGTGATATTGAAAGCGTAACCCGTCGTGGGCGAAACGAAATCGACATCGGAGCTATCTTTCAACGTAACGAGAACCTGACGGCCATCCGGCTCGGACTCGGTCTTGACCAAGAGCGTATAGTGGTCCTTAGAGATATTAGCCGTAGTAACGGGGCGAACCAACGAATAAGCGACAGCGGGAGCCTCGAAAGTAGCGGCGTCAGCATCGGTGGGATAGGACATTTCGATAGGAGCGAAGACGTCATCGGTGAACGTACCATCCTCGTCGACGATATAGCAAGGCAGCGACTCGAGGTCCTCGTCGGTCGTCTCGTCCGAACGATACGCAGGGGTACCAGTCGCTGCAGCGATACGGACTACCGGCGGAATATCCTTCTTATTGGCAGCGACCAAGCAGATATCGGTAACCTTACCCCAACCACCGGCGGAAGTAGCGGCAGCGGCAGCGGCGCTCTCGGCCTCGACCTTGATGACGAGCTGGGTCAGCAGGTGCTCGAAAGCCAGAGTCGGATACGTACCGGCCAGAGCCTCGGACTTCTTGGTCTTCACCTCCTTAGCGAACATTACATCGCTCTTGCCATCGATAGTATAATCGAAATTGTTGGTAGCGATACCCGAATGAACGTTGGTCCAACCCGTAGAGGGATAGAAACCGATGAGGCTGACCTCCGAACCATCGGTCGGGAAGTACGACGGAGTGGTCTGGAAACCGACCTGGTTTGCATCCGTGAACAACATCTGATCATCGGCCGTATTCCAGATCGTTACGTAATTACCGGCAGTCTTCGAGACGAGGACCTTGGCGAGGAGCGTATTGTCCGAAGCGATAGAACCCTCGAACGGAGCACGGGACTGAGCCGTCACGTTGATACCGTTGACAGCGATCTCCACCGGCGTATTGTCGGGACGATCAGCCAACTCGCTCTTCGAGCAACTTGCCATAGCTGCTACGGCAAGCAGAGAGAAAAACAATTTTTTCATAATAAAAAGAATGTAAAGAGTTAATAAAGATTTTGAATTGTCTGTTCTGTATGAAACATTTTAAGGTTATCGCGACTACTGGATAATGATATTGGTCGTACCGCCGAACTTCCAATCGACGACGGTGGCGGCGGCGGATATCTCGGCCTGCTGCTCGTTGAACGTAATGGTGATCTCGTAGGAATGACCTGCAGCGAAAACGGGCTCGCCGGAAGGCCGGATCGTCACATCCGAGAAAGTACCATCGGAAGTCTCCAACGTGATCTTGAACGAAGCCAGACCGGGCTCCAGCATGATAGCGTCGCCGGGAGCCACGAAGTCCGGCCCCTCCTCCTCGAAAGCGAACTCCTCGCCCTCGATACCGGGAACCTTGAGGTTGTCGGGGGCGGACCACTCGCCGAAGATACCGGTCTCGATATCCATGGACGAAACGGTATTGACATCCTGGAAGATGATATTGAGCACCTTGGTCTTATTTCTCCGAAGCTCGCCGTGCACGTCCTTGATCTTGAACATCAACTGAGTGAGCGCATGGCGGAACGTCAGAGCGGCCGGGACTTCGGAACGGCTGCCGATGACGGGCGCCGCATAGAGGATATCGTCGGTGCCGTCCAACGCGAACCGCAGGACGGGAGCCTGTCCGTCAGCCGGAGCGTCGACGGAGAAATTCGTACCGTCGGCGGCGTAGGGATGATAAGCGCAGAACTTGATATAATGGGCGGGATCGAGCGGATAGTAATAGATACCGTCCCACGAAATAGCACCCGAAGCGGCCACACCTGTCGACCGCACGTTATTCATCGAAAGCGCATTGCCCCAACCTATACCGGACAAATCGGTCAGATCCGCCGGTTTTTCGGGCAACTGAACCCCGTAGATGCCGATATTGTCGCCAAGCGCCGTAACCGAACCGACCTCGGCCCGAGTGACGATTTTGCCGACCCCGAGCCGGATCACGCCCTCGTTGCGCGGATCCAGCTCCTGCCGTGTAGAACAGGACGCCAACAAACCGCAAAAGGCGATAACGAACAAGGATTTTCTAAGCATATCTGAAACTTTTTTATACTCCACTAAACTTCTGCCCCGAGCGACTACGCATTGTCTTCCTCGTCGGTGCTCTCCTCCTCGCCTACCGTACCGCTGCCGGTACCGGGAACCCAAGGAACGACCGTGGCCGAGAGTATCTCGCCGACCCTTTCGAGCCGCACGGGAATCTCCACGGAGATATCCACGGGAATAGCGCCGCTATGCTCCCGGAGGAAATCGTCGATGAACTCGGTGACGTCGACCTCGATCTTATAAGGAGTACCCGTCTTGGGCACGATATTCAGAACGACCATATGCGTACCGAACGCGCTGCTCGGCGTGATGAGGTCGAGCGCGGTGATCTCCGCCTTGTAGGTATAATCGCTGTCGGGCTCGAAGATACGCTCGGTATCGAACTCGACGCTTTCGGACGACATGGCGCAGGTCGCCGAAGCGCAGTGGTGCGCAGGCGAAACGCCGATGAACGTACCGCCCGTCAGCTCCACCAACTCGTCGCCCTCGACGCTGAAACGCAGGACAACCGTTTTGACGTAGGGCTTGGGCTCCGACTTGACCTTGATATGGCCGCGATAAGCGACGTCCAAAGTAGCGAGCTGCTCCTTTTCGCCCTCCTCGCTCTCCGTATAAGCGCAGTTGGCGACGAAGAGATTCTTGGGCTGCGCGAGGCACTCCCCGGACCTGCCGGCGGAAGACGTCACGTAGAAAGTGGCCTTATCGTAGTTCTCCTCGTCCTGCAAGGCGAGGTTCTCGGTATCGGTGTTATGGATGAGCACCTTGTAGGAACCGACGGGCAACTTGCCCCGGAACGAACTGCCCTCGAAATCGAAATGCTGGTAAACGGGGTCGGAACCCTCCGGAACCACTCCGCCCTGCGCAGTGCCGTCCTCGGCAGCGACCTCGGCGGCCGGAGCGACCGGATAGAAGTGCACCCGGAAATTACCCTCGCGGGGCGAACCGTCCGCCTGGGTCAGGTCGATCTCCACAATACCTTCGTTCTTGTAGTGATCCAAGGCCTCCTTGGTACAACCTACTTGTGCCGCCAGCGCGAAAAACAGGGCGCCGAACAACATGTATGTAAACTTCCTTTTCATAATAACGCTTTATCCTTCTACCGACCCGCTGCGGGGACGGACAGCTTCTCGTATTTGTAGCTCGCTCCGGCGAACCGCGCCCCATATATACGGAGCCGGGCTGCCTTTTATTGTATCTGCTCTATCTGCGGCCGAGACCGAAACGGTATACGATATTCAGTCTCACGCCGGTAAGTCCGAACTCGTTTTTCTTGCCCGACTGCTGCTCATCGTAGTGGTAGATGCCGTCCGGCTCGAAAGCGCGGGTATACTTGTCGTAGGTCGCGCTCCGGTAACCGCCGCGCAAACTCAGCTCGGCGCACCAATGCTTGGACAACGGCANCATGTAACCGACCGAGANNCCGGCANNCCAGTAATCGCCCGTAANGTTGGTCGTNGNTNCTCNCGCCCTCGATNCGGCCCTCCTGCTTGTTGAAGTCGCCCATCTCGCCGTAGAGNCCGATGTAAACGCCCCGGAACAGGCGGTCGCCCTTAATCCAGATGCGCGGCTCGAGACTGTAGGCCGAGAGACCCCAGAACTTCTCGCCGCCGGAATAAGCCCAGTTGGAGAAGAGCGCCGAACCGGAGATCGACACGCGGCGGCCCATGTAGAACTCGCCCTCGAGGTTGGGCATGAACGTGGTACGGTTGAAAGATGCCGCACCCGACGGAACGAACCCGGCCCAAGCGACCAAGTTGGTCTTGAGGGCGAAGATCGGACGGAGCTTGCGGCTCTCCTTTTTCTTGCGTTTGGCCTCNTCGGCCGCCTTGCGGGCCGCTTCGAGACGNGCTTCCTCCTCGGCTCTCTTGGCGGCTTCGAGACGCGCCTGCTCGGCGGCGCGGCGCTCGGCCTGCAAGCGGGCCTGCTCCTGTGCGATGCGCAGCGCTTCGAGACGCTCGGCCTCGCGGGCCTGGCGCTCGGCTTCGAGACGTGCCGACTCCTCCATGCGGGCGATTTCNGCCAGACGGCGCTCCTCGGCCAAAGCCTCCTCGCGCTCCTTAGCCAACGCGGCCTCGAACTCCGCCTGCGAAAGTTTGGTCTGCAGCTTCTCCTCGAGGATACGGCGCAAGTCGTAGTTCACGGTGATCTCGACNCGGCGCAACCCGGGGAAGAANTTCTGGAGCATNTACTTGTAGGGAATACCCTTATCCANNTCCATGAGACGCTTCTCGCGACCCTGGAAGATNCCTACNTTCTTGATCAGATANAGCACCTCGTCGCGGCGGGGCATATCGGACTCCTCGACCAACCGGCGCAGCTCGTCCCAGTCCTCGGCAACCCAGTTCACACGGATCGGATAACGCTGGGAGAGATCGTATTCATCGTCGAGATAGGACTTGAAGCCCATCACGCGGGTTTTGGCCANCCGCTCGTTGGCGCCGAACGAACCCTCGATCGAGCAATAACCGCTCAGACGGATCGAATCGACGTAGATGAGGCTNTCGCGGAAGACCTGGCGGATGAAGTCGTCGAGNTTGCGCAGCTCGCTGGCGTTGTTCTCNAAGTCGGGNAGAATCTTGGCGCTTCCCTGCGGATAATTGAGGTAACAACTCAGGCTCTTCGANCCTTCGGTAATGACCTGACGATAGGTCGAGTCGCGGACCGAAAGCTGGGAACCTCCGGTCGGAGACTGCGGCATACCGACGGCGCGAAGCACCGGCGCCAGAAACAGAACGCACAACAGAACCGGCACGAACCGGAAAAATTTGGGAGTGTTATTCACCGTTTTCATAACTTATTCTGACTTCCTAACTCCTATGGCCGACTACTGGCCGNAAAGCTCCTGCTCCGCGGAAACGATAAATATTCCTTTTAGAACAACAGCCGTCCGATGCCGGCCTATCCGTTTTTTCTACTTTCCGAATCGCACGACCCGACTTCGCGGCNCCGGGNAATCGGTGCGGTCCGATGGTTCCGAGTAAACGGAAACCGATCGGGCGAGATTCCCAACCTAAGCAAAGCGCAAGCGGCCCTGTCCGATTCTATATTTTGGAGATCAAATGTTTACACTCCGGAAGCCCCTCGAAAAACGGCCTTTTGCCGAAGCGGAATCCGAACCGGACGAACCATGAATATTCCCTCTCGGAACATCCGGAATCGGGTTTTTAACATTGGTCTCACGCCGCAAATATATGAAAAAAATTCCCCCCCCCACAAATTTTTAACATATTTTTTTACTTTCTCGAAAAAATATCGAAGCATCCGGACGGCTTCCGCAAAAANAGAGCGAGGTAAGGCAAACAATNGCCCTGGAGCCCGTTTTGAAACCNAATTCTTTAGAAAACGGCACAACGGAAAGCGGCCGGATTTCCGGCACAAAAAGTCGTNCCGACAACCGGCCGGACAGAATTCCNGCCGATTCCGGATCGGTCTTATAGCTAATAATCTGCAAGTTGCACACACGGATAAACAACCTGTAACCGTCTCTCCGCAATTNCCTGCATACAACATGCCATATCTCNATCCCGAACGGTTTTTCNNCACCGATGCCNGCTCGGCGAAAANCNCNAAAGAGGAAANATAGAACAATTTTAAAGCAATATTAAATACTTTTTATAAATACNTNCGATTTCNNGTGTGGCNATAAAGTTGAATTTTCAGGAATTTNAGTCCAAAATATTTTGGCGNCGGGAATAGTTTTCCTACTTTTGTNGGCGATTTCCGCATGCTTCCGCGCATGCCAATACAAACCAAATCACTCGTTTATGAAAAAACTTTTCCTCTTGCTGACTGCCGCCGCNCTTGCTGCGGAAACCTTCGCCGAGGGCTATCAGGTCAACAATATGTCGGCCAAACAGACCGGTATGGGCCATGTGGGCACGGCCATGAAACTCAANTCCGAATCGATCTTCTTCAACCCGGCCGCCGCTTCGTTCCAGCAGTCGAAGTTCGATATCTCGGCCGGATTCACAGGCATCCTTTCCAACGTCCGCTACCAATCGCTGCCCGGCATGGACAACGACTACACGGCCGGACCCAGCGAAAAGTCGCACAACAAAATGTCGACGCCGCTCCATGTATACCTTAATTATAAACCTATCGAGCGGCTTTCGGTCGGCGTCGGATTCTTCACCCCCTACGGATCGGCCATGAACTGGGGCGACGACTGGTCGGGGGCTCATCTGGTCCAGCAGATCGACCTCAAGGCCTACACCGTGCAGCCGACCCTTTCGTTCAAGATATGCGACAGGCTCTCGATCGGTGCCGGGCTGATGATCACGTGGGGCAACTTCGACCTTTCGCGCTCGCTGCTCTCGATCCGAACCCGCAAAAGCGTCATCACCGGAATGCTCGATCCCAATATCCAAAATCTGCAGGATGCGCTGACACAGATGCCCGACGACGCAGCGCTGCAGGCGCGGCTTCAGATGATGCAGGGGGCCAAAGGCTATCTGGAGAGCACCATGGACCGGTCGCTGGCATCGGCCGAGCTGCAGGGCGACGCCAAGGTGGCCATCGGCGTCAACGCCGGCATCCTGTGGGATATCACCGACGAATGGTCGGTCGGCATGACGTGGCGCTCGCGCATGAACATGAAGGTCGGCAAAGGACACGCCGCCATGACGACCGATCCGCAGGCCGCCGCCCTCATCGCCCAGCTCGAACAGATGACCGGCAGTTCGCTGCTGCCCCCGCTCGACCGCGGCACGTTCCGCGCCGAACTGCCGCTGCCGACGGTCGTCACATGGGGCGTCTCGTTCCGCCCGACGCCCAAATGGGAGCTGGCGATCGATCTCCAGTGGAACGGGTGGAGCGCCTACAAGACGCTCAACGTAGAATTCAACGAAACCGAGCTGAACATCCCGCCGATCGTCTCCGAGAAAAACTACTCCAACACCCTCGCGTTCCGCTTCGGCGGTCAGTACAAAGCCACCGACTGGCTCACGGCCCGCATGGGTATGTATGTCGACGAAAGCCCCGTAGCCAGCAGCTATCTCAATCCCGAAACTCCGTCGATGACCAAAGTCTCCTACACGGCCGGCCTTTCGTTCCGCCCCGCGCGGTTCGTCTCCATCGATCTGGCCTACTGCTATGTCTCGTCGGCCGATCCCGAGCGCACAGGCTCCTACCCGATCTACCAGTACGGCAATCCCTCGCAGCTGACCGAGGTTTTCTCGGGCAACTACAAGCTCCACGCCAACGTATTTTCGATCGGCGTAGGATTCAGTTTCTGACAGGCGTTCTTCCATCGAAAGGAACTTTCGCTTTTCGCCTTATTTTCGTATCTTAGCCCTTGCTGAGATACTCCCGCTCGGCAAAGCTCAAATAAATTTGGCATTGCCCTCGCTTATTCGCACTTAGCTGCGCTGAGATACTCTCGCTCGGCAAAGCTCAAATAAATTTGGCATTACCCTCGCTTATTCGCACTTAGCTGCGCTGAGATACTCTCGCTCGGCAAAGCTCAAATAAATTTGGCATTGCCCTCGCTTATTCGTATCTTCGCGGTGTCTCTTTCGGGGGACACCGTTTTTCGGCTCCATAGTTCAAGGGATAGAACGAGGGTTTCCTAAACCCTAAATCCGCGTTCGAGTCGCGGTGGGGCTACCAGAAAGGGCGTCCGCGCCCCTTTTTCGTATCGCAGGAAGCAAAAAGATGGAATCGCTCAAAGAACTTTTCAAGATAGGCAACGGCCCGTCGAGCAGCCACACCATGGGGCCCAAGAAAGCAGCCGAACTGTTTCTGCAGCGCTGTCCCGATGCCGAAGCGTACCGCGTCACGCTCTATGGGTCGCTCGCAGCCACGGGCAAGGGGCACCTGACCGACACCGCTGTTCTTGCGTCGATGACACTCCACGCTCCCACGGAGATCGTCTGGCGGCCCGACGTCGTTCCTGCGTTCCACCCCAACGGCATGTTGTTCGAGGGGCTGCGGGGCGGACGGGCCGTCGACAGCTGGACCATCTACAGCATCGGCGGCGGCGCACTCGCCAACGAAACTGCAGGACCGGAAGTTCCGCCGAGCATCTACCCCATGACCACCATCTCCGAAATCAAGGAGTGGTGCTACCGCGAGGGCAAAACGTTCTGGGAATATGTCGACGACTGCGAAGGTCCCGAAATATGGGAGTATCTCGACACGGTCTGGGAGACCATGTGCGAGACGATCCGGCAGGGGCTCAACAACGACGGTGTCCTGCCCGGAGGGCTCAAGGTAGCCCGCAAGGCCGCCACCTATTTCGTCAAGTCGAAAAGCTACTCCGGATCGCTCGCCTCGCGCGCCAAAATCTACGCCTACGCGCTGGCCACCTCCGAGGAGAACGCCTCGGGCGGCCGGGTCGTGACGGCCCCGACATGCGGTTCGAGCGGCGTGGTGCCGGCCGTGCTCTATCATCTGGCCACCTCGCGCGACTTTCTGCGCATCCGCATCCTGCGCGCGCTGGCGACGGCAGGACTTTTCGGCAACGTGGCCAAAACGCACTCATCCATTTCCGGCGCCGAGGTCGGCTGTCAGGGCGAAGTAGGCGTCGCCTGCGCCATGGCCGCCGCCGCGGCATGCCAGCTTTTCGGCGGCACGCCGTCGCAGATCGAATACGCTGCGGAAATGGGGCTCGAGCACCACTTGGGACTGACCTGCGACCCCGTCTGCGGATTAGTGCAGGTGCCCTGCATCGAGCGCAACGCCATCGCCGCCGCCCGGGCCCTCGATGCCAACATCTACGCCACCCTCTCCGACGGCTCGCACTTGGTATCCTACGACAAGGTGGTCGAGGTCATGAACGAGACCGGCCACAACCTGCCCAGCCTCTATCGAGAAACGGCCGAGGGCGGCTTGGCCAAGCGCTACGAACGGAGATAAACGTTCGTCAGCTGCGCCCAACCGCCGCTTGCAAAATCATCCGCTTTTCACCTTTCACCTAAAAAGGCCGTCCCTCACGGAACGGCCTTTTCGCTATCGGAAGCAGGACTACTGCGCCTGCCGGATCTCTTCCAATTCGGCTTTCGAGCCGACGACGAGGTTGTCGTAGTCGCGCAGACCCGTACCGCCGGGGATCAGGTGACCGCAGATGACGTTCTCCTTGAGATTCTCCAGCGGGTCGATCTTGGCTTGGATCGCAGCCTCGTTGAGCACCTTGGTGGTCTCCTGGAACGAAGCCGCCGAGATGAAGCTCGAAGTCTGCAAAGCCGCGCGGGTGATGCCCTGCAGCACCTGCGTCGACGTAGCGGGCACGATATCGCGCACCTGCACGGGACGCAGATCGCGGCGCTTGAGGCTCGAGTTCTCATCGCGCAGCTTGCGCAGCGAGACGATCTGTCCGGGCTGGAGATTCGTCGAATCGCCGGCATCGGTGACGACCGCCTTGTCGTAGAGCTCGTCGTTGACGTCCATGAATTCCCACTTGTCGATGATCTGATCCTCGAAGAAGCGGGTGTCGCCCGGATCCTCGATCTTCACCTTCGACATCATCTGGCGCACGATCACCTCGAAATGCTTGTCGTTGATCTTCACGCCCTGCATGCGATACACCTCCTGCACCTCGTTGACGATGTACTCCTGTACTTTCGTGGGACCGAGGATATTGAGGATATCGGTCGGCGTAATGGCGCCGTCCGAAAGGGCGCTGCCGGCCTTGACGTAGTCGTTCTCCTGCACGATGATCTGACGCGACAGGGGCACTAAATAGCGCTTCTGATCGCCGTCCTTGGAGGTGATGACGATCTCGCGGTTACCGCGCTTGATCTTGCCGAACGTCACCTCGCCGTCGATTTCCGACACGATAGCGGGGTTCGACGGATTGCGGGCCTCGAAGAGCTCGGTCACACGCGGCAGACCGCCGGTGATATCGCCGCCCGACTTGCCGACGGCGCGCGGAATCTTGATGAGCACATCGCCGGCCTTGATCTTGGCGTTGTCCTTAACCACTACGTGGGCACCCACGGGCAAGTTGTACTGCTTGACCTCCTCGCCCGCCTTGTCGACGATGCGGATCACGGGGTTCTTGGTCTTGTCCTTGGACTCGATGACGACCTTTTCCGAAAGACCCGTCTGCTCGTCGCGCTCGTCGCGGTAAGTAACACCCTCGATGACGCTTTCGTAGACGGCCTTGCCCTCGAACTCCGAGATGATGACGGCGTTGTAGGGATCCCATTCGCAGATCAGATCGCCTTTCTTGACCGTCGAGCCGTCCGCCATGAAGAGCGTCGAGCCGTAGGGCAGGTTATGCGTATAGAGTACGATTTCGGTCTTCGGATCGACGATGCGGAACTCCGACTGGCGCGAGATGACGATATCGATCGCCTCGCCTGCGGCGTTCTTGCCCTTGACGGTGCGCAGCTCGTCGATTTCGAGACGACCCTCGTACTTGGAAACGACGTTGGTCTCGACAGCCGTACCGCCGGCCACGCCGCCGACGTGGAACGTACGGAGCGTCAGCTGCGTACCCGGCTCGCCGATCGACTGGGCGGCGATGACGCCGACCACTTCGCCCTTCTGCACCATGCGGGCCGTAGCGAGGTTGCGGCCGTAGCACTTGGCGCAGACGCCGCGGCGCGCTTCGCAGGTGAGCACCGAGCGGATCTCCACCGANTCNAGCGGCGANTTCTCGATNGCNTCGGCNATGGANTCCGTNATCTCCTCGCCCGCCTTGCAGAGCACCTCGCCCGTGAGCGGGTGGATGACGTCGTTCANGGCTACNCGGCCNAGGATNCGNTCGTAGAGNGTCTGNACNACGTCGTCGTTGCGCTTGATNGCCGTAGCCGTCAGNCCGCGCANCGTGCCGCAGTCNNNCTCGTTGATGATNACGTCCTGCGCCACNTCGACCAGACGACGCGTCAGATAACCGGCGTCGGCCGTCTTCAGTGCGGTATCGGCCAGACCCTTACGGGCACCGTGCGTAGAGATGAAGTACTCGAGCACCGACAGGCCCTCCTTGAAGTTGGAGAGAATCGGGTTCTCGATGACCTGCTGGCCACCCTCGACGCCCGACTTCTGCGGCTTGGCCATCAGACCGCGCATACCGCTCAGCTGACGGATCTGCTCCTTGGAACCGCGGGCTCCCGAGTCGAGCATCATGTAGACGGGGTTGAAACCGTCCTCGTCCTTAACGAGCGTATCGATCACGGCCTTGGTCAGCTTCGAGTTGATGTTGGTCCACACGTCGATGATCTGGTTGTAACGCTCGTTGTTGGTGATNAGACCCATGTTGTAGTCCTCCATNATGGCGTCCGAACGGTCGTAACCCTCCTGCACGAGCTTCTCNTTCTCCTCGGGGATNATNACGGCNTCGAGGTTNAACGACAGACCGCCCTGGAATGCCATGCGGTAACCGAGGTTCTTNATATCGTCGAGGAACGCAGCCACCTTGTCGGCACCGGCTTTCTTCATGACCACGGCGATGATNTCGCGCAGNGAACGCTTGGTCAGCACCTCGTTGATGTAGCCCACNTCCTNNGGNACNACCTGGTTGAAGAGGATGCGGCCGATGGTCGTCTCCTTGATGACGCGCACGGGNTTGCCNTNCTCGTCGAGNTCGTCNACCANGCACTTCACGATNGCGTGCAGGTCGGCTTTCTTCTCGTTGTANGCGATGATCGCCTCCTCGGGNCCGTAGAACGTGCGGCCCTCGCCCTTGACGCCCTTGCGGGGCTTGGTGATGTAGTAGAGACCCAAGACCATNTCCTGCGACGGCACNGTGATNGGNGCNCCGTTCGCGGGATTGAGGACGTTGTGCGANCCGAGCATCAGCANCTGCGCCTCCAGAATGGCGGCNTTGCCCAGCGGCAGGTGCACGGCCATCTGGTCGCCGTCGAAGTCGGCGTTGAATGCCGTACATGCCAGCGGGTGGAGCTGCATGGCCTTGCCCTCGATGAGNTTGGGCTGGAACGCCTGAATACCGAGNCGGTGCANCGTCGGGGCGCGGTTCATCAACACGGGGTGTCCCTTGATGACGTTCTCCAGAATACCCCANATGACGGGGTCCTTGCGGTCGATGATCTTCTTGGCCGACTTCACCGTCTTGACGATNCCGCGCTCGATGAGCTTGCGGATGACGAACGGCTTGTAGAGCTCGGCGGCCATATCCTTGGGNATACCCATCTCGTGCATCTTCAGCTCGGGACCGACGACGATGACCGAACGGGCCGAGTAGTCGACGCGCTTACCCAGAAGGTTCTGACGGAAGCGNCCCTGCTTGCCCTTGAGCGAATCCGACAGCGACTTGAGCGGACGNTTCGACTCGTTCTTCACGGCGTTGGACTTGCGCGAGTTGTCGAACAGCGAATCGACGGCCTCCTGCAGCATACGCTTCTCGTTGCGCAGGATGACTTCGGGCGCCTTGATCTCGATCANNCGCTTCAGGCGGTTGTTGCGGATGATGACGCGACGNTAGAGGTCGTTGAGGTCCGACGTAGCGAAACGTCCGCCGTCCAGCGGCACCAGCGGGCGCAGCTCGGGCGGGATGACGGGAATGACGCTCAGCACCATCCACTCGGGCTTGTTCTTACCCTCCGAAGCGCGGAACGATTCGATGACATTCAGACACTTGAGCGCCTCCGACTTGCGCTGCTGCGAAGTCTCGGTCGAAGCCTTGTGACGCAGGGCGTAGGACATCGAATCGAGGTCNACCTGCTTCAGAAGCGTATAGATCGCCTCGGCACCCATCATGGCCACGAACTTGTTCGGATCGTCGTCCGGCAGCGACTGGTTGCCCTTGGGCAGCGCNGCCAGCACGTCGAGATACTCCTTCTCGGCGAGCGTAGCCAGCTTCTCGATGCCCTGCTCGGCAGCGGCACCGGGATTGATGACCACGTAGCGCTCGTAGTAGATGATCGCCTCCAGCTTCTTCGAGGGGATACCCAAGAGGTAGCCGATCTTCGAGGGCAGCGACCGGAAGTACCAGATATGCACCACGGGCACGACCAGCGAAATGTGGCCCATGCGCTCGCGGCGCACCTTCTTCTCGGTCACCTCCACACCGCAGCGGTCGCAGACGATACCCTTGTAACGGATGCGCTTGTACTTGCCGCAGTGGCACTCGTAGTCCTTGACGGGACCGAAGATGCGCTCGCAGAACAGACCGTCGCGCTCGGGCTTGTAAGTACGGTAGTTGATGGTCTCGGGCTTGAGCACCTCGCCGCTCGACTGGGCCAGAATCTCCTCGGGGGAGGCCAGACCGATCGCAATGCGGTTGTAACCGTTGCTACCCTTGTTGTCTTTGGAAATTGACATATCTTTTTCTTTTTCTTAGTCGTCCGAAAAAATCTTACTCCAGTTTGACCGACAGGGCCAGACCGCGCAGCTCGTGCAGCAGCACGTTCATCGCCTCGGGGATACCCGGCTTGGGCAGGTTCTCGCCCTTGACGATAGCCTCGTAAGCCTTGGCACGGCCCATCACGTCGTCCGACTTGATCGTCAGAATCTCCTGCAGGATGTTGGCGGCGCCGAAGCCTTCGAGCGCCCACACCTCCATCTCGCCGAAGCGCTGACCGCCGAACTGCGCCTTACCGCCCAGCGGCTGCTGGGTGATGAGCGAGTAGGGACCGATCGAACGGGCGTGCATCTTGTCGTCGATCATGTGACCGAGCTTGAGCATGTAGATCACGCCCACCGTCGCCGGCTGGTCGAACTTCTCGCCCGTACCGCCGTCGTAGAGGTAGGTGCGGCCGCTGTGGGGCANCCCTGCCTGTGCGGTGTACTCGTTGATCTGGTCGAGCGAGGCACCGTCGAAGATCGGCGTCGCGAACTTCAGACCCAGNTCGCGGCCGGCCCATCCGAGCACGGTCTCGTAGATCTGTCCGAGGTTCATNCGCGAGGGCACGCCCAGCGGGTTCAGACAGATGTCGACGATCGTACCGTCCTCCANGAACGGCATGTCCTCGTCGCGGACCACCTTGGCCACGATACCCTTGTTGCCGTGGCGGCCGGCCATCTTATCGCCCACCTTGAGCTTGCGCTTCTTGGCGATGTAGACCTTGGCCATCTGGATGACGCCCGTCTGCGGGAGTTCGTCGCCGTTGGTGAAGTTGTACTTCTCGCGCTTGATGGCGGCGTCGGCTTTCTTCCACTCGATCGAGTAGTTGTTGATCGTCGCCTCGATCAGGGCGTCGATGCGGGCGTCGCCCGTCCACTTGCACGAACCGAGGTTCAGATAACCCGACACCACGCCGGTCTTCTCGTCGGTCGACTTGCGGGCGATCTCCTCCAGCATCTTCAGCGTGAACTTCGTACCTGCGGGGTAGAGCTCCACNCCGAAATAGTCGGTGATGCCCGTCGTAGTCTTGCCCTGGAGCAGCGACCACAGCTTGCCGGTCAGACGCTTGGTCAGCTCGGCGATCTGCGTNGCGAACTGCTCGTCGAACATCTCCAGCTGCGCCTTTTCCGCATTCTTGCTCTTCTTGTTGTCCTTGCTTGCACGGCTGTAGAGCGTCGTNCCGATGACGACACCGTGCAGCGAGGGCTGCGCCTTGAGCGAAGCATCCTTCACGTCGCCGGCCTTGTCGCCGAAGATCGCGCGGAGCAGCTTCTCCTCGGGCGAGGGATCGCTCTCGCCCTTAGGCGTGATCTTACCGATCAGAATATCGCCCGGGTGGACGTTGGCGCCCACGCGGATGATACCGTTGGCATCCAAGTCCTTGGTAGCATCTTCCGAGACATTGGGAATATCCGAAGTGAGCTCCTCGACACCGCGCTTGGTATCGCGGACTTCCATGATATACTCGTCGACGTGCACCGAAGTGAAGATATCCTCGCGCTGGATGCGCTCCGAGATCACGATGGCATCCTCGAAGTTGTAACCTTTCCACGGCATGAACGCGACCTTGAGGTTGCGGCCCAAGGCCAGTTCGCCCTGCTGCGTGGAGTAACCCTCGGTGATGATCTGACCTTTCTTCACCTTATCGCCCGTCAGCACGGTAGGCTTCAGCGTGACAGAGGTGTTCTGGTTCGTACGGCGGTAGCGCGGCAGTTCGTAGGTCGTCACCTCCGGAGCGAACGAAGCCAGAATCTCGTCTTCCGAACGCTGGTACTTGATCTGTATCTTGGTAGCGTCGGCGAAAACCACCTCGCCGTCGCCCTCGGCCACGATCTGAATGCGGCTGTCCGAGATCATCTCTTTCTCGATGCCCGTTCCGACGATCGGAGCCTCCGAAGTCACCAGAGGCACAGCCTGACGCATCATGTTCGAGCCCATGAGCGCACGGTTGGCGTCGTCATGCTCCAAGAAAGGAATCAGGCTGGCGGCGATCGATGCGATCTGGTTGGGCGCCACGTCCATCAGGTTCACTTCCTTGGCCGTCACCACGGGGAAGTCGGCACCCTGACGCGCCTTGATACGGTCGGGCTGCAGGAAGTTGCCCTTGTCGTCGATCGGAATGTTCGACTGGGCCACGATCTTGCCCTCCTCCTCCTCGGCCGAGTAGTAACGGATATGGGAGTTGTCCATGTCGATCTTGCCGTTCTCCACCGAGCGATAAGGCGTCTCGATGAAGCCCATGGGCGAAATCTTGGCATAGACGCACAGCGACGAGATCAGACCGATGTTCGGGCCTTCCGGCGACTCGATCGGGCAGAGACGTCCGTAGTGCGTATAGTGCACGTCTCGCACCTCGAAACCGGCGCGGTCGCGCGACAGACCGCCGGGGCCGAGGGCCGAAAGGCGGCGCTTGTGCGTGATCTCGGCCAGCGGGTTGATCTGGTCCATGAACTGCGAGAGCTGCGAAGTCCCGAAGAACGAGTTGATGACCGACGACAGCGTTTTGGCGTTGATCAGATCGACGGGCGTAAAGACCTCGTTGTCGCGCACGTTCATGCGCTCGCGGATCGTACGCGCCATGCGCACGAAACCTACCGAGAACTGGTTCGACAGCTGCTCGCCCACGGTGCGGACGCGGCGGTTCGACAAGTGGTCGATATCGTCGACGTCGGCCTTGGAATTGATCAGCTGGATCAGATATTTGATGATGGCGATGATGTCCTCGCGCGTCAGCGTGCGGATAGCCGGGTCGATGTCCAGATCCAGCTTCTTGTTGATGCGGTAGCGGCCCACGTCGCCCAAGTCGTAGCGCTTGTCCGAGAAGAAAAGTTTCTCGATGACGTCGCGCGCCGTCGCCTCATCGGGCGGCTCCGAAGCGCGCAGCTGNCGGTAGATNTANACNACGGCCTCCTTTTCGGAGTTGCAGGGGTCTTTCTGCAGGGTGTTGTATATGATCGAGAAGTCGATGCCCGACTGGTTCTCCTTATGCAGGAGGATGGTCTTGGCGCCGCTCTCGATGATCTGGTCGATATGTTCTTCTTCGAGCACCGTCTCGCGGTCGACGATGACGTTGTTGCGCTCGATCGACACGACCTCGCCCGTATCTTCGTCCACGAAGTCCTCGACCCACGTCGAGAGCACGCGGGCGGCCAGCTTGCGGCCTACGGCTTTCTTGAGGTTGGCTTTCGAGACTTTCACCTCGTCGGCCAAGTCGAAGATCTCCAGAATCTGCTGGTCGGCCTCGTAACCGATGGCGCGCAGCAGCGTCGTGACGGGCAGCTTCTTCTTACGGTCGATGTAGGCGTACATCACGTTGTTGATGTCCGTAGCGAATTCGATCCACGAGCCCTTGAACGGAATGATACGCGCCGAATAGAGCTTCGTACCGTTGGTGTGCATGCTCTGCCCGAAGAAGACGCCCGGCGAACGGTGGAGCTGCGAGACGATGACGCGCTCCGCACCGTTGATGACGAACGTACCCCGCTCGGTCATATAGGGAATCGTCCCGAAGTAGACGTCCTGTACGACAACGCCGAAATCTTCGTGCTCATCGTCCGTACAATAGAGCTTCAGCTTGGCTTTCAGCGGAACGCTGTACGTCAGTCCGCGCTCCAGACACTCCTCGATCGAGTAGCGCGGCGGGTCGATATAGTAGTCGATAAACTCCAGAACGAAGTTGTTCCGGGTATCCGTGATGGGGAAATTCTCCTGAAACACCTTGTANAGGCCCTCGTTCTTACGATTCTCGGCCGTGGTGTCCATCTGGAAAAAGTCCCGGAATGATTTGAGCTGTACCTCCAGCAGATCCGGNTAGGGCACCCGGTTCTTCACTGTCGAAAAGCTGATTCTTTGTTGTGTTTTAGCTGTGGACATCGTAATCCAAATTATTTGAAGTGCAATCGGGAGACGCAGCCCCCGAAAAACAGGCTTTCATCGCGGCAACCGGGCAGGCCCGNCACCGAACCGCGCCCGGGATTCTACGTTCCCGGCACCCGGCGCATGGCGAGCATCCCGCTTCCGGCAGGCACTGGCTTTTATCCCGCCGAAGCCCCCGTATACAGGCGTCCGCAATGCGCCCCGGGAGCGTTTCTTCCGCAGACCGGACACAGCACGAACGGCACTTCCGGTCTTTAGACCAAGAAAAGGCATAGAGCCTACACGCGGGTAAGCCCTATACCTGAATTCATCTTGTATGAATCTTAAGCAGCAATGCTACTTAAGCTCAACTTCAGCACCTGCTTCCTCGAGCTGGCTCTTGATCTGCTCGGCCTCCTCTTTGGAAACACCCTCTTTCACAGCCTTGGGAGCACCGTCTACCAGAGCCTTGGCGTCGCCCAGCGAGAGACCTGCGAGGTCNTTCACNACCTTGATNACCTGCAGCTTGGCCTGACCGCCGCTCTTCAGGATCACGTCGAACGACGACTTCTCGGCAGCAGCGGCGTCACCGGCGCCGGCAGCGGGAGCTGCAACGGCAACAGCGGCAGCAGCCGGCTCGATGCCATACTCCTCCTTGAGGATCTGTGCGAGTTCGTTAACCTCGGTAACCTTCAGGTTTACCAGTTCTTCAGCGAGTTTCTTTACGTCTGCCATAGTTGTAAGCGTATTAAATTTTGATTTTTCTTGTTTTGAATTAGTTGTTTCGCGTTTCGAGCGTCTTCACGATGCCCGCAACTTTCTGACCTGCATTGGCCTGCAATGCAGAAATAACATTCTTCGCGGGAGACTGCAGCAGCGTGATGATATCGCCGATGAGTTCCTCCTTCGACTTGATGTTGCACAGAGCGTCGATCTGATTGTCGCCCACGTACACGCAGCCCTCGGCATAAGCGGCTTTCAGCACGGGTTTGTCGCAGCCCTTGCGGAACTCCTTGATCAGAGTTGCAGGAGCCTTGGCCACGTTGGCGAACATGATCGAGGTCGGACCCTCCAATACTTTTACCAGTTCAGCATCGGCCTTCTCCACCTTCTCCAGAGCCTTGGTCAGCAGCGTGTTCTTGGCTACCACCAGCTTGATCTCCTTCTCGAAGCACTGGCGGCGCAGCGAAGCGGTCTGCTCGGCGTTCAGGGCCTCGATNTCGGTGATNTAGAAGTGAGGATANGTCCGGAGCTGCTCGGCAAGGCTGTCNATNACAACCAGTTTTTCTTCCTTAGTCATCTCTTCTGTCCTCCTTCTTATTTGGTTTCNACTGATTTGGAATCGATCTGCAGACCNGGGCTCATCGTGGTCGAGAGNTAGATNCTCTTCACNTANGAACCCTTCGCAGCCGCAGGCTTCAACTTCANGATCATGCCCAGCACNTCTTTCGCGTTGTCCGCGATCTGCTCGGCCGAGAACGAAATCTTGCCTACCGANGTGTGGATGATACCGAATTTGTCNACCTTGAAGTCGATCTTACCCGATTTCACCTCTTTCACGGCTTTGCCCACTTCCATGGTCACCGTACCCGTCTTGGGGTTCGGCATCAGACCGCGGGGACCGAGAATGCGGCCCAGCGCACCGACTTTGCCCATCACGTTGGGGGTGCAGATGATCACGTCGACATCCGTCCAGCCGGACTTGATCTTGTCTACGTATTCATCCAGACCTACGTAATCGGCGCCGGCAGCCTGTGCCTCGGCCTCCTTTTCGGGAGTACAGAGCACCAGCACGCGGACCTGCTTGCCCGTGCCATGAGGCAGNGTCACCACGCCGCGCACCATCTGNTTGGCCTTGCGGGGGTCGACACCCAGCCGCACGTCGATATCTACCGAAGCGTCGAATTTCGTGAACGTAATTTCCTTCAGAAGAGCGGCGGCCTCCGAAAGTTTGTAAGCCTTGTCGGCCTCCACCTTCGCATAGGCGATTTTTTGATTTTTTGTCAACTTACTCATCTTCTCTCAATTACATGTTAGGAAATTCNCCGACNACGTTGATACCCATGCTGCGGGCCGTACCGGCTACCATNCGCATNGCNGACTCCAGCGTGAAGCAGTTCATGTCGGGCATCTTGTCCTGAGCGATGGCGCGAACCTGNTCCCACGTNACCTGACCGACCTTNTCGCGGTTNGGCTGNGCGGAACCTTTCTGCACNTTGGCTGCTTCCTTGAGCTGAACGGCTACGGGCGGCTGCTTTACAACGAAGTCGAACGACTTGTCGCTGTAAACCGTGATGATGACCGGAAGAACCTTTCCCGCCTTGTCCTGCGTACGNGCATTGAACTGCTTGCAGAAGTCCATGATATTGACTCCCTTGGAGCCCAATGCGGGACCAACCGGGGGCGAAGGATTGGCGGCACCGCCTTTGATCTGCAATTTGATAAATGCAGCAACCTCTTTTGCCATAGTTTTCCTTGGTTTTTATTCTTTTTCTACTTGTGTGAAACTCAACTCCATAGGAGTTTTGCGCCCGAATATCTTCACCGATACCGTGAGTTTCTTGCGCTCGTTGTCGACGGCCTCGATGGTACCCTGGAAGCTTGAGAAAGGGCCATCGGTGACCTTGACNGTCTCGCCGACGAAGAACGGTATTTCGTTTTCCTCCTCCATGGCGTTCATCTCATCGACCCGACCGAGGATGCGTGCAACCTCCTGTGGACGGAGAGGCGTCGCGTGCATCGTGCGGCCGTCTTCTTTCGTGTCGCCGAGGAATCCCAGCACATTGGGAGTATTACGAATCAAAATAGGAATCTGTCCTACGAACGCAGCCTCCACCAGCACATAGCCCGGATAGGAGACCTTCTCTTTGGAGACTTTCTTGCCGTTGCGGATCGTATAGACCTTTTCGGTCGGGATCAGCACCTGGGAGATGTAGTCTTCCAAGTGGTTATGGCGAATCTCGGCCTCCAGATACTCCTTGACCTTNTTCTCCTTCCCGCCGATCGCGCGGACGACATACCACTGTTTCTGAATCTCGCTCATCTTGCAACCGGAGTTTAGCGGCCGAGATTACCCAGCGTCTTGTAGATNGCACCCATCAGGTTCTCGAACGAGAGGTCCATCGCCAGCACGACGATCGCGAAGATCACCGAAGCCACCATCACGACCACCGTAGAACTCTGAAGCTGTTGGAACGTAGGCCACGTCACCTTGTTCACCAGCTCGTTGTAGGATTCTTTGAAGTAGTTGAACATATCTTCTTTTCTTTATTCTTCGCAGGAGCAGAGAGATTCGAACTCCCATCAACGGTTTTGGAGACCGCTATTCTACCCTTGAACTATGCTCCTAATGGGGAACGGAAGTCGCCCTCCGTTCCCTCTATNGNCGTGAATTACTTCACGATCTTCAGAATCTGACCGGCACCTACCGTACGGCCGCCCTCGCGGATAGCGAAACGCAGACCCTCGTTCAGNGCTACCGGGTAGATCAGCTTCACGGTGATGGTCACGTGGTCGCCCGGCATCACCATGTCGACGCCTGCGGGCAGGTGAACCTCACCCGTTACGTCCATCGTACGCAGGTAGAACTGGGGACGATAGTTGTTGTGGAACGGCGTGTGACGGCCACCCTCCTCTTTCTTGAGGATGTAGACCTCGGCCTCGAACTCGGTGTGCGGAGTGATCGAACCCGGCTTGGCGACTACCATACCGCGCTTAACCTCCTTCTTGTCGATACCGCGGAGCAGCAGACCTACGTTGTCGCCGGCCTCGCCCTCGTCGAGCAGCTTGCGGAACATCTCCACACCGGTGCAGGTCGACGTCAGCGTCTTCTCCTCCAGACCGATGATCTCGACGGGATCGCCCACGTGGATCACACCGGTTTCGATACGGCCCGTAACGACGGTACCGCGGCCGGTGATCGAGAATACGTCCTCGACAGGCATCAGGAACGGCTTCTCGTTCTCACGCTGCGGGATGGGGATGTAGTTGTCTACAGCGTCCATGAGCTCCATGATCTTCTCCTCCCACTGAGCCTCGCCGTTCAGACCGCCGAGGGCCGAACCGCGGATGATGGGGGCGTTGTCGCCGTCGTACTCGTACTTCGAGAGCAGGTCGCGAACCTCCATCTCGACGAGGTCGAGCATCTCGGCATCGTCTACCATGTCGCACTTGTTCAGGAAGACGACGATACGCGGTACGTTCACCTGACGGGCGAGCAGTACGTGCTCGTTGGTCTGGGGCATCGGACCGTCCGTAGCGGCTACTACCAGAATGGCGCCGTCCATCTGAGCGGCACCCGTTACCATGTTCTTCACATAGTCGGCGTGGCCCGGGCAGTCTACGTGAGCGTAGTGGCGGTTGGCCGTCTGATACTCTACGTGAGCGGTGTTGATCGTGATACCGCGCTCTTTCTCCTCGGGAGCGTTGTCGATCGAGTCGAACGAACGGAGCTCCGACAGACCTTTCTTGGCCAGAACGGTCGTAATAGCAGCGGTAAGGGTCGTCTTACCGTGGTCCACGTGACCGATGGTACCGATGTTGACATGCGGTTTCGAGCGGTCGAATTTTTCTTTTGCCATAGCGTTAAGTATTTAAAGTATTGTTAAGAATTACTCCAAAGTTTCAAGTCCGTTTCGCAGAACGGGCGGCGACATCGCCGTTTCCGCCGTCTCCGGCCGGAAACCCGCTGTCGCTCGCTTTCGTTTCAGAGCGGAAGACGAGGCTCAAACTCGCGACCCTCAGCTTGGAAGGCTGATGCTCTATCAACTGAGCTACTTCCGCAAAATATGCCCTCCGCATCCGAAGCCTTTCGCCCTGCGGCGATTCCGGCATATAGTCGTATTCGCAAAAATACACCGTATCGGAGCGACTTCCCTTCCTTGGCGCCGATAGCTCGGCTTCGGAAGGTCCTGCAACTCCAACCGGTTTTCTCGAGTGGGAAGTGATGGATTCGAACCACCGTAGGCGTAAGCCAGCAGATTTACAGTCTGCCCCATTTGACCGCTCTGGTAACTTCCCGATATTTTCTCCGCAAGGGAGCCGTCGTTCTGCCGAGCCGGGAACCGAAACTCCGAGACTTCCGGCCTCTCGTCTCTTCTCCGTGCCCGCGTCCTCGGCCCGGTCTCTCGCATCGGCTTTTCGGAGCCGATGGAGGGATTCGAACCCCCGACCAGCTGATTACAAATCAGCTGCTCTGGCCAACTGAGCTACATCGGCAGAATCAACCGTTTTGGATTGCAAAAGTAGACATAAAATTTTTAACCCGCAAATAAACAGCGAACTTTTTTCCACTTTTTCGTAATTCTCAAAGAACCCTATTCCGCCCCGCGTATTCAGAGACGAAACCGGGTGCAAAGGTAGAATTTTTTTTGAATATCGCAATAGATCGGACGAAAAATATCGTATTCCGCCGCCCGGAGTTCCGCACCGACAGCCGGCGGGTCCGGCCCCGCATCCGCACCTTATATATATGGGATCGGTCTATNTAGGGCGAACAGCCGACGCAGGCCGGGCTGCACGAAACCGCCGTCAACATACATCCACCCTCCGTTCCGGCAATATAATTAAAGCGTGTTCCGCCGGCTTTCGGGCGAGGTATTTTCCGCGGCCGGCTGNCCTACTCGGACTTGGCCNAANCAAGAAAAGCCGCATAAAAATGAACGGGCCGCACNCTCGTGCAGCCCGTCCGTCGCGAATCGCGGAGTCGCTTACTTCGCGTTCTTCTTATCGTAGCGTTTTGCGTAGCGGCTCATAAACTTATCGACGCGGCCGGCGGTGTCCACCAACTTCATCTTGCCCGTGTAGAACGGGTGCGACGTGTTGGAGATTTCCATCTTATACACGGGATAGGTTTCGCCGTTCACTTCGATGGTCTCTTTTGTCGAAACGGCGGACCGACACAAAAACACGTGGTCGTTGGACATGTCCTTGAACGCCACCAAACGATAATCTTCCGGATGAATACCCTTTTTCATTGGTCGTTTTGTTTTTGATTTGTGCCGCAAAGGTAANCAAAAATTCNNAATCNGCAATNCNCAATCCGCAATTATTTTNGTNCNNGNCNAAAAACCNNGTTTCNNCNTCCCGGNCNGTCNTNGCATATCCTNCNGCCGAACNCCNCGNNGNTGCCNGAAACATCCGTTTTGCCCGGCTCCGATATTTGCGCATTCCGGATTGTTTTGCTATCTTTGCGCCGCTGTCGGGCTCCGCGCCCGCGCAGGGGCCCATAGCTCAGTCGGTCAGAGCAGCGGACTCATAATCCGAAGGTCGTGGGATCATGCCCCTCTGGGCCCACTCTGACAATCAAGAGGTTGCAAACGTTTGCAACCTCTTTTCTTTTGCAATCGTTCGGAACGTTAAAATTCAGTTTCGATTATTGTGGTAAATTTTTTCCATTCGTCAGCTATTGCATAAGTTGTCTTGCTGCCTGCCGGAACATATAACGTTGCGCTAACCTGATAAAAAGCATTGGCTCCGACACTCGGCGGGACCGTAGCTTTACAATAAATGCTTGTCAGACTTCTGCAACCGCTGAATGCATTGTTCTCGATTGACGTTACACTATCGGGAATCGTTATACTCGTCAGGCTGGTGCAGCCGTAAAATGCGCTATTCCCAATCGATGTTACGTTGTTGGGAATCGTATAAGCCGTTAAGCCTATTGGAGCAAAAGCGATTAACTTGCCATTGACTATCAAATATCGGTTGTCCGACGAAACAAACTTTCCATAAAAAGCACTTAGGTTGCTACAACCATAGAATGCCTCATCTCCGATTGACGTCATGCTGTCAGGAATCGTTATGCTTGTCAGACGTTCACAATTTGCGAATATACTCTTTCCAATCGATACCACACCGTCGGGAATCGTTATACTCGTCAGATTGCTGCAATTGTAGAATGCGTACTCCCCGATTGACGTTACACTGTCAGGAATCGTTATATTTGTCAGGCTACTACAATCGAAGAATGTCCAACTCCCGATTGACGTCACGTTATTGCTTATTATCACATTTTTCAGGCTTATGCAACTATAGAATGCGTTTTTCCCAATCTCAGTTACACTGTCGGGAATCGTTATGCTTGTCAAGCTGCTGCAATGGTCGAATGCGCTGTCTCTGATCGATGTTACGCTGTTGGGAATCGTTATGCTTGTCAGACCGCTGCAGTTGGCGAATGCGTAGTCTCCGACTGACGTTACGCTGTCGGGAATCGTTATGCTTGTCAGACTACTACAACCGTCGAAAGCGCTTTCTCCGATCGTTTTCAATGTCTTCGGCAGCTTGACGGATGTTAGCGATGTATTGATTGTGAATGCTCTATCTATCAACTCTTTCAGATTTACATTTCCCATATCAAGAACGGCGAGATTAGGTAGATTGTCCAGTGTGTAAATATCTTCGTCATTCAGATTACCTATAACGGTCAGTTTGGCAATTGTACTCTTATCGTAGTCAGCCAGCAGTTGCGACAATGTACCTGGAGTTTCGACCGTAATGAAATAAGGTTTTGTCAACACAACAATGGCTGCCATAATGGTCTGAGCACCGTTCGACACGGTAACGATTACACGGTTATCGGTCGGCACTTTGGCTGTGATTTTTATGGTTCCTTCCGTTGCCGAAGTCGATGTCGTAGATAACGCATAGGCGCCGTCGGAGTTTTGCATCTCGGCTTTTACGACGGTTTTGTCGTTGCCGCCGGTAATCGTGTAGTGGACGATCTTGGTCTCATTGGCGTCGAACTGCAACGAATTACCCTCGGCGAATGCAATAGCGAGTGGCGTGGTTTCGGGCGGAACGGGCGGTTCGACGTCATTGATTTCGTTGTCGTGCTTGCTACACGACGAGAACGCAGCCGCGACGCATAGTACGGCCCAAAGAAACAGTTTTTTCATGACAATATAAATTTGAGTTTTCGAGTTTCAAATTTTATTGCCGTACAACTCCTATGCGGCGGGTTATGCACAAAAAGAAAGTGTGGAGCTGGATTTCGTTTATCTATGTGAAGGTTGTAGCAAGACCTGTGTAAGAATAAACGACGCGATGCCCCACACCTGAATAGATATGAGGCATAGGACACAGAAGCCCCCACCGCATAATCTAAACAAGAAATGAGTGCTGTTCGTTGTCCTCTTACATTTGAAAACTGCTACATTTTCACATAAGGACAAAAGCGAAAACACTTTCCGATATGTCTGCTTGGGTGTGCAACCCAAGCACCACAAATGTAGGAATTTTTTTCGCCCCGAACAAACACTCACAATGAGGCATCGCTCAAAAAGCAACGAAAACGCCTCCCTTTTCGGGAGGCGTTTTCGTTTCGGTCCGCACCTCGCTGCTCTGCAAGGCTCGGGCGCAAGGGCGATGCGTCAGCCGATGCGTTTGTAGTACTCCTTGGTGTCGCCGTATGCGAGAATCAGCTCCGTAGAGGTGAGCGATTCGATCACCGCCACGTTGGTCTGTCCGTTCGGCTGCGTAGTGCGGAGCGTGCCGGCGACTATCTGATAGGTGTTGCGCTGTGTCTCCGTACCGTTGCTGTCGATCTGAGTTACGACGACACTGCCGTTTTCGTAGAACCGCACGGTCAGAACATAACCCCACTGGGCGCCGAATTGCGTATCCCAGCCATCGGTCTGCGACCACGATTTGGTCATTTCCCATGTTCCGATCAGNGTGCCGGTGGTGGNGNTTTCTTCCTCCTTGTCGCAGCCGATGAATGCGATTGCCGCCATGGCGAGCATCGAAAAGATGAATCTTTTCATACGATTTATTGAATGATTTGGGTGCATCCCCGGCTCCTGCGATGCGATTTCATAAAATGCAGAAAGTGTGGAGCCGGTCCGTCTATTCGTATTAGAGGTTCTGGTAAACCCGGAAGCAAATAAACAGAAACAATACCCCACACCTGTATCGTATGACCTGAGGTCATACAAAGACAGATGATGAGCGTCATTGCCGTCTCCCTGCTTCCTTTGAAATTTACCAGATTTCTAATACAGGTAGGAGCGAAACACTTTCATCCCAACATGTCCGTCGCCGCAGCGACACTGCAAAGATACGAAATGATTTCGCTTTGGCAACGCTTCCGGGGTATTGCGGCTGCAAATTTCGGTGAAAAAGAGTTGAAAAACAACATCGAACGCCCGAAAAGTTCATCGCAATACAGCTTGCTGTTTTTTGCGGCAGAGGCTGCACGCCGCGATCGCAGCTTCGGGCGGACCGACGCAATTTTTCGGCNCCGGCTGCAATTTGTGACAAAAAATTGCTACCTTTGTGCCAATAAAAATCGCATATTATGGAATTTGAAGGAACCGTTTACCAAATAATGCCCGTGACCAAAGGCACTTCGGCACGCGGCGAGTGGCAGCGCCANGANGTCGTTTTCGAGTACAACGACGGCGGCCAGTTCTCGCGCAAAATCTGCGTCACGTTCTTCAACCGTCCCGACGACGTTGCCAANCTGCACGAAGGCGCCGCCTACAGCGTNTCGGTCAACATCGAGTCGCGCGAATACAACGGCCGCTGGTACACCGACATCCGCGCTTGGCGTCTCCAGCCCAAGCAGGCCGAAGCGCCCGCCGCTCCGATGCCCGANATGCCGCCCATCGCNGAGGAACCTTCTTACGCATCGGCTCCCGCCGCCGAGGTNGACGACCTGCCGTTCTGATCNGGCGCGCATCCGNCANACGAAACTCCGGGCCCATAAAGCCCGGAGTTTTTTATCGGAAACAGTATTCCGCTCTCGCTGCNCTCGCNGNCAACTCNGCACCGNATCCGATCGACAAAAAAGCCGCCCTGCAANAGGGCGGCTTTCGTNTGCCGAAACGGCCGATGCCTTATTTCGCGGGCGTCTCTTCCGTTTCCGTCGTCTCCTCTGCCGGAGCGGGCTTTTCATAGGGGGTCACATCGATGAGCTCCACCTCGAACTCCAGCGCTTCGTTGGGACCGATGCGGCCNTTGTCGCTCGACCCGTAAGCCAGCTCGGCCGGAATCCAGAGCTTGATCTTGCCACCCTTGCCCACCAGCTGCAGACCCTCGGTCCAACCGCGGATCACCCGATTGAGCGGGAATTCCACCGGCTCGTTCTTGTCGTAGCTGTCGGGGAACTGCTGTTTCATCATCTGCTGCTGATCCTTGGGACGGTTCTTGAAGATCGAGGTGTCGAATACGTCGCCCGTACGCAGACGGCCCGTATAGTGGACTTTCACCACATCGCGGGCATCCGACGGCTTCATCTCCATGTCGCCGGCCTTGATAAGTTTGTAAAGCAGGCCCGATTCGGTCTTCTTCACGCCCGACTTCTTTTCGATCTGCTCCAGCCATGCTTTCGAGGCCTCGGCATTCTCGGCCGGACGCTTCACCATAAAGTAGTACTGCAGATACTGACCGACTTCGTCCTCCGTCATCTTGGCGTTCTTGTCGCGTACGTTCTGCATGCCCTCGAGTATCCATACCACCTGCAGGGGCAGGCCGCTCTCACGCACGTTGTAGCCCATGTCGGTTCCGAATGCCGCCGATACCTCGTCGCGCTCCTCCTCCGTCTCGAACATGTCCGGATCGGCTCCGTACTCCACTTTCGTCGTGTCGCCGTTGGCCACGCGGATGCTGTCGGCTTCCTTGCGCTTGCGGTCTACGGCCTGCGCACGCTTGGCATAGGTCTCGTAGTTGAAGTAGTCCTGCAGTACCTTGCGGGCATCTTCGTGCTTGACCGACGTCTTGCCGAGTACGGCTTTCTTGAAGTTCTCGTCGATAGCCTTATAGTCGAACGGAACGTTGCTCAGCTGGTAGTTCATGCCCACTGCGATGTTGGCGCCCAGTGCATAGGAGAGGGTGTCGAATTCGTCCGGATCGCCCATGACTACCGTCGTTTTCTTGCCGGCTCCGCCGCAGCAGGAGGCCAGCGTCACGGCAGCGATCGCCGCCGCAAAAAGAATTTTTTTCATGTTGTTATCTTTTAGTATAAATGTCTGTCTTTCATCCGCCCGGCAAAGATAGTGCAAGGCGAGCGCAATACCAAATTTATTTGGATATTGCCAAGCCGCAGCCTATCTACATCGCGGGCATCCGCGATAAAGTGCAAGGCGAGCGGAAAAGCAAACTTGTTTGCATTTTCCCGAGCCGAAGCCTATCTAAACCAAGCGAAGCGTTGNTAAAGTGCAAGGCGAGCGCAATACCAAATTTATTTGGATATTGCCAAGCCGCAGCCTACCTCCGGCGCGTGCTGTATTTCACTACGTCTACGAGTTCCAGTTCGTAGTAGAGCGTCGCATTGGGACCTATCCCCAGNTCCGCATCGCCCTCCGCTCCGTAGGCCGTCGCCGCCGGCAGCCACGCATCGATGCGGCCGCCCTTGCCCACCAGCTTCAGACTTTCGCGCACNCCCCGGCGCAGGTCGCCGACCGCACTCCGCAGCGTGTCGCCCCGTTCGTAGGACGAATATATCTCCCGGCCGTCCGCTTCCTTGATTACACAGCGGATCGCCACCGTGTCGCGGTCCGAGTTGGGAATGCGGTTCTGATCGCCTACTTCGGCCACCGTATAGGTCACGCCCGACGTCGTCCGGGCATAGGCGCGGTTCGACTTGGCGATNTCGGCCAAGAAGCGTTCTTCGTAGGCCCGGGCTTTCTCCGGCAGCGCATAGTTCATGTAGCGCAGATAGTAGGTCTCGGCTTCGGAGAGCGTCAGTTTCGTGCTTCCGCGCATCGCATCGCGAATCCCCTCGCACACCGCATCCGCGTTGATCGTCGAATCCATCCGCTGGAGATTCAGCCCGATGTTCATGCCCAATACGTAGGCCACCGAATCGGTGTCGACCCGGAGCTTCACNCCCCCGGCCCGGTTTTTCGAGCAGGCGGCGACCAGCGCCCCGAATGCCAGCAACAGCAATGCACGTCTCATCATCGCGCCTGTTTTTTGGAGAACAGCACGATCAGCAGACTGCCCGCTATCGCCGCAGCCGTCGAGCCCATCAGAATGGCGATCTTGCCCCGGTCGATCAGACCCGCATCGGTGTAGGCCANCGAATCCACGAACAGCGACATCGTAAAGCCGATACCGCCCAAGCAGGCCACGGCCAGCAGCATCCGCCACGTCGCCCCCTCGGGCATCACTGCCAGTTTCGATTTCACAGCGATCCAGCTCGCCGCAAAGATACCCAGCGGCTTGCCTACCAGCAGTCCGAAGAAGACGCCCATACCCACCGAACCTATTTCGGGCGAGAAGTGGAAGATGTTGATATATTCCAGCGAAGTGATCTCCACACCCGCATTGGCCAGCGCGAAGATCGGCATGATCGCAAAGGTCACATAGGGCGCCAGCGCATGTTCCAGCCGGTAGCTCATCGCCACCGAACGGTCGCCCAGCCGCGTCATCTGACGCAGATAGAAGCGGTGTTCTTCGTTGGGGAATTCTTCGTTCGATTCCTCCACGGCCAGCAGATGATCCCTCAGCCAGCGCATCTTATGCACGAAATATTCCTTGCTGTAGCGCGGTTCCATGGGGATCAGCATCGCCATCGCCACACCCGACAGGGTCGCATGGACGCCCGAATAGTAGAAAAGGCCCCACACGGCGACGGCCGGCACCAGATAGAAGATCATCCGTTTCTCGCCCATCCTGTGCATGAACCAGACGAGCAACATGACCAGCAGCGCGATCAGCAGCAGCCCGGCCTGCAGTTCGCCGCCATAGAAAAGCGCGATGACCAGAATGGCCCCCAAATCGTCGGCGATCGCCAGTGCCGTCAGAAAGATCTTCAGCGACACCGGAACCCGGTCGCCGAGCATCGACAGGATGCCCACCGCAAAAGCGATATCCGTCGCCGTAGGGATTCCCCAGCCGTTGGCCGCCAGCGTCCCGTGGTTGAAAGCCGCGAAGATCAGCGCCGGAGCCAGCATGCCGCCGGCCGCAGCCACCACCGGAAGAAGCGCCTTGCGCACCGACGAAAGCTGTCCGTTGACCACNTCGCGCTTGATCTCCAGCCCCACCGTGAAGAAGAAGATCACCATCAGACCGTCGTTGATGAACTTCTCGACGGTCATACTGTGGGGAAACAGCCAGTCGATCGCACCGCTCGGCGACTTCACCGCCAGCAGGAGGTCGGTCTCCAGAAAATTGTGATAGTACTCTTTCGTCGCCGGCAGGTTGGCCAGCAACATGGCTACGATCACGCAGGCCAGCAGCACCACGCCGCCGGCCCAAGGGGCTTCCATGAAACCCCGGCTGCGCAGCGAGAGCTTGTGGCTGTTGCGCACCCATCCATACATTGAAAACAGACGCATAAAATTATTGATTGTTATTTTTTCGTGTCATTCGATTTCAGCGCCAGTCCGCAGAGNTTCCACAGCACCCGGGCGCCCGTNATGGCATCGGTCCGCTCNTCCGGCGCCGGGGTCACCTCCACCGCATCGAAACCGATGATGCGGCGGCCCGTGCGGACAGCCGTTTCTATGAGCCACAGCGCTTTGTTGAAAGTCAGCCCGCCCGGCACCGGGGTCCCCGTATGGGGGCAGTTATCGGGTGTCAGACCGTCGATATCGAAGCTCACATAGATCTCCTGCGGCAGGCGCTCCACGATCCGGCGGCATTGTTCGTCCCACGTCTCGCCCCGGTATTCCGCCGTCGCAAGCGACAGATCGTCGAACTGCTCCACCCGCTCCGAAGCTGCCGCCAGCTCCAGTTCGCGGCGGCTGAAGTCGCGGACGGCCACCTGCACGATCTTCGTCGCCTGGGGCACGTCGCGCAGTACGTTGTACATGATCGAAGCATGCGAAAATTCAAAACCCTCGTATGCTTCGCGCAGGTCGCAATGGGCATCGATGTGCAGAATTCCGAACGACGCATGCCGCTCGCCCAGCGCCCGGATCAACCCGTAGGGGGTCGAATGGTCGCCGCCCACCAGCCCCACGATCTTGCCTTTCTCCAGCCAGTGGCGGGCCTGCGCCGCTATGTTGTCGTTCATCGCCGCGCTGCCCTCGTTGACCCGCCGGATTTTGCGGGCGATGCTGTCGTCTTCGGGCGAGCCGCCCCGTTCGAGGTGGCGAATTACCTTTTCGGCATCGCTGCGCAGGCGCTGCGATTCTTCCTGCAGCGTATAGTCTATGTCGGCCGTCGCGATGCCCCGGCGCCACGCATCGGGCGACAGCGGATCGTAGAAATCCAACTGCGTCGAGGCTTCGATGATCGCATCGGGACCGTAGGCCGTGCCCGCACCGTAGGACACCGTCACGTCCCACGGGGCCGAGATAAGCACCAGTGCGGCATCGTCCGGCGCGAACGGCATCCCGAAATAGGTTCCGTTGTCCACGCCCACGCCGTCGAGATCGAATAGCTGCGAATCTTCCATAGAACAATAATAGTCGCCCAAAGTTACGAAGTTTTTTCTAACTTTGTTTCTCAGTTCGTTCCATCGCCATGAAAAAGACCGCCGACCGAAGCGCCCGTCCCCTCGTCGTCGCCGACAGCGCCATTCCTTTTCTCGAAGGGGTGCTCGAGCCGTGGGCCGACGTCCGCTACCTGCCCGGCATCGACATCGGACCCGACGACGTCCGCCATGCCGACGCCCTCATCGTCCGCACCCGCACCCGCTGCGACCGCCGCCTGCTCGAGGGGTCGCGCGTGCGGATCGTCGCCACCGCCACCATCGGATTCGACCATATCGACACGCTTTGGTGCGCCGACAACGGCATACAGGTCGCCACCGCCGCCGGATGCAACGCCCGCGGCGTGCTTCAGTGGGTCGCTGCCGCATTGGTCCATTTTTCCCGGATGCAGGGCTGGCAGCCCGCGCAGAAAACATTGGGCATCGTCGGCGTCGGACACGTCGGATCGCTCGTGCAGGAGTATGCCGCAGCCTGGGGCTTCCGCGTCCTTTGCTGCGATCCCCCGCGGCAGGCACGCGAACACGGCGGCTTCCTGCCACTCGAAGAAGTCGCCCGGCACGCCGACCTGCTTACGTTCCACGTCCCGCTCGCTCCCGATACCCGCGGCATGGCCGATGCCGGGCTGCTGCGGATTATGAAGCCCGACGCCGTGCTTCTCAATTCGTCGCGCGGCGAAGTCGTCGACGGCGGCGCCCTGCTCGCCAGCGGCCTCGCCTGCGCCCTCGACGTCTGGGAGCACGAGCCGCATATCGATCCCGACCTGCTCGCCCGGGCCGACCTCGCCACCCCCCATATCGCAGGCTACTCCGAGCAGGGCAAGGCGACCGCCACCGCACTCGCCGTCCGGGCCGTCGCACAGGCTTTCGGATTCCCCTTGGGCAGTTGGTATCCGCCGCAGGCCGCACCGTCGGCTCCCCGGGCCATCGCATGGCCGGAGCTTCGGTCGACCATCACCCGGGCTTTCGACATCGCCACCGAGACCCGACGACTGAAATCCTGCCCCGATTCTTTCGAGCTCCTGCGCAACAACTACAATCTCCGCCGGGAATATTTTTAGTGCCGGATTCCCATTCCCGACTAATCGATATAACAAAACGATCGGGAGTGCTAAAACGTTTTAGCACTCCCGATCCATACTCCGATCCGGCCGACGTCAGATTTCCACGATCCCGTTACGGATAGCGAAAACGACCAGCGAAGCGGTATTCTTGCATCCTGTTTTTTCGAGGATATTGGCGCGGTGCTTGTCGACCGTACGTTTGGAGATGAACAGCTCGTCGGCGATCTCTTGGTTCGAGAGCCCCCGGCAGACAAGGACCAATATTTCGCGCTCCCGGGTCGAAAGCTGCTCGTCGGTGGCATCCTCGCGCGTACGCATCCGGTTGGCCAGCGATGCCAGCAGCTGGGGNCTGAAATAGGTGCCGCCCGCCATGACCGTGCCGATGGCNTCCAGCACATCGCCGATCTGCGAATCTTTGAGCAGAAAGCCGCGCGCACCGGCCTCCACCATCCGCGTATAGTAGCTCTCCTCGCCGAACATCGACAGCGTGATGATCCGCAGATCGGGNCTCAGCGCCAGTGCCCGCTCGGTCGTCTGGGCGCCGTCGATACCCGGCATCGAAAAGTCCATGAACACCACGTCGGCTTCGCAGTCGGGCAGCAGGGAGAGGAACTCCTCGCCGCTGCCCGCCTCGCCCGTCACGCGGCATCCGCCGCTGTGCTCCAGCAGGCCGCGCAGACCGTTGCGGAACAGCGAATGATCGTCGACCAGTATGATCCGNCAATTTTTCATCGTTCNCGGCGTTTATGCGGATGCGCAGTCGGCTCCTGCCGGGCCGTCTCCACCCGGATCGAAGCCCGCATGCCCTTGCCCCGCTCCGATCGGATGTCGAACGTGCCGCCCAGCGACTTGATGCGCGAGTCGATATTGGAAAGTCCCATGCCGCAGTCCATCATCGCCTGCGGNTCGAAGCCGCGGCCGTTGTCGCTGTAATCCAGNACCAGCAGGGTCCCNGTCTGCGAGAGCGACAGGTTGACGGCGGTGCAGGCGGCATGCTTGAGCGAATTGTTGATCAGCTCGCAGATCACGCGGTAGAGAATCACCTCGGCGTCCTTGTCGTAGCGCTCGGTGCGCAGGTTGGTCGTGAAGCGTATCTTCACATTGTGCATCGCCGCACTCCGGTCGATGAAATGCTGCACNCCCCGCGCCAATCCGAAGTCGTTGAGCACGTGGGGCGACAGGTTGTTCGATATCTCGCGCAGCGAACGGATCGCCTCNTCGATNACNTAGGTCGTATTGTCGAGAATCTCGCGCTGCTCGGGCGTCCGCTCCTCGCGGGTGAGGGCCGACAGCGACATCTTGGCCGACGAGAGCAGCGGNCCCAGTCCGTCGTGCAGCTCCTTGGAGAAGCGCGACCGCTCTTTTTCNTCGGTGCGCAGCACGGCCGTCAGAATGCGCTTGTTCATCGTCTGGCGCTGGCGGTTNAACCGGGCGATATACTTGAAAAGTTTGTGGGCNTACATCACCCCGATCGACAGGCACACCGACACCACGATTCCCAAATAGGCGAACCACCAGCGGGGGATGACCTCCACCTCGCAGGCGATCANCAGCTGCACGAGCCGCTCGACCGACAGCAGCGAGAANCCCACGATGAAGAGAATCCACACCGAATTGTACTTGGTGGCNCGCACCAACCGCAGAGCGTAGACCGTAGCGAGCGTCTGCACGAGGATGGAGATGACGAGGAGAATTTTTATCAGCATGGCATCGGCAAAGTTAGCGATTATTCCGGCGCATCGTATACGCCTTTATACTACTTTCGGTCCTGTTTCCCGGCCGTATCGAGCACTCCGTGCAGCTGTTCGAGCCGCCGGTAGTCGGTCAGGTCGGTCTGCACCGGCACCACCGAGACCCAGCCGTGCGACAGGGCCCACTCGTCGGTGTCTTCGGCTTCGGGCTCCATGTTGACGAATTCGCCCGTGAGCCAGTAATATTCGCGGCCCCNNGGGTCTTCGCGGCGGAAAAACTCCTCGCGCCAGAAACCTTTGTTCTGGCGGCAGAGCCGGATGCCGTGCAGCTCATCGGGCTTGCCTTTCGGNACGTTCACATTCAGACACAGCGGCANCTCCACCGGCCCCGTCAGCANGCGGTCGACGATCTGCCGGCCGTAGAGAACCGCCGCCTCGAAGTCGGCGTCGGACGAATGGTCGTCGAGCGACAGNCCCATGGCCGGACANCCGTAGAANCTNCCCTCGATCGCNGCNCCCATNGTNCCCGAATAGAGCACGTTCACGGCCGAATTCGAGCCGTGGTTGATGCCCGAAATCACCAGATCGACCCGCTCCTCGCGCAGCAGGTAGTCGAACGCCATCTTCACGCAGTCGACCGGCGTGCCCGAGAAAGCATAGACCTCGACGCCCTCCTCCTCGCGGACCTTGCGAAGGTAGAGCGGATTGTACATGGTGATCGCCTGGCTCATGCCGCTCTGCATCGTCTCGGGAGCCACGGCCACGATCCGGCCGTAGCCGCGCACCGCTTCGATCGCCGCGGCCAGTCCTTTCGAGGCATAGCCGTCGTCGTTGGTGACAAGTATCAGTCGTTGTGCATTCATCGTCGTCTTCGTTTGCGGCGNTAAAGATACGAAAAATTAAGGTGAAAGTTGAAAAGTGATAGGTGAAAGGTATTTTCTGAATACCTGAAACGAAGTCGAGAATACGAAAAATTCCGCGGCTCTTGCGCGGAAGAAAAAAACTTCCTATCTTTGCCCTCCCTCAGGGGACGCAGACCGACCTCTTTCAATGGGTGTGGCGGCAACGGCGGGCGACCGCGGGATTACGGGGCAGAGGCTCCGTATGGTAGCCGGAGCNCAGCGGGAATGTCGGATGCGAAATTTCAAAATTTGTTGCAGCAATGAACAAAGACGCAATCATCAAGCTCGTCAACGAGCAGATGTGGCCCAAGACGGACGCCGACGTACCGTCGTTCAAGGCCGGTGACACGATCACCGTTACCTACAAGATCGTCGAGGGCAGCAAGGAGCGCCTCCAGAGCTTCCGGGGCGTGGTCATCCAGATCAAGGGTCAGGGCAAGACCAAGATGTTCACGATCCGCAAGATTTCCAACGGCGTGGGCGTCGAGCGTATCTTCCCGCTCTACTCGCCCCACATCGAGAAGATCGAGGTCAACAAGATCGGTGTCGTACGCCGCGCCCGCATCTACTACCTCCGCGATCTGACCGGCAAGAAAGCCCGCATCAAGGAGAAGCGCATGACCTCGTCGTCGGAGAAATAGTCTCCCCGACCGGTCGCAGAAAAAAGGATGCCGAAAACGGCATCCTTTTTTATTTGTCCCCGCGAGGATTATTTTTTGCGGACCGCATAGATATGGTCCTCGGGCAGCGCGAACCGCCTGCGGTCGGCATCGGAGAAAGTCGCGGCATAGTCGATATCGTCGACCTCGAAGCCNGCTTCGCGCAGTCGGTCGGCATAGTCGGCGCCGTAAACCCGCCGGTGGTCGTACTGCCCGAACAGGCGGGTACGCTCGGCCGGATCGGTAATCGTATCGTCCTCGTAGGTGCGGCTGCGCGTCGGCTCCACGGGCGAAAGCAGAATCCCGCGGCCCCCGGGGCGCAGGATGCGGAAAAATTCGCGCAGGGCCTGCCGGTCGTCGGCCACATGTTCGAGCAGGTGGTTGCAGATCAGAAAGTCGACCGAAGCGTCGGGCAGCGGAATATGCTGGACGTCGAAATGCAGATCGGCCAGCGGGCTCTCCAGATCGGCCGTCAGGTATTGTTCCGCGCGGACCGCGAAGCGCTTTTTCAGATGACGCATCAAGCAGACCTCCGGGGCGATGTGGAGCGTACGGGGAAGCCTCTGCAACAGATCGGTTTCGCGCGTCAGATAGAGCCACAGCAGCCGGTGGCGCTCCAGCGACAGGCAGCGGGGGCACAGCGCATTCTCCCGCGGCCGCACATAGCCGTAGGGCAGGAATTTCCGGTATTCCGAGCCGCAGACAGGGCATTCCGCGCCGCGGCCCCGATAGAAAAGCCCGACCAGCGGAACGGCCCATCCCGCCACACGCTGCAGCAGGGGACGGGGTATGCGGTTCAGGGTCCAGCGGATCAATCTTTTCATTCGTCGAGCAGTTCGTTTACCTTTTCTTCGGCTTTCAGCAGGCGCGCCTTGCACTCGGCTATCAGCTTCGTGGCGCATTCGACTTCCGCCGCGAGCCGATCTACCGTCACTTCCTCGCGCTGGATGCGGCCCAGAATCTCCTCGACCCGGGTCATCGCTTCTTCGTAGCCGATCTCTTTTTTGGCCATATGGTTATTTTTTGGATGGTTGCAGTTAGGATGCCGTCGCTCAGACGGATTTCCACTTCGTCGCCCGCTTGGGCCTGCGCAGCCGCAGTTACGGTCCGGCCGCCGCTGCGGAGCAGAGCGAAACCTAATTTCAGCAGGCGCTCCGGCGAGTGGGCCGCCACGATCTCCGCCGCATTGCCGACCCGGATGCGCTGCCGGGCCAGCAGGTCGCGGGCCGCTTCGGCCGGACGTTCGGCCAGTCGGGTCAGCCGCATCCGTTCGGCGGCGAGCCGCTCGCCGGCCACGCGGCGCAGTTCTCCCGTCAGCCGCTGCAGCTGCAGCGCCGCGGCATGGGTATGGCCCAAAGTCGCTTCGCGCAGCCGGACGGCCAGATAGTCGAAACCGCCGTCCAACCCCGCCAGCCGTTCGGTCAGCCACCCGGCGACGGCCGTGGGGGTCTTCAGAGCGGCGTATGCCACCCTATCGGCTACGCTCGTATCCTTGTCGTGGCCGATACCCGTAATCACGGGCAGCGGGAACTGGGCGATATGCGCACACAGGCGGTAGGCATTGAAGCAGTTGAGATCGCTCGCCGAGCCGCCGCCGCGGATAAGCGCCACGGCATCGAACTCGTCGGCCCGCTCGGCGATCCGCCCCAATGCGTCGACGATCGAATTCTCGGCTTCGGCCCCTTGGACGAACGCGTCGAAAAGGGTGAGCGAAAAGCGATAGGGGCTTTTCTCCAGCTCCTTGCAGAAGTCGCGATACCCGGCGGCATGGGCGCTCGAGACGACGGCCACCCGCTGCACACCGGCCGGCACCGCGAGCTGACGGTTCATCTCCCACACCCCCTCCTCCTGCAGCTGCCGGATGGTCTGCTGCCGCTGCCGCTCCATGTCGCCCTGCGTATAGGTAGGGTCTATATCGCTGATCTGAAGCGAAAAACCGTATATTTCGTGGTACGACACCAGCGCCTTGGCCAGTATCCGCAGTCCTGCCGAAAGGGGCTGCCCGGTCTCCTGCTCGAAACGGGCTGCGATCCGGGGGTAGTTGCTGCTCCAGATCATCGCCCGGGCCTGTGCCGTGGGCACGCCGTTCTCACCGCCCTTCTCCACCAACTCCAAATAGCAGTGGCCCGAGTAGTTGACCTTGATTTCGGCGATCTCGGCACTCACCCACACCGGCAGCTCGAACCGCTCCTCGAGGGTTCGTTTGACGGTGCGCTGCAACTCGCGCAGGGTGATATGCCGGGGTTCGGCCATGCGTCAGCCCAACAGGATTCCGAGAGTGAACAATAGGCCGAACAACAGCATGTTGCGTGCCGTTTCGCCCAGACAGACGTTCAGTTCGTCGCCATGGNCGATGCGGATCATCTTGCGCCACGTAGAGAGGAAAAGNGGCAGATAGAGCAGNGGCAGCAGGCCGGCCCACAGNCGGCCGTCGCANACCCACAGGCTCAGNCANAGCGCCAGNGCCCCGATGCCCAGCNCNAAATAGCCCCAGCGGCCGACCTGCTCGCCCAAGAGGACGACGATCGTATTCTTNCCGCAGCGGGCATCCTCNTNNCGGTCGCGGAAATTATTGACCCACAGCATGGTATCTATGACAANNCCNCAGGCCAGCGCCGCCGCTNCGATTTCCCGCGAACAGGCTCCCGTCTGGATATAATAGGTAAAGCAGGCCGGCACGAGCCCGAAAAANGTCACCACCGCCACGTCGCCCANCCCATGGTAAGCCAGCGGCCACGGNCCGGCGGTATAGATATAGGCGAAAAACAGGCAGGCGACNCCTGCNGGAANCAGCTCCCANCCGCCGTAAAAGAGCAGGCCGCAGCCGACCGCAGCAGCGGCCGCAGTGAAGCAGACGATGCCCGCTTTCATGGCAGGCAGCGTAATGTAGCCCTTGGCGAAAGCGCGGTCGGGGCCGAGGCGGTCGGACCGGTCGGCGCCGCGCAGAAAATCCCACAGGTCGTTGACCAAGTTGGCCGTACATTGGGCCAACACGGCGAAGCAGGCGCACAACAAGGCAACGACGGGGTGGAAACCGCCGTCGCTCCACGCCATGGCCGAACCTACGGCCACGGGAATGACCGATGCGCCGAGGCTGTAGGGACGCACGGCGAGGACCCATGCGGAAAAAGAGTTGGTTTTCATGTTTCTATCGGATTCGGATATAAGGCTCTCCCAGCATGCGTCTGCCTGCGGGGAGCTGGATGCGGAGAATATGTTCCGTCTCTATCGGCGTGCCGTTTTTGCGGGCCGGGGTCCAGCACGGGGCTTCCGCAACGGCTTTCAGCACGCGGCGTTTCAGCCGGCCGTCGGTCGATTCCAGCACTTCGGCGACGACGGCCCGCCCCTCGGACGTCACCTTGTAGCGCAGAACGACCCGGGCTATCGGATCGTCGTCGGCCCATGCGACCCGGGCGGCGATATGGTCGACGAACGATGCACCCTCCACGAACCGGGCCGGAGCATCGTATTTCAGCGTAATGAGAATCACGCCACCGGAAGCCCGCTCGCCGTAGCGCGCGATAGTCTCCTCGTCGGCGGGCAGCTCCTCGATGGTCTCGATATCGGACGACGCGATCGACGCGATTTCGTCCCGCGGCGCGCCGTCGACGATATAGAGCGGCGGCTGGGCCGCAAGCGTCCACAGTGCGAAGAACATCGGGCAGGACAGAAGCGATCGTTTCATTTTTCGCAGATTTGCAGCTCCCAGCCCCATTTTCCGAGGTCGACGTGCCCGTTGGCTCTGAATCCGACGCCCTCCGCCTCGAGCAAAGCGCGCTGTCCGGGCCACCCGGGAGCGGTGCGTCCCGCAGCATTCACCACCCGATGACAGGGGACCCCGTCCGACGCCGACGCCAGCACCCGCCCCACATGGCGGGCATGGTCGGGGAATCCGGCCAGCCGGGCGATCGTTCCGTAGGTGGCGACCCGGCCGGCGGGAATNGCAGCCACGATATCGCACACTTCGGCGGCAAAATCGGCAGGAAGCGCCATCGGGTCAGAGCTCGCTCTCCTTGAGNCGNTCGGCGTTTTCGGCCACGATCAGGTGGTCGATGCAGTCCTGNATNTCGCCGTCCATGAAAGCCGCGAGNTTGTAGATCGTGTAGTTGATGCGGTGGTCGGTGATACGCCCNTGGGGATAGTTGTAGGTGCGGATTTTGGCCGAACGGTCGCCCGTCGAGACCATCGTCTTGCGCTTCGAGGCGATTTCGTCGAGGTATTTGGAGTATTCGAGGTTGAAGACGCGCGTGCGCAGCTCCTCGAACGCCTTGTCGAAGTTCTTGAGNTGCGACTTCTGGTCCTGGCACTGCACGACGATGCCCGTGGGGATGTGGGTCAGACGAATGGCCGAATAGGTGGTGTTGACCGACTGGCCGCCGGGACCCGATGCGCAGAAGATATCTTTGCGGATGTCGTTCATCGAAATCTCGATATCGAACTCCTCGGCCTCGGGCAGCACGGCCACCGAGGCGGCCGAGGTATGGACGCGGCCCTGCGTCTCGGTCTGGGGNACGCGCTGCACGCGGTGNACGCCCGANTCNTACTTNAGCGTGCCNTAGACNTTCTGGCCCGTGACNTTCATGACGACCTCCTTGTANCCGCCTGCGGCACCCTCGGAGAACGAAGTAAGTTCGTAGCGCCAGCCCTTCGATTCCACGTATTTGGTGTACATGCGCAACAGGTCGCCNGCGAAAATGGCCGCNTCGTCGCCGCCCGTGCCGCCGCGGATNTCGACGATGGCGTTCTTCGAGTCCTGCGGGTCCTTGGGGATCAGCAGCAGCTTGATCTCCTCCTCCATGCGNTCGATAGCNGGCTCGAGCTCGGCGATCTCCCCGCGCGCCATTTCGCGCATNTCCTCATCCTTGTCGTTGAGTANCACGTCCTTGGCCTCGGCGAGGTTGGCGATGGCNGTGCGGAAACGGTCCGAAGTCTCGATGATCGGCTCCAGCTCCTTGTACTCCTTGTTGAGCTGCACGAACTGCTTGACGTCGGCGATCACTTCGGGGTCGGTGAGCTTCTGCCCGATCTCCTCGTATTTGAGTTTCAGCCCGTCGAGACGGGTCAGGATNGAAAGGTCTGCCATATTCGGTCGTTGTCGGTTATTTCTTCGGGGTCTCGTATTTCGAGGTTACAAAGATAAGGGATTTTGCCGATAAATTGCTACATTCGCACGATGATTCGCATTTCGCTGATAATCCCCACCCACAACCGGGCCGCGTCGCTCCTCCGGCTGCTCGGATCGGTCGCACGGCAGACCGCCGATCCGGCTCTGTGGGAGTGTCTCGTCGTGGACAACGCCTCGACCGACGACACGGCGNCNCGCTTCGCCGCTTTCGCCGCTGCGCATCCGCAGCTCGGCCTGCGCATGGTCCGCGAACCGCAGCCGGGAGTATCGCACGCGCGCAACTGCGGCGTGCGCGAAGCCCGGGCCGANCTGCTCGCATGGGCCGACGACGACGAACTTCTCAACGAGGGTTTCATCGCNGCCTATCTCGACTTCTTCGACCGNCANCCCGANGCGNNGGTNGCCGGGGGCGGCGTAATCGCCGAATATACTGCCGGGCGNCCCNGCTGGATGTCGCAGTACACGGAGATGCCCATCGCCAATCCCATGGATTTCGGCNCTGCCGTNCGGCCGTTTCCCCGCGGCCGTGTGCCGGGCGGCGGCAACATGGCTTTCCGCCGCGCGGCNGCCTTGCGCTGCGGCGGATTCGACCCGGCGCTGGGGCGCGTCGGCCGCGAACTGATCGGCGGCGAGGAAAACGACTTTTTCGAGCGGATNCGGCGCGGCGGCGCGACGATCTGGTACGTGCCGGGGGCCGTTATCCGCCACATCATTCCGCCCGAAAAACTTACCGAAGANTNCTTCCGCAGGCTCTGTTACAACGTCGGCCGAAGCCAGCGTCTGCGGTCCGAAATCCACCGCCGCAAGCATAAAGCCCGNCTGCTCGAATTCTGCAAATGGGGCGCGACGCTGCTGCTCTGTCTTACTCTGCGTCCCGTGCAGGCGCGGTGGCTCCTGCGGATGCGGCGCGAGATTTCGAGAGGNCTTTTCGAGAAGTGAAAGGTAGAAAGTGAAAGGGGAAAAGTCCTCCGGGACCAAGGGAACACAAACAAAAAGCCGCCGCCCTTTCGGGGCAGCGGCTTCGATATGCAATAGAAAACCCGTCAGAACAGATACTTCTCCGTCTTGACCTTGTTCACCAACCGGTAGATNTCTTTCCACGCNTCTTCGCCGAAAGTNGTGCCGACGACTTCGATCACCTTGCCGGCCGTGATGGCGCCGATCGTACCGCACTGCCGCAGCGACAGCCCCTCGCACAGACCCGCCAGAAAACCGGCGGCATAGAAATCNCCCGCACCCGTCGTATCGACCCGCTTGGCGGCGGCCATGATGCCTACGTGCACCACTTCGTCGCCCTGCTTGATGAGNGCGCCGCGCATGCCGATCTTCACGACGGCCAGNTCGCACATACCCGAGATCATCTGCAGGGCATTCAGCGGCTCGGCCTCGCAGGTGAAAGCCTTGGCTTCATCCTCGTTGGCGAAGACGATATCCACGCAATCCGTCACCAACTTNCGCAGGAACTCCAGATTTTCGGCCACGATATTGAAGCTCGCCAAGTCGATCGCCACCTTCAGCCCGCAGGCCTTGGCNGTNTCGGCCGCCTTGCGGATCAGCGCATGGTTCTGCACCAAATAACCCTCGACGTAGAGGCAGTCGTAACCCTCGAAGATCGAGGGCGTTATCTCTNCGGCNGACAACTCCAGCGCAGCACCCAGATGGGTCACCATGGTCCGCTCGCCGTCCGGCGAGATGAGCGACACGCACTTGCCCGAACGCTCCGCACCGCGGAACACCGTCGGCTCGACCTTCAGGTTTTCGAGCGCCTGCACGAAGAAGTCGCCCGTCGTATCGGGTCCCACCTTGCCGATGAATCCCGTCTTGCAGCCCANCTGCGCCATNGCCCGGATCGTATTGCCCGCCGAGCCGCCGAGCGACAGCGAATAAGGCAGCCCCGCCACCGACTTCGAGATTTCGGTCTGCAGACGGCTGTCCACCAGATTCATNGAGCCTTTCGGCAGGTCGAACCGCTCCAGCACGGAGTCGGTTTTCAGATTGACCANCATGTCGGTCAGCGCATTGCCGATGCCGATTACGCGTTTGATCTTCAGCATGAGTTCGGGNTTTCTTCCGGAGCGGAATTTATATCGAAAGTATTTTCACCAGATCGATCCGGCTGCGGTCGATGCCTTTGTTGTGCTTGACCGCCTTGGAGAAAGGCACGTAGACGATCTTGCCGTTTTCCGTGCCGATCATCACGTTGCGCTGACCCTCCTGGATCGCTTCGATCGCCGCCTCGCCCATNCGCGAAGCCAGTATGCGGTCGAAAGCCGTGGGCGAGCCGCCGCGCTGGATATGGCCCAGAATCGTCACCCGGGCGTCGTACTGCGGGAACTCCTTTTTCACGCGCTCGGCCAATGCCGTCGCGCCGCCCGTATGGGGATTCTCGGCCACGATGACGATCGCCGAGTTCTTGCTTTTGCGGAATCCGTGGTTGATGAGCTCGGCCAGCTGGTCGACCTCGGTCTCCATNTCGGGGATGATCGCCGCCTCCGAACCCGTCGCCAAGGCGCTGTTGAGCGCCAGATAGCCGGCCGTNTGGCCCATGACTTCGACGAAGAAGAGCCGCTCGTGGCTCGACGCCGTGTCGCGCAGTTTGTCGACGGCCTCCATGATCGTGTTGAGCGCCGTGTCGTANCCNATGGTCGAATCGGTGCCGCCCAGATCGTTGTCGATCGTGCCCGGAAGACCGACTACCGGCACATTGAACTCCTGCGCGAAGATGCCGGCGCCCGTGAGCGAACCGTCGCCGCCGATGACGACCAGCGCATCGATGCCTGCCGCTACCATGTTGTCGTAGGCCTGCCGGCGCCCCTCGGGCGTCGCGAACTCCTTGCAGCGGGCCGTCTTCAGAATCGTGCCGCCCAGCTGGATGATGTTGCTCACGCTNTGCGACTTGAACTCNACGATTTCGTTGTATACCAATCCTTTGTAGCCGCGCATGATGCCTTTGACCGCGATTCCGTTGAAGATCGCGCTGCGGGTCACGGCCCGGATCGCCGCGTTCATGCCGGGGGCGTCGCCTCCCGAAGTCAGCACGCCGATGCACTTGATTTCTGCCATAATTTTCCGTAAACTAACCGACCTGCCCGAGATACGCGGCCCGGCACAACCGTTGGGACCGAGGCCGAATATCCAAGGCGAAGNCAAAGGTACGAATTATTTCATTTTCTGCCAAAAAATCGCCTTTTTACGCAAGGCCCGGATTCCTGCCGGACGGCGGCCTGCGGCCCCCGAAAAAACGCGGGCGGGTCAATGCCCGCCCTGCGNNCCGGAAAACTTTTTATTTTAAAAACCTCGTTCTTCCTTTCGGTTCCGACCGATCTACAGCTCNACGACCCGGACCCAAGCCTGCGAATCGTCGGCGTCGGCCTGCATCGTGATCCGTTTGCCGTCGGCCGTAATGTCCAGCTGCGACGTCTCCTTGTCGACCACGATTTCGATCCCCTCCGACGGCACGCTGATATGCACCGACTTCAGGTCGTCTTCGACGATCTTCTCGTCGTCGTGGTCCTGCAGCATCTGCCGCAACGTCGTGGTGTCGCCCTCGATCAATATCTCGCGGTCGAGAAAGCGGCCNAGCGGCTGGTAGTCTCTGCGCACCCGGCGCATCGCACTGCCGTCGCTCACGGCCAATATCGCCAGCATCGCCGCCCCGGCGATCCACGTAAGGAAAATGGCCAGAATGGTCTTGCTGCCCGGCTTGCGCGATGCGATCAGGCACATGAGCACATAGATCAGCAGAATAATGGGAATCAATACAAGAAGTATGCCGAGAATCGGAATACCCAGATTCATGTTCTCCAANAACTGGGGCCACAGCGGCATGTCGTGACCGCCGACCATGATGGCNAACANNCCGATGATCANGGCGCAGGCCGAGAGGATCAATCCGAAGACGATCAACCCCGCCAGCANCTTGCACACGATCAATACGATCTGCCCTATGGCCGATACCGCCTGCGCCACGACGGGNCGGGTGCGGCTGTCCGGATCGCGGGCCGGCTGCTGCTCGGTCGTGCGGCGGATCGTCTGCTCGGTNATGCGCTCGCCGTTCATCTCCANTTTCTGACGCGCCGTACGGGCGGCNGGCACGGCGAACCACATGATCAGATAACAGACGAGGATGATGCCGAACAGGTTGCCCATCATCGGACCGATCCACCACTGNAAGAAAGGAATCCACTGCAGGCAGAGGATCAGCAGGGGCAGGAAAAGCGCCAGACGCACCCACGTGGGGTCCACGTCGAAATACTTGCCTATGCCGGCGCAGACACCGCCNAACTTGGCATTCTCCGTGTCGCGGTACAGNCGGCGCGGGATGCGGGGACCGCCCCGGCGGCCGGCCGCGGGATCGGTGTCGGTGATATCTTCGGGCGAACCCATCTGCCGGATGATGTTCTCGATCAGCGGACGCTCCACTACCCGCGTGTTGTCCTGCGCCGAGAGGATCAGCTCGGCGATGCGGGCTTCGATNTCGGCCACGATCTCATCGCCGTCGGCCGAATCCTCGTAGTTCTTCTTCAGAGTCTCGATGTACTCCGCCAGCGTCGTGTAGGCGTCCGCATCCATCGTGAAAGCGACGCCGGAGAGGCTGCATTTTCTTACTTCGTTCATTTTCGTCGGGGATATGCGGGTTNATTTCCGTTGAACGCTGCCGCCGCTCGAGGTCCTGACCGTCGACCGGCAATCTCCCGCATAGCGGACCGATGCGCCGCTCGATGCCTCGGCACGCANNTCCTCCGTGCAGCGGATGCTCACCGAAGAACCGCTCGACGAATCGATACGGCNGCTGCGGACCGTCAGCTCGTCGGCGTCCAGCCGCGATGCCGANCTGGTCTCGATATCGCAGCTCTCCGCCGTGCCCTCGAGAATCANCGACGAGGCGCTCGACATATCGATATCGCACTTCCGGACTTCGATCTCTGCAGTGATTTTCGAGGCGCTCGACAGGTCGAACGAACACTCCGCGGCTTTCACCTCGGCGGTTATCTCCGCAGCGCTCGACGTATCCAGACTGCACTTGTCGGTATCGGCCGTCGCTTCGATTCGCGACGCGCTCGAAGCGTCCANCTCGACGCTGCGCGCCGTGAGGGTCTCCTTGCAGACCACCCGGGCCGCACTGTTGGTCTCGATCTTACGGATGCGGGCGTTGTAGGGAATCGTCACCGCGATANGGCAGTCCGAAAGGTTCTTCACCGACTTGTCGACGGTGACTTTCAGCGTACCGTTCTCGGTNTTCACGAGCACCTTGTCCAGCAGGTTGTCGTCGGCTTCGATGCAGACCTTGTCGGTCGCCGTCTTTTCGATGGTCGCACGGATGCCGCGCGAGACGCACACCCCGTCGAACCTGGATACCGCCACCGTACGTGTCGCGAACTTCCCGCTGCCCTTGATTTTCTCCGATGCGAAGACCGTNCGGGCCGTCAGCCCCAGCACGCAGCCTGCAACGGCGGCCAGAAATCCCAGCCCTGCGATAATCAGAAATAATTTTTTCATGATATTAAAGAGTTTGATTTTCGTTTTTTCCATGCCGGATAGTGCTGATCTGCCCCACCAGCTCGTCCCACGCGGCATCGAGGGTCGACAGGTAGTCGCGGCCCTTGTCGGTGAGCGTATAGTATTTGCGGGGAGGGCCCTGCGGCGACTCCTCCCAGCGNTAGGTCAGCAGTCCGGCGTTTTTCTGGCGCGTCAGAATGGGATAGAGGGTNCCTTCGACCACGATCATCTCGGCCTGCTTGAGCTCGGCGATGATNTTGGGNGCGTAGGAATCTTCCCGCGAGAGGATGGCCAGAATGCAATATTCCAGAATGCCTTTGCGCATCTGCGCCTTTACGTTGTCTTCAGCCATGTTCTAAGCGTTTAATTGTCCCGGCGCCTTGGGCATGATGATCCAAAGGATGATATACACCCAAAGCGAAAGTCCTCCGAAGAGGATCAGAATCGCCGTGGCGATCCGTATCAGCGAGCGGTCGAGCCCGAAATAGTCGGCCACTCCCCCGCAGACCCCGGCTACGATGCCGTCGCGGGTACGATAAAGTCGGTTTGCGTTTGCCATGATATCAGTGTTTTTTGTCGGTTGCGTCGAATGCGGATCGCGGGGCCTCGGGGATCACGATCCACAGAATGATGTAGATCCAGAGCGACAGGCCGCCGCAGAGGAACAGCAGGAGCGTCGCCAGACGGATGAGCGTGGGATCGGCATCGAAAAATTCGGCCAGACCGCCGCAGATGCCGGCGATCGAACGGTCGGTCGCCGAGCGGCGGAGAGGACGGTATGCCGCCTGTTTCTCCGCTCCGGTCTCCTCGCGCCGCTCCCCGAAGTCGGCCGGGGAGCCCATGCGGGCCGTCGCCTCCTCGACCATCTCCAGCGTCACCACCTGCATGGGCGAGGAGAGACGTTCGCCGAACAGCTCGGCGAAGCGGCGTTCGATGTCGTCCAAGGTCTCCGTGTCCTGCTCGGGCAGCCGGCGGCGCAGGTCGTCGAGGTAGTTTCTCAGCATCTCGTAAGCATCGAGGTCGAGGTTGTAGGCCACCGAGCCGATGTTCGCTTGAATCGTTTCTTTCATATTCGGAGTGTGTTGCCGGTTTCTTCTACCGGGCAGAACTATTTTTACGATGCAAATATAATGCACTTTTTGGTATTATGCAATACAAAGTACTTAATTTTTTCCCAAAAAGTGCGTTTTTTCTTCGGAACCCCGTCGGAACACAACAAGCGGAACCCCGTTCGACGGGATTCCGCTTGCCTGCGATAAGTATGATCGGAGCGCCTACTCCTCGAACTTGGCCGAGAGGAACTCGCGGTTGAGACGCGCGATGTGCGCGATGGAGATCGATTTGGGGCACTCGGCCTGGCAGGCACCCGTGTTGGTGCAGTTGCCGAATCCCAGCTCGTCCATCTTGGCGACCATCGCCTTGGCGCGGCGAGCGCCCTCGACACGGCCCTGCGGCAGCTTGGCCAGCGACGAGACGCGGGCCGCTACGAACAACATCGCCGAGCCGTTCTTGCACGTGGCGGCGCAGGCACCGCAGCCGATNCAGGCCGCAGCGTCCATCGACTCGTCGGCATCGGCCTTGGGAATCGGAATGGCATTGGCATCGGGCACCGAATTGGTGCGCACCGAGATGAAACCTCCGGCCTGCAGAATCTGGTCGTAAGCCGAGCGGTTGACCACCAAGTCCTTGATGACGGGGAACGCCGCCGAGCGCCACGGCTCGATCGTAATGGTCGCCCCGTCCTTGAACTTGCGCATGTAGATCTGGCACGTGGTGGCTCCGTCGCCGGGGCCGTGGGCCCGGCCGTCGATATGCAGCGAGCACATGCCGCAGATGCCCTCGCGGCAGTCGTGGTCGAACGCCACGGGCTCCTTGCCCTCATGGATGAGGTTGTTGTTCAGGATGTCGAGCATTTCGAGGAACGACGTGTCGGCCGAGATGTTGTCGACCTTGTAGGTCTCGAAAGCGCCCTTCGACTTGGCGTCTTTCTGACGCCATATTTTCAACGTGAAATTCATGGTTTCAAATCTCGATTAAATTAGTCCTTGTAGTTGCGCTGGGCCGGGTGTACGAACTCGAAGTTGAGCGGCTCCTTCGTGAGCTCCGGAGCCTGGTCCATGCCCTTGTACTCCCAGACGGCCGCATATACGAAGTTCTCGTCGTCGCGCTTGGCCTCGCCCTCCTCGGTCTGGTGCTCCGAACGGAAGTGGCCGCCGCACGACTCCTCGCGGTTGAGGGCGTCGCGGGCCATCAATTCGCCCAGTTCGAGGAAGTCGGCCAGACGCAGCGCCTTTTCGAGCTCGACGTTGAACTCGTTCTCGGCGCCTACGAGCTTGACGTCGCTCCAGAACTCCTTGCGCAGAGCCTGAATCTCCACGATCGCCTTTTCGAGCGATTCCTTGGTGCGGGCCATGCCGACGTTCTCCCACATGATGTGTCCCAGCTTCTTGTGGATGTCGTCGACCGACTGCTTGCCCTTGATCGCGAAGAGTTTGGCGATCTTCTCCTTGACGGCCTTTTCGGCTTCGTCGAAGGCCGGAGTATCGGTCTTGACCTTGGGCGCCTGAATCTTGTGCGAGAGGTAGTCGCCGATCGTATAAGGCAACACGAAGTAGCCGTCGGCCAGACCCTGCATCAGCGCCGAAGCGCCCAAGCGGTTGGCGCCGTGGTCGGAGAAGTTGGCTTCGCCGATNGCGTAGAGACCCGGGATGGTGGTCATGAGGTTGTAGTCGACCCANATACCGCCCATGGTGTAGTGCACGGCGGGGAAAATCTGCATCGGCTCCTCNTAGGGGCTCACGTCGGTGATCTCCTCGTACATGTCGAAAAGGTTGCCGTAGCGCTGCTTGATGATCTCCTTGCCGAGACGTTCGATCGCGGTCTTGAANTCGAGGAATACGGCCAGACCGGTCTCGTTGACGCCGTAGCCGGCGTCGCAGCGCTCCTTGGCGGCACGCGACGCCACGTCGCGCGGCACGAGGTTGCCGAACGCCGGGTAGCGGCGCTCCAGATAGTAGTCGCGGTCCTCCTCGGCGATATCCGACGGTTTCTTGGCGCCCGAACGGATCGCCTTGACGTCTTCNANNTTCTTCGGCACCCAGATGCGGCCGTCGTTGCGCAGCGATTCCGACATNAGNGTCAGCTTCGACTGCTGGTCGCCGTGTACGGGGATGCAGGTGGGGTGTATCTGCGTGAAGCAGGGGTTGGCGAAGCCNGCGCCCTTACGGTAGCACTGGAACGCNGCCGAGCCGTTCGAGGCCATGGCGTTGGTCGAGAGGAAGAAGACGTTGCCGTAGCCGCCCGTNGCGATGACAACGGCGTGAGCGCCGTGGCGCTCGATCTCGCCGGTCACNAGGTTGCGGGCGATGATNCCCTTGGCCTCGCCGTCCTCGATAACGATATCGAGCATCTCGTGACGCGGATAGCTCTTGACCGAACCGGCGGCGATCTCCTTGTTGAGCGCGGCATAGGCACCCAAGAGAAGCTGCTGACCCGTCTGACCGCGGGCATAGAACGTACGCGATACCTGCGCGCCGCCGAACGAACGGTTGGCCAGCAGACCGCCGTACTCGCGGGCGAAAGGTACGCCTTGGGCCACGCACTGGTCGATGATGAGGTTCGAGACCTCGGCCAGACGGTANACGTTGGCCTCGCGGGCGCGGTAGTCNCCGCCCTTGATCGTATCGTAGAACAGCCGGTAGACCGAGTCGTTGTCGTTCTGGTAGTTCTTGGCCGCATTGATACCGCCCTGCGCCGCGATCGAGTGGGCGCGGCGGGGCGAATCCTGTATGCAGAAAATCTTGACGTTGTAGCCCAGCTCGCCGAGCGAAGCGGCTGCGGAGGCACCGCCGAGGCCCGTGCCGACGATGATGATGTCGAGTTTGCGCTTGTTCGCGGGGCTTACCACCTTGATCGCCGCCTTGTGGCTGCTCCACTTCTGTGCGAGCTCGCCGGCGGGAATTTTAGCATCTAATTTCAAAGCCATATCGTTTGTACGTTATATTGTCCTAATTAATGTTAGCACACGCCTGCGCAGCAGGGGCATACNCTTCGCAGATAGTAGACGACCACCACAGCGGCGAAGCAGAGGAATACGATCGTCGCCACGATGTTGGCGATGCACTTCAGCCGCGGATACCACGTGTCGTTGGCCCAGCCGGCGGTCTGGAACATCGACCATACGCCGTGCGTGAGGTGGAACCACANCGCCGCGAACCACACGAGATAGAGCACGACGTAGTACCACTTCGAGAACGTATAGGCGATCAGCGCCGCGCCGTCGGTCGGAGCATATCCGAGCGAATTGACATGGCCGCCGGTCAGCTCCGTCAGCTGCATCTTCGCCCAGAAGTTGAAAAGGTGCAGNGCCAGACCGCCCAGCACGATGAAGCCCAGCACGAGCATGTTCTTCGAGGCCCACGACACGCCGCGNTCCTTGACCGTCACTTCGTAGCGCTGTGCTCCGCGGGCGCGGTAGTTGTTCAGNGTCAGAACGATCGCATAGATGAAGTGGATGGCCACGATAGCCGCCAGACCGGCCGTAGCCACCAGCGCATACCAGTTGGCGCCCAGCAGCTCGCAGATGAGGTTGTAGGCTTCGGGCGAGAAGATCGCCGTCAGGTTCATGGACATGTGGAACAGGATGAAAAGCACCAGCACGCAGCCCGAGACGCTCATCACCAGTTTCTTGCCCACCGAAGAATTGCAGAGGAAACAGCTCATAACAGGAATTTTAATTGTATTTGTAATGTTCGTATTGCCGTGAGTTCCGCACAGATAGCGCACCGCCCGTCTTCGCGGCGGTCCGTCTGTCGCAAGTCGCCGCAAAGATAGCTATTGTTTGCGGAATAACAATAGCAACGGCCGTGAAATTCGACCTTTTATGAATCGGACATCCCGACAGCTCCGCTTCTGGCAGTTCCGCAACACACGGCCCCGACGGTTCGGCACGATGCGTGCACCTTGCCGGCACTGCAGAGGTTATCGGCTATGCAAAAACAAAAAATCGCTTTGGTTCTGAGCGGCGGCGGCGCACGCGGCCTGGCCCACATAGGCGCTATCGAAGCGCTGGAGCGGGCCGGCTTCGTCATCTCGGCCGTGGCCGGCACCTCCATGGGTGCGCTGATCGGCGGCATGTACGCCGCAGGGCGCCTGCCCCGGTTCCGGGAGTGGGTATGCGGGCTCGACCGCTACCGGGTCTTCGGCATGGTCGACTTCGCATTCAGTTCCGAGGGGCTGGTCAAGGGCAACCGCATCATGAAGGCGCTGCAGTCTATGGTCCCCGAGGTGCGGATCGAAAATCTCGCCGTCCCGTTTTCGGCCGTTGCGGCCGACCTGCTCACCGGCCGCGAAGTCGTCTTCGACCACGGAGGTCTTTTCGACGCCATCCGCGCTTCGATCTCCATTCCGTCGGTCTTCCGGCCCGTGCGGTCGCACGGCATGGTGCTCATCGACGGCGGCACGGTCAATCCGCTGCCCCTCAACCGGGTGGTGCGGCAGCCCGGCGACCGGCTGGTCGCCGTCGACGTGGGCGGCTCCTTTTCGGGGCTGTGCAGTTCGCTCAACTACTACAATCTCCTCTCCGTCTCCTCCGAAATCATGATCCAGCAGATCAGCCGGCTGATGTGCCGTTTCTATCCGCCCGACCTGCTGGTGGATATTCCCTGCGACCTGTTCGGGCTTTTCGAGTTCTACCGCGCCGCCGAGATCATCGAAGCGGGACGGCGGCTCACGACGGAAGCGCTGCGGCCGCACACCGTCGTCCCGGCCGTTCGGTAGCCTTTGCTTCCCGACAAAAAAAGCCGCACTGCTTCCGCAATACGGTTTCATAGAAAAAGCGACGGCCCGTTGAAGAATTCGAGTTCAGTGACGCAACTTCACACAAAGTTCAGGCCGTCGCAATATCGGTTTCGGCTCGGTAGAATGCCGCAATCGGATCGCTGCGACATGACAAAGATACGCAAAGATTCGGAATGTGCAACGCGTATGCCCGATTCTGGTATGGGTACGTCTGAAATCGTTAATTGCGAAGTCTTTTCCGGGGTCGGGGTCCTCGTTTTCCCGTATCGGGCCGAACCTTATCCGGCATGCCGGGCATACGAAATGCCCGGATACGGCCGGATATTCCGGGCCGTTCCGGGCACAAAACAAACTGATTTACAGCACTATTATTTCCACACGGCATTGCGGGACGCCATGCGGCATCCGCGCGGCCCGAGCGGGAAGCCGAGCCCGAACGCAACATTCACCGTGCGCCGGTTCACCGGAATATATTGCGGCGAATACTTCGCCGTCGCCAGATCGGTCGCCACGAAGAAGTGGATCCAGCCCGGACAAAGATTCAGACCCAGTCCGAAGCTGCCGCCGCAGCGGCTCGTACGCGTGTAGCTTCCCGTCAGCGTGAACCACTTCACCGGCGAGAAGTTGACCGACCCCGTCACGCTGTGCAGCGTCGCGAAGTGGAGGAACTGCATGCGATAAAGCAGCCCGAAGCCCACCCGATGATTCCACACGAAGTACTCCGCCCCCGCATTCAGCGTCGCCTGCAGCATCCGCACGCCCGCTTCGGGGTCATCCGGGCGGAAACGGGTCAGCTCGTCGAACGAGAAATCGGGCGACATGGAAACCTCATCGTTCTCCACCACGATTCCCGTATATTCCGCACTCGTCTCCGAGTGCCCCCGGACGCTGCTCTCCCGGTTCCAGCCGACGAATCCCAGATCGGTCACGGACAGCGACACCTGCAGTTCGTCGAGCACGTCGTAGGTCGCACCCAGATCCGCCGCGAAGCCGTAGCCAGCCGGCTTGAAGCCGTTCGCAAACGGCTCGATATCGCCGATCCCGAAATAGGGCCGCCCGTCGTCATCGTAGCGATAGTCCACCCGCGTCCCCGGAATATTCGCATCCAGCGCGGTGCGGGCATCCACGGCCCAGCGGTCGTCGTGCAGCGTCACGTCCATCCGTTCGACCGCCATCCGCATGCGGGCCAGTCCCATGACGAACTTCGCCTTGGCACCTATATATAAACGATCGTTCAACAGCGGGAACGAATAGGAGAAACCCGCATCCACATAAGTGTCGAAGTTCAGCGCCAGCCCGCGGATCGCGCCGTCCGTACCCCGCTTCATGAACTCCANNAGNTTGCCCGGAATGTTGGCCGCCGCATNGACNCGCAGGTCGATGCCGAACGACCAGAAATGCTTGCGGTTGACNGTGTAGCTGCCGAATCCGAGCAGATTGACGCGCCCGCCGGCATGCAGCGTATTTCTGTCATGTANGTTCCGCAGCGCNTCGGCNGTCGTCACCGACGGATCGAGCAGGGTCGCCAGCTGCCCGTCGCGGGGATAGAGGATGTCGTCGAGCGCAAGGCTGCTGTTCAGACCGAAGTCTGCNCCGCCGGCTCCCGGAACGTTCACATAGCCGCGGTGCGGAGCGAACGCCGGGTTGAACTGCATCCGCAGNGTGCTCCCCTCCATGAAATAGGCCGTCGGATTCTGGGCNGCNGCGCCTGCTGCGAACAGCAGCGCCGCCAGTAGGATATGGAATCTTTTCATGNCCGATCAGAGATTTACGTGGAGCGAGCCGGTTTTGTGCAGGCTCAGACGGATGGATATGGGACTTTTGTCGAGCGGCTTGCCCGGGTAGTAGCGCTGCAGCTCCACCGGAACATGGATCGCCAGATCGGCCGTTCCGGTCAGCGCCCGCAGGTCCTCGGCATAGATCCGCGTCGGCTCGAGCTGCGTCGTCGTGTCAGGCGCGATCGCAAAGGGTTCGATCTGCAGACCCGTAGGTACGAATACGGGCGAAAGGATCATACTCAGCGGCAGCGTACTCACCACATCGCCCGCGATGTAGAGCGTATTCACCGGATCGGGCGTATCCGCCGGATCGAGATTCTCCGTCAGCATCTCCAGCGCTTCGCCCAGATCGACGGCGCCTATCTCATAATCGAGATCGGAGACCTGCAGCAGGACGAGGAACTTGCGGGCCGTGGCTTCGGTCAGATCGCGGAGCTCCTCGCGGACGGCGAACTGCGTCACGAACAGCCGCGTGAAAGCGGCTTTGTCCACCGTCGCCTCCGGCAGCCCCAGCATGCCGAGAAAATCCCGCTTGTAGCACCGCCATACCAGATCGGCCACTTTGTCCAGCTTCTGCTCGTCGCGGCCCATTTCGTCGACCAGCGCACTCGTCAGACAGCCCAGATATTCGTCGTCGGCATACAACCTTTGGAAGTCGACATAATCCGTCCCGCCCGGCAGCTGCGAGGGAAGCCAGATATCGGCTTCGGCCAGCATCTCCTGCAGCGATCCTTCGGTGTCGTGGATATCGTCGAGCAGGACCCTCACGGTCACCAGCGGCGCCGCGAAGTGGGATTCGTCGTCGCCCAATGCGATTTTGTCCGCATCCAGGCGGCCGAGATCGTAGGCGTCGTCCACGCACGAAAGGGTCAGCAGACCCAGCAAACCGAGTAACAGCGTTCTTTTCATAAGCAGTTCGGGGTATTTCCGACAGGCTCTCCCTGCCGGCTTCCGTACAAAGATAGGACTTCGGAGCCATATTGCAAAATCCGGGCGGCAAGGTCTTTGGCTTCGCCGAAGATACTCAGCCTCGGCAATGCCCAAAATAAATTTGGCATTGCGCTCTCGCTTATTCGTATCTTCGACTTCGTTTCAGGTATTCCGAAAAATACCTTTCACCTATCACTTTTCAACTTTCACCTTAATTTTTCGTATCTTTGTAAAACTTATGGCCGGACAAGAAAAAAACGATCTCCGCCAGCAGGTAGCTCTGCTGCCCCTATCGCCAGGCGTCTACCAATTCGTAGACCGCTCGGGGACGATCATCTACGTGGGCAAAGCCAAGAGCCTGCGCAAGCGCGTATCGTCCTACTTCGTACAGAGCAAGGAGCACAGCCCCAAAGTCCGGGTGCTGGTGAAGCAGATCGTCGAAATCCGCCATATCGTGGTCGACAGCGAGACCGACGCCCTGCTTTTGGAAAACTCGCTCATCAAGACCCTGCAGCCGCGCTACAACATCCTGCTCAAGGACGACAAGACCTACCCGTGGATCGTCGTGCGGCGCGAAAACTTTCCGCGCGTGCAGTCGACACGGCAGCTCATGCGCGACGGCTCGCAGTACTTCGGTCCCTACGGCTCGGTGATGATGCAGCACAGCGTGCTGGAGTTCATCCGCGAGGTCGTGCCGCTGCGCACATGCAAGCTCAACCTCGCGCCCGAAGCGATCGCGCGGGGCAAATATTCCGTCTGCCTGCAGTACCACATAGGCAACTGCAAGGGTCCCTGCGTGGGCCGGCAGTCGGCAGAGGAGTACGACCGGCAGGTGGAGTTGGTGGTCTCGATCCTCAAGGGCGACCTGCGGCCCGTGCGCAGCTACTTGGAGAGCGAGATGGCGCGGGCGGCCGGCGAACTGAAGTTCGAGCAGGCGCAGCGCTACAAACAGCGGATCGACGCGTTGGACCACTATGCCGGCCGGTCGGTGATCGTCAGCGCCCGCATCGTCGACGTCGACGTCTTCTCGCTGCTGCCCGACGACGACGTGGCCTACTGCAACTTCGTGCGCATCCGCCACGGCTCGGTCGTGGGCGTCTCGACCGTGCGGCTCTCCACCGGCATCGGCGCCGACGAGCGCGACATGCTGACGCTGGCCATCCAGCACGCGGTCGAGCACATCGCCGGCGGCGAGCTGGCCCGCGAGGTGATCGTGCCGTTCCTGCCCTCGACGACGCTGTTGTTCGACGGCGTGACATTCACCATTCCCAAGCGGGGCGAGAAGCTGGAACTGCTGGAGTTCTCGCAGAAAAGCGCCCGCATCTACCGCGCCGAGCAGCTCAAGAATCTCGAAATCAAGAACCCCGAGCGGCATGCCGACCGGCTGATGAGCGCCATGCAGAAAGAGCTGGGTCTCGACCGCCAGCCGCGCCATATCGAGTGCTTCGACAACTCCAACCTGCAGGGTTCCCATCCCGTCGCCTCGTGCGTCGTTTTCCGCGACGGCAAGCCCTCGCGCAAGGAGTACCGCCATTTCAACATCAAGACGGTCGAAGGGCCCGACGACTACGCGTCGATGCGCGAAATCGTCTATCGCCGCTACAGCCGCTTGGTGGCCGAGGGTGCCGAGCTGCCCGATCTGATCATCGCCGACGGCGGCAAGGGGCAGATGGGAGCGATCCACGAAGTTCTGGAGCACCTGCAGCTCGACATCCCCATCGCCGGACTGGCCAAGGACAACCGCCACCGCACGGCCGAGCTGTATTGCGGCTACCCGCCCCTTTTAGTCGGCCTGCGTCCCACCTCGCCGATCTTCCACCTGCTGTCGCACATCCAGGAGGAGGTCCACCGCTTCGCTATCTCGTTCCACCGCCAGAAGCGCAGCAAGGCATTCATCCACAGCGAGCTGGAGCAGATTCCGGGCGTCGGTGAAAAGACGATCCGCGAGTTGCTGCAGCATTTCCGCACCGTCGCCAAGGTCCGGGCTGCCAGCCCCGAAGAACTCTCCGCCTTGGTCGGCAGCGCCCGCGCCCGGAAAATCCACGACTTCTTCCACCCCGCCGTTTAGGCCGCCGGCAGACTTTCTCCGGTTCCCGGCCGCGCACGAAAAAGGGCGAACCCTTGCGGATTCGCCCCGAACGATATCGGTCCGGATCAAAGGCGTGCCTTGATCGCTTTCGAGGCCTCCTCGTAGCCCGGCTTGTCCAGCAGCGCGAACATGTTTTTCTTGTAGGCTTCCACGCCCGGCTGGTCGAACGGATTCACGCCCAAGATATAGCCGCTGATGCCGCAGGCCTTCTCGAAGAAGTAAAGCAGGCCGCCGATCGTATGGGCGTCGATGCGCGGAATCCCGATGCGGATGTTGGGTACGCCGCCGTCGACATGGGCCAGCTGCACGCCCAGCTCGGCCATGCGGTTGACCTCCGAGATGCGCTTGCCGGCCATGAAGTTCAGGCCGTCGAGATTCTCCTTGTCGGCCTCGATCTTCACTTCGTGCGCCGGCTCGCTCACCGAGATAATCGTCTCGAAAAGGGTCCGTTCGCCCTCTTGGATATACTGGCCCATCGAATGAAGATCGGCCGTGAGCGTCACGCTGGCCGGGAAGATGCCCTTGCCCTGCTTGCCCTCGCTCTCACCGTAAAGCTGCTTCCACCACTCGTTGACATACTGCAACTGCGGTTCGTAGGAACCGAGGATTTCGATCTTCTTACCGCCGGCATACAGCGCGTTGCGCACGGCCGCATAGATCGCCGAGGGATTTTCGTCGAACGGCACTTTCTCGTCCGTCGCCTTTTCCATCTCCTGCGCACCGCGGACCAAGGCCCTGATATCCACCCCCGCAGCCGCCAGCGGCAGCAGACCCACCGGCGTGAGCACCGAGAAGCGGCCGCCCACGTCGTCGGGAATCACGAAAGTAGGATAGCCCTCGTTCGTCGCCAGCGTCTTCAGCGCGCCGCGCGCCTTGTCGGTCACGGCCACGATGCGTTCGGCCGCCTCGACCTTGCCGTAGCGTTTTTCGATTTCGGCCTTGATCAGACGGAACGCAATGGCCGGCTCGGTCGTCGTGCCCGACTTGGAGATGACGATCGCCGCGATCGAGTGTTCTTTCGAGGCCTCCATCAGCGCATGGATGTAATCTTCCGAAATATTCTGGCCTGCAAAGACCACCGTCGGATTCTTCTGCTCCTTGTGCAACAGCTTGAACGGATCGCTCATCGCTTCGAGCACCGCCTTGGCGCCGAGGTACGAGCCGCCGATGCCGATGCAGACGATCAGATCGGCTTTCGACCGCAGCTTGGCCGCCGCCGCTTCGATCGCTGCGAGGTCCGCATCCGAGATCGACGAGGGCAGGTGCACCCAGCCCAGGAAGTCGTTGCCGGCGCCCTTGCCCGAGTGGAGCAGCGCGTTGGCGGCCTGCGCCTCGGCTTTCATGTCGTCCGTCAGCGCAACGCCCGTTTTGCGGATGTCGAGTGTCAGTGTTTTCATACCGTATCAGATTAATTTGGTTATCAGTTCTTTCATGCTCCGGCGCGCCGAGGCCTTTTCGTAGAGGATTTTGTAGACCGTCTCGGCAATGGGCATTTCGATCTTGTGGCGGGTGTTGATGTGGCGGATGCAGTCGGCGGCGAAATAGCCCTCCGCCACCATCGTCATCTCGTTCAGAGCGCTTTTCACCGTGCATCCGTGGCCGATGAGCAGCCCCAGCCGGCGGTTGCGGCTGTGCACCGAATAGCAGGTCACCAAGAGGTCGCCCACATAGGCCGACACCAGCGTGTCGCGCGTATCCGGATAACTCTCGTCCAAGAAGCGCTTCATCTCGCCCGCGCTGTTGGCGATCAGCACCGCCAGGAAGTTGTCGCCGTAACCCAAGCCCACGGCTATGCCCACCGCCAGCGCATAGATGTTTTTCAGAATGGCCGCATACTCGATGCCGTAGAGGTCGGTGGCATAGCTCAGCTTCACATAGGGCGTCGCGAATTTTTCGCCGATCAGCCGCGCATTGTCCGGATCGGTGCAGACCACCGTCAGGTAGGTCAGCTTCCCGCGCGCCACCTCCTCCGCATGCGAGGGGCCCGTCACCAATCCCAGCTGTTTGTACGACACCCCGTAATGGTCGTGCATATATTCCACCACCGTCGTGTAGTCGCCCGGGATAATTCCCTTGATCGCCGAAACCACGAACTTGTCCGCCAACGGCTCGGTCAGCGGCGCCAGAAACTCTTTCAGATAGGCCGACGGCGCCGCCAGCACCACGATCTCGGCACCGCGCACCACCTCGTCGAGGTCGTCCGAGACGTCGATGCGCGTCATGTCGAACTCCGCATCGCTCAGATAGCGCGGGTTGCGGCCCTCGGTGCGCAGCCCCTCCAGCACTTCCGGATTGCGGACGTACCAGCCCACCTTCGCCTCGTTGGCCGCCAGCAGGCCCACGATCGCCGTGGCCCAGCTTCCGTAGCCGATCACGGCGCAGCGGGCGTTCTTCTCTATTTTGTATTCCATTCGCTTCTGTTTTGCCATTACAAAGTAAATAAAAAAATCTCAAAAAATATAAAATTATTTGGCAGCTTTTTCCTACCTTTGTCGGGGTAGCCGCGCCCCGCGGCGGCCGGGCGGGTCCGACCGTCGGGCAGGCGGGTGCGGTCTCTCCGGCAACAAGCAAGAAGCGAACAAGTTACGAAAACAGTCTTATGGGAGTATTTTCTTTGACACAGGAGTTGGCCGTCGACCTCGGCACGGCCAACACGCTCATCCTCTATAACGACAAGGTCGTCGTCGACGAACCCTCGATCGTGGCGCTCGACGTCCATACGGGCAAGCTGGTCGCCATCGGCAGCCAGGCGCGCAACATGCACGAGAAGACCAACCCCAACATCAAGACCATCCGCCCGCTCAAGGACGGCGTCATCGCCGACTTCAACGCCACGGAGCTCATGCTCCGCGGCATGCTCAAGAAGGTCAAGACTTCGGGCAGTCTCTTCGCGCCGTCGCTGCGCATGGTCATCTGCATCCCGTCGGGCTCGACCAACGTCGAAATCCGCGCCGTGCGCGACTCCGCCGAGCACGCCGGCGGCCGCGAGGTCTACATGATCTACGAACCCATGGCCGCCGCCTTGGGCGCCGGTCTCGACGTCGAGGCGCCCGAGGGCAACATGGTCATCGACATCGGCGGCGGCACGTCGGAGATCGCCTGCATCTCGCTCGGCGGCATCGTCTGCTCCGAGTCGGTCAACGTCGCCGGCGACGTCTTCACCAACGACATCCAGAGCTACGTCCGCCAGCAGCACAACATCCGCATCGGCGAACGTACGGCCGAGGCGATCAAGTGTTCGGTCGGCGCGGCCGTCTCCGACCTCGACGACGAACCCGAGGATTTCGTCGTCACGGGTCCCAACATGCTCACGGCCCTGCCGCAGACCGTCTCGCTCTCCTACAGCGAAATCGCCTACGCCCTCGAGAAGTCGCTCACCAAGATCGATGCGGCCCTAATGAAGGTCCTCGAATCCATGCCGCCCGAGCTCTATGCCGACATCGTCAAGAACGGCATCTATCTGGCCGGCGGCGGCGCCCTCATCAAGGGGCTCGACCGACGTCTCACGGAGAAGACCGGCATTCCGTTCCACCTGGCCGAGGACCCGCTGCGCGCCATCGCCCGCGGTACGGGCATCGCGCTGAAGAACATCAACCGCTTCTCGTTCCTCATGAAGTAACGTTCTTTCCGGAAAGTTTTGCAGATTGCGGGCCCCAAGCCCGCAATCTTGAATTAAGTCCAACCATCGTCTTCGCGTCGTGCACAAACTCATCGAGTTCATCCACAGCATCTACCTCGTGGTGTTGTTCATCGTGCTGGAGGCCCTCGCCATCGGGTACTACGCACGTTCGACCTACTTCACGCAGGCCCGGCTGCTGGCCCGCTCCAGCGCCGCCGCCGGCGCCGTGCACGAATTTTTCGCCGACATCCACCGCTACTTCCGGCTCGATGCCCAGAACCGGATTCTGCTCGACCGCGTCGCATTCCTCGAGGAGCGGCTGGCCCAGTACGACGAAGCCGCCAACATCGACCGGCTCCGCAGCTACATGCTCGATATCGGCGAATCGAAATTCCGGGTCATGACCGCCACGGTCGTCTCCAACACCATCAACCGACCCCAGAATTTCCTCACCATCAATCGCGGTCTGAGCGACGGCGTGGTACCCGACATGGCGGTGCTCACGCCCGGCGGCTCCATGCTGGGCTACGTCATCGACTGCATCGACCGCTATTCCGTCGTCATTCCCGTCCTCAACACCTCGTTCCGCGCCAGCGGCAAGCTCGAGGGCACCGATTACTTCGGATCGATCTATTGGGACGGGATCGATCCCCACTCGGTGCTGCTCAGCGAGCTCTCCAAGTATGCGCAGCCCAAGCGCGGACAGAAAGTCGTCACCACCGGCTTCTCGCAGTTCTTCCCCGAGAACGTCCTCATCGGGTGGGTCGAAAGCGCCTCCATGAACGAAAACCGCACCTCCTATACCGTGCGCCTGCGGCTCGCCTCCGACTTCGCCCGGCTGACCGACGTCGTGCTGGTCGAGAACCGCGACGCCAACGTCATCCTCGATCTGCAGGCCCGGCAGGAGACCGACGAGCGGCTGCGCAACGAGTAGTTTTTATATATGTATCGCATTGTCACCTATACGCTGCTTTTTCTGGTCACCGTGTTGTTGCAGATTTTCCTCTTCGACAACCTCTCGGTCAGTATCTACCTCAACCCGTTGATCTACATCGCGTTCATCCTGCTCCTGCCCGTCGACACGCCCGCCGTGCTGCTGCTTTTCGCCGGGGTGGCCATGGGAGTAGTCATGGACATGCTCATGGGTACGGCCGGCATCAACACCATGGCCTGCGTGCTGATGGCGTTTCTGAGACCCTACGTCCTCGACGCATTCTACAGCCGCGACGACCTGCGCGACGGCGGCATCCCCTCGCCCGAACGGCTGGGGCACCACGTCTTCCTCAATTACCTGGTCGTCCTCGTCCTCGTCCACCACACCGTCTTCTTCTCGTTCGAGACGCTCTCCTGGAGCCATATGCTCCGGACCATCGTGCGGATCATCGCCAGCACTTCCGTCACGGTCACGGCCGTATGGCTNNTCGGCCGGATTTTCACCGCTAAATTCGTCGCCCGCCTATGAACGGGCCCGTCGACGGTTTCGCCCGGCGCCGGCTGCTGCAGGGCCTCGTCATCCTCGTCTTCGGNCTCTTGATCGGGCGGTTGGCGTGGCTGCAGCTCGTCGACCCGCGNTACGAGGAGCTGGCCAAGGCCAACGTCCTGCGCTANGTNGTGCAGTACCCCTCGCGCGGCGAGGTCCTCGACCGCAACGGCGAGTTTCTCGTCCAGAGCCGCGAGTGCTACGACCTNATGGTCATCTACCGCGAGCTCGACAAACGCGGATTCGACACCACCCGGCTGTGCGAGGTGCTGGGGCTTCCCGTCGAGAANCTCACGCGCGAGCTGGCCAATGCCCGGATGCGGCCGCGCGCTCCGCGGCTCGTCTCCAGCTACATCGCCAAAGAGGACAAGCTGCGCTTCGACGAATGCAACTTCCGGGGCTTCTACATGGTCTACCGCACCGTGCGGCGCTATCCCCGCAAGGTCGGCGGCAACCTNNTGGGCTTCGTCTCCGAAGTCACNGCCGAATACCTCAAGAAACATCCCTATTACCAAGCCGGCGACTACGTCGGCATGACCGGCGTCGAGTCGGCTTACGAAACGGTCATGCGCGGCGACAAGGGGGTCAAGATCCAAGAGGTCGACACCCACGGCGAGGTCAAGGGCTCCTACCTCGACGGGCGTTACGATTCGCTGCCCAAGCCCGGGCGCAACCTCGTCAGCACCATNGACACCCGCCTGCAGCTCTTGGGCGAGGANCTCATGCGCGGCAAGGTCGGNGCCGCCGTCGCNATCGANCCNTCTACGGGCGAAATTCTCATGATGGTCTCCTCGCCGACCTACGACCCCGACGAGCTNGTGGGACGCGGGCGCGGCAACAACTACATGCGCATGCTGCGCAACAAACGGCGGCCGCTGTTCAACCGCGCCGTCAAGGCCAAATANCCCCCGGGCTCCACGTTCAAGATCGTGCAGGGGCTCATCGGATTGCAGGAGGGCGTCCTGCGGCCCTCCGATCTCCACGTCTGCAACATGGGCTATCAGGCCGGGCGCCAGCGCATGGCCTGCCACTCCCACTCCTCGCCGCTCGACCTGCGTTACGCCGTCGCCACGTCGTGCAACGCCTACTTCTGCTACGTCTTCCGCGACATCCTCGACAATCCCCGTTACGACGGACCCCGCGAGGGATTCGAGGTATGGAAAAAATACGTCCACAGCTTCGGCTTCGGCCGCAAGCTCGGGTCCGACTTCCTCGACGAGGGCAGCGGCTACGTCCCCGACTGCAACTTCTACGACCGGCGCTACCGCCGCTCCTGGAACTCGCTGACCCTGCTCTCCCTCTCCATCGGGCAGGGCGAGCTGGGCTGCACGCCCCTGCAGCTCGCCAACCTCGCCGCCATCGTCGCCAACCGCGGGTATTACTACATTCCCCACATCATCAAACAGATCGAGGGACGCGATTCGCTCGACAAACGTTTCTACAAGCGGCATTACACGATGGTCGAGCCCAAGCACTTCGAGCCCATCGTCGAGGGTATGTGGCGGGGCGTCAACGTCGCCGGCACCTCGACCGACGCCTATTTGGAAGGGTGGGACGTCTGCGGCAAGACCGGCACGGCCCAGAACCCCCACGGCAAGGACCACTCCACGTTCCTCTCGTTCGCCCCGCGCAACAACCCCAAGATCGCCATCTCCGTCTACGTCGAGAACGGCGGTTTCGGCGCCTCCGCCGCACTGCCTATCGCCTCTCTCTTGGAGGAGTTCTACCTCACCGACACGATCCGGCGGCCCGAGCTGTTCGAGTACATCAAAAACATGAACATCTACTATCCCTCCTATGATCGGTGAGCGTCTCCGCAATATCTTCGGATGGGTCGACATCTGGACCGTCCTCCTGTACGCCGTCATCGTNGCCGTCGGCGCTTTCTCCATCCTCGCGGCTTCGTATAACGAAAATTCGCTCAGTCCGTTNGCGCTCTCGCACTTCTACATGAAGCAGATCGTCTGGATCGGCATCGCATGGATCGCCGCCATCGTCGTTCTGCTTCTCGACAAGCGGCTGATCCACATGCTCGCTTACCCCGCCTACTTCGCCGGNCTGATCGTCCTCATCGGCGCTTTGATGTTCGGCAAGGAGGTCAACGGNGCCAAGGCTTGGTTCGAGTTCGGGTCGTTCCGCGTCCAGCCCGTCGAGTTCGTCAAGATCGCCACGGCACTCGCCCTCGCGCGCGTCATGAGCTCCTATTCGTTCTCCATCTCGCAGCCCAACGACCTCTTCAAGGTCGGCGCCGTCATCTGCACGCCGCTTTTCATCATCATCCTGCAGAACGACACCGGATCGGGCATCGTCCTCTGNTCGTTCCTTTTCGTTCTCTACCGCGAGGGGCTCAACAAGTGGCTCTGCATCCCTATCCTCTCGATCGCCGGGCTTTTCATCTCGTCGTTCCTGCTNTCGCCNACNACGNTGCTGGTGCTGCTGATCGTCATCTGCACCCTCGCCGAGGCGCTGATGAGCGGCGAGTGGCGTTCGCGCATCGTCTACCTCGCAGCCTTGGCCCTCGTCAGCCAACTCGTCTTCTGGATTTTCCACTTCATNGCGCCCGGCGCCGTCTCGTTCTACGCAGCGCTGCTTACCGTCACGCTCCTGTCGTTCGGCGTCATCGCCGCCTACGCCTACCGGGCCAACCTGCGCAGCATCTTCCTGCCCGTCGCCCTGTTCATCGGCGCCATGATNTTCCTGCCCACGACCGACTACATCTTCGATTCGGTTCTCAGNCAGCACCAGCGCGACCGCATCCTCAGTTTCTTAGGCATCATCAGCGACCCCCGCGGCATCGACTACAACGTCAACCAGTCCAAAATCGCCATCGGCTCCGGCGGCTGGACCGGCAAGGGCTTCCTGCAGGGCACGCAGATCAAGTACGGCTTCGTGCCCGAGCGGCACACCGACTTCATCTTCTGCACCATCGGCGAGGAGTGGGGATTCCTCGGCGCCGCATTCGTCCTCGTGCTGCTCTGTCTGCTGATTCTNAGGTTGATGCGCATGGGCGAGTACCAGCAGGAGCCTTTCGGNCGCATCTATTGTTACTGCGTGGCATCCATTCTGCTTTTCCATGTGCTGGTGAACGTNGGCATGACNATCGGNCTNATGCCCGTNATGGGNATNCCNCTGCCNTANATCAGCTACGGCGGNTCGTCGCTNATTGCGTTCACCATTCTGCTCTTCATCGCCGTGCGGCTCGATGCGTCGTCGCGGCAGTTCCCGCTGGAGAAAAAGTGATCCGCCCATGATTCCGTCCGATCCCGCCGGGCTGTCCGGCCCCCAGGTCCTCGAGAGCCGCCGCCGGCACGGAGCCAATGTCATCGCGCCGCCCCGCGAGCAGTCGCCGTGGACCCTGCTGTTCGACAAGTTCCGCGACCCTGTCATCAAGGTGCTGCTCGCCGCCGCCGGCCTGTCGCTCCTGATCGGGTGCATCCGCCACGACTTCACCGAATCGGTCGGCATCCTCTGCGCGATCGTCCTCGCCACCTGCGTCGGCTTCGTCTTCGAGTGGGACGCCCAGCGGCGGTTCCGCAGGCTCAACAAGGTCGACGACGACATCCCCGTCACCGTCCTGCGCGACGGAGCCATGCAGCGGATTCCCCGGTGCGAGGTCGTCGTCGGCGATATCGTCGTCATCGAGAGCGGCGAAACCGTGCCCGCCGACGGCCGATTGATCGAAGCCGTCTCGCTCAAGGTCAACGAATCCACGCTCACCGGCGAACCCGAAGCCGACAAGACGACCGACCCCGCCCTTTTCGATCCCGAGGCCACCTACCCCTCCGACCGCGTACTGCGGGGCACCACCGTCGCCGACGGTTACGGCCGCTTCGTCGTCACGGCCGTCGGAGACCGCACCGAAGCCGGACGCGTCACCGAGCAGGCCACCGCGGTATGCGACGAACCCACGCCCCTCGACCGGCAGCTCGCGCGTCTCTCGCAGTGGATCGGCCGCGCCGGCATCGCGCTCGCCGTCGCTATCTTCTGCATTCTGCTCGGCAAGGCTTTCTTCTCCGGCGCTTTGGCCGGGCAGCACTGGCTCGCCGTCTCGCAGCAGGTGCTCCGCTTCTTCATGATCTCCGTCGCTATCATCGTCATGGCCGTACCCGAGGGGCTGCCCATGAGCATCACTCTGTCGCTGGCCATGTCCATGCGCCGCATGCTGCGAACCAATAATCTGGTGCGCAGGATGCACGCCTGCGAAACGATGGGCGCCGTCACGGTCATCTGCACCGACAAGACCGGCACGCTGACGCAGAACCGCATGCAGGTGCAGGAGCTGGTGCGGTACGATGCCCTGCCCGCCCCCGATTTTGCCGAGATCGTCGCGGCCAACTCCACCGCATTCCTCGACACCGACGGACAGATTCTCGGCAACCCCACCGAAGGGGCCCTGCTCGTATGGCTCCGCAGCCGGGGCTTCGACTACGAATCCCTGCGCCGCGGCGCGCAGATCGTCGACCGGCTCACCTTCTCCACCGAGCGCAAATACATGGCCACCGTCATCCGCAGCGGCATCTCCGGCCGCCGGCTGCTCTGCGTCAAAGGGGCTCCCGAAATCGTACGGGCTCTCTGTGCGGCCGACGAAGCCGAGGAGCGCATCGCCGGACAGCTGGCCGGCTTTCAGAACCGCGCCATGCGTACGCTCGCCATTGCCTGGGCCGAGACCGACGCCGTCACCTGCGAGGAAGCCATTGCCCGGGGCGGATTGTCCTTTTCGGGCATTGCCGCCATCGCCGATCCTGTCCGCGAGGAGGTTCCGGAGGCCGTACAGCGCTGTCTGCAAGCCGGCATCGCTATCAAGATCGTGACGGGCGACACATCGGCTACCGCCTGCGAAATCGCCCGCCAGATCGGGCTGTGGAACGACGCCGCGGACGGTGATCGCAACCGTATGACCGGAACCGAGTTCGCCGCCGCCAGCGACGAAGAGCTCCTCGGCCGCATACAGGAGCTGAAAATCCTTTCCCGCGCCCGCCCCCTCGACAAGCAGCGCTTGGTGCGGCTTCTGCAGCAGTGCGGCGAAGTCGTCGCCGTCACGGGCGACGGCACCAACGACGCCCCAGCGCTCAATTTCGCCCACGTCGGGCTCTCCATGGGTTCGGGCACTTCCGTGGCCAAGGAAGCGTCGGACATCACGCTGCTCAACGATTCGTTTTCGTCCATCGCCACTGCCGTTCTGTGGGGCCGCTCGCTCTACCGCAACATCCAGCGCTTCGTGCTGTTCCAGCTCACCATCAACTTCGCCGCCATCGTCATCTGCTTCGCCGGCGCGCTTTTCGGCACCGAGCTGCCCCTCACCGTCGTGCAGATTCTGTGGGTCAACATCATCATGGACACCCTCGCCGCCATGGCCATGGCTTCGCTGCCGCCCGACCCCGGCGTCATGGGCGACCGGCCCCGGCCGCGCGACGAGTTCATCATCACGCCCGCCATGGCCCGCACGATCTTCGTCTGCGGCGGCATCATGGTCGCCGTGCTGCTCGGACTGCTCGCACATTGGTCCCTCGGCGGCGGCGAACCGTCGATCCGGCAACTCACCCTTTTCTTCTCGTGCTTCGTCTTCATGCAGTTCTGGAACATGTTCAACGCCAAAGGTTTCGAGACCCGGCGTTCGGTCTTCGCTTCGTGGAAGGGCTGCCGCGAGTTTCTGCTTATCCTCGCCGTGATCGGCATCGGACAGGCGGCGATCGTCGAGCTGGGCGGCGAAGTTTTCCGCACCGTACCCCTATCGTGGCAAGAATGGGCGATCGTCGTCGGCGCCACTTCGCTCCTCGCCCTCGGCGGCGAAGCGGTCCGGGCATTGAGAAGATAGACCTTTGACTTCGTCGAAAATACTCCCGCTCGGCAAAATGCAAGCGAGCTTGCTTATTCGTATCTTTGATACAGTTCGACGTTATTTATTTGACCGTAAACAGATTAAAAAGAATCCGCATGAGGTGTGGACAATGGATAAGAATTAGTAAATCTCTGCGGAACACCATGTTTATCATGCTTTCAAATAATTCTTTTACTGGGTACAAAAGTAACATTTATTCCGGAAAAACAGTCAGTTTAGGTCGGAATCTGCCTTAAATCTTATCATTTCATAATCCGTAACATAGATACGGGTACTTGACATAGAGAAACCGGAGTTTACATAAGCTGGACTAACTAAAAAATAAGATTATGCAGACCGACAACATTGCAAAAAGGGGGAACGCTCCTAATGACCCCGGATTTGCTTGTCAAGGTCATCTATGGCACGATTCATTGTAAGGGCGTTCTCGCTTCTGCCGTCGGCACGTCCCGTTTCGGGATTCCACAAGGCGGGATTTACGGCTACCTTGATGCCGATTTATTCCCACCTAGCATCTACACTTACCTTGCACAACCGCTGGAATGTTCCGTCCTTGCGTACCTAACAGGATGGCAAACGTGCTGCGGTGCTTTGTCTCTATTATTCCGAATGTTGTTTACGTTCATAGCTGATAGTGCTATTGAGATGTTTTTTATAGGTTTAAAATGCCTTAAAATGAAATAAAACAATTAACTTCGCATATTGGATTATTATCTCCTAGAAAGAGATTTGATATTAAATGCAGTAAAATAAACCCCAAATATGAATTACTCACTAATCGCCAATTCAGGCATTCAATTTTATTCGAAAGAAATCGAAATAGATTTGAATGATGGTTTTAAGCAAGTCTTCTACGAATGGTTTGATGAAGAGCAAGTAGAGCAAGTGCTTGAATATGCATACGAAATCAAGCAACAGAGTGAATTCGTTCGTATGTCAGACCTACTGAAGTATGGTTTTATTGACCATGCAGGAAATTTATTGGTTGAGCCTAATGTTATTACTGCAAATCCTGAAGTACGCTTAATACATAAGGGGGACATTACCGATGGTGAAGGGCTTTTTAGGATGCGAATTGACGACAAGAATAGTTGCATTCTAGATAAGTATCTTAATTGTTGGTTGCCGGCCCCGTACTATGAGATATCTCAAACTGGAAATTTTAAGTTAGGTCCGTATAATTGGTGTCGTTTCAAAATTGTGCCTATTTCTCAGACAAACAGTATAATTAAAGCTAATTTATTGGTCGCTTTTGATACACATGCCACTTATGATGGCAATGATGAATACAATGAAAGTCCTTCATTCTCTTTTGAAAATGAAAAGCTTTTTGGTCTTTGCGGCAATACAGACAAGCTAATTGACTATTGTTCAGGAAAGAATGATTGGATCAGACTCTATTTGATGAAATTGGTTTATAACACTGATGATATCAATAAGATTCCGCCACAGCAGCCATACAAGTATTCATTCTTGGCTTCATATTATTTACTAATAAGCTATTTGGTTAGAACTGCTAATCTTCCTAACATAAAGCTTATAAAAGAGCGAGGGCGAGAGGAAATCAATGTTGAAATGATTATTGACATTGGCAACTCTAGAACATCTGCTATTTTGTTTGAAAATTCAGATTTCACAAAAGTTGCGTCTTTGAAATTGCAAAACTTCTCTAAACCATTATTAAGTAATGGCAAGTTGAACCGAGTAGAAGATTCCTTCAATATGCGACTTGCTTTCAGTAAGGTCGAATTTGGAGGAAATATGGAAGGAAGTACTCAATTTACTTGGCCTAGCATTGTTAGACTAGGAAATGAAGCAGAGTATCTTTCACACGAAGCTACTAATATATCTTTTGCTAAACAAACGTTATCTACATATTCTAGCCCTAAAAGATATTTGTGGGACTATAACCCTCGACAAGAAGAATGGCGTTTTATAAATCTTGAAAACAATCAAGATCGGCCCCCAATTCTAAAAGGGATATCCAACTATTTCAATTATGACGGAACAATTGATAAGGAAGGGTTAGGTGCTGGTGCTAATTATTCAAGAAAGTCTCTTATGACATTTGCCTTCTTAGAGATTTTGGCACAAGCTTCAGCACAAGTAAATAGTCACGATTATCGAGAATACAACGGTAGACTAAATACCCCTCGAAGAATCAATAAGATTATTTTGACTTGTCCGACGGCAATGTCTAAGTTCGAGCAGTTGTCATTGCATGCGAGCCTAGAAGATGCAATTTTTGTTATAAATAAATTTTATAACAATATCGATTCAAGCCGTATTCCATTAGAGATATCTATCGAGCCCAAATTAACCAAAGATTTAAATGACAATACGCCTTGGATCTTTGATGAAGCAACATGTTCACAGTTTGTTTATCTATACAGCGTTTTAACTGAACGGTATAAAAACTTAACCAAAGAGTTTTTTGATATATACGGCAAAAAAATAAAGACAGAGAAAGGTTCCACTACAAATCTTACAATTGGTTCGTTAGATATTGGAGCAGGAACATCAGATGTAACTATTTGTTCATACGAGTACAATGAGTTTAAACCTTCGCAATTAAAACCAACTCCAATATTTTGGGATAGTTTTGATTACGCAGGTGATGATATGCTTAGGGTATTAATTAACAATATACTTCTTGAAGGTCAAGATGGTATACTCCAAAAGGAGTTGTCAAAACTTGGCTTGGAAGTTTCTCAAATATACTCCAAATTATTCGATTTCTTTGGTGCCGATCATAACTGTTTGTCATTTAAAGACAGAATGGTTAGAAGAGATTTTAATGCTCAAGTCTCTGTTCCTATAATGTGCTATTTCTTAAACTTGTTAAGTGATGGTGAGCAGTTTAGAGAGATTTCATATGATGAGATTTTTGCTAAACAGTCACCTAGTCAAGTTGTCATAGATGCATTTAATGAAAAGATGGGAATAGATTTAAAGTCTATTCGATGGACTTTTGATTCTGCTGTAATGTGTAAGCATATTGAATATGCGATGGATAACCTATTGGAGCACCTCGCTGTAATTATGTATGCTTACAAGTGTGATATTGTTTTGTTGTCGGGCAGACCGACATCACTAACAGTTATTAGAGACATTTTCCTAAAATATTTTGCGGTAACTCCGGATCGACTCATTTCTTTGAATAAATTCTGCATAGGTCACTGGTATCCATTTGCAGATAGAAATGGTTATTTGAGTGACTCCAAATCTATAGTACCTGTAGGTGCAATGATTGCATATAAGGCATCTCACGCTGGTGGCTATAATGGATTCTTGTTAGACCTCTGCGAACTAGGCAATAGAATTAAACCAACTACGGAGTATTATGCAAAGATGTCTAAAAACAGAAAAAATGCAGATTGGTTTATCTCACCTGATGTTAATAATGGTTCATTGATTATTGAATCGTTCCCAGTGTACATAGGTACGAAGCAATTTGATATAGAAAATTATCCATTGAGACCGTTCTATGTATTTGACATTGACGAGAGAGGCATCAAAGCGAGAATCAGGAAGCAATATGAGGAAAACTCCGTCGAGTTAAATTCGCAAGAGATACAAGTTGGACTTCAAGAAGAAATAGATAAGATTCTTTCGAAGTGCCCGCTAACATTATCACTTACAAGAGAAAACTATAAGGAGAATAAGGAGATAATTGTCATAGATAGTGTTAAAGGTGACAATGGTGAGGATATAAATATCCGCAATTTCAAGTTAGAGATTCAGAGCCTAAATGATCCTGAGTGCTATTGGTTAGACTCTGGTGAGTTTAATATCAACACAGTGTCAAATGTTAACCGCGGATAGAGTTAGTAATATGAATACAGTTATAGATAAAAACCTGCAAGCGATTGAGCAAGCTCTTAATTGGACTGCAAATGTTCCTGAAGCTGAACAACTTCAGTATAAGCAGGATCTCATCAATATACGACGTGAGCTAAATAAGATTAAGTTCGCGGTAGAGGAGCAATGTTCTACAGCTGCATTTGGTGAGAGCCAGATGGGTAAATCATACTTGGTTAGCGCAATGCTCTCAAAACCAGGAGAGGCTTTTTGTGTTACTGACTCATCAACTGGAGAAAAGTATAATTTCATAAACGAAATTAATCCGAGTGCCCCTAATGCAACTGTTGAGGCCACTGGTGTTGTTACTAGATTTACAATCAAGGCAGATAGTCAAACGCCTAAGGGGTATGTAAAAATTCGTCTTTTGTCAGTAGTCGATATAATCCTAATTTTGTGTGAAGCTTATTATACGCAAATCGTTGACTACGACTTTAGTCAAGTTCTTAGAACAAGTGCCATAAATGATGCTGTAAAATCATTGTCACTAGGAAAGCAAGGCAAGAATAGTCTATTGAGTGAAGATGATATTTTAGATATTCAAGAATATCTGAAGTCTTTATCCTCATATAATAGATCTATCCTCAATATTACTGATTCAGAACTTTTCCCATTCTTGATTCATAACATCAATCGACTTTCTGAGGAGCAAACCTTCGAGATGATTGAAATGCTTTGGGATAAGAATATAGATATAACCAGATCTTTTAAGGATATAGTATCAGAATACAAAAAACTTCAGTATTCAAGATTTGTTTATATCCCATTTAAGTCTGTACTCCGTAAACACGGTACCATTTTGGATGTTGCTCGCCTTAACGAAATGTATTGCGAACCAGAGAATGTTCCCGTGGAATACATTAAGGATTCTGAAGTTATGGTAGCAAATGGCAATCAAATCACAATGAAAAAATCATTTCTGAGTGCATTGACCGCTGAATTATACTTTGTACTACCTACAGCCATAGAAGAAGAGCATCCATTTTTAAAGCATCTTGATATCTTAGATTTTCCTGGAGCAAGAAGACCTGAAAAGATCAAAGCGACAAAATTAGCAGATGGAGAAAATCTTTCGACTGTATATCGTCGAGGAAAGGTTACTTATTTGTTTAACAAATATTCTACTGCTAAGCGTATTAACTCATTAATGTTCTGCCATAACAATAATCAGTCGGCAGAAAGTACAATGAGTTTTGTGCTCAATAGTTGGATAACAAACAATGTCGGTGAGAGTTCCGAAAGAAGAGGCTCATTTATTGAGCAGTCTATAATCTCTCCTCTTTTCATTGTAAGTACTTGGTTCAATAAGGATCTTGTTTACCACGATGAAGTTAAGGGAAAATCGGATTTGGAAGAGAGATGGAGACGACGCTTTACTACTGTTCTTGAAGGTGAGGTATTGAAGTCTTTGTCGGATGAAGCAAATAGCCATTGGTTTAACAACTGGGCAAATGGTAGTTGCTTCAAGAATATATATATGCTTAGAGATTATAAGTTTTCTAAGGAAATATATTCTGGATATCATCCTGGCCTAGAGGGTAAATCTCCAGAGCTTTCGCTAATTGCACCACCTGCATATCCGACATTCATAAATGATCTAAAAAGTTCCTTTTGTTCATGTCAATTTGTTAAAACACACTTTGACTCACCTGAAAAAGCATGGGACAGCGCAGCGACAATGAATAATGATGGTACGAGTAGAATAATTGATGCACTAAATACTATTGCACCAAATCTGAATAATGCACGTACTAGCAAATTCAATTCGGATATTAGAGGCTTATTGAATAAATTGAAGTCGACTCTTCAAGTTTATTATCATAGTGATAATAAAGACGAAGAAGTACAGAAAGCCAAAAAACAGTCTCGTCGAGCTAATATGCAGATTGATATCCAGATTGGAAAAGATCCGTCATTCTTCGGTACTTTTATGGACCGTCTGATGCTGAATGAGACTGAATTAAGAGAACTATTACATACTATTCTCATAAACAATAAGGTCCATGTTAAAATGACTAATATTGAGTCTCAGGTCTTTATTGCTGCTGGATTGAGTACTGATAACTCAAGAAAAGAAAATGAGATATTGTTGTGTGAATACACTGGCTCTGAAAATATTGAAAAGTGTAAGTACATGTTGATGGAGATGAATGTCGATATGGCTAAACTCTTATCGAGTAGGCAAATGCATATTGGAACTGCGGAAAGTATTGTAATGTGCGTTGAAGAGTATTGGTATAACGAGGTCTTGTCTCATTATGGGGTAAATGCATTGAAAGATAAGGTTGATAGCATTTCTACTATTGTATCAACATTGTATAGATTATACCTTCAGCTTGAAGTTAGAAAGCAATTAATAAACAAAGTAGAATACTATATAAATTGTTTTGGGAATGAGTGGGCCGTAGGTGTATTATCTGACTATCTATCAGTAATGTTCAATAAGATGACCTCTTCGTTTGGATATGAATTCCTAACAGATGAAGTCAAAACATCCATTGGCGATATAGATGAGAAGTTCAGTTTGCGCATAAACGAGGAGTACATAGAATCTCCTCAAAATGAAGGTGTAATGTTGGTATCCCATATTAGTCGCCAAAAGGAGATATTGGAACATCCAAGCTTTAATTCTGACGATAAGGCTTTCTTGAACAAATTCCCCCAGTACAACAGTGTCTGGAAATGGGAGGAGCAACTGAAAATAGGATATGTTTTAGCTTGTGATTTACCCAACTATGATGCTGAGGCTAATAAAACATTGGGAGATATTTTAAACATTGTAAATTCATAATTATATGAGTTTTGTTAGAGATAAGGTAAAACTCTGTTCGATTGATATGAATGGTGTTGCCGTTGAAAAAATCAACGGTGTGCCCTTCTATGAAAGATATATAGAATTTGACAATACCATTAAGAAGCATATAATTGACAGAAAGTATCATAATCTATTTGCTCAGCCCGTTTTCAATGCGACAAATGGTATGATTGACTGGTATGTACCAGCAAACTTCCAGAATGCAATAAAGTTGTCCGAATTGAAAGGAACAACAGAAGGTGATGAATATTCAAAACAGAAGGAGTTAATCATCCAGCACCTTAATAGGACCACAGCAGAATTGCCTGAATATGATCAGAAATATTTTAAGTGCCTAACAAAGTACTTATCTTCTGATTATATTGATGATTTGGTATACTGCGATAATGGCCAAATTATCTTTGGTGTATGGGGATTAAGACTAATAGATGGAAAAAATCCTACCACTTCTATTAGAACAGCTATTGATGACAAAAGAGTGTATACCATAAACTATCAGGTTAGGGGAAATGGTATAATGTCTGGTATTAAGGGCACTATAAAGCGTCGTCATGGACATGTCATTAACGGTAGTAAAGATATCCCCAATATTATCCCTGAGGATGGCTTTGAGTTCTCATCTTGGGAGCCAGATGCTCCACATAATAAAAAGGTAGTGTCAGATATTAATTTTATTGCTATATGTACTCCGATTCCAGTGCCTCCTGTTAATGATGAAGTAGTACCAACAAACGATACTGTTGGGCCAGATACTGTGCAGCCTGAGTTTAGTAATGTGAGATTTGATGGTGGTGATCACGGCAAGATTAAGGGTGTTGACACAATAAGAGCAAAAAATGGAGAGCCTGTGCCTCCGATGCAGGTGCCTGAGGTTAAGCCTAAAAGAGGTTATGACTTTGTAGGTTGGGATAAAGATATTAATTCTCCGATCAATGACGACAAAGTCTTTAAGGCTCAATACAAAAAAAATGGTAAGGGATTCTGGGGCAACTTATTTAATGGAGGTCTATTGGGATGGTTTAGAAACCTTTTTAGTGGATTTGGTATTGGAGGAGGTTGGTTCTCTGGATGCCTAAGTTGGATTGTGGGACTATTATTAATGAGTCTTCTCATTATGCCGTTGTCTTCGTTGTTTAGAGGATGTGGTGCACGAAACAATGTTCCTGTTGTAAATCGACCTATTCCAAAGGTTGTACATACTCCCAAGCAAGAGACACCTAAAGAAACACCACAGACAACTGATGATTATGAGGCAATACGAGCTCTAATTCAAGAATATGAAAGAAGAATTGACGAGCTAGAACAAATGTTGCCTGAGAATCAATCAGAGAATAATAATAAACAAAGTGATTCTGAATATGTCTAGATCTAAATTTAATTTTGCTTGGGTCTTTGCGACACTGGCACTGCTAACATATACATATATAAGCTTTATGGGGCTTATATATAGTCAATTATGCTCGTTGGAGCTATCTATTCTCATAGCATTGGCATTTACTGGTATTATTGTCTTTTTGCTTAATATTATGTGTAAAGTTAAAGCTACAAGGTGGCTTAGACTAGGTATTATAGGTCAAATTTCCATAGGACTTATTATACTAGTTTTTCTTTTAACTTTGTCAGTCTTCTTTACTCACTTTACGCGCATGATTAAAGAGAAGGAGGCGATCGTGGAGCTCTATTCAGAAACCATCGATGACGCACGTGAGTTAGATGCAAAATATCGGGACTATGTAGATCAACGATGCCAAAGTTATAAGACGAAAATTAATGGACTTAAAGTTGGAACAAAAGGTTACATTGATATGGTTGCAAAGCCATTGTCACTAGGTTTGTCCCAAGCTTCGATATCTGAAAAATATGCGAGCCGATTGAAAGACTTTTTATTAGGGGATAATATAGATGCATTAAGCGAAAAAAGAACTGTTTGGCTTTCAGAAAGTACAACAACTATATGGAATATAAATTTCCCTAAAAATATTCAGGATGTAACATTTTCAGTTAACTCTTGGCTTATTAACTATGGAGAATTGAGCCAGAAGCAATACAGTCAAGAAAGTAGTTATCCAAAGTTTGAGGACGAATCGTTCAATAAAAATGCTAATAAATTACAATTGTTGTGCACAACAATTGTTCCACCTTCATTTATAGCCATTTTGCTAGCTATTGTATGCTGCGCCATAATCTTGTTACCTTGGATTGTGACTTCAAAGGATATAGCCGCAATTGGTGATGATAATAACTACATTGTAGAAATGCCTGAAGAAGATTAACATAGATGGAAGAGAAAAAAGAAAAAATATTAAGTCGTTGTAATGTAATACCGATCAAAAATATTGTAAAATATTTGAGAGATGGAGTTATAACTATGGATGAACTTAGAGCCAAAGGCTTGTCATCCGAGCGTGAAGACGAAATTAACAAAGAGATTGTTTCCAATGAGAATATTATTTGGACACGAGCTTCGAAGTCTCATACCCCTCAGGCTTATCATGAATATTTAAGAGTTTTTCCTGATGGTAAATACGCTGACAATTGCAAGCAAGCACTTGAAGATTTGGAGGAAAGTTGGTGGGATGAGCTTTCAATCGCTCCAACAGAAGAGTCATTGAACGCATATATTGCCATTTATCCTGACGGAGAACATATCTATGATGCGAACCTCTTTCTCAAGGATATAGACTGGTTGAACACATGCCGAATCAATACCCAAGAGGCATATATTAAATATAGAGATAGTTTTCCCAGTAAACATACTAAGGAAATTACTGAAATCCTTGTTGGCTTTAGCGATCAAACCGATTGGGAGTTCGCATGCTCCGTGAACACTACAAATGCATATAGAGATTACATCTCCAAGCACCCCAATGGAAAAAAGGTCTCTGAGGCTCAAAATATAATTAGTAGTAGAAGAGAGCACGACACCCTAATCAATGGTATTTCAAGTGATAAAAATTACATTAGCGCCGAGGATATTCAGACAGCAATTAATAACAATGTCATTACTCTTGACGAACTAATTAGTATTGTTGGTACTGACTGGGCCAATGAAATTATGTCTTATCAAAGGCCACCAGATTTACCAATATACACTTCTTCTCAACAATTGCAGAAGGGGAAAACTGAAGTATATTTTTGGGGCACTCCTGCCTCTGGAAAAACATGTACATTAGGAGCAGTTTTAAGTAGTGCATATACTAAAGGCAAACTTATTAAAAGAGGAGGAGCACTGGAATATATGGATGGATTGAAAAATATTTTTAATCCATTGGGAATTAGCAGATTGCCTAATAGTACATCTAACGCTTGCATATATGATATGAATGTTGATATAAAGGATGATAATAACAGGAAACATCCAATTACACTCATTGATCTTGCCGGTGAGATATTCAAGTGTATCTATTTTAGTAGTCAAAATTTCGAACTGGATGAAGATCGTCAGCGAATACTAAATACTACATTTAACTATTTGAAAGATAAAAGAAATAAAAAAATAATGTTCTTCGTGATTGAATATAATGGCCATAATAGAATTTGGGATGACAACTCAAATCTTAATATGAGTGACTACTTGGATAGATGTTTAAACTACCTTAACGATTTAAGGATTATCAGCAATTCTGTTAATGGTATATATGTTTTAGTAACCAAGAGTGATATGATTCCTTGTGAATATAAGGATCAGGCAGTTGAAGCACAAAGATATGTAGAAAAGTACTTTAATGGTTTCTGGGAAACTTTGAAAGAGATTAGTAAAAGTTGCGGAGTTAGAGACCTAAAAGTTATTCCTTTCTCTGTAGGCAATGTGGTTGCAAAACAGCTTTGTGAGTTTAACGGCAAGTACGCGAAGTTAGTTTTAGACAATATCTGCAAGAAAAGCGATAGCACTGGGCGTAGCTTGTGGGATTTTTTAAAAGGATAAGCTATGAAACAGTATATAAAAGTAGATTTGTACGGACAGTTTGATGATGATACTAAACACGAGTTTACATATCCATCAAAATTATTAAATCAGTATAGTTTCACGGAAGCTACTGCTTGGGCAAAGTCAATATCAGACCCTCGATCATTACATGGTAAATTATGTAAGGCTGGAGCAGATTGCTATGTTATATGGGGCAACGAGTATGGTAATTACTTCTCTTACATCACACGAAATAGTCGAGATTCCAGAGGCGGAATGGCTATGGTTACTTTCTTTGTGGAGAGAAATCATATTTGTGACGGTAAGGACATTTATGAGGTATTAAATAAGCTTTCTCGTAAACTCATAGTAAGTGGAGATTATAGCAATGAATCCGTAGAAGAAGTAATAAATGACATTGCGGTATATACTTCATCGAAATGTATTCCTTCTAAAATTAATAAGAATACGACGATATCCGAACCTACATACGGATACAAAGTATTTGCAAATGAGGAAGAGCTTATTGACATCTTGACATTTATCGCTCAAGAGGGATATGCTTCATATGATAAGATAATTTTAGCAAAAGATGGTAATGCAAAAAATAATATTGCTATCCAGCATATCACTTCACCATTGTGCAAGTATTATAATATCTATGATACTCAAGATGCTCAAGCAAATTGTAGATTCATCAATGCTCAAGATTCTTTTAATATTACATATAGAAAAGAAGGTTTTGATAATGCTGTAATATCATGCACGGCGCCTCATCGCAATTGTGAATACTACCAGATTAAGGGAACATCACTTGTTTTGAACGATGTTTCAAAAGTAGATGTAGTCTTCACTAAAACATGGTACTTTGACATCCGCAAATCAACCGACAATACTTGTATTGATGAAAGCCTTGTTGAATTAACAGTTAGCGGGCGTATTCCTGATAGGTCAAATCGAAAGCTAATACGATTTACGGAGGCGGAATTGAAGACATTGAGTGTCGTGCCTATAATAGCATCGTGCCCACATTACCATCAATACGAGGGCGAAGTGAATCTAACAACGACTAATTCTCAAATACAAATTAAGATGGAACCTAAGAAATTAAAAATAAGAGTTCAGTTCAATTTTGACAATAGCATCAGTTCCGGCCTGGTATTTATGCAAATTGATGAAACAACTAAAATATACAAAGATTTAACACAGTCTGATAGATTCTGTGGGTACAGAGCGAGATTAGACTTCAATAATGTTTATCAAGTTGATATACCAAAGAATCCTAAGCCAGTCAGAGATTATGATTATAATGATTATCAGAAGTGGGTTAAATGGTTAATGGTTGTTCTCATTATAAGCTTTGTTGCAGCTGTCGGTGTACTTTCTGTTCTCTACTGGTCTGAGATAACTAGTTTCATAAATAATCTTTTCAAGTAGTTGCTATGAAGAGAGTATTTAAGGTTTTACTGGTTCTGGTCGCTATTATAGGAGGACTGTATTTAGCGATTAGCCATTTTATGTCACTTGGCACATCTCAGGATGCCATCGAACAATATAACTATCATAAAGACTTTATAGACAGAGTTGATAGTTTGTCTCAGAGTTGGTCGCAAACAGATTTCAACCAACTTAAGGAACTTTATGCAGACTTGGCAATTGTTGGCTCCATGGAGGCAGTAGAAAAAGAAAGTTTCTCTGAATACAATGCTTTATTAGGGATAAAAGCAGACTTGATTTTACGCTCATACTTTAACCAAAAAAGTTGGAACGAATCAGAGTTACAGTCTCTAAAAAAGTTTGCTCAATATATGGATCATAAATACACGATTAATGCTGTAAATGGATATTATAGCATACAGTCACTACTAGCCTCGAGTCAAGCATGTCGCACACAATCGCAAGTAGAAAATTGTATAGCTGAAAGTGCAAAGTACTCTACTCAACCGTGGAATAATTGTACTTCTTTGAAGGACGGCCTAGCTGCTGTGCCAAACACATCTATGACCTCCTATACTAATAAAACGCTGCTACCGAAATGTAAAAAGATGAATAATTTCAAAAGTAATTATTCTTATTTTGACGATTTTGATACAGATTATCAGATGCTTAAAAATGCACAATTATTCTTGAGCAAACATAAGTATAGCAATAGTGCCTTAAACGCAAGTTTCAAGTCAATTAAGTATAATGATGCCGCTAACGCATTAAACCCAAAATTCTTCTAATATGAAAAAGTTATTCTCATTATTGATACTATCATTCGTTATTGTACTATCTGCTAGTGCACAGGATATATCTTCTGCTTTACGTCAAGCAGAAGCTAGATTTTTTAGTGGCAATGAAACTGGCGCTATAGAGTTGGTTACAAAAGTACTGCAGAAGTACCCAGACAACCAGGAAGCAAAAGCATTGTTGGAAAAATTCAATAAAACTATTTCCGATAGACAAATAGATGCAGACTGGCAAACAGCCCAGACTACTAATGCCTTTGAAGCATACGAACAATTTAGAACAAAGCATCCTGGAAGCAAGTATGATGATACGGCATCTGACAATATGGCAAAAAGATTAGCTGATAAGTTTACCCCTAATTCCAGTTATTCTGAACGGACTAGAGCGGAATCCTATGCCCAAAAAGGTATGACAAAAGATTACATTGCTAATAAGTGGAAGTCTGTTATGGCAAAGAAAACATCCAGCAGTACATCTTCTTCGTCGTCTTACCGTTCTTCTAATACATCAAACTCATCAAGTTCATATTCTTCTAATAGAAGTTATGGCTCATCATCTAGTTCCAATTATGAATATCGTAGTTCATCATATGCTAAGAAAGATCCTTTTGTGACATTTGGTATTGAAGGGTCTATTGAAGGATTAAAGAGTTTCTCTACTGGTTGGGGATTATCTATACGTATTGGCCGATTTAATTCACTCTTTAATTCTACCATAGGCATAAAGTATCAGTATACTGGATACAAGAAATGGGTCAGTTATTCATACGATGACTATAATAATTATTGGAAATATGAGTATGTATATAGTTCTGCAGACTATAAGCGCAAGGTCAATCAATTTGTATTTCCTGTCATACTTAATTGGAATGCCGTTAGGAAAGATAATTATACATTTTATTTAGGTGTTGGATATGAATTTGGAGTTCTTTTGTCAGACAAACAAACATTCGACTATGATTTTGGCGATCCTTTTAATGAATCCGATTTCTATCAATATGGAGATGAAAAGTTAATTCAATTATCAGTACCTTCACGAGCTGTAGTTGTGCAAATGGGATTTGCAGGAAGACATTGGGATTGGAAAGCTTACTACAAAAGTAATACAAATAGCTCTACATTGTATAATGGGGAAGCAGGTGCTGTAGGAACAGCATTTACATATTATTTTTAGGCATATGAAAAAGAGTTTAAAAGATTTGATCAGAGGCATTGTAGCTACTTCTATAGCGGCAATAACGGGAACCCATGGTGCAGAGGCTGCCCCAACGGTTACTTTTAATGATTCAGATATGGACTTGGACATTGCATCAATAGGTGAGGCAAAAAATGACCTCAGTTATAAGTTGATGCTTAAAATAAATAGTGACAATACATATGATATAGCTGGTCATAGAAGCCATAGTTCACATAGAAGCCATAGTTCCCATAGATCGGGCTCAAGTCACTATTCGCATTCGTCGCATTATTCATCAACAACAACTACTACAAGAAGTACAACTAGTTCAAGTAGTAGCTCCTCTTCATATGTTTCTTCTTCGTCATATGAGTTAGGTTCACGTACTCTCAACAAAGACCTATATGGTGCTGATGTAAAACTATTGACAGATAACTTGGTTAAGTGTGAGTATTTGGATAAGTCAAAGGTTAAGACTAATTATTTTGGTTATGTAGTATATGACGAGAATGTTGTTGATGCGGTAAAGAGATTCCAGAAGGATATGGGACTGACTACTGATGGTATTGCAGGTACAACAACTATTACGAAGCTTACTGCCTATGCAGAAAATTTCAAAAAATTTGGTGACAGGGCATTGAGTGTTGGTATGTCCGGTACCGATGTGATAGAGATGAAGAATCTCCTTATTGAGAAAGGCTATATAGAGGGTACTACATCTAATGGGGAGGCTACCTTTGATGTGACATTAGAGACAGCACTTAAAGCATTCTTAACAGATGTTGGTATAGAGTGGACAGGTGAAACAGACTCAGATATAGTATTTTACTTAAAAAAGAAATACGATGATTAACTCGAAGGTTGAGAATAATACGCTGATTATTGAGGTCGATACTTCAATATATTGTGAAGCTGTAATATGCAAAACGCTGTATTGGCTTACTTCGGATTTTGTTATTTGTCGTAGCAAAGGTACTGATGAGAATATTCAAAGAATAGAGCTGAGACTTAAGAATGATATTCTAGGTTACAACTGGGATAGTCTTGTGTCTGACTTAAGCGATAAGTTTATTGATTATAAAAATCGTCAAATAATCCTTGAGGAGACAAGAAATTTAAGGGAATTATATTTTGCAAAGGCCTTTGCTAACAGTGACAGTTTCGTTGAATTTAATTTTAATGACTAGTGTACTATCTACTGCCATTCAAATATAATATAGCTAACGGCAAGGAAATAATTACGAATGATTTTGGAGATTATCAAATTGTACCTAGAGGCACTGTGTCTAAAATTGTCAATAGGGAATTAATCCCGTCTGATAATCTTTATAAAGATTTGCTAGCTTCATTTATAATAAGTGAGCAGCCTATTCCTCGACTGATAGATAATTTATCTGTAAGGCTTTCGACAAGAAAGAGCTTTTTAGATAATTATACTGCGCTGCACATTTTTGTGGTAACATTAAGGTGTAATCAGAATTGTGTATATTGCCAAGCTTCAAGTAAAGCGTGCGATAAAAGTGTGGTCGATATGAGTAAAGAAGATTTATTCAGATCGATAGATTATATGTATATGTCTCCTTCTCCATACCTAACAATGGAGTTCCAAGGTGGAGAGCCTACTCTTGTTCCTGAATTGATAAAGGAAGGCATTCTCTATTCGGAAAGTAAGAGGGAGCAAGCCAATAAGTCTGTTACATACGTGATATGCACAAATTCTGTTAATATCCCAAATCATCTTTTGGATTTTTGTTCAAACTACAATGTTGTATTTTCTACTTCATTAGACGGTCCAAAGTGGTTGCATAATACTAATAGAGGCAAGTCCGATAGCTATCAGAAAGTTATTGCTGGTATTGAAAAAGTAAGAGGGGTAATAGGTGAATATAAGGTGTCAGCCTTGATGACAACATCAGAATTGTCATTAGATTATCCTAAAGAAATTATTGATGCGTATAGAGCGAATAAATTTAATAGTATCTTTATAAGATCTCTCAACCCATACGGATTGGCAAAGGATAATGAAGATTGGCCTCGTTATTTTGATAGATTTGTTGAGTTCTATAAAACCGCATTAGATTACATCTTTGAGATTAATAAATCAGGAGAATTATTTGTTGAGGAATTGACAACAATGATCCTCAAAAAGATATTGACTCCTTTCCCAATTGGTTTTGTTGATCTGCAATCACCTTCGGGTATTGTAAATGGTGTAATCGTATACAATTATGACGGGTATGTTTATGCCTCTGATGAATCTAGAATGCTCGCTGAAAATGGCGACTTTAAATTCCGTCTAGGTAAAATATCAGATGATTACGAAAGCATTTTTTATGGGCGGAGAGTGCAAGAAGTGTCACGAGTCTGGGCAACCGAATATATAGCTGGATGTTCGGAATGCTCATACTTGTCCATTTGCGGGGCTGACCCAGTTAGAAATTATTCAACACAAAACGATGAATATGGCTTTCGACCAAGCTCTACATTGTGTAAAAAGAATATGAGCATAATTGACCACATATTCTATCTACTTGATACTCGAAGAGAAGAACTGATGCCTATTTTTCAAAGATGGATAACAGGAGTAGAATAATATGAGAGACACAATTGATATAAATTCTAATGATAATGCCCTTTTTATTACATCTCAATGTAATAATAGATGTTTAATGTGCTGTCAGCCTCCGAATAACAGCAACGATTTAGAACGTAATTATATTAAGAATATAAAATTGATTGATTCGGCTCCTATTACATTGCCATCTATTGGAATTACAGGAGGTGAGCCAACATTGTTAGGTGATAAGCTTTTCTCTCTAATAAATCACATCAAGGCAAAACTACCGGAGACTGAAATTCATTTGCTTACAAATGGACGTGCATTTGCGGATATTACTTATGCGAGAAAACTAAAGCAATGTGGTACAGACAATATATTGCTAGAAATCCCACTTCATTCAGATTGCTCGATTGATCACGATTATATTACTCGATCCAAAGGTTCATTTGATGAAACGATGCTAGGGTTATATAATCTTGAACGATGTGGTTTTGATGTAGAACTTAGAATTGTCCTTAACAGAATAACTTGTCAGAGACTCCCTCAAATGGCTAATTTCATTTATAGGAATTTGCCTTTTGTCAGGTATGTCGCTTTTATGGGAATGGAATACACTGGGCACACAATTAAAAACCACGATTTAGTTTGGATAGACCCACTAGACTATAAAGATCAACTTGAAACTGCTGTATGTGAATTGAGTCGTTGGGGGTTGAATGTATCCGTATTCAATTTGACACATTGTGTTTTGAATGAAAATTTGTGGAGGTTTGCTGTTAAATCCATCTCAGATTGGAAAAACGAATACGCTGAGTTCTGTGAACAATGTGCAGTGAAAGAAACGTGTTGTGGTTTATTCTCAACCTCAAGAAAACAAAGTAGAGGATTACAACCAATAAAAATAACATTATGCGAATAATCTCAATACTATTACTACTAATTGTTTAAATAAGGTAGTTGTTCCTGATGCTTTTTTTAGCTTTCTTAACTGTAAAAAATAATGTCTTCAATACCATACTTTATAATGCCCAATAATTTTGATCACAAACGTGTGCAAGAGTATGCTGTTTCGGTCAATGATTTGGAAGATATAATAGGGTATTGATATTTCTACTAACATAGATGATAGATTTGAGGAAAGTAGAGTCCGATGTTTATTTTAAACATTGGAGATTATGATATTAGCTTGAATAAAGTCGATAATATATTTACCGATAAACGTGTACAATTAAGATAAAGACGAGCAGAGCAGCTGTTTGATGAGCATCTAAATGGAGTCTGTAATTGAAAATAAATCATTTTAGTATCCATTTTTATGTTACACATCGATTAGAGAAAGTCGGTTGTCCAAAAGCTATCAGGACAACTCTTTTATACTGTTTGTATCTGTTTTGCTTACCATGCCTGATGTGCGATGATAACCTTTTGACGCTCCTTTTCGAATAGGCCCTCGGTTTCTGGAGTATAGCCGAGGAACTCGATGCACCTGCCATTGTAGCCTGTGAGCCAACAAGGGGACTTCATAGCTGATTTTTGTTTTCTTGCGGAATGTCTTAATCCCTAGGACTCCGTCCTCAACGGCCACGAGGTCTTCATCCGACAAACGGCATATACCCCGTATGGAATGCCGGTGAAGCAGGAACAGAGGAACAGCGGAACAGGTCGCGGATATGGTAGAGTTTCCGATTGTGGAGCGGCGTTGACATGATACGCTCCAGTTCCTGTTCCGTGAGATACTTTATTTCCCTTGCAGGCCATTCCGCCTCATAACCGGCAAACGAATTGGATGTGAGGATATCCGCCGACTTTGCTCTCCGGATAACCATCATCAACTTTGTGGTCAGCAGCAGGATGGTTCTCGCACCCAGTCGGCAGTCCGTCCGCAGGTGGAGATCGTATTTGTCGATGAATGAACGGTCAAATGCTGTGAACGGAATGTCCGACAGGTTGTATTCCTTGTTGAGAAACTATATAAGATGGTTGCAAGCATACTTGTAGGATGTAGCCGTACTTTCCACGCGATTGACCCCGACTTTCTTCTCGAATTTCTTGATGAAACGGAGGAAGAACGCCACCAATGTTTCCTGCCCGTAAGCCATGCCCAAAAGGATACACTTCACCTCCCGGCAGATACATTCTCCCGAAGGGCAAACAAGTCCTGATAGATGGAGAGTGCCGAAGCGCGTATCTTGTCCAACTGCAGGTTGATTTCCTTGACCTTGCGTTCTTACCCGTGGTACATCCGGAAAGCTATGCTGATTCCGGAGCCGTCATCTTCACGTTGAAAGCCGCCTCGGAATACTTGCCTACATTCAACCTGCCCATAATCGGACACTCTCCCGACTCGTCCGCTTCGCTCTTTTTCAGGTAGAATGAAACCCTTACATTTTCTTGATTCATAGCTCTATACTCTTAATTGCAAAATTAACCGGTGTAGAGTTACCTGTTGGTATGAAAAATATGGCAGGACATAGAAACAGACTCCTGAAATAGAGAATAATAGGCATATTTGACAGAGATACGGAAGATTAGGCGTGTCTTCGCTCTCGCAAACAAGGGTTCTTTGAGATGGTAGAAGCAAAATCGAGGCGGATTCCGTTACGTTTTCACCACCGGATTGATGCTGAAAAAGGCAACGGATAGGTAGCAAAATTACCTCATAACTCCTCGATATCCCGCTTTTTCAGTAAAAGGAAGAACATTGTCATTCAACTCCCAATTCCTTTAGCCTCCAATCACTTACTTTATTCCACCAAAATCTGCCTGAATCTCACGAATTCTTCGTATCTTTGTCAAACGATTCCGCAAACCGCTCACACGAATATGGCATTTTTCGATATCTTCAAAAAGAAATCCGATCCGACCGATCTTCCGCAGGAGGAGACCGGGAACGACAGCGCAAAGGAGCTGAGCGCCGGGCTCGAGAAGACCAAGGCCGGGCTATTCTCCAAACTCACGCGCGCCGTCGCCGGACGTTCGACCGTCGACGCCGAGGTGCTCGACGACCTCGAGGAAGTGCTCGTCACCTCCGATGTCGGCGTCGAAACCACGGTCGAGATCATCCGCCGCATCGAAGCACGTGCCGCCCGCGACAAATACATGAACGCCTCCGAGCTCCACTCCATTCTGCGCGAGGAGATCGCCGCTCTGTTGGAGCAGGCGCAGGGTTCTGCCGAGAACTTCGGGCTCGACACCAAGCCCGGCGAACCCTATGTCGTCATGGTCGTCGGCGTCAACGGCGCCGGCAAGACCACCACGATCGGCAAGCTCGCCGCCCAACTCGTCAAAGCCGGGCGCAAGGTCTGGATCGGAGCCGCCGACACGTTCCGCGCAGCCGCCATCGACCAGCTCAAGGTATGGGCCGACCGCGCCGGAGCCACTCTCATCCGCCAGGAAATGGGNTCCGATCCCGCTTCGGTCGCCTACGACACCCTCGCNTCGGCCAAGGCCAACGGNGCCGANGTNGTNNTGATNGACACNGCCGGNCGNCTCCACAACAAGGTGGGGTTGATGAACGAGCTGACCAAAATCCGCAGCGTCATGGGCAANATCATTCCCGGGGCGCCGCACGAGGTGATGCTCGTCCTCGACGGCTCCACCGGGCAGAACGCATTCGAGCAGGCCAANCAGTTCACGCAGGCNACGCAGGTCNCCTCGCTNGTCATCACCAAACTCGACGGCACGGCCAAGGGCGGCGTGGTCATCGGCATCAGCGANCGCTTCCGCATCCCGGTGCGTTACATCGGCATCGGCGAGGGNATCGACCAGCTAAAGATTTTCGACCGCCGCGAGTTCGTCGACGCTTTGTTCGGAGATGAAAAAGATTAACGTCGTCACCCTCGGCTGTTCCAAGAACACGGTCGACAGCGAGCACCTCATGGCGCGGCTCGCCGCAGCCGGCTACGAAGTGCTTTTCGACAGCGACCGCACCGACGCCAAAACCGTCGTCATCAACACCTGCGGCTTCATCGGCGACGCCAAGCAGGAATCCATCGAGATGATACTGCGCGCCGTCGAGGCCAAAAAAGCAGGAAAGATCGAGCAGGTTTTCGTCATCGGCTGTCTCGCCGAGCGCTATGCCGACGAGCTGCGGGCCGAGATTCCCGAAGTCGACGACTATTTCGGCGCCCGTTCGTGGGACGGCATCGTGCGGGCGCTCGGTGCCGCCGAAGCGGCCGGNCTCGCCACCGACCGGCATCTCACCACACCGGGCCACTACGCCTACCTCAAAATCTCGGAGGGCTGCAACTGGAAGTGCGGCTACTGCGCCATTCCCCTCATCCGGGGCCCGCACGTCTCGGTGCCGATGGAAGAGCTGGAAGAGGAAGCCCGCAAGCTGGCCGCACAGGGCGTTCGCGAACTGATCGTCATCGCGCAGGACACCACCTACTACGGCATCGACCTCTACGGCCGGCGCATGCTGGCCGAGCTGCTGCGGCGCCTGTGCCGCATCGAGGGCATCGAGTGGATCCGTCTCCACTACGCCTACCCGGCCGGATTCCCCGACGACGTCATCGAGGTCATGGCCGCCGAACCCAAGATCTGCAAATACCTCGACATCCCGTTCCAACATATCTCCGACGCCCAGCTATCGGCCATGCTGCGGCGCCATACCAAGGCCGAGGCGCTGGAGCTGATAGGCAGGCTGCGCGGCGCTATCCCCGATCTGGCCCTGCGCACCACGCTGCTGGTGGGCTATCCCGGCGAGAGCGAGGCCGATTTCGCCGAGCTGGAGGAATTCGTGCGCGAGGTGCGGTTCGAGCGGCTGGGGGTCTTCGCCTACTCCGAGGAGGAGGGGACCCATTCGGCCCTCCGGCTGCGCGACGACGTGCCCGACGAGGTGAAGCAGGAACGCGTCGAACGCATCATGGCGCTCCAGCGCACGATTTCGGCGGAAAACAATCTTCGCCGCGTAGGCCGCACCGAGCGGGTCGTCGTCGATTCGCGGCAGGGCGATTTCTACGTGGCCCGGTCGCAGTACGATTCGCCCGAAGTCGACCAGGAGATTCTCATTCCGGCCGCCTCCCGGCGTCTGCTCCGCGGCCATTTCTACGACGTCGCCATCGCTTCGGCCGCCGATTACGATCTCTACGGCGAGGTCGTCGCAAAATAAAATTTGCGGATTCCCGTTTTTTTCGTACCTTTGACTTCATCTTAGATACTTCGCCTCGGTAAAATCGAATTCCATTTGTTTTACTCTCGGCTTATTCGTATCTTGGAAAACAAAAACACGGAATCCTCTCCGCAGGTCATGGCCGACAAAAGCGTCATAGAAAACATCGAAGCCCGCGTCCGGCAGCTGATCGGGGAGCATCGGCGGCTCCGAGGGCTCTGCAGCGAGCTGACGGCCGAGCGCGATTCGCTGCGGGCCGAAAACCGTTCGCTCGCGGAGCGGCTGCGGGAACTCGATGCCGAGGTGGCCCGGATGCAGCTGGCCGAGGGTCTGGCCGGGGGGAGTACGAACCGTGACAAGGCGCGGGCACGCGTCAACCGTCTTATGCGGGAGGTCGACAAGTGCATCGCGCTGCTCGAGCGGCCCGATTCGGAATCGGTGCCGCAAAGCGAATAGCGGCGGATATCGGGCGGGGATGAAGCGACNCNNTTTCCGCGNANGATGCCGCAAACAGATGACGACGATTATGGCCAAGCAGGCGATTACGCTCAAAATAGCCGGTAAGAGCTACCCGTTCACNATCGAGAGCGGGAAAGAGGAGGCTTACCGACTGGCCGAACGCGAGGTGAACAACTATCTGGCGCTCATCAAGCAGCAGCAGATCCGCAACTGGTCGGAGCAGGATTATCTGGCCATGGCCGCCTTGAAATTCGCCATCTCCAACGTCAAGACGCGGCTCGGCCGCGANCTNGACGGCGACGACCTCGGACGGCTCGGNCNGCTCGACCGCGAGATCGACGATTACCTCAACTCCCTCGGGGAGTGACGTTCTTTACCATACCGAAGAATCTACCCGCATAGATTCCTTAATAGCTTTGCGAAACTGAACACTTCTTACATCGGAGCTACTCGCGATGCTTCAAAATCAGGCCTCGACCCCGCCCGGGGTGCCCGCTTCGGCGTGCCGGTGGAAGATTGCGATTGTCGGAGCCTCCATACATGACTTATCTTGCAGATTCGTCAAACAAGACTAAGGAATTTTATGCGGTTTTTTTATGAATTTGTTTAACGCTCAATATTAAAAAACGTCAGAAACGATGAATATTACCGTCATTTGGGCTGTCGTCTCCGCCCTCGGCGCCGTCGGGGTCTACGCCGCAGTCACCAATCTGGTGGCCCGCACGTCGATCCGCCGGCGACGCGAATCGGCCCTTCGGGAGGCCGAAGCCGAGGCTGAGATGATCAAGAAGGAGCGCATCCTTCAGGCCAAGGAGAAGTACATGCAGCTCAAGAGCGAGCACGACCGCCAGTTCAACGANCGCAACCAGAAGATCGCCCAGAGCGAGCAGCGCGCCCGNCAGATCGAGCAGAACCTGCANAACCAGCAGCGCGATCTCGAAAACAANCTCCGCGAAAACGACCGTCTCAAGGAGCAGATGCACAACCAGATGCAGATCCTCGAGCACAAGAANGAGGAGATCGACCAGATGATGCGCGAGCAGAACGTGCGCTTAGAGCAGATTTCGGGCATGAGCTCCGAGGATGCCAAGAACATTCTGATCGAAAACATGAANGCCGAGGCCAAGACCGAAGCCGCCGCCTACATCAACGAGACGATCGAGGAGGCCAAGATGACCGCTTCCAAGGAGGCCAAGCGCATCATCGTCGCTTCGATCCAGCGCGTCGCCACCGAGACGGCCATCGAGAACGCCGTCACGGTCTTCAACATCGAGAGCGACGAGGTCAAGGGCCGCATCATCGGCCGCGAGGGCCGCAACATCCGCGCCCTCGAAGCCGCTACCGGCATCGAGATCATCGTCGACGATACGCCCGAGGCCATCATCCTCAGCGGCTTCGACCCCGTGCGCCGCGAGATCGCGCGCCTGTCGCTCCACCAGCTGGTCACCGACGGACGCATCCACCCCGCCCGCATCGAAGAGGTCGTCGCCAAGGTNCGCAAGCAGATCGAAGAGGAGATCGTCGANGTCGGCAAGCGCACGACCATCGACCTCGGCATCCACGGACTGCATCCCGAGCTGATCCGCATGATCGGCAAGATGAAGTACCGTTCGTCCTACGGTCAGAACCTCCTGCAGCACGCCCGCGAGACGGCCAACTTGGCCGGCATCATGGCTTCCGAGCTGGGGCTCAATCCCAAGATCGCACGCCGCGCAGGTCTCCTGCACGATATCGGCAAGGTGCCCGACGACGAGCCCGAACTGCCGCACGCAATCATCGGCATGAAGCTCGCCGAGAAGTTCAAGGAGAAGCCCGAGGTCTGCAACGCCATCGGCGCCCACCACGACGAGGTCGAGATGACGTCGCTCATCGCACCGATCATCCAGGTCTGCGACGCCATCTCCGGCGCNCGCCCCGGTGCNCGCCGCGAGGTCGTCGAAAGCTATATCAAGCGTCTCAAGGAGATGGAGGAGATCGCCCTCTCGTACCCCGGCGTCGTCAANACCTACGCGATCCAGGCGGGTCGCGAGCTGCGCGTCATCGTCGGTGCCGACAAGCTCTCCGACCAGGAATCCGANAGCCTNTCGCACGATATCGCCAAGAAGATTCAGGACGAGATGACCTATCCCGGACAGGTCAAGATNACCGTCATCCGCGAAACCCGCGCCGTCTCCTACGCCAAGTAGGCCGCGCTTGGGCATACTCAACTCAAAGTCCGTCGCTTTTCCGCGGCGGACTTTTTCATATTCCGGCCGCNCCCGCTCGGCAAANCACNAACTTCGTTTGCTTTTGCCCTCGCTTATTCGCACTTGGCTTTGCCGAGATACTTCCGCTCGGCAAAGCACAAACTTCGTTTGCTTTTGCCCTCGCTTATTCGTATCTTAGTCCCGATGACANCNCTGCATTTCTATATCGAAAACGAAATCCTGCCCCGTTACCGGGCTTTCGACGCGGCGCATNGCATCGACCATGCCCGGGCCGTCATCGAGCGCAGTCTCGAGTTGGCTGCCCGCTGCAAGGCCGATCCCGACATGGCCTATACCGTCGCCGCCTACCACGATCTCGGNCTGTGCGACGGCCGCGAACGGCATCATCTCCGCTCCGGCGAGCTGCTTGCGGCCGACCCGGCTTTGCGGCAGTGGTTCTCGGANGAGCAGATCGCCCTCATGCGCGAGGCCGTCGAGGATCATCGGGCTTCGGCCGACCGCGAGCCCCGCAGCGTTTACGGGNGGATCGTCGCCGAGGCCGATCGCTGTCTCGACCCCGACACGGTGCTGCGGCGCACGATCCAGTACGGTCTGGAGCATCATCCCGATCTCGACCGCGAGGNNCAATACGCCCGCTGCTGCGACCACCTCCGGCGCAAATACGCCGACGGCGGTTATCTCCGGCTCTGGATTCCCGATTCCGACAACGGCCGCNAGCTCGAAGAACTGCGGCTCCTGATCCGCCGGCAGGACGAGCTGCNCCGGCGNTTCGGGATCATNTACGAGCAGGTAACCGCCCGCTGANTTACTCCGTCTCCCTCGGGAAATATCGCATATACTGAACCCGCTGGAACAGCGCATTGCCGATCTCGCCGTAGCGTAGTTTTCCGNGGCAGTCNTCCGGGGTCGCNAACCCGTGGCGTGCGGCCCANTCNTCGATGAACCGNCCGATCGTGCCGATCGCTTCGTAGCCCTGCCGGTGGATCGCNGTGCAGACCTGAACCGCCCGGGCNCCGCANANCAGNGCNTTNACCGCCGCCGCACCGTCATGTATGCCCGTCGATACCGACAGGTCGAGTTCCGGGATCATCGACGTGCAGAGCGCCGCGCTGCGCAACACATTGCGCAGTTCCGACGGCGCGCTGAACGGATCGCCCGCCACGAATGCCAGCCGTTCGATATCGATATCCGGCTCGAAAAAGCGGTTGAACAGCACCGCACCCCGGGCACCGCAGCGCCGCAGGGCATCGGCCATCCAGANTACGTTNGTCAGCCGCATCGGCAGCTTCACCGCCACCGGAATTNCCACCGCTCCGACCACGCGGCGNACGATCTCCGTGTAGTCGCGTTCGATCTCCTGCGCCGACCGATNCGNATCGGTCGGCTGCAGAAAAATATTCAGCTCCAGCGCCGCNGCTCCCGCCTCGGCCATGGCCGAGGCGTATTCGATCCAACCCTCGCCNGCCGATACGCAGTTGATGCTCGCGATGACCGGCACGCCCGTTTCGCGGGCGGCAGCGANCAGATGCAGGAATTCGAGTTTATAGGCATCGTCCAAATAGCGTTCGAGGTATTCGCCCGAGTCGCCCATCCCCTGCGGGGNGTAGTCGTAGGCCGCCGTCTGCCGGAGTACCTGTTCCTCGAAAATCGATTTCAGCACCACGGCTCCGGCACCTGCCGCCGCACATTTTTCGATATTCGCCCGTGTGGCCGTATAGGGAGAGCTCGCCACTACGACGGGCGACGAGAGTTCCAGTCCGAGATAATGCGTTTTCATCGTTTCNGTTTTTATCCGGCTCTCTCCGCTATTTCTGTGCCGTTTTCCCCGCAAATAAAAAGCGCCGGCAGTCGCCGGCGCTCCTCTTTTCTGTGCGGAACCCTATACGAACGGAATCTTGGTCACCTCGGCCCGCAGCTGCCGGTCGCGGATGACCACCGCGATTTCGGTGCCCGGTGCGGCGAAGTCCGCAGCGACATAACCTAAGCCGAAGCCCACTTTCAGACAGGGCGACATCGTGCCCGAAGTCACATGCCCGATTGCGGTTCCGTCGGGCGCCGCCAGCGTATAGCCATGGCGCGGAATGCCGCGGTCGATCATCCTGAAGCCCACCAGCCGGCGCGTCGTGCCCTCGGCTTTCTGCCGCTCCAGCAGCGGCCGGTCGATGAAATCCTTGCCCTCGGCGAACTTGGTGATCCAGCCCAGCCCCGCTTCGATGGGCGAGGTCGTGTCGTCGATATCGTTGCCGTAGAGACAGAAACCTTTTTCGAGCCGCAGCGTGTCGCGGGCCCCGAGACCGATATTTTTCAGTCCGTATTCGGCACCGGCTTCCCAGAGCGCAGTCCACAGCTTGTCGGCATCCTCGTTGGCCACATAGATCTCGCAGCCCCCGGAGCCCGTATAGCCCGTAATCGAGAGAATGGCATCGCAGCCCGCCACGCGCATCTTGCGGAAAGTGTAATACTCCATCTCCTCCACCGGCTCGTCGCACATCTTCTGCACGATCTTCATCGCCAGCGGTCCCTGCACAGCCAGCTGGCAGATTTCGTCCGAAGCGTTGTAGAGCTCCTTGCCATGCCCGGCCTGCATCCCCATCTTGGCACCCTCGGCGCAGATGTGCTGCCAATCTTTTTCGGTGTTGGCGGCGTTGACTACCAGCAGATAGGTCTCGGCGTCGATGCGGTAAACCAGTATGTCGTCGACGATGCCCCCGCGGCCGTTGGGCATGCAGGAGTACTGGACCTTGCCGTCGTAGAGCTTCGCCGCATCGTTCGAGGCAATGCGCTGCAGCAGTGCCAGCGCCTTGGGCCCCTTGATCCATATTTCGCCCATGTGGCTCACGTCGAAGACCCCGGCGCCCCGGCGCACGGTCATGTGTTCGTCGTTGATGCCCGTGAATTCGATGGGCATGTTGTAACCCGCGAACTCGGCCATCTTGGCCCCGGCGGCGATGTGGTACTTGGTGAAAGCGGTCGTTTTCATGGTATGGTTTTAAGGTCGGTTACTCTTCGCGGCGCTTCATGTTCAGCCGGGGACAGCGATGGAATTCGCGGGTCCGGTCGAACAGATAGCGGTAGGTCGTGTGAATCTTGTGGCGCGAGGCGCAGACGTAGTTCTCGATCATGCGGTTCATCACCGGATTGAAGTCGCCGATCCACGCCAGCTCGAGCGTCTTGTAGGGAATATCCTTGCGGTCCAGATACTTCCAGTATTCGGCCATGATCGCCGACTCGACCCCCTTGCCGTGGTATTCGGGCGCGATGCCGAAGATGATGCCGAAGATGCGGTCGCACTTGCGGCGCACCTTCAGGTCCCACATCAGCCGCAGCTTCTGCCACAGGCCGAATTTGCCGTTGAACTTGCCGATCAGACGGTTGAGATCGGGCACCGTCACGAAGAAGCCGATGGGCTCCTGGTTGAAGTAGGCGAAGAAGACGATTTCGGGATCGAGGATCGGCTTGAGCCGGCGAAGCAGCACGAGCGCTTCCTCGCGGGTCATGGGTTTCACGCCCGAGAAAAGAGCCCACGCCCGGTTGTAGACCACGCGGAAGTTCTCGGCCGTCTCCTCCAGATTGTGCATGTCGAGGGGTTCGACGTGGTAGCCCGGCGTCGTGTAGAGCCGCTCGGCGCGCACCAGAATCTGGCGGTTGGCTTCCGAGGTGTCCTTGCGCCAGATGAAGCTGTGCTGGTTGAAGTAGTTGCGGAATCCGTAGTTCTCGAAAAGTTCCTTGTAGTAGCTNGGGTTGTAGGGATTCTTGTAGAGAGGCTGGAATTCGTAGCCCTCGACCAGCAGCCCCCACCAGTCGCTGCGCTGCCCGAAGTTCACCGGGCCGTCCATCGCTTCCATGCCGCGGCTGGCCAGCCACATGCGGGCCGCATCGAAAAGCATGTCGGCGACCTGCTGGCAGTCGATGCACTCGAAGAACCCGCAGCAGCCCGTGGGCTGCTCTTCCAGCGCCGCTTTTTCGCGGTTGTAGAACGCNGCGATNCGGCCGACGATCTCTCCGGAAGCGTCGCGCACNACCCAGCGCACGGCTTCGCCGTCCTCGAAAAGCTCGTTGCGCTTCGGGTCGAACACCTCCCGGATATCGTCGTCGAGCGGGCACACCCAGTTGGNNTAGCCCCGGTAGAGGCGCTTGGGGAAGTCGAGCCACTCGCGCTCGGCCGCCGAGCCTGCAATCTCCTGCAAACGGTATTTTTGCGAATCCATCGTACGATATTTTAGTGAACCGCACCAAAGATAACCATTTTTTTCTATATTTGTTATCCGTTGAGAGGGAAAGAAACGCAAACCGAAAAGGGCTATGGAAAAGAACCGCGAAGAGCATCTGTCCGACGGCACCCGTCCNCAGTACGGATTCATGAAGTACCGGATCCACCGGATTCTGCTCGTCTGCTGCAGCTACGACGGCTACATTCTCGAGGAGGACGGCCATATCGAGTCGCAGATCAACCAGGAGTATCTCGACCTCAANCTCTCCAGCCCNCCGTCGTTCACCCGCGTGAGNTCCACGCGCGAGGCGCTCGACGTGCTGGCCGAGGACGATTCGTTCGACTTCATCCTGACGATGTACAACGTCGGGGAGCTCGACGTCTTCCGCTTCGCCAAGATCGTCAAGGAGCGCCACCCGCAGATTCCCGTCGCTCTCCTGACCTCTTTTTCCAAGGATATCTACCGCCGCATCGAGGAGCAGGACCGCTCGGGTATCGACTACATCTTCTGCTGGCACGGCAACAACGACCTGATCATCGCCATCATCAAGCTCGTCGAGGACAAGATGAACGCCGAGGAGGATATCCTGCAGGGCGGCGTGCAGGCCATTCTGCTCGTCGAGGATTCGATCCGNTTCTACTCGACCTACCTGCCCGANCTCTACCGGCTGCTNCTGATGCAGAACACCGAGTTTCTCAAAGACGCCCTCAACGAGCAGCAGCAGATCCTGCGCAAGCGGGCCCGGCCCAAGGTGCTGCTGGCCACCAACTACGACGAAGCCACGCGGCTCTACGACCGCTATAAGAACAACCTNTTGGGCGTCATCTCGGACGTGGGNTTCGTCATGCACGCCGACGACCGGCCCTGCGACGAGCGNCCCGATGCGGGCATNCTCCTCTGCCGCCGCATCCGCGAGGACAACNCCCTCATGCCCGTGCTGCTGCAGTCGTCGCAGGTCGACTTCCGCGANCAGGCCCATGCGCTGGGCGCCGGATTCATNGCCAANAANTCCAAGACGCTCCTCACCGAGCTGCAGGATTATATCTCCGCCGAGTTCGCTTTCGGCGACTTCGTGTTCCGCGATCCCGAGACGGGNACCGTCATCGGCCGNGCCCGCGATCTGGCGCAGATGCAGCAGATGATCGCCACGGTGCCCGACGACGCGTTCGAGTACCACACGTCGCAGAACCACTTCTCCAAGTGGCTCTATTCGCGCGGGCTCTTTCCGCTGGCCGCGTCGATCCGCCGCTACAACAAGGACCATTTCGCCTCGGTCGAGGAGCACCGCCGGGTTCTGGTCGACCTGATCCGCGACTACCGCCGGCTCCTGGGGCAGGGCGTCATCGCGAAGTTCGACCCCGAGACCTACTCCGACGCCGTGGCTTTCGCCCGCATCGGCGAGGGGTCGCTCGGCGGCAAGGCCCGCGGACTGGCTTTCATGAACTCGATGCTCATCAAATACCNCCAGTACGACAAGCACGAGGGGGTCCGCATCATGATCCCNCGCTCGGTGGTCATCGCGACCGACTGTTTCGACGAGTTCATCCGCCTGAACGGGCTGCAGTATATCATCTCGCAGGAGTTCACCGACGAAGAAATCCTGTCGGAATTCGTGACGGCGACCGTTCCNGCACGCCTGCAGGAGGAGCTCAAAGCCTACATCCGNACCGTGCGCAAGCCGCTGGCCGTGCGCTCGTCGTCGAAGCTGGAAGANTCGCACTACCAGCCTTTCGCAGGTATCTACTCGACCTACATGATCCCCTACACGGAGAACGAGGACCAGATGCTGCGCCTGGTNCTGCGNGCCGTCAAGAGCGTCTATGCCTCGGTCTACTTCGCNGCNTCGAGGGCCTATATCCAGACTTCGCAGAACCTGATTTCCGAGGAGAAGATGGCCGTCATCATCCANGAGGTGTGCGGCACCGAGCAGAACGGGCTTTTCTTCCCGACCTTTTCGGGCGTCGCGCGCTCGATCAACTGCTACCCGATCGGCGACGAGAAACCCGAGGACGGCATCTGCAGCGTGGCGATGGGTCTGGGCAAATTAGTGGTCGACGGAGGACGCACGCTGCGCTTCTCGCCCCGCTATCCGCAGAAAGTCCTGCAGACCTCGACGCCCGAACTGGCCCTGCGCGACACGCAGACCGAGGTGCTGGCGCTGAGCCTGCGGCCCGAGGAGTTCCGCACCTCGATCGACGATGCGGTGAACCTGCGGCGGCTGACGGTGAGCGAGATCGGCGAATACCGCAATGCCCGCCACGTGACGTCGGTGTGGGACCGCGAGAACGAGCGCATCTCCGACAGCCCGTTCGACCGCGGCCGGAAAGTCATCACGTTCAACAACATTCTCAAGTACAACACATTCCCGCTGGCGGAGATCGTCGCCGACATCCTCGCCATGGGCGCCGAGGAGATGCGCTGCCCCGTAGAGGTGGAGTTCGCGGTCGATATGGATGTGGAGCCGGGCCGGCAGAAGATTTTCAACCTGCTGCAGATCCGCCCGATCATCGACAGCCAGGATAACCGGCCGATCGACTGGAGCGAGGTGGAGACCTCCGAGGCTCTGATCTACGGCGAAAGCGCTTTGGGCATCGGACAGATGGACGGCATCGCCGACATCGTTTATGTGAAACCCGAGAAGTTCGATTCTCTGGCGACGGAGAAGATCGCCGAGGAGCTGCTGGCGCTCAACGCCCGGATGCGCGAGGAGGACCGCCCCTACATACTGGTGGGTCCGGGCCGCTGGGGTTCGTCGGACCCCTGCTTGGGTGTGCCGGTGAAGTGGACCCACATTTCGGAGGCCAAGGTGATCGTCGAATGCGGCATCGAACGCTTCGACGTCGAGCCCTCGCAGGGAACCCATTTCTTCCAGAACGTGACGTCGCTCGGCGTGGGCTACCTGACGATCAACCCGTTCCGCGGCGACGGCATCTTCCGGCAAGACCGGCTCGATGCCCGCGAAGCACTCTACGAGGGCAACTACCTGCGCTCGGTGCGCTTCGACCGCCCGCTGTGGGTCTGCATCGACGGACGCTCCGACAAAGGAATCGTCAAGGAACCGGACGATGAACCCCGATAATTTTCCGCACGCGATTACAATCTCTAAGAAAAATACATATATTTGTAATAAATAAAAGCCTTAAAACACTGCAAGCTATGAATGTAAACAATCTCATGACCGAGCTCGAGCGGAAGCACCCGGGCGAGAGCGAGTACCTGCAGGCCGTGCGCGAAGTGCTCATGACCGTCGAGGAGACCTACAATCAGCATCCCGAATTCGAGGCCAACCGCATCGCGGAGCGCATCGTGGAGCCCGACCGCAGCTTCACGTTCAAGGTGGTATGGGTCGACGACCGCGGCGAGGTGCAGGTCAACACGGGCTACCGCTTCCAGTTCAACAACGCCATCGGCCCCTACAAGGGCGGTCTGCGNTTCCACCCCTCGGTGAACCCCTCGATTCTGAANTTCCTCGGCTTCGAGCAGATTTTCAAGAATGCCCTCACCACCCTTCCGATGGGCGGCGCCAAGGGCGGTTCGGATTTCAATCCCAAGGGCAAGTCCGACCGTGAGGTGATGCGCTTCTGCCAGGCTTTCATGACCGAGCTGTGGCGCCACATCGGTCCCGAGACCGACGTTCCGGCCGGCGACATCGGCGTGGGCGGCCGCGAAATCGGCTACCTCTACGGCATGTACCGCAAGCTGGCGCGCGAGAATACGGGCGTGCTCACGGGCAAGGGCATGACCTACGGCGGTTCGCTCATCCGTCCCGAGGCCACGGGCTTCGGCGCCGTCTACTTCCTGCGCCAGATGCTCGAAAAGGCCGGCATGGATATCAANGGCCAGACCATCGCNATCTCGGGCTTCGGCAACGTGGCCTGGGGCGCCGCCACCAAGGCTACCGANCTGGGNGCCAANGTAGTNACGATCTCGGGNCCCGACGGCTACATCTACGATCCGGANGGTCTGAATGCCGANAAGATCGCCTACATGCTGGAGCTCCGCGCGTCGAACAACGACGTCGTGGCCCCCTANGCCGACAAGTTCCCCGGCTCGAAGTTCATCGCAGGCCGCAAGCCGTGGGAGGTCAAGGTCGACATCGCCATGCCGTGCGCCACGCAGAACGAGCTGGGCGGCGAAGATGCCAAGATGCTGCTCGCCAACGGCGTGAAGATCGTGGCCGAAGTCTCCAANATGGGCTGCCGCCCCGAGGCGATCGACGCGTTCATCGCCGCNANGATTCCCTACGGCCCGGGCAAGGCCGTGAACGCCGGCGGCGTNGCTACGTCGGGNCTCGAGATGACGCAGAACTCGCAGAAGCTCAACTGGACGGCCGAGGAGGTCGACGCCAAGCTCCACCAGATCATGTCGTCGATCCACAGCGCCTGCTTGGAATACGGCACCGAGAAAGACGGCTACATCAACTACATGAAAGGCGCCAACATCGCCGGCTTCATGAAAGTCGCCAAGTCGATGGTCGAGCAGGGCATCCTGTAGCCGACCGGCTTGCACAAGAGAGCGCCCGGCCGCAATGGCCGGGCGCTTCTTTTGCGGATATTCGCAAAAAACGCTACCTTTGTATATATACGATATCGGCTATGAAAATGAAAAAGACGATTCTGTTCATAGGAGCTGTGCTGCTCGGCGTATCGACGGCCGAAGCGCAGGACCTGATCATCAAACGCGATTCGTCGCGCATAGAAGCCCGGGTAACCGAGATTTCGCCGGCCGAGGTGCGCTACAAACGCTTCTCCAACCCCGACGGCCCGACCTACGTACTGCCGACAGAGGCCGTACACGCGATCCGCTATGCCAACGGCGAGGAAGAATGCTTCGGGCAGGCGGCACCGGTCCCCGAACGCCCGAATGCTGCGGCAGATTCCGCTGCCGCAGCCCGACCGGCGGCCTCGCACGCAGACGATCCCCAATGGCGCTACCACGTAGGCGACTATTACGAATACAACGGAGTGCGCGGCATCGTGTGCTACGTAGAGGCCAGCGGCCGGCACGGGCTGGTCATCTCGCCGGACGAAGCGATGCTGTCGTGGAGCGACTTCCGCAAACCCGACCTGCGGACGATCGGCACCGACCACCGGAGCGACGGCGCCCGGAACATGGAGACCGTAGCGCGCTACATCGAGGCGAACGGCCTGTCGTGGAGCGACTTCCCGGCATTCGAGTGGTGCCGCAACCACGGAGCGGGCTGGTATCTGCCCTCGATCGACGAGCTGCTGGCCATCGGCCACGGCTACCACGGCGGTTCGCGGGCCCACAGCGACCGCAAGGCCCGCAACCGCTTCAACGAAGCGCTGCGCACGCAGGGCGGCAAACGCATGGACCGGATGGTCAACTATTTCTCGTCGACGGAGAAAGACGACAAGGATGCCTACACCAGCCACCTCGACCTCGAACCGCCCTACGTCATGGAGATTCCCAAGTACAACCGTTTCCTCGTGCGGGCCGTACACAAGTTCTGAGCAACACAAAGGGCACCCCTCGGGATGCCCTTTGTATTTAAGAGACCTAAAGACTCCTAAAATACTATTTCTTCTCGTCAGCGAAGAAATCCTTGATCTGGTCGTTGGGAACGATACCCTCCTTGAACATGTAGGCACCGGTCTTCTCCGACTTGACCATCTTGATGCACTTGGTGAAATTCTTACCCGTGCCGGTTTTCAGTGTTGCGACTACTTTCTTTGCCATGGCGTACTACTATTTGATTTCACGGTGAACGGTGACGCGCTTGAGGAACGGATTGTACTTCTTGCGCTCCAGACGGTCGGGAGTGTTCTTCTTGTTCTTGGTGGTGATGTAACGCGACATGCCGGCTACACCGCTCTCTTTCTGTTCGGTGCACTCGAGGATGACCTGAACTCTGTTGCCTTTCTTTGCCATTTCAACGAAAAATTTTTAGTAAACGTTCTTCGGAGCCACGGCCTCGCGCAGAGCGACCTCCAGCCCTTTCTTGTTGATGGTTTTCATGCCGGCAGCCGTGACCTTCAGGGTGATCCAGCGGCCCTCCTGCTCCGACCAGAAGCGCTTGGTTTTCAGATTGGGACTGAATTTGCGCTTGGTCTTGTGGTGCGAGTGCGAGACGTTGTTGCCCACGATCGCCACCTTGCCTGTGATTTCGCAAACTTTCATTGTCGAATGATTTTTAGTTGTTTCCCCGCATAAAAGGGGATGCAAATATACTACTTTTTCGGGAAACGGCAAAAAATCGGAGCTCACAATTCAAAATTCAGCAGCTCTTCGCGGAGCAGCGAGATGGCGTANGACGACGCGCGGTCGATGATCTGTCCCCGGTCGGTGCCGCATTGCCTGCAGACAGCGACCGTGCCGCNGGGCGTGGCGACGGCGATCCAGACCGTGCCGACGGGNTTCTCGTCCGAGCCTCCCGTAGGTCCGGCAATCCCGGTNGTGGCCACGGCGAAGTCGGCTCCGCAGATGCGTCGGGCCCCCTCGGCCATTTGCCGGGCGACCGGCTCGCTCACGGCGCCGAACTCGCGGATCGCAGCGGGATCGACACCGAGCACCCCGGCCTTGGCCTCGTTGCTGTAGCTGACTACGCCGCAGAGGAAATAGGCCGAAGCCCCGGGCATGGCCGTGAAGCGCGANGCGATGACGCCGCCGGTGCAGCTCTCGGCCACGGCGAGGGTCAGGCCGCGCTCGGTCAATGTGTTGTGTACCAGTTCCTGCACGGTGGCCGTCTCGTATCCGACGACGTATTCTGGAATCATGGTGCGGAGTTCCTCGAACTGCCGCTCGATCTCCCGGGCGACGCTTTCGCCCTCGACCTCGTAGGCCGACAAACGGAGCCGCACGGCCCCGGGATTGGGCAGATAGGCGAGTTTGAGATAGGACGGAAGCGCGTTTTCCCACGCCTCGATCCGCTCGGCGAGCATCGATTCGGCCAGCCCGGAAGTGATGAGCGTGCGGTGGACGATCTGCCTGAGGGCGAAGCGGGCTTTGAGCCGCGGCATCACCTCGTCCTGCATGAGGTGCTCCATCTCGAAAGGCACCCCGGGCAGCGAAACCACCACGCGCCCCTCCTGCTCGAACCACATGCCGGGTGCGGTGCCGTGGGCATTGAACAGCACGGTACAGCAGGCCGGCACGAGGGCCTGCGAGCGGTTGAGCTCGTTGAAGACGATGCCGCGCGCTGCGAGCATCCGCTCGACATGGGCGGCAACGGCCGAATCGCAGACCAGCTCGCTGCCGAACATCTCGGCAAGCGTCTTTTTGGTGATATCGTCCTTGGTAGGCCCGAGCCCGCCGGTGATGACGACGACCTGCGACTGCCCGAGGGCGCGGCGCACCGCCGCGACGATCTGCTCCCGGTCGTCGCCGATGGAGAGCTTCTCGCGAACGACGATCCCGGCGCCGTTGAGATGCCGGGCGATGGAGACGGAATTGGTATCGACGATCTGTCCGATGAGGATTTCGTCGCCGATGGTGATGATGGATGCGTTCATAGAATACGCGGATTATCGCTCGGCAGAATCCGGAGCGTCTGTAGGAAAGAGTTCGGGCTCCGCGGTCTTTGCCGTTGCGGCATCCGCGGCTCGGGACATCTCCGCATCGAGGGGTTCGGGCCCGACATCAGCAGCGGCAACATCGGCCGCTGCGGCTTCGGCAGCCTCCGCATCGGCAATCAAGGCCCGGCAGATATCCCGAACGAGCCGCGGCCCCTCGTAGACGAGCCCGGTGCAGAGCTGGACCAGATCGGCTCCGGCCGCGAACATGGCCCGGGCATCGTCGGCACTCATCAGGCCGCCGACACCGATNATNGGATAATTGCCGCCCGACCGGTCGTGGATGCGCCGGACGATGCCGATCGCCCGCTGCGTGAGCGGAGCGCCGCTGAGCCGTCCGCTGCCGGCCTTGCCGACGGCCGCCATGCTCGTTTTCAGCCCGTCGCGTCCGGCCGAACCGTCGGTGGCGACGATGCCGTCGAGGGGCGTTTCGATAAGAATATCGGTGACGAGGTCCACGATCGGGTCGGACATATCGGGCGAAACCTTGAGCAGAATGGGCCTGTAATGGTTCTGCCCGCGTCTGAAATCGAACAGCGGCTCGAGAATCCGGAGAATCTCTTCGCGGATCTCGTCGAGCGACGGCTCGGTAGGAAAATCCCAATCGATATGGACGGTGAAATAATCGGCGTACTGGTAGAGGTTGCGGAAAAGTTTGAGGTAATCGGAGGGGACGTTTTCGGGCAGGGAAGCCGAATTCCGGCCGATATTGCAGCCGACGACGAGCCCTTTATGCGGCCGCCGCAGGTGTCGGATCGCCGTGTCGAGCCCCCGGTTGGGCAGGCCGGTGCGATGGATCAGCGCACAGTCCTTGGGCAGCCGGTAAATCCGCGGCCGGGGATTGCCGGGCTGCGGCTTGGGAGTGAGCGTTCCGACTTCGACGAACCCGAAGCCGACGGCGCCCCACTCGCGGACCACCTCGCCGCTGCGGTCGACACCGGCAGCCAGCCCCACAGGATTGGAGAACCGCAGTCCGAAAACCTCGCGCTCGAGGGCGGGATGACGGACCATGCAGCACCGGCCCAGCAGCCAGCGCCCGCCCGGCATCCAACCGATAAGGCGCAGCAGCCACAGAACGGTGCGATGCGCCCGCTCGATGCGGAGCGAGAAGAGCAAAGGTCGTATGGCGGAACGATACATGACGGGGCAAAAATAAGCATTAAAAATCAAAATTGTTTTCGGGAGACGAACAAATAAATCGCCGATCCTCAAAACGGCAGGATTCCCGGCCGGCCCGGCCGCCGCTGCGGAGCCCTACGACACCGGAATGGCACAAAAAATGCACCGCAGGACTTTCCCTGTTCTATCCGACCGCAATCATGAAACTGCGTCCGTTATTCATTCTGCTGCTGTTCGTCGCATCGACGGCCACCCTCTGCTGGATCTACTACAAGGTCACGCATCCCCGACAGAAACCCGAGGGCGAGACATGGCACGAGGTGATCGCCGATCTGGATGCCTGCTGCCGCCGCAAACATGTGAAATCGATGCAGTACGACCGCTTCGCCGCCATCGCCGAGCAGGAAAGCCGCCGCCAGATCGCGCGGCTGTTCCGCGCCATGGCCCTCTCGGAGCGCCTGCAGGAGAACAACTGCGCCGACGCCATCCACCAGCTGGGCGGCGAATATCTCCCGCCGGAAAAGATTCTGGTCTTCCACGGCACCACCGACGGCAACCTCGAGCGAAGCATCGCCTACGAACTGCGCATGAACGAAGAGTGCAAATGCGGCGAGATCGACCGCGCCATAGCCCGCGACAACCGCTTCGCGGCGCGGCTGCTGACATGGTCGTCGTCGGTCGACATGCGCAATGCAGCATTCATGCACCTGTGTCTGCTGCCGGAGGGGACGGCCGGCGAGTGGGAATATCTGGTCTGCCCCCACTGCGGCAACCTTTTCATCGCAGCCTACTGCGAGCCCTATTGCCCTTTCTGCCTCACCGCGGGCAGCCAGTTCGTCCGCTTCGACTGACAAAAATCCCGCCTGCCATTCGGCAGACGGGATTTTCCGAAACGCCCCGGCTCTGCAGTTGCCTGCAAAACCCCGGCGATATATCCGAGACTACTCTTCCTCGGCTTCTTTCATCGTGTGGTAGACGTTGGTCACGTCGTCGTCCTCTTCGAGCCGCTCGACGAGCTTCTCGACGGATTCGCGGCCCTCGGCATCCAGCTCCTTGGTGTCGGTCGGCAGGTAGGCCGATTCGCCGGACACGATCTCGAAACCCTTGTCGTCGAGCCACTTCTGAATGGCGCCGAACGATTCGTAGGGAGCGTANACCGTGATGCCGTCCTCCTCGGGGTAGAACTCGTCGACACCGAGGTCGATCATCTCCAGCTCGAGTTCCTCGGCATCGGCACCCGCCGGCGCGTGGAACTTGAAGATGCACTTGTGGTCGAACATGAAAGCCACCGAGCCGCTGTTGCCCAGCGTTCCGCCGCACTTGTTGAAGTGCATGCGCACGTTGGCCACCGTGCGGTTGGTATTGTCGGTCGCCGTCTCCACAAGGAACGCNACGCCGTGAGGNCCGTAGCCTTCGTAAACCACCTCNTTGTAGTCGGCGGCATCTTTCTCGGTCGCCCGTTTGATNGCCCGTTCGACATTCTCCTTCGGCATGTTCTCCGCCTTGGCGTTCTGCATCAGAATACGCAGACGCGTGTTGCCCGAGGGATCGGGACCGCCCGCCTTGACGGCGATTTCGATCTCCTTGCCCANCTTGGTGAACGTGCGGGCCATGTGTCCCCAACGCTTCATTTTACGCGCCTTGCGATACTCGAAAGCTCTTCCCATAAGTCTATGTTGTTTTTGCGATTTTTCCGCTCGTGCCGCAAAGTTATAAAATTCGCGCCGAAAAACGGAACAAACAGCCCCGAAAAAAAATCGCAGTCCGTCTTCATCGAGGGAGCGCCGCGGTCGTCCGNAGNACGGTGCGGGGNTTCGCGATCGAGATAACCGGGGCGAGACCCCGGCAACAAAAAAAACAATCTGCTGCANTGCAGCAGATTGGCAAAGTACCCGGAGCCGGGGTCGAACCGGCACGACATTGCTGTCATTGGTGTTTGAGACCAACGCGTCTACCGATTCCGCCATCCGGGCAGGCCGCATTTCCATGCGGGAATCGGGATTGCAAAGATACGAATAAAATCGCAACAGCCAAACAAAGCACCCAAAAATTCGGTGAAAGGCAGCAGCCTTTCACCGAATCGGGGAAGCGGATTCCGCTTCTACTTGATGCGCTCGTAATACTCGCGGGTGCGGGTGTCGACGCGGATTTTGTCGCCCGTGTTGATGAACAGGGGCACGCGGACCGTAGCGCCGGTGTTGACCGTCGCAGGCTTGAGCGAGTTGGTCGACGCCGTGTCGCCCTTGATGCCCGGCTCGGTATAGGTAACCTCCATATCGACGATCGGCGGAAGCTCGGCCGANAGNACGGTCTCNTTNTCGGTGTGGAACATCACCTCGACGATCTGGCCGTCGGCCATGAGGTCGTAGTTGTTGATGAGGTTCTTGTCGATGTTGATCTCCTCGAACGTCTCGGTGTGCATGAAGTGGGCGCCCAGATCGTCCTCGTAGGTGAACTGATAGGGACGGCGCTCGACGCGCACCTGCTCGATCTTCTGGCCCACCGACGAGAACGTGTTCTCGAGGACGCGGCCGTTTTCGAGGTTCTTGAGTTTCGAGCGGACGAAAGCAGGGCCCTTGCCCGGTTTGCAATGCTGGAAATCGACGACGAGGAACGTCTTGCCNTCCATTTCGATGCACATGCCGATCTTGATATCGGCGGCTGTAATGGTCATAACGGTATCGTTTTGAAATTTTCGCTGGCTGCAAATTTACGCATTTTCCGCGAAAGTGCAAAAAGCCCCGGCCTTACAGCTCGATGGCCTTGCATTTCCAGCCGGCCTGCCGGATTTTTTCGAGCGTGCGGGGCAGGGCGTAGCGCATGTTGCGGAAAGCCTTTTCGCTGTCGTGGAAGACGACGATAGCGCCGGGGGACAGATGTTTGGCGACATTCTTCANACAGGCGCGCGGCGAAAGCCGGCGGTTGTAGTCGCGCGAAATGATATCCCACATCACCAGTTTGTAGCGCTGCCCCAGCAGCCGGGCCTGCGCCGGCGTGATCCGCGCATAGGGCGGCCGAAAAAGAGTNCTGTGGATCANNTCGTTGGCGAAGTCCACATCTTCCGTATAGCGTTCGAGGCTCATGCCCCAGCCTTTCTGGTGGGAGTAGGTGTGGTTGCCCACCCGGTGCCCGGCNTCGACGATGCGCCGGAACAGATCGGGATACATCTCTACGTTCTTGCCCAGCACGAAAAAGGTCGCTTTGGCATCGTACTTGTCCAGCGTCGANAGAATCCACTCGGTAATGCCGGGCGTAGGGCCGTCGTCGAAAGTGAGGAAAACNCNCTCGGGATCGTCGATCTCCCAGATCAGATCGGGCAGCAGACGCCGGATTATTTTCAACGGTTTCAGTCGCATGGCAACACAAAAATAGCGAAAATCCGCCGCGTAACAAAAATAATTCGTATCTTCGCAAAAACCTCGAATCCGCCGCACCCATGAAANNANTCCGAAATCTCCTGCTGGCGCTCGCCGTCGCCCTNTCGGCCNCAGCCTGCGACGCATTCCGCACCTTGAACGGTTCATCGCTCAAAACCTCGCAGGGAGCGCCCTACGAACTGCTCGTCGTCTGCGAGCAGCGTGTGTGGAACGGCGAAGCGGGCGATACGCTGCGCGCCGTGCTGACGGAGCCCGTGGCCTACCTCAACCAGACCGANCCGAAGTTCGACGTGCTGCGGNTGCGGGCGCAGGATTTCACAGGGATGCTCGCCAGCCACCGCAACATTCTCAAAGTGCATATCGACCCCTCGCTCGACAAGGCGGCGACAGGGGTNGAATACGACGTCACGGCCNCGCCGCAGATCGTGCTGACGCTGCAGGGACCCGACGAAAAATCGATCGCCGAGTACGTCTCGACCTACCGCANCGAAATAGTCGCCGTGCTGGAGGCCGCCGAGCGCAAGCGGGCCCTCGCTTTNGCCGAGAAATTCGGGGCGCCGACCGTCGAGAAAGCCATCGAGCGGACTTTCGGCGTAGAGATGAACGTGCCCAAGGGCTACATTCTGGCCACCGACGAAAAGGATTTCCTCTGGGCCCGCTACGAATACCCCACCGCCAGCCANGGATTCTTCCTCTACTCCTATCCCTACGAGGGTCCCGCCGCCATGNCGGCCGANGCGCTGACNCGGNCGCGCAACCGCTTCGCGGCCCGCATACCGGGTCCGTCCGACGGCTCCTACATGACCACGTCCGACGTCTTCCCGCCCGACTACCGGATGTTCTACCTCGAGGGGCGCCTGTGGTTCGAGCTGCGCGGGTTCTGGGATGTCGAGGGCGACTTCATGGGCGGTCCGTTCGTGAGCTACACGACCATCGACACGCAGACCGACCGGGTATTCACGCTCGACTGCTACGTCTACTCGCCCAAGCTCCACAAGCGCAANTTCNTGCGCGGCGTGGAACACCTGCTCTACGGAGTGAAGTTCCCGCNGGAANAATAACCCGCCGGAATCCGATGCCCCGGCCGCTCCGATGCGCCCGGNNCCCCCGNCCGAAGAAACCCGTATGCAACAGATTCTGNCCNCCCTGTTTCTGACGCTCTACACGCTGACGATCGTCGGCGTGGTGCTGGTCATCATCACCGACAACCGCAATCCGCTGAAGACCCTGCCGTGGATATTGGTGCTGGTGCTGGCGCCGGTCGCAGGGCTGGTGGCCTACTTCTTCTTCGGTCAGAACCTCTCCAAGCGCCGCATCATCTCGCACCGCACCCGCAGACGCATCACCATGCGGCTGGAAGAACACGACGCCNCAGGCGGCCCGAACATCCCGCCGCAGCGGCTGCCGCTGGTCCGGCTGCTGAACCGCACGGCTCTGGCCGTCCCGCTCTTCGGCAGCGAGCTGACCCCCTACACCGACGGCCGANCGAAGATCGANGCCCTGCTCGAAGCGATCGCCGAGGCCCGCCGCCACATCCATATCCAATACTACATTTTCAGCGACGACCCGACCGGCNGCCGCCTGCGCGACGCCCTCGTCGCCAAAGCCCGCGAGGGGGTCGAGGTGCGGATTCTCTACGACGACGTGGGCTGCGCCCGGGTAAAAAAAGCCTTTTTCGAGGGNATGCGNNCCGNGGGAATCGAGGTGCACGCNTTCCTGCACGTGAANTTCCCGCTTTTCACCAGCAAGGTCAACTACCGCAACCACCGCAAGATCGCGGTCATCGACGGCCGGGTGGGATTCATCGGAGGAATGAACGTCGCCGACCGCTACGTGCTGGGCATCGACCGGGGCGACGGGCGCCGCGAACGGTGGCGCGACACCCATTTCCGGGTAGAGGGGGCCGGGGTCGCAGGGCTGCAGGCCTCGTTTCTGAGCGACTGGTCCGCCACGACACGGAAGAAGATCGAGGGGGAAGCCTACTTCCCGAAGCAGGAGCGGCGGACCGGCAATGCCCTGCAGATCGTGCCGAGCGGGCCGTTGGGCAAGTGGCGGACCCTGCTGCAGGCGGTGGAGTACGCGATTTCGCGGGCTACGGACCGCGTATGGATCCAGACGCCCTACTACCTGCCCACCGAGACGCTGAACGCCGCCTTGCAGGAGGCGGCGCTGGCAGGCATCGACGTGCGGCTGATGCTGCCCGAACACTCCGATTCGAGGGTCGTCGATCTGGCGAGCCACTCCTACTTGGACGATATGCTGCAGGCCGGGGTGAAGATCGCGTTCTACACGCCCGGATTCCTCCACTCCAAGCTGCTGATCATCGACGACGGACTGACGGTCATCGGTTCGGCGAACATGGATTTCCGCAGCTTCGAGCACAACTTCGAGGTGAACGCCTTCGTCTACGATTCCGATTTCAATGCCCGCATGGCCGGCATCTTCGGAGAGGACCTGCAGTCGTGCCGGCCGCTCACTCCCGCCGAATGGTTCCGACGCCCGCGCCGGCGCCGCTGGGCCGAATCGTTCATGCGCATCTTCGCACCGCTGCTATAATAAGGTGAAAAGTAGGAAGTGAAAGGTTAAAGGTATGCCTCGGCATCCTGTTAGCATCGGTTCTTAAATCCCTGTTCTTGGCGGGGCGTCATAAGCTGCACCTTTCACCTTTTCACCTCTCACCTCTCAATTGACCCTGTACGCCCGCTGCACGCCCTTGATCCGCATGATCGAGTGGATCAGCGTGTCGACCACGCCCGTGCCGGGCACCTCGACCGACACGGTGCCGGAGACGCAGCCGCCCGATGCGGCCTCGAAATTGATCGACCGGATGTTGAGTTTCAGTTCGCGGCTGATCGTCTCGGTGATGTGGTTGGCCATGCCGGTGGTGTCGGCCGCAACGATGCGGATCGTCACACGGAATGCCCCCAGCGCCGACTGCCGCCACCGGGCCTCGATGACGCGGTAGGGATAGTTCTCGTGCATGCGTTTGGCATTGGGGCAGTCGGTCCGATGGATCGTGATGCCCGAGTTGATAGTCACGAAACCGAACACTTCGTCGCCTTTGATCGGGTTGCAGCAGCGGGCCAGCTTGTACTGGATTTTGGAGATGTCGTCGTCGATGACGAGCGCATCCTGCGGCGCGGCGCTCTCTTTGAATGCGTGGGTCTTCTGCCGCTCGGCTTCGGCGGCCGCCGCACGGCGCTCCTCCTCGGCTTCGCCCGACAGGTGGCGCGAAAGAATCTCCTTGATCGAGGCGAAGTCGATCTTCTGCGTGGCGATGAGCCCGTAGACCTCGGTGCCGAGCCGCAGTTTGAAGTACTTGGCCAGATAGGCCACCGCCTCGTCGATCGTCAGCGCCATCTTCCAGTTCTTGAGCTTGCGTTCGAGCTCCTCGCGCCCCATGCGGGTATGCTTGGCCTGCTCCTCGCGCAGATAGGACTTGATCTTGTTGCGGGCCTTGGAAGTGACCACCACCGACAGCCAGTCGGCCTTGGGCGTCTGGTTCTTCTGGGTCTGAATCTCCACGATATCGCCGTTGTGCAGCACATCGCGGATCGACGCAGGCCGGTTGTTGACCTTGCCGCTCACGCAGGAAGCTCCCAGCGAGGTGTGGATATCGAACGCGAAATCGAGCAGCGTGGCCCCCTCGGGCAGCTTGCGCAGGTCGCCGTTGGGCGTGAAAACGAAAATCTCGCCCGACGCGGGCTTGGCATCGAAACGCTGGGCCAGCGAGTGGGTCGTATCCTCCATCAGCTCGCGCAGCCGCCCGAGCCACTGTTCGCTGGTCTGCGCCCCTTGGTTGACCCCCTTGTAGCGCCAGTGGGCCGCAATGCCGCGCTCGGCGACGGCATCCATGCGCTCCGTGCGTATCTGCACCTCGACCCAGCGCCCCTCGGCCGAGACGGTGGTGTGGAGCGATTCGTAGCCGTTCGACTTGGGGATCGATATCCAGTCGCGCATGCGCTTGGGATTGGGCGTATAGAAATCGGTGACGATCGAATAGGCCGTCCAGCACTGCTGCTTCTCCTCCTCGCGCGGGCAGTCGATGATGATGCGCAGGGCGAAGATGTCGTAGACGCCCTCGAAAGGCACATGCTGCTTCTGCATCTTGGTCCAGATCGAGAAGATCGACTTCGTGCGGCTCTTGATATGGTATTTGATCCCCAGCTTCTGCAGCCGCTCCTCGACGGGCACTAAGAAACGGGCGATGAAAGCCCGGCGTTCGTCGGCGCTCTCCTCGAGCTTGGCGACGATATGTTCGTAGTCCTTGGGCTCGAGGTATTTGAGAGCGATATCCTCCAATTCGCTCTTGATACCGTAGAGGCCCAGTTTGTGGGCGATCTGCGCATAGAGGTTGAGGGCTTCCCAGCTTTTCTTGCGCCGCTTCTCCTTGGGGAAGATGTCGAGCGAACGCATGACTTCGAGCCGGTCGGCCAGCTTGATGAGAATCACGCGCGGGTCCTCGGAGTAGCTCACGATCAGGTCGCGGAAGTTGTCGGCCTGCTCTTTGGCCACCTTGAGCCGCAGCGCCGAGATGTTGGCCAGACCCACGGTGATGCCGACGACCTCCTGTCCGAAGCGGCTGCGGATTTCATCGGTGAGCGCGAGGAACTCCTCCGCCGGCAGGTTCTTATGCGCCAGCCGCACGACGTCGTGGAGTATCGACGCGACGGTGGAGTTGCGCCCCAGCCCCACTTCGGAGATGACGATCGAAGCCACCGCCACGGCATGGTCGAGCAGGGGCGTGCCGTCGTAGCGGACGGCTCCGGCCAGACGCTCCCCGGCCCATGCGAGCGCGTCGTCGACGAGCTGCTGCGTCTGCGCCGAAAAGTTGGTCCGCACCGACGTACGGAATGTCTCGTAGCGTGAAAAGTCCATCGTAGTACCCATTAACCGTTTGCAAAGATAACCAATAAAACCGAACGTCCGGCATGTCTGAAACAGAATGCCGGACGTTTTTATTGTCGTTTCGGAGTTCTATTCTTCGACAGGGATATCGGTGTTGACGTTCTTGCAGCCGATCAACGCATAGTAGAGCAGGTAAGCCAGCCCGGCGATGATGACCCAGTAGCTGGTCATGTACCCGGCCTTGTCGGCCACGAACTGCTGGAAAAGCGGCAGCACGCCGCCGCCGACGACCATCATCATGAAGATGCCCGACGCCTGCGCCGTATATTTGCCCAAACCCTCGACCGCGAGGTTGAAGATACCGCCCCACATGACCGACGTACACAGACCGCAGAGCACCAGAAGCAGGGCGCTGACGGGCACCTGTGCCAGCTGGAATCCGTCGCTCACGCTGTAGCCGGGCATGGCGACCGTCGCCGTCTTGGGGATGACGATGGCCAGCACCACCAAGAGGATCGCCGCCGTCGAAACCGCCGTCAGCTGCACGCGGCTCGACACCTTGCCGCTGATCAGACTGCTCAGCGAACGTCCCACCAGCATCAGCAGCCAGTAGACCGCCGCAATGGCGCCGCCGATCGCCGCACCGTTGCCCACCAAGCCGGCACCCCGGGCGGATTCGTCGGCGAGGTAGAAGTTGAGCGTGCCGGGAATGCCGATCTCGACGCCCACGTAGACGAAGATGCCGACGACGCCCAGCACCGTATGGCGGAAATTCCACGGGCTGTAGGCGGATTTTTCATGCCGGGCCTCCCCCTTGCGGAGATGCGGCTCGGGAATGGGCACGAACGTAATGATAAGGGCCGCCACGGCGAAGACGCCCATGGCGAGGAACAGCAGCGACGTGACGTCGGTCATGGTCGTCCGGGCCGTGACCGTCCCGATGAGCGCGCCCACGAACAGCGGCGTCAGCGTACCTGCCAGCGAGTTGAACGTACTGCCGAACTGCAGCAGTTGGTTGCCGCGCACACCGCCGCCGCCCAAGGTGTTGAGCATGGGGTTGACCACCGTATTGAGCATGCAGACGGAGAAGCCGCAGATGAAAGCGCCCAGCAGATAGACGATGAAGTTGAGGTGGATGGTGAACTTGTCCATGGTGAACAGCTCCGTCCCCGCCCCCCAGCGGCTGGAGAGATACTGGGTGAACAAACCGACGATGCCGACGATCATGGCGATGAGCGACGTCTTCTTGTAGCCGATCCGAACGATCATGTTGCCGGCGGGAATACCCATGAAAAGATAGGCCAGAAAGTTCATCATGTTGCCCATCATGCCGAGCGTGTTGGAGCCTTCGTAGGCATTGCGCCAGATGGTGCCGATGGGAGCCGCCAGATTGGTCACGAAAGAGATCATCGCGAAGAGGAAGAACATCGTGATGACGGGAATAAGAGGCAGTTTGCCGTTTCGGTTGCTTTCCATAATAAGTTATCGTGTAGTTTGTTTTGTGGATTGGCTCTATTGGTCCCGCTCGCCGATATAGGCGCAGAGGTCGATCATGGCGGTTTTGCAGTCCGAGGGTTCGTATCCGGAAAGCAGTTCGACCGCCTGCGACAGATAGCTGCGCATGATGCCGATCGCCGACGTGATGCCGTCTTCGTTCTCGACGATGCGCCGGAGATACTCCATGGCAGCGGGGTCTTCGCCGCAGCGCACCAGCCGGGCTACCACTTCGGCCCGCCGCTCCTCGCCCATGCGCTCCAGCACGCACAGCAGAGGCAGCGTGATCTTGCCCTCGCGCAGGTCGTTGTAGGCCGGTTTTCCGGTCTTGGCCGACGCGGTATAGTCGAGGATATCGTCCTGTATCTGGAATGCCATGCCCAGCGCTTCGCCGAAGCGCCGCATCTGGGCGACCCGGTCGCGCGTGGCCCCCACGGCCAAAGCCCCGGCCGAGGCGCTGACGCCGAGCAGGCTGGCCGTCTTGCGGTAGACGATATCGAGATAGTTCTTGCGGGTGGTGTCGTGCTTCTCGGCGCATTCGCTCTGCAGCACTTCGCCCTCGCACAGCGCCGACATGGCGCCGCAGATATGGGCGACCAGATCGTACTGCCCGCTCTGGAGCCCGATGTTCATGTTGCGGGCCAGAATGTAGTCGCCCAGCACCACCGCCTTGTGCGACTGCCATTTGGCATTGACCGAGGGACGGCCGCGCCGCAGATCGGATTCGTCGATCACGTCGTCGTGGATGAGCGACGCGACATGGATCATCTCGACGAGCATGGCGGCCAGACAGGGGCGGCGCCCCAGCGAAGCGCCCCGCACGGGAGCGTGCATGGCGGCGGAGAGCATCACGAGCAGCGGCCGGATGCCCTTGCCGCGCGACGAGAGCGCATACTGCAGCATCTCGGAGAGCAGCTCCCCTTCGGCGGTGAACTGCCGTTCGACGAATTCGTCGAAGGCTTTCAGCTCGGCTTCGACGGGCCTGCGGATGATATCGAGTGTTGTCATGTAACCGAATAAAAACCGCGGAATGCCCCTGAAAACGAAAGGCCGTGCATCGCCGCAGCCGCTCTTCGCGAAGATAAACTACGGCAAATATAATGAATTTTCGCGATTCGGGCGCGGCGATCGGCTATTTTTTCGTACCTTTGGCTCCGGCCGAAGATCCTGCGCCCCGGCGGAACCGGAACCCGTTCGTTCCCCGCCCCGCCTGCGGCGTATGTTCGGCTTCGACATTAAGCGAATCCGCGATGAATTTTCCGAAAATTCCGGTCGGGCGCCTGCTGCCCGCAGCGACGGTCCTGCTGCTCTTTTTCGCCGTGGCCGCCGCCTATTTCGCCCCCCAGTTCCGGGGCGACGCGCTGCCCCAGCACGACGTGGTGCAGTACGAGGGAATGGCTCACGACATCACGCAGATGCGGCTCCGGAGCGGCGAAGACCCCCAATGGACCGGGGGCATGTTCGGCGGCATGCCGGCCTACCTGATCAACGTGGCCTACCCGGCTCAGATCGTGAAAGGCACCGTCGGGCAGGTCGTCAAGATTCTCGATACGCCGGCCGCGTTCCTCTTTTTCGCCATGACGGCCATGTGGCTCATGCTGCTGCTCATGGGCGCCGATCCGTGGCCCGCCGCGGTTCCCGCCTTGGCCTACGGGCTTTCGACCTACTTCCTGTTGATCATCGGCGCCGGACACCTCACCAAAATGTGGGCGCTGGTCTACGCTCCCCTCATGATGGGCGGTGCCTGGACGACCCTGCGCGGCAACACATGGCGCGGTGCGGCCCTCACGGCCGTCGCCGCCTCGCTCGAAATAGGAGCCGGGCATCCGCAGGTNACCTACTATTTCCTCTTGGCAATGGCCGCGCTGTGGATCAGCGACGGCATCGTGGCCCTGCGCGAAAAACGGCTGCGCGACTTCGGGNTGCGCACCGCAGCGCTCGNNGCGGCGGGCATGTTGGCCGTCCTGTCCAACTTCGCGCCGCTCTGGTATACGGCGCGCCACTCGAAAGAGACGATCCGCGGCGGCTCGGAGCTGGCGGCGGAGAGCGGCAGCCGAGCGGCCGGGCTCGATCTCGACTACGCGACGGCGTGGAGCTACGGACGGGCCGAGACGCTCAATCTGCTGGTCCCCGACTTCATGGGCCGCGATTCGGGCACGGCGTTCTCTCCCGACGGCGAAGTGGCCGCCGTGACGGAGAAGATCGGCTTGCACGGTGCCGCGCAGCAGCTGCCCGCCTACTGGGGCACGCAGCCCTACACGGGCGGCCCGACCTACTTGGGCGCCGCAGCGATCTTCTTGGCCGCATTGGGCGTCGCATGGGCCCGCGGCCGTAACAAATGGTGGCTCGTGGGCATCTGCATACTGATGATCCTGCTGGCGTGGGGCCGCAACTTCATGGGCTTCACCGGGCTGGCGTTCCGCTTTCTGCCCGGCTACAACAAGTTCCGCACGGTCTCGATGACCCTCGTCGTGGTGCAGTGGGCCGTGCCGCTGCTGGGGGCGCTGGCCCTCGTGCAGCTGTGGCGCGACGACATTCCGCGCAGGCGGCTGCTCCGGGGGCTCGCATGGGCGGCCGGCGTCACGGGCGGTCTCTGCCTGCTGCTGGCCGTAGCCGGAGGAGCGCTGTTCGACTTCGGGCTGGAGGAGAGCACCGCCATGATGACCGATCAATACCATCGGATTTTCGAGGCCAACGACATGCAGGCCTACATCGACCGCGGCTACGACGCGGAGTGGGGCGGGATGACCGCCGCGGCCATGGCTGCGGAGCGCGCTTCCATGATGCGGGCCGACGCNTGGCGCTCGCTGGCGATGATCCTGCTCGCAGCAGGCGCCGTGGCGCTTTTCATCGGCCGCAAGATCGACCGATACGTTCTGACGGGNCTGCTGGGCGCCGTCATGCTGCTCGATCTGGTTCCGGTCGACCGACGGTTCCTCTCGTCGGACGACTTCGTCGAGGCGCGCCGGCAGCGGGTAACCCCTACGGCCGCCGACAAGGCGATACTCGCCGACACCGACCCGGGATACCGGGTAATCAACCTGACGGTCAGCACGTTCAACGACGCTACGACATCCTATTTCCACCGCTCCGTCGGCGGGTACCACGGTGCCAAGCTGGCCCGCTACCAGGACCTGATCGACCGCTACCTCTCGTCGGCGGACGAGGGGGTGCTCGACATGCTCAATACGCGCTACGCGATCGTTCCGGGGCCCGGCGGGCAGCCCGAAGCCGTGCGCCGCGGTACGGAATACGGCGCGGCATGGTTCGTCGACACGGTGGTGTGCCTGCCGACGGCCCGCACCGAGATCGAAGCACTGGGACAGGTCGACCTGCGCACGACGGCAGTCGTTTCGCCGCTCGCAGGAAAGAGCTCCTGCAGCGACCTCGCGCCCCTCGGCACAGGGTCGGCCGAAGGCACGATCCGGCTCGTCGAATACCGCCCCAACTACCTCAGATACGAATACGCCGCATCGGCCGACGCCGTGGCGGTCTTCTCCGAAATCTACTACGACCAAGGCTGGACGGCCCGCATCGACGGCGTGGAAGCCCCCTANTTCCGTGCCGACTACCTGCTGCGGGCCATGCGGCTGCCGGCCGGGGAGCACACGGTCGAATGGCGGTTCCGCGCCCCGGGCTGGGCCTGGGTCGAGGGGGTTACGCTGGCGGCCTCGCTGCTGATTCTGGCCGGCGCGCTGGCGGCGCTGATCGACCTGTACCGCAAAAAAACGCAGAACGATGAAAGACGATAAACGCCTCAGGCGCAAAGTCCGCAACTCCTACCTCGTGTCGACGGTGAGCATCACGCTGGTCCTCTTTCTGCTGGGCTCGGTGGGCTACCTGATGTTGGCGGCCATGAACGTGGCCCATACCCTGCAGTCGAGCATCCAGGTATCGGTCGAGCTGAAAAACGGCCTGACCGACAAACAGCGGCAGCAGATACAGGAGCGGCTGAGCGACCACGAACTGGTCGAGGAGATCGTCTTCGTCTCCAAGGAGGAGAAGATCGAGGACCAGGAGTTCCGCCGCATCTTCGGCGGCCGGTTCGAGGAGATTCTCGACGAAAATCCCCTGCTCGACTCCTACGAGCTGACCCTCACGGCCCGCTCGGCCGACCGCGAGCTGATCGGCGTCTTCATCGAGGGGGCCAAACACCTCAAGGGAGTGGCCCACGTGAGCTATCCGGCCCTGCTGGCCGAACGGCTCCACGCCACGGTAGGCAAAATCCGCTTCGTTCTGCTGCTCTTCGGCGGGGCCCTGCTCTTCATCTCGATGATCCTGCTGAGCAACACCATCCGGCTGGCGATCTTCTCCAAACGCTACCAGATCAACACCATGAAGCTGGTGGGCGCCACCAAGTGGTTCATCATGCGGCCTTTTCTGGCCAGCAGCATCTCGCAGGGCATCTGGGCCGGAACGATGGCTTCGCTGCTCTTCGCCGCAGCCGCCTACGGGCTCAACGAAGCCGTTCCCGAGCTGCAGACCCTCGCCGACGCGAGCCGCACGGGCATCTATCTGTTCGGTGCGATGATCGGCGGCGGCATCGCTATCTCGGGGATCTTCACATGGATCGCCCTCAACAAATTCGTAAACATGAAGTCGAACAAAATCTATCTGTACTGATGAAACCGACCAACGACACCCCCGAAAATCCCCGCATGCCCCTCACGCGCCGCAACTACATCCTGCTGGCCGTCGGCTTCGCCGTCGTGCTGCTGGGATTCGTTCTGATGGCCGGCGGCGGCAGCGATTCGCCCGACGAGTTCAACTACGCCATGTTCTCGTGGCGCCGCATCACGCTGGCCCCGATTCTGGTGGTCGGCGGCTTCGTCGTGGAGATTTTCGCCATTCTGAAACGCTACGAATAGACCCATGGATACGCTGCAAGCCATTCTGCTGGGAATCGTCCAGGGCCTCACCGAGTTCCTGCCCGTATCGAGCAGCGGCCATCTCCAGATCGCCAAGGAGCTGTTGGGCGTCGAGCTCGAGGAAAACCTCGCGTTCGACGTGACGCTCCATGCCGCCACGGTGCTCAGCACGATCGTCGTGTTGTGGAGCGAGGTGCGCCGCTTGGTCCGGGGGCTTTTCTCGCGCCGCTTCACGCCCGAACAAAGCTATGTGCTGAAACTGGCGCTCTCGATGGTTCCGATCGGCATCGTGGGCTTCGCGTTCAAGGAGCGGATCGACGCCCTGCTCGGCGCCCCGTGGATTCTCGCGTTCGTGGGCGCCATGCTCCTGCTGACGGCCGCCCTGCTGGCATTCGCCTACTATGCCAAGCCGCGGCAGAAAGAAGATATCTCCTACCGCGACGCTTTGCTCATCGGTGTCGCACAGGCCTGCGCCGCCCTGCCGGGTCTTTCGCGGTCGGGTTCGACGATCGCGGCGGGGCTGCTTCTGGGCAACCGCAAAGAGGCCGTCGCCCGATTTTCGTTCCTCATGGTGCTGGCCCCGATCCTCGGCGAAATGTTTCTCGAGGTCGTCTCGGGCAAGCTCACGGCAGGCATCGCCGCCGGGCCGATGCTGGCCGGATTCGCCGCGGCTTTCGTTACGGGCTATCTGGCCTGCCGCTTCATGATCGGCATCGTCAAGCGGGGCCGCCTGATCTGGTTCGCCCTCTACTGCACCATAGCGGGTGCCGTGGCCATTATCAGTTATTGGATATGATGGAAGCACAGTTCGACCTGCGGGGCATCAACTTCGAGGAGGGTTACATCGCGGTGATCGACAAACCGCTCGAGTGGACCTCGACCGACGTGGTGCGGAAGATCAAGTTCGCCCTGCGCAAGATAGGCTACCCGCGCATCAAGGTGGGACACGCCGGAACCCTCGATCCCCTCGCCACAGGCATTCTGCTGGTCTGCATAGGACGCGCCACGAAGATGGTCGAAGCGCTCCAGGCCGAAGAAAAGGAATACGTAGCCGACGTCATGCTGGGGGCCACCACCCCGAGCTACGACCTCGAGCACCCCGTCGACCGCACCTACCCCTACGAACATATCACGCGCGAGGCCGCCGCCGAGGCGCTCCGCTCCTTGGAGGGCGAACGCCTGCAGACGCCGCCCCTCTTTTCGGCCAAGAAGATCGAGGGGACGCGGGCCTACGAGCTGGCCCGGGCGGGCGAGACGACCGAAACCGTGGAGCTGCGGCAGGCGCTGGTGAATATCTACGAAACCGAGCTGCAGGAATACGCCCTGCCCCGCATCCGCATCCGCGTGCGGTGCAGCAAGGGCACCTACATCCGCTCGCTGGCCCGCGAAATCGGCGAAGCGCTCCATAGCGGCGCCCACCTCACTTCGCTGCGCCGTACGCGCAGCGGCGGATTCACCGTCGGACAGGCGTGGCAGTTGGAGGATTTTCTGAAAAAACTCCGGCTGCTCGAAACAAAATAGTTCTTTTTGCGTATAATATCAGTTTGCGCCACTTTTTCAACGAAAACCCAATTCACCATGAAATTATCGCAATACGGCTACGACTTCGCCCCCGAGATGTTGGCCCATTATCCGGCCGACAACCGCGACGANTCGCGTCTGATGGTCATCGACCGCGCCAAGGGCACGATCGAGCACCGCATCTTCAAGGAGATTCTCGACTACTTCGACGAGAAGGACCTCTTCGTCTTCAACGACACCAAGGTCTTCCCGGCCCGCCTCTACGGCAACAAGGAGAAGACGGGCGCCGAGATCGAAATCTTCCTGCTGCGCGAGCTCAACCGCGAGCTGCGCCTGTGGGACGTGCTGGTCGANCCGGCCCGCAAGATCCGCATCGGCAACAAGCTCTACTTCGGCGACGACGACGCCTTGGTGGCCGAGGTGATCGACAACACCACCTCGCGCGGCCGGACCCTGCGCTTCCTGTTCGACGGTTCGTACGACGAGTTCAAGGCGGCCCTTTTCGCGCTGGGCGAAACCCCGCTGCCCAAGTGGGTGCGCGAGAAAGTCGANCCCGAAGATACCGAGCGCTACCAGACGATCTACGCCGCCAAGGAGGGCGCCGTAGCGGCTCCGACGGCCGGCATGCACTTCTCCAAGCACNTGATGAAGCGCATGGAGATCAAGGGCGTCGACCGGGCTTTCATCACGCTGCACGTCGGTCTGGGCAACTTCCGCACGGTCGACGTCGAGGACCTCTCGAAGCACAAGATGGATTCCGAGCAGTTCTTCGTGACCGACGAAACGGCCGCCATAGTCAACGCCGCCAAGCGCGAGGGCCGCAAGATCGCAGCNATCGGCACGACGGTCATGCGGACGCTCGAGACCGCCGTCTCGACGGGCGGCACGATCAAGCCCATGGAGGGGTGGACCAACAAGTTCATCTTCGCNCCCTACGACTTCTCGGTGGCCGACGCCATGGTGACCAACTTCCACCTGCCGTTCTCGACCCAGCTGATGATGGTGGCGGCGTTCGGCGGCTACGAAACCGTCATGAACGCCTACAAGGTCGCCAAGGCGGAGGGATACCGCTTCGGCACCTACGGCGACGCGATGTTGATTTTATAGAAGTCGCGGAAGCGGCTTTTCAGCTAACATAAAAATCACTATCTTTGCAGCGGAGTATTCCCCGAAGCGGACGAAACGATACCCATCCCTAAAACCACACGGATCATGGCCAACAAGATTCTGTACGTCTGTCAGCAGATAGCGCCCTATCTTCCCGAAACGGAGCCCTCGCGGCTGTGCCGTGCGCTGGTGCAAGCCATGCAGGAGCGCGGCAACGAGATCCGCACGTTCATGCCCCGCTACGGCTGCATCAACGAGCGGCGCCACCAGCTGCACGAGGTCATCCGCCTGTCGGGCATGAACCTGATCATCGACGACAACGACCACCAGCTCATCATCAAGGTCGCTTCGATCCCCGCCGCCCGTGTGCAGATCTACTTCATCGACAACGACGACTACTTCTCNCGCAAGGCCGTGCTGACCGACGCCGAGGGCCGCGAGTTCGCCGACAACGACGAGCGCGCCATCTTCTTCGCNCGCGGNGTNCTGGAGACGGTCAAGAAGCTGCGCTGGGCCCCCACGGTCGTCCACTGCCANGGCTGGTTCACGGCCGTCGCTCCGGTCTACCTCAAGAAAGTCTTCGCCGACGACCCCATTTTCCGCGACGTCAAGGTCGTGGTTTCGCTCTACGACGACGCATTCCCGGGCGAGCTCGACAAGGATTTCGGCCTCAAGATCGCCGGCGAGGGCGTCGACGACAAAAATCTCTCGATTCTCTCCGCCCCGTCATACGAAAATCTCTGCCGCTTCGTTATGGAGTATGCCGACGGCATCATCGCGGCTTCGCCCCGCGTCGACGCCAAGGTGCTCGACCTGGCACGCCGCAGCGGCAAGCCCATGCTCGAATACCGGTCGCCCGAGGAAGAAGGATTTTTCGATACTTACAACCGATTCTATGAAGATATTCAATAGGTTCCGCCCCGCCGGCCTCGTCCGGGCCTTGGCTTTTCTGCTGGCCGCGGCCGCCGCTCCGGCCTGCACGACGGTCGACGACTCGGTGGGCTCGAACCTCGTGCCCGACAACCAGCAGATGGTCGCTGGCTATACCACCCTGCCCCGCAAGGGCGGACCGGCGAAGCGCTACATCGAGACGCGCCTGTTCCGGAGCGATTCGATCGTTTCGTCCAACATCGGCTACGGATACATGGGTTCCGAATGCAACGATACGCTGGGCATGCGCACGGCNGGCTTCCTCACCCAGTTCCTCGACGANATGAGCAATTTCCGCNCGGGATTCTTCGGTTACGAGCCGTTCGTCGATTCGGCCCAGCTGCGGCTCTCCATCTCGCAGTACGGAGCCGACACGCTCACCCCGCAGAACTACTGCATCTACGAGATCATCAGCAACGACTACCTCGCCGCGGCCGATGCCGATACGACATTCTACCTCAGCTTCGACCCCCTGCAGCCNATCGACGGCAAGCCGGTCGTAAGCGACGAGCCGTTGTTCCGGTTCACTTTCCCCGACGGCCGGTACACGGGCCCCTCGTCCGCAGGCGTCCGGCTGTCGATCACCGACCGGGGCGAGCGCTTCATCCGGCGGCTCATGCTGCAGGAGGGACCTTATAAAGACGATTATTCGATCTACACCACCGCCGACAGCCTCGTGCAGTGGCTCGACGAGTTCAAGGGGCTCTGCATCCTGCCCGACGGCGACCAGACCGAGAAAGGCAAGGGTGCGATCTACGCCACCGACCTCACTTCGACGGCGCTCACCATCTACGGCCGCAACCGGGTCGAGGCCGACCCCTCGCTGATACAGGATACGCTGGAGATGCGCTACGTCTTCTACCATACGGGCTCCGACGTCTACGGCAACGTCTCGGTCAATACGCTCCGGCGCGACTACGCCAAGGGCTCCCTGATCGACCCGGCCCNCATCGCCGAGACCGATTCCGAGCAGGTCGCGGAGAATAAGATCGACGGCCGCGTGATCGTCGAGGGAATGGGCGGCGTCGTCACGGGGATCACGTTCGCACAGCCTTTCTTCGACGAGCTGGAAGCGCTCATCGCCGAGGCCAACGCAGGCGGGCAGAACTATTCGACGCTGGCTTTCAGCCAGGTCCGCATGTCGATCTACTTCACCGAGAGCGACTACGATCCGCTGAAGATCGACCCCACGGCCCCCGGNCGGCTGATCTGCGAAATGGATGCCGCCCCCTCGCGGATCGGGCTCTATACCGATTACAAGCGGCTGACCCCGATCACCGACTACAACTATATCCAGGAGAAAAATTATTCGCTCACGCTCGCCTACGACGGCAGGATAAACCGCAGCCACGGCTGCTACCGGATGGACATCACCGGATACGTGCAGACACTGTGGAACAGCTATCTGGCCGAGCGCACGGCGGCCGAAGCGGAGGGCCGGGAGCCGGACCTCGCCAACGTCGAAAACCGCACCGTCTACGCCGCACCCGAAGCCTACGAGCTCTACACCCCCGACTTCTGCATTCTGCAGGGCATGGCCCCCGACGAGGACGTCGCCGTGCAGAACACCGCACCGATCCGTTTTGAAATCGCATACAACCTCATCAAATAAACCGGCGAACGTCGCCCGTGCAAACCTAAGTCTCCGCGCTTAGGTTTTCGCGTTTCCGACCGCCTCCATATCCACACCATGCAGGAAAACTTAGTCATCGTCGAGTCGCCCGCCAAAGCCAAAACCATCGAAAAGTTTCTGGGCAAGGAGTTCATCGTCAAGTCGAGCTTCGGCCATATCCGCGACCTCGCGAAAAAGGACCTCGGCATACGCATCGCCGACGGCTTCGCCCCCGTCTACGAAATCCCAAGCGACAAGAAAAAGGTCGTCGACGAGCTGGCCCGGCTGGCCCGCACCAAAACCGTCTGGCTCGCTTCCGATGAAGACCGCGAAGGAGAAGCCATCGCATGGCACCTGACCGAAGTGTTGGGGCTCCCCGTCGACAAAACCAAGCGCATCGTCTTCCACGAAATCACCAAGCGGGCCATCCTCGAGGCTATCGAGAACCCCCGCACGGTCAATATGGACCTCGTCAACGCCCAGCAGGCGCGCCGCATCCTCGACCGCCTGGTCGGCTTCGAGCTCTCGCCCGTGCTGTGGAAAAAGGTGCGGCCGGCGTTGTCGGCCGGACGCGTGCAGTCGGTCGCCGTGCGGCTCATCGTCGAGCGCGAGCGCGAGATCATCGCTTTCCGCTCGAAGCCTTACTTCCGGGTCGTGGCGCAGTTCTTCGCCGCCGGCGATCCCGACAAAACGCTCTTCAAGGCCGAGCTCTCCTCGCGCTTCGACACGCAGGCCGAGGCCGAAAAGTTCCTGCTCGGCACCGTCGGCAAGGCGTTCACCGTCGCCAAGGCCGAGGAGAAGCCCGCGCAGCGTTACCCCGCGCCGCCCTTCACCACCTCTACGCTCCAGCAGGAGGCCGGCCGCAAGCTCGGCATGTCGGTTTCGCAGACCATGTCGGTGGCCCAGCACCTCTACGAGCAGGGTCTCATTACTTATATGCGTACCGACTCGGTCAACCTCTCGCAGCAGGCGCTGACCCAGTGCAAGGAGGAGATTACCAAGCTCTACGGCGAGAAATATTCGCGCCGGTTCAACTACAAGACCAAAACCAAAGGAGCGCAGGAGGCCCACGAGGCCATCCGCCCCTCCTACATCGACCGCCAGCAGATCGAGGGTTCGAGCGCCGAAAAGCGGCTCTACGAGCTCATCTGGAAGCGCACCGTCGCTTCGCAGATGGTCTGCGCCGAGATCGACCGCACGACCGTGACCATCGATATCGAGGGTTCGCCCCTGCAGTTCATCGCCACGGGCGAGGTAGTGCGCTTCGACGGCTTCCTCAGGCTCTACTCCGAATCGACCGACGACGACCAGGCGGCCGAAAGCGGCGAGGGGCTGCTGCCCAAAATGGCGCAGGGCGATCCGCTGACCGCCGCCCATATCGTCGCCACCGAGCGCTTCACGCAGGCCCCGGCCCGCTACAACGAGGCCTCGCTCGTCAAGCGGCTCGAGGAGCTGGGCATCGGACGTCCGTCGACCTACGCGCCTACGATCTCCACGATCATCAACCGCGGCTACGTCGTCAAGCAGAACAAGGAGGGACAGAAACGCGGCTACGTGCAGCTCACGCTCTCGGGCGGGAAAGTCGCAACCAAGAGCCTCACCGAGAATTTCGGCAAGGAGAAGAACCGCCTTTCGCCCACCGATATCGGCATGGTCGTCAACGACTACCTCGAAGCGCAGTTCGGCCCGATCATCGACTACAACTTCACGGCCAACGTCGAGAAGGAGTTCGACCGCGTCGCCGAGGGCGACATCACGTGGCACCGCATGATCGGCGACTTCTACGAGCCGTTCCACAAGATGGTCGACACCGCTATCGAGCAGCAGAACGACAAGAAAGGCCAGGCCCGCGTCCTCGGCACCGACCCCGCCACGGGCCATGCCGTCAAGGCCCGCATCGGCCGCTACGGCCCCATGGTCGAGATCGAGGGGGCCGAGGGCGAGAAAAGCCGCTTCGCCTCGCTCAAGAAAGGACAGCTCATCGAGTCCATCACGCTCGACGAGGCGCTGGCCCTCTTCGCCCTGCCCCGCACGCTGGGCCAGCTCGACGGCGAGGAGNTGACGGTNGGCATCGGCAAATACGGCGCCTACGTACGCTACGGCAAGTCGTTCGCCTCGCTGGCCAAGACCGACGACCCCTACACCGTAACCTACGAGCGGGCCGCCGAAGTGGTCCGCGCCCACAAGCAGAACGCCGCTTCGGCCAACAGACCGTTGAAAGAGTTCGCCGAAGACCCCGACATGGTGGTGAAGAACGGCCGCTACGGCGCCTACATCGCCTATAAGGGCAAAAACTACCGCATCCCCAAAGGCTCGGAGCCCGCCGCACTGACCTTGGAGGAGTGCCGCAGAATCGTGGCCGGCGCGAAAAAATAAGCGCCGCCATATACTATCCGGCCGCGGCCCGCGTTCTTTATGCAGCGCCGAGGCCCGATAGCGACCGCCGGAATACGACGGCTCCCGGCCGCCCCGCGGCCCGCGCAGCTGCCCCCGGGATTCCGGAGACGAAACATCAAAACTTAGCGATAGATGAAAAAACTGTTCTTCACCCTGCTGGGTGCCGCAGCACTGCTCGGCGCCGCCGCCCAGACCCCCGACAAGCCGGAGCCCGAGGGCTACCGCTTCACCGACACCAAGGTGCTCGACATCACACCGGTCAAGGATCAGAACCGGAGCGGCACGTGCTGGTGTTTCTCGACCATGTCGTTCCTCGAGGGCGAAATCCTGCGCGCCGGCGGCAANCCGATGCACCTCTCGGAGATGTGGATCGTACGCCACAGCTTCATGGAGAAAGCCGAGAAATACGTCCGCATGCACGGCGAGCTGAACTTCGCCGAGGGCGGTGCGGCGCACGACGTGACCGAGGGGATCAAGAAATACGGCATCGTGCCGTTCGAGGCCTACCCGGGTCTGAACTACGGCACCGAGAAACCCGACTTCCACGAGCTGACGGCCGTCTTCAANGCCTANCTCGACGCCGTGATTTCGGCCGGCGACCGCTCGGGCAAGCCCCTTTCGACGGCTTGGCGCCGCGGCTTCGACGCCCTGTTGGACGCCTACTTCGGCGAGAAGCCCGCTACTTTCACCTACGAGGGCAAAGAGTATACGCCCGCTTCGTTCGCCGAATCGCTGCCCATCGACATGNAGGATTACATCGAGCTCTCGTCGTTCACGCACCACCCGTTCTACTCGCGGTTCATCCTCGAGGTCCCCGACAACTGGATGTGGGAGAGCGTCTACAACATACCTCTGGACGAGATGATGGCGGTCATCGACCACGCGCTCGCCAACGACTACCCCATCGCATGGGGCACCGACGTCAGCGAAAAGGGCTTCAGCCGTTCGCTGGCGTTGGGCATTATCCCCGAAGCCGACCTCGACGGCATGAGCGGCACCGAAGCCGAGCGTTGGGGCAAGCTCACCGCACGCGAGAAAGAGGCGGCCCTCTACAAGTTCGACAAGCCCGGCAAGGAGCGGGTCATCACGCAGGAGATGCGGCAGGAGGCGTTCGACAACTACGAGACCACCGACGACCACGGCATGGTGATCGTCGGCACGGCCCTCGATCAGGCGGGCAATGCCTATTATAAGGTGCTCAATTCGTGGGACGCCCGGCCGCCCTACGACGGGTATTATTACTTCTCGCGCCCGTTCGTGGCTTACAAAACCATGGACCTGCTCCTCAACAAAAAGGCCCTGCCCAAGGAGATCGCCAAGAAATTAGGACTGAAATAAGGTGAAAAGTGAAAGGTGAAAAGTTGGCCGAAAGCATCTTTCCGCCGCACGAAAAATCGGAATCCTCGCATGAGGATTCCGATTTTTTCATTGCCCGATCCCGCCGCCGAAACATCGAACGGCGGACGGAACCAGCTCCGCTACGATAGGTAAACGACGACCCGTCCGGCGAGAAAGAGGAAGCAAAGCCGAAGCGGCGCCCCGTCGCCGATGCGGCCGACGAGGGTNCCGGCACCGAAATCGACCTGCTCAATACGCAGGTCGCGCAGCAAATCCAGCTCGCGGCGCACAGCATATTTATAAAGGCACTCCTTGGCCGACCAGAGGACAGCCGGCCAGCGCGGATCGCTGCATAAAGCCGCTTCGGCGCCGGNCATATAGCGGGATGCCACACGCCAGAAATTGCGGCCGAGCGATTCGATATCCACGGCGCACGGCGCATCCGACAGCGCGACCGCCACGCTCCCCTTGCAGTGCGACACGGCCACGTGCACCGGGCTGTTCTCCACCACGGGCGCCCCTACNTCATCGTAGGCGATCCTTATTTCCTGCGCCGCACAGCCCGTCGCCGCAACGAGTTCCCGCCGCACGATCGCCCGCCACGAAAGCCATTCGCTGCGCCGCACAGGTGCGAAGCCGGCAGCAGCAGCCACCTCGNCGGGAGTGACCCAAGGAGCGATCTCAGTGTCGGAAAGGGGNCAGGAAAGAAAAAGACGGGGGNACATGGCGCTACTTCAGATCGACCCGGATTTTGTCGATCCGGTGNGCATCCATCTCCTTGACCGTGAAGCGGATGTCGTGCGACGTGAANACGTCGCCTTTGCGGGGGAAGTCGCGCTTGAGTTCGAGCATCAGCCCCGCCAGCGTCTCGGCGTCNCCTTTCACGTCGGAGAACGTCTCCTCGTCGAGCGAAAGNACGCGCTCGAANTCGCCGATATGGGTCTTGCCCTCGAAAAGGTAGCTCTTGGCGTTGAGCCGCGTGTAGAAACTCTCGTCGTTGTCGCTCTCGTCCGAAATNTCGCCCACGATCTCCTCGATGATATCCTCCAGCGACACGAGCCCCAGCGTCGAGCCGTATTCGTCGACGACGATGGCCATGTGGACCTTGTTGCTCTGGAAGTCGGCCAGCAGGTCGTTGATCTTCTTGTGCTCCGGCACGAAATAGGGCTTGCGGATCAGCTGCTGCCACCCGAATTCGTTGCCGTGGTTGATGTAGGGCAGCAGGTCCTTGACATAGAGCGTGCCGCGGATGTTGTCGATATCCTCCTCGAAAACCGGGATGCGCGAGAACCCCGACGCGATGATCGTGCGCTTGACCTTTTCGTAGTCGTCGGTCAGTTCGAGCGCCGTGATATCCACGCGCGGCTTCATGATCTCCTGCACCTCGGTGTTGACGAAGTTGACGATCCCCGACAGCATGACGTGCTCCTCGGGATTGGTCGTCTGCGTCATATCCACGGCGTCGGCCAAGTCGTCGAGCGAGATTTCGCTCTTGTGCGACGCCTTTTCGCTGATGCGGCTGCCGGTCCGCACCAGCACGTAGGAAAGCGGATAGAGCAGCCACCGCAGCACAATGAGCGGCCGGGCTACGAACTGCGCGAAGCGCACCGGCGTGGTCCGGGCCAGCACCTTGGGCAGCACCTCGCCGAACAGCAGCAGCAGGAACGTGACGACCACGGTCTTGAACAGGAAGTCCAGCCGCACGAACGTGAAAAGGGCGTCGACGATCCCGGCCGTAAGAATCGTAATGCAGATATTCACCAAGTTGTTGGCTACCAGTATGGTCGCCAGCAGCATATCGACGTCGCCCAGCAGGCGCAGCACGGCCGCCGCCGAGGCGGATGTGCGCTCCCGGAGCCGCTGTACGTCGTTGTGCGAAAGCGAGAAAAACGACGTCTCGGCCCCCGACACCAATGCCGAGATGCACAGCAGACCCGAGGTCACTGCGCAAAGTGCGATTATGCGGGGCGAAAAGCCGTTGAAAAGAATCCAGTGCGTCGCTTCCAAACCGGACGGATGTTAGTTAGTCGAAAAGCGATCCGCTGCCGGTCTCCTCCTTGGAAGCGGGGGCTTCGGCGTTCTTGTCGCGCAGGACTTTCTTGCGGCCCCCGGCCACCTGCTCCACGAACTTCGAGTTGCGCGACTGGTAGGCGGGTTTGGAAAGCAGCGTGTCGATGTTGCTGTAGCGGGTCGACTTGGCGCCCAGCACCACCTGCTCGGCAGGCCGCGGCTGGGCCGGTTTGGCAGCTATCGGCTTGATGGGTTCCAGCACCGACGCCCCCGGGTCCGGAACGCCCACGGGCTGTACGACGGTGCGGGCCGGCGGAATGATCTGCTTCATGGCATCGGGCACCTCCTCGCTCCGGAATCCGGTGGCCACCACCACCAGTTCGATGGCGTTGCCCAGCTGGGGTTTCTCGCTCGTTCCCCAGATGATGTTGGCATCGTGCACCACCCCCTCGTCGTCCTGCACGCTCGCGTGCGCCTGAATATATTCGAGGATGCGCGTCACCTCCTCGTACATCAGTTCGTCGGTATTGGCCACCGAGATGTTNAGCAGTATGTTCTTGGCCCCCGAGATCAGGTTGTGNTCCAGCAGCGGCGAGCGCAGCGACGCTTCGGCCACCGCTTCGGCGCGGTCGCTGCCCTCGGCCATGGCTACGGCCATGTGNGCCCGGCCCGAGTTGCGCATGACTTTCGACACATCGGCGAAGTCGACGTTCACCAGATCGCTCTCCACCGTNATGATCTCGGCGATGCCCTTGGCCGCCGAGGCCAATATGTCGTCGGCCTTGCCGAACGCCTGCTTGAGCGACAGCCGGCCGTAGATCTCCAGAATGTTTTCGTTGTTGATGATCAGCAGCGAGTCGACGTTCTGCCGCAGCTCCTCGATACCGCGGAACGCCTGTTCGTAGCGGATTTTGCCCTCGACGGCCAGCGGCGAGGTGACGATCGCCACGGTCAGCAGCCCCATTTCGCGGGCCAGCTTCGCAATCACGGGCGAGGCGCCCGTGCCGGTGCCGCCGCCCATTCCGGCCGTGATGAAAAGCATCCGCGTGCCGGCTTCCTCGAAGTGCTGCCGGATTTCGGGCAGCGTCTCCACCGCCGCACGGCGGCCGTTTTCGGGGTCGTTGCCCGCCCCGAGACCCTCGGCGCCGAGCCGTATCTTGGTCTCCACAGGGCTCTTGTCCAGCGCCTGCTGGTCCGTGTTGCACACCATGAACGACACGCCGCGGATTCCGAGGCTCCACATGTGGTTCACGGCATTGCCGCCTGCACCGCCGATCCCCACTACCGTGATGATCGACCGCGTACCCCGCGGCGCTCGGATCTCCGACATCAGTTCGTCTGTCATATAAGGTCTTTGTTTTCTCCTACTCTGTCGCTCCCGGTCAGATCTCCTCGTCTTCGGCCGCCGTGAAGCTCTGGTTCACCTTGTCGAACGCTTTCTGGAAGATCGAGCTCCAGTCGCGTTTGCGCCGCGTGTCGATCACTACGGTGCGCTCCTCCTCTTCGGGAATTTCAGGGATTTCGGGGGCCGCCAGCGGTTGCCGGGGTTCGGGCTGCGGCGGGACCACCTGCCGGATCGGCCGGGCCGTCGGCGCTGCAGGTGCAGGGGCCTCGGGTTGTTCCGGCTGCCGGGGCTGCACCGGACGCGGCTGAGCCGTGCGGGGTTGCACAGGTCGGGGCGCAGGGGCCGGCTGTGCCGTCGGTTGGGGCGCCGGCTGAGCGGCCGGGCGGGCGGCAGCCGTCGGGGATACGAAGCCGCGGCGCGTCTCGGACGCTCCACGCGGGACCGCCGTCCGGGCGGGAGCCGCCGGAATCTGAACGGCAGGGCCCTGTGCCGTCTGCGCCGATGCCGCAGGAGCCGCGGGCGATGCGAATTCGACCACNGCGCAGGCCCCCNGTGCGGCACCCTTGAGCAGGATGCCGGCAGCCGTAGCATAGGCCGGATCGGCCACGATCTCGCGCGATTCNTCGGCAAGNCCCACATCGGGCACCGCCACGCGCACATCCATCTCCGTCACCCGGCGGAACAGTTCGTCGAGGTCTTTCAGCTGCGCCGAACCGCCCGTCAGAACGATGCCGTAGGCGAGTTTCGATGCGTAGCCCGAATCCTTGATCTCCTGCTGTACGAACTCNGCGATATCGGTCGCACGGGCTTCGATCACGGTGGCGAGGTTGCGCAGCAAAATATCTTTCGCTTCCCGGGCCGTGCGCCCGTTCACGCGGATGAGCTTGTCTTCGGGCGCCAGTTCGGCAACGGCCGATCCGTAGCGCCGTTTGAGGCTCTCGACATGTTTCTCGGGAACCCCCATGGTGCGGATATCGCGGTTGATGGCCGAGGCNCCCATCGGGATCGAAACGGTGTAGCGCACCACGTTGCGGTAGTACACCGTCACNTCGGTGACNCCCGCACCCAGATCGACCACGGCTACACCCTCCTCTTTCTCTTCGGGCAGCAGCAGCGCCTCGGGAGTGGCCANTGCATCGGCGAATACGCCCAGCATCTTGATGCTCAGACGCTTCAGCGCCATATCGAGCCGCTGGACAGGCATCTTGTGGCACAGGATGAAGTTGAACGTCGACGAGAGCTTCTTGCCGAACGACCCCACGGGGTTCTTCACCTCCTGGTTGTCGTCGACCATGTAGTTCTGCGGAATGCGTTCCATGATCGTCTCGTCGTCGGGCGCCTGCACGTTGCGCATCCGGTCGAAAAGCGCATCCACATCTTTCTGGCTCACCCCCGTTTCGGGATCGGAGACATAGACATGGTCCGTATGGCGGGCACATCGCACGAAGTCGCCCGAGATGCCCGCGTAGGCCTCCGTGATGCGGATTCCCAGCTGCGCCTCCACCTCCGAGACGGCCTCCCGGATCGCCCGGCTCACCAGCTCGATGTTATCGATGCGCCCGGCGTTGACCCCCTCCACGGGTTTCGAGACTACGGCCGCGACCTGCATCCTGCCGTCCTCGCGCACCTCTCCCACGGCGACCACGACCGACGACGAGCCCANATCGACTGCAACGGTATAGTTTTTTCTTTCCACGGCTGAATCTTTTATTTCCTGCAAACCACCTGATCGTTATATCTTATGTCTATCGTTCGGTACTCGTCCCAGCCGATGCGCGGCAAACCGCTCCGGTAGAAGCGCATCAGCTTGCCGAACTTGCGCGGAACATCTTCCAGACGCCCGAAGCGGACGATGTGGCGGCCGCTGCGCGGCACCAGGTCCACTTCCAAAGCTCCGCCGGGGGTCGTACGGGCTATGATCTGCACGACTTCCGACCTCCAGAACGCATCGTTCTCGACACTTTCCACAAAGGTAAGGAGTTTCGCGAAATCTTCGTAGTTTTCGACCAATTTTTTTTGCCGTTCGCGTTCCTGTTCCTGCAAACGGCCCAGCCGGTCGATCTCCCGCTGAACGGTGCGGGTTTCGTAGTCGTACTGACGCCGCAGGATCGCTTTCTCCTCGCGCAGCACGGCTACTTTGTGCTCGAAGCTGCGGACGCTCTCGAACCAGCCCCGCTTGATGCGCCGGCGCCGCAGCTCCCTCAGGCGCTGCGCATTCTCGATCTCGCGGCGATAGAACGGATACTTCTCCCGTTCCAGTTCGGCGATCCGCTCCTCGATCTTGGCCAGTTCGGCATTCATGCAGGCCTTCACGTCGCCCACATAATCCTCGGGGAAAGGCAGCCGGTAGCTGCCCGTCACCACCGGTACATAGAGCGACGAGGCCTTGGGCGCCGCGAATACATAGCCGTCGGCCGTCGCATAGCTGTTCGTGCCGTCGGTCAGCAGGCGCAGCAGGGGTTCGCGCTGGCTGATCTCGATGCGCAGCACCCCCGCATGGTCCGCCCAGGCAACCGCTTCTTCCACAAAGCCGTTGCGGGCGATCAGCCGTTCGATCGCCGGCAGGTCCACCGCATCAACAGCCGTGCCGATCGTGGGGATCCCGCTGCGGCCGATCCATTCGCGCACCTGCATCGCCGAGACCAGGTAGCCCCGCGAGGTGCTGTCGACCACATCGATTTCGAGCCGCGACACCGTCCGGCGCGCACGCGTGCGCGCCGCCGTCAGCCCCGCGAACAGCAGGTACCCGGCAACCGCGGCCCAGAGCAGGCCCAGCAGAAAGTATCGCAGCAGACGGTTCATGCGTTATCGGCTTTTCGTTTTCAGTTTTTCGGCCAGGGCTTCGCAGCAGGCATCGATGTTGCCCGCCCCGAAGCTCACTACCACGTCGGTATCCATCGCGGCCACCTCGTCGGCCAGCCGGTCGCGGTCGACGATGCGGCAGGGCACCGTCACGCGTTCGGCGATGATCTCCGAGACGATCCCCGGAATCGGTTCCTCGCGCGCCGGATAGATCGGCAGCAGCACGACCTCGTCGGCATGCGACAGCGCTTCGGCGAACTCGGCGAAGAAGTCGCGCGTGCGGGTGTAGAGGTGGGGTTGGAACAGGGCCGTCACCCGCCGCCCGGGGAACATCTTCCGCACCGACGTAAGCGTCGCGGCCAGTTCGCGCGGATGGTGGGCGTAGTCGTCCATGTAGACCTGCCGCGGCGTGTTGACGTAGAACTCGAAGCGCCGCTTGACCCCCGCGAACGAGGCCAGCGCTTCCCGCAGCCGGTCGGCATCGAATGCCGTGCCGTCGCTCTGCGAGGCGCACCACACCGCAGCGCAGGCCGCCACGGCGTTCTCGATGTTGACCCACCCCGGAATCCCGAGCGTGCACTCCTCCGCCACGCCGCCGGGCGTCACCAGATCGAAACGGTAGTAGCCGCCCTCCTGCAGCCGGATGTTGCGCGCATAGAAGTCGCACGGCGTGTCGTAGGCATAGCGGTAGACCCGGATGCCGGGGTTGTCGATCGCAATGTCGACCCCCTGCTTGATGACCAGCGCACCGCCCGGCCGGATCTGCCGCACGAACTGCGAAAAGGCCTCTTTGACCGCTTCGTGCGTGCCGTAGATATCGAGGTGGTCGGCATCGGCCGAGGTGACCACCGCCACATCGGGAAAAAGGCGCAGGAACGAGCGGTCGAATTCGTCGGCCTCCACGGCCAGCCGGGCTCCGCCGCCCAGCACCAGATTGCCGCCGAAGTTCTTGGAGATGCCCCCCAAGAACGCCGAGCCGCCGCCCGTCAGCCCCCGGTTGAGCCACGCCACGAGGGTCGAGGTCGTCGTCTTGCCGTGCGTACCCGCCACGGCCATCACATATTTGCCCTCGGCCAGATGCCCCAGCATCTGCGAGCGCTTCTCGATGGTGAATCCNTTTTCGCGGAAATAGCNGAATTCGCTGTGGTCCTGCGGCACGGCAGGGGTGTAGACCACGATCGTGTCGCGCGGATCGCGAAAGGCTTCGGGTATGGCCCGCACGTCGTCGTCATAATGCACGGCGGCCCCCTCGGCTTCCAGCTCGGCCGTCAGGTGCGAGGGGGTGCGATCGTAGCCGGCGACCTGCCGCCCCTCGTGGAGGAAGTAGCGGGCNAAGGCNCTCATGCCGATCCCCCCGATCCCCAGAAAATAGACTTTCCGGAACTCCATTATCCCAATATCTTCATGATTTCGTCCACTATCTCCTCGGCCGCCCGCGGCTTGGCGAGTTTCTCGAGGTTTTCGCTCATGCGGCGCAGCCCCTCCGGGTCGGCAAGCAGCTCCAGCGCCCGGGGCATCGCCTCGGTGCGGCAGACCGCNTCGGCGACGACGACCGCCGCACCGCGTTTCTCCAGCGCCTGCGCATTCTTGGTCTGGTGGTCTTCGGCCACGTTGGGCGACGGCACGAACAGCACCGGCTTGGCCACCANGCAAAGTTCCGACACCGTCCCGGCCCCCGAGCGCGACACCACCAGATCGGCCGCCGCATAGGCGAGGTCCATGCGTTCGATGAAAGCCCCCTGCCAGATGCCCGGCACCGGGTGGGCCTCCAGAAATTCGCGCATCTCGCGTTCGTAGTATTTCCCCGTCTGCCAGATCACCTGCACCGGCGCCTCGCTCCGGCCCAGCGACCGGATCCACGCNTTCATCATCTCGTTCAGCGAGCGGGTTCCGAGCGAGCCCCCGACCACCAGTATCACCGGTTTGTCGGGCGTCAGTCCGTAGTGCGCCAAGGCTTCGGCCCGGTCGGCGCCCCCCTTGGAGAAGCGGCCCCGCAGCGGATTGCCCGTCAGCACGATCTTGTCGGCCTCGAAGAAGCGTTCCATCCCCTCGTAGGCCGTGCAGATGCGCCGGGCTCCTTTGGCCAGCAGCTTGTTGGTAAGCCCCGCNTAGGAGTTCTGNTCCTGAATGAGCGTCGGCACCCCCATGCGCTGTGCNGCCCGCAGCACCGGAGCGCTCGCATAGCCGCCGAATCCCACCACGGCGTCGGCTCCGAATTCGCGGATCGTCCGGCGCGCAAGCCGCAGACTGCGCAGCACCTTGAACGGCACCAGCAGGTTGCGCCACTCCAGCCGCCGCTGCAGTCCGGCGATCGGCAGCCCCACGATCCGGTAGCCCAGCGCCGGCACCTTCTCCATCTCCATCTTGCCCTCGGCGCCCACGAACAGCAGTTCGACTTCGTCGCCCATGCGGCGTTTCAGCGCCTCGGCGACCGCCACGGCCGGGTAGATATGGCCCCCCGTGCCGCCGCCCGAAAGAATGATATGTTTTTTCGTTTCCATAGTCCTTTTGTTCTTCGCCGCCCCTCTCTCCGCCGTCGTCACCGGCCCCAGCTTTCGCGGTCCAGCGAGCGGTAGTTGATCGCTTCGGCGATGTCGGCCGTGCCGATCCGTTCGCGCCCCGCCAAGTCGGCGATCGTCCGCGCCACTTTCAGTATCCGGTCATAGGCCCGGGCCGAGAGCGCCAGCCGCTGCATCGCCTGTTCGAGCAGTGCCGCCGCCGGAGCATCCAAGGCGCAGTATTCGCGCAGCATCGCCGGGTTCATCATCGCGTTGGTGTGCACCCCCTCGCAGCCGCGGAAGCGCTCGCGCTGAATCTCCCGGGCCCGGCACACCCGTTCGCGGATCGCAGCGCTCGGTTCGCCCGGCGTCGCGTCGGCAAGTTCCGCAGGGTCGACGGGCGTCACCTCTATGTGCATGTCGATGCGGTCCATCAGCGGCCCCGAAATCCGGCCCATGTAGCGGTGCACCGCCCCCGCCGCGCAGGTGCACTCCTTCGTCGGGTGGTTGTAGTAGCCGCACGGACAGGGGTTCATCGCCGCAATCAGCGTGAAGTTCGCCGGGTAGCGCACCCNGTAGCGGGCCCGGGCCACCGTGATCCGCTTCTCCTCGAGCGGCTGCCGCAGCACTTCCAGCGCGCTGCGCCCGAATTCGGGCAGTTCGTCCAGAAACAGCACCCCGTTGTGGGCCAGCGACACCTCGCCCGGGTGGGGCGTCTGGCCCCCGCCGATGAGGGCTACCTGCGACACCGTGTGGTGCGGCGCCCGGAAAGGGCGCCGGGTCATCAGTCCCTCTACGCCGCACGTTCCCGCCACGGAGTGTATCTTGGTCGTCTCCAGCGCTTCTTCGGGCGACAGCGGCGGTAGAATGGCAGGCATGCGCCGCGCCAGCATGGTCTTGCCCGACCCCGGCGAGCCGATCATCAGTACGTTGTGTCCCCCGGCCGCCGCGATCTCCAGCGCCCGTTTCACATGGGCCTGTCCCCGTACGTCGGCGAAATCTTCTTCGTAGCGGCCCGCCGCCGGCTCCGCAGTCTCCGCCGCAGCCGCCACGGCAGGCGCCGCCTGCACTTCGCCGTTCAGCAAGGCGATCGCCTCGCGCAGGCTCCCTATTCCGTATACTTCGATCCCCTCCACGACCGCCGCTTCCGCCGCATTGGCCGCCGGAACCACGATCCGCCGCACCCCGTCGCGCCGGGCCTGCATCGCGATCGACAGCACGCCCCGCACCGGCCGGAGCGACCCGTCGAGCGACAGCTCGCCCGCAAAAAGCGTGTCGGCCACCGCCGCGGCATCGATCCGCGACATGGCGGCCAGAATCCCCACCGCGATCGGCAGGTCGAACGCCGCCCCCTCTTTGCGCAGGTCGGCAGGCGCCANGTTGACCACCACTTTCTTGCCCGACATGCGTTCGTCGGAGTTCCCGAACGCCGCACGGATGCGCTGCTCGCTCTCCTTCACGGCNTTGTCGGGCAGCCCCACCAGATAGAGGCCCAAGCCCCCTCCGGCGATGTTGACCTCGACGGTCACCGTCACGGCGTCGATNCCGACCACCGCCCCTGCATACGTTCGGACAAACATGGGGGCCGCAGGTTCAGAATGGCGCTTCGTCGCCGAGCGCCGGCGGCGCTATATCGAATTCCCCGCCTCCGGCCGCACTGCCCAGACCGCCCATGCCGCCCGGGGCCGGACCGCCGTTCGAGCCGCTGGCATAGTCGTCGTAGGCCTGCTGGCTGTCGAGGGCCTGCGAGGGGGGCATCATCGAGTCGTCCATATCGGCGAAGCGGGCCTGTTCCTTGAGGAAGCGCAGGTTCACGTCGCACACGGCGCCGTTGCGGTGCTTGGCGATGATGATCTCCGCCAANCCGGCCGTCGGCATGCCGTTTTCGTCCTGGTTGATGCCGTANTACTCCGGGCGGTGGATGAACGCCACGATGTCGGCGTCCTGCTCGATCGCGCCCGATTCGCGCAGGTCCGAGAGCTGGGGNCGCTTCGAGCCGCCGCGCATCTCGGTGGCGCGGCTCAGCTGCGACAGGGCGATGATCGGCACGTTCAGCTCCTTGGCTATCGCCTTGAGCGTGCGCGAGATGAACGCCACCTCCTGTTCGCGGTTGCCCCGCGAATCCTGGTTGCCGGTCATCAGCTGGAGGTAGTCGATGATGATGATCTTGATATCGTTGTGGATCTTCAGCCGCCGGGCTTTCGAGCGGAACTCGAAGACCGAGAGGGCCGGCGTGTCGTCGATGAAAAGGGGCGCGGCCCCCAGCGGCTTGGTCGCCGATTCGAGGTGGCGCCACTGCTCGGGCGAGAGACGGCCCGACTTCACGTCGTTGCCGCTCAGCCCCGTCTCGGCGATGATCAGACGCATCATCAGCTGCACCGACGACATCTCGAGCGAGAAGAACGCCACGCCCGCTTCGTGGTCCACNGCCATGTTGCGGGCCATCGACAGCACGAAAGCCGTCTTGCCCATCGACGGACGGGCCGCGATGATGATCAGGTCCGAAAGCTGCCAGCCCAAGGTCACCCGGTCGATAGCCATGAATCCCGACGGCACGCCGTTGAANGCGCTCGTGTTCTTCGAGGCCTCCTCGATCTGCATGAGCGCCCGGGCCAGAATATCTTTCGACGACTGCACCGAGCGCTTGACATGCCCCTCCGACACCTTGAAGATTTCGCCCTCGGCGAAGCCGATGAGTTCCGTCACGTCGGTCGATTCGTCGTAGGAGCGTTTCTGTATCTCGGTCGCCGAGCGGATCAGCTCGCGCTGGACATATTTCTGAGCGATGATNTTGGCATGGAACTCCACGTTGGCCGCCGATCCCACCTTCTGCGTCAGCTGGGCCAGGTACGTCGCGCCGCCCACTTTCTTGAGCTCTTTCTTCACCTTGAGCCGTTCGGTCACGGTGTAGAGGTCGATGGGCTTGAGCTCCATCGACAGTTCTTCGATCGCCTTGTAGATCGCCCGGTGTTCCTCGGTGTAGAACGATTCGGGCGTGACGAACTCCTGCACCGCTATGATGCTGTCTTTCTCGAGCATCAGGGCGCCCAGAACCGCTTCTTCGAGTTCGACCGCCTGCGGGGGCACGCTCCCCGCCGTCTCGGTCAGGGCATCGTAGGCCTCGCTGTTGCGCCGCGACGGAGTAAAATCCTTAGCCATTTCGTAGGTATTCTTTCAAGGTCCAAAAATAGCGATTCGGGCCGACATATCAAAGGCGAGAGTAAAAAATCGTTCGATTCCCGCCCCGCAGATTCCTCTGCGCCGGACTCGCGGCCCCCCGGCCCGGAAGCCGTTTCCGATTATCGCCCTACTCCTTCACCCCTATTTCGCGNCGCGGAACCGCCAGCACGGCCACGCTGACACGGCAGTCGGGCACGTCGCGCAGAATCGCTTCGATGCAGGCGATGAGCGTGCTGCCCGTCGTCATCACGTCGTCGACCAGCAGGATGTGCCGCCCCGCCAGCCGCTGGGGATGCCGCACCGCAAANGCTCCCGCCACATTGTCGGGCCGTTCCCGGTGCGATTTCAGAGCCTGCGACGCCGTGTTGCGGCTGCGGCGTACGCTGCGACGGTCGATCTCCGCGCCCAGCTGCGCCGCAATCCCCTCGGCGATGTACTCCGACTGGTTGTAGCCGCGCCGCAGCCGCTTCAGCGGATGCAGGGGCAGCGGCACGACGACATCCACCTCGGCATACAGGCCGCTTTCGGCCAGGTAGCTGCCGTACCACCCGCCCGCCGCCCGGGCCGAGCGCCACGCGCCGAAGTACTTGAATCCATGAATCATCCGCCGCCACGGGCTGCCGTGTACGAAAAAGAGGAATCCCGACGCGCGCTCCACGGGCACCTGTCCCCAGAACTTGCGGAACACCGGATTGTCGGCTTCGTTCCAGTAGCCGGTCAGGGGCGCCGTCGCCCGGCACAGCGTGCAGAAGCCCCGCTCGCCCGGCAGCAGCCGGCCGCCGCAGACCGGACACGCCGGCGGAAGAACCAGCGCCCGGATATCGCGCAGCAGCTCACTGAGGATCGACATTCGGCACNACGGCAATGGTTCGGTATTCGGGNTGCTGCGCAAAGGCCGCCAGTTCGGCGCCCAGCAGTTCGCGGGCCCGGGCCGACGAGGCGCCGCTTTCGATCTTGAGCAGCAGCCCCACGAGGTATTCGCCGCGGATGCGGTCGACGGGCGGCGTCATCGGCCCTAAGAGCCGGCGCCCGAAACGGCCGCGCAGCCGCGCNGCCAGCTCCGCGGCCCCGCGGCGCAGCAGNTGCGGATCGCGGTGCCGGAGCGTAAGCGTCGTNAGCCGGGCATAGGGCGGATAGAAAAAGGCTTCGCGGTCGGCCAGCTGCATGCGGGCCATCCCCTCGAAATCGCCTCCGACCACCTGCCGGATCACCGGNTGGCCCGGTTCGGCGGTCTGAATCACCACCTCGCCCCCCCGGGCCCGGCGGCCGGCNCGGCCCGCCACCTGGGTCATCAGNTGGAAAGCCCGTTCCCCGGCCCGGAAGTCGGGGTTGTTGAGCATGTTGTCGGCATTGAGAATCCCCACCAGCGCCACCCCCTCGAAGTCGAAGCCCTTGGTAATCATCTGCGTGCCCACCANNATGTCGGTTTCGCGGCGCGCGAATCCCGCNACNATGGCGTTGAACGCCCGCTCCGAGGTCACCGTGTCGCGGTCGAGCCGCGCCACGCGGGCTTCCGGAAANAGGCGGGCGATCTCCTCCTCGATCTTCTCCGTCCCGAATCCCATGGGCACCACNTCGGTCACCTTGCACGACGGGCATTTCGCAGGCACGGGCTCGGTATGGCCGCAGTAGTGGCACACCAGCCTGCCGCCCGCCTTGTGGTAGGTCAGCGTCACATTGCAGTCGGGACAGCGGGCCGTCCAGCCGCATTCGGTGCACTCCACATAGGGCGAGAAGCCGCGGCGGTTCTGGAACAGCATCGCCTGTTCGCCGCGGGCCAGCACCTCGCCGATCTTGTCCAGAAGCAGTTTGTTGAAGTGGGCGTGCCGTTCGCCGCGCCGCGCCGCCCGCAGCGTGTCCGACACCAGTATCTCCGGCATCCGCGCATCGCCGTAGCGTTCGCTCAGCACCGCCTTGCCGTATTTGCCGCCCGACGCATGGAGCCACGTCTCCAGCGACGGCGTGGCGCTGCCCAGCAGCGTCCGCCCTCCCAGCAGGCGGGCCATCATCACGGCGCAGTCGCGCGCATGGTAGCGGGGCGCCGGTTCGGCCTGTTTGTAGCTGGCGTCGTGTTCCTCGTCGACGATGATGAGCTGCAGCCGCGACAGCGGCAGGAAGATCGACGAGCGCACCCCCACCACGAACTCGCCCCCCTCGGAGCGGTTGAGCCGCAGGTAGGTCTCCGAGCGCTGACGGTCGGTCAGCCGCGAGTGGTAGGGGGTCACGCGGCTGCCGAAAATGCGCTCCATNCGTTCGATAAGCTGAGCCGTCAGGGCGATTTCGGGCACCAACAGCAGCACGTCGCCGCCCCGGGCCAGCACTTCGGCGATCAGGTGGATATAGATTTCGGTCTTGCCCGACGACGTTACCCCATGCAGCAGGGCCGTCTCCCTGCCCTCGGCGAATTGGCGCCGCAGCTCGTCGAGCGCCGTTTGCTGGTGGGCGGTCAGTTCGGGCAGGCGGAACGACGCACCGCCCCGTTCGACGGTCCGCTCGTGTTCGGCCGCCGCGATCAGCTTCTTGCGTTCCAGCGCATGCAGCACCGTCCGGTCGGCCTGCAGCAGGCGGCGCGGCACTTCGCCCGCCGGCAGCCCGCCGCCGGGACCCGCCGAGGCGATCTCCAGCAGCGCTTCGTANTGCTTGGGAGCGCGGCGCTCCAGTTTCTCGAACGTCTCGTGCAGCCGCTCCTCGTCGCGCAGCTCCTCCGCCAAGGTGAAATAGGTCTCGGTCCGGGGCCGGAACTCCTCGTCGGCGAAGCGTTCGCGGCTGTCGGCCGAGNGCTTCATCAGCGACGGCAGCGCCGCCCGCATCACCTCGCCCACCGAACACATGTAGTACGAGGCCACCCACTCCCACAGCGCCCGCTGGCCGTCGGTCAGCAGCGGCCGGTCGTACAGCACGCGCTGCACGGGTTTTATGCGTTTGAAATCGGGCCGGCGGTCATGCACGCGCCACACGATGCCCGTATAGAACTTGCGGGGGCCGAACTGCACCTCCACGGCNCACCCCGGCACGAGCTCCGTCCCCGNCGGAACGGCGAACGTATAGGCCGGCTGCGCCAGCGGCAGCACGATGTCGGCGTAGCGCTCCATCTACAGCTTGGGCAGCGACTGGAACCCCTGCCCGTAGACGCCCGCCACCGAGCCGATCGACATGAAAGCCGTCGGNTCGACCGACTTGACCACNTTCATCACCTCGGANGTCTCGCGCTTGCGGCATACGACCACCACCACGCGCATCTCCTCGCGCGTGTAGCCCCCCATGCCGTCGAGCAGCGTCACCCCGCGGTGGGCCTCCTCGAGAATCGCCCGGGTGATCTCGTCGTACTTGCGGCTCATGATGAAAATCTGGTTCGACTGCTGGCTGCCCGACATGATCATATCGACCGTATACCCGAAAACGGCCGTCAGAATATAGCCGTAGACCACCGTGTTGAGCGTCTTGCCCACCAGCAGCGACGAGCCGATGATCACGAAGTCGGAGCACATGACGATGTTGCCGTAGCGGACCGTGCGGTATTTGTTGATGATCATCGCCACGATATCCACGCCGCCCGTCGAGCCGCCCTGCTTGAAAGCTATGGCCACGCCGATACCGGCCAGCACGCCGCCGAGGATGATCTGCAGGATGTTCTCCATGCCGGCGAAAAGTCCTTCCGGGGGCAGAATGCCCTCCCAGAAGTTCATCGCCAGCGAAAGCATGACTATCGAGAAGATGGTCTTGATGCCGAACTGCCAGCCCACGATGAAGCCGGCGACGGCGAGCAGCAGCGCATTGATCAGAAAGACCATCGTGCCGATGCCGATCTGCCAGCCGAGGTGCTCCGCGGCCGTGCAGAGCACCAGCGAAAGACCGGTCGCACCGCCGCCCATACCGTCGGCGGGCAGGATGCAGCCGATCCACCCGAAAGCGTAGAGAAACATGCCGGCGGTCATCATAAGATACTCCTTCGCGCCGACAACAAACCGATTGGTCGGGAAAGCGTTCATAGGCGAAACATTAGCTTCCACAAATGTATGAAAAAAATCGCTACGATCGCTCTTTTTCTTCGCCGGTGCCGCATGCGGTCTTTTCCGGCAGGCCGCCCGCAGACGCTCCCGCCTATTGCTAAAACGTTTTAGCATGCCCCGAAAAAGTCTTCGCTTCCGTCCGCATCGCCCGCAGGCAGTCTCCGCCCTCGCCTACCCGCAAAGGTCTCCCTGCCGGGCATCGAGCTCCTCCAGCCGTTTTTCGAGCAGGGCCCACAGCTGTTCGTTGCGCACCANCCCCCAGTTCGGNCCGTAGTGGTAGCGGGGCGGCGCCTCCGAGGCGAAGCGCTCCACCACCAGATCGGGGCGCAGGCGCCGCAGAATCCCGGCGAAAAGCGCGATGTATTCTTCGAGCGTCCAGAAGCGGAACCGCCCCGGGTCGGCATCGTACTGCGCCGCCATGGCCGTGCCGCGGAAAATCTGCAGCTGGTGGAACTTGACCGTCGTCAGCGGCAGGGCGTTGATCCGGGCGGTCTGCGCCAGCAGCATGCCGTCGCTCTCGCCCGGCAGCCCCAGAATGAAATGGCCGCCGACGGGCAGCCCCCGTTCGGCGGTCATGCGCACGGCCCGCTCGGCCGCCGCGAAGTCGTGGCCCCGGTTCACGGCGCGCAGCGTCGCGTCCGAGGTCGATTCGATGCCGTATTCGAGCGCCACGTAGTGCGTGCGCGCCAGCCCGGCGAAATAGTCGAGTTTCTCCTCGTCGATGCAGTCGGGNCGCGTCCCCACCACGATGCCCGCCACCCCGGGATGCGCGAGGGCTTCGGCATAGAGCGCCCGCAGCCGCTCGAGCGGCGCATAGGTATTCGAGTACGCCTGAAAATAAACCAGATAGCGCGACGCCCGCCGATAGCGCCGGCGGTGGAATTCGATCCCCTCGTCGATCTGCCGCCCCACGCTCTTGGCCGCGATACAATAAGAGGGGGTGAACGCTCCGTTGTTGCAGAACGTACACCCTCCCTCGGCTATCGTGCCGTCGCGGTTGGGGCAGGTGAATCCGGCGTCTACGGAGAGTTTCTGCACCCGTTCGCCGAACAGGCGGCGGAAGTAGCCCGCATAGGAGTTGTAGCGCCGCGCANCGCCCCCGNCGNCGGCTTTCGTCAGATTTTCCAGAACGACGTCGTGAGTTTCTCTTTCGGTGCCTGCGGCACATTGGGGAAGAACGTCTGCCCCGTCTGTTCCTCGATCCACGCCACCGACTTGATGAACTGCGAGGGCGACGCTCCCGAGTAGGCCTTGTGCTCGAACCAGTAGCCGGCGCATTCGATCTCGTCGGCCTTGAGCTCCCACAGGGGTTTGCCCGTGTTGCCCGCCTTGGAGCGGATCAGCACCTTGTAGAAGTGCGTCGGCACGGTCACCGTCCGGCTGCTGTTGTCCTGGCAGGTCGTATTGCGGTCGGCGAAGTGGGCGCCCGTCACCATATAGAGCGTGTCGGAGCAGATCATCGTGTGGCAGTTCTTCTCCAGCGTGGCCCAGATGCCGCCGTTGAAGCCGTTCTGAATCTGCGGCGACATGTTGGTGAAATAGAACGTCTGCTTATTGATCGCATCCCGCGACTGCCGGTCGTTCGAGGCCAGCATGTGGCCGCGCGAATAGCTGCCGCTGGGCTTGTACGACGATTTCAGATTGGCCTGCGCATCCTCCGGAACGATCGGCCCGTACTGCCAGGCTTCGTTGCGCCCGGCATTGCCCGACGTGTAGTACGTGTGCATCGGATAGGCCACCCAGATCGGGCCGCGCAGCTCCTTGCTGAAGCAGACCGTATAGTTGCGGACGGTCGGAGCATCGGAACACATGTAGTAGGCATAGTAGTAGTCGCCCGGCTTNTCTTCCTCGCTCAGCAGTTCGGCCCAGCCCGCATAGCGGGTCGCATCCGGATCGCGGGGGGGGGTCGGGGTGTCCGGATCGGGATTTTCCGGATCCGGGTTCTCGGGATCGGGATTCTCCGGGTCCGGTTTCTCGGGGTCCGGATTCTCCGGGTCCGGTTCTTCGGGCTCGGTGCCGCTGCGGAAGACGGCCGGTTTGCCGCTCATGCGGTTGCCGCCTATCTCCACGAACGGATAGACCAGATAGTTCGTCTCGGGGAGCAGGTCGCTCAGCCGGCACCGCAGCAGGCTGCCTTCGATCTGCGGATCGGAGACCACCAGCCCCGTGCTCGTCGAGGCCGTCGCCACGGGCTGGTATACGAAGCCGCACGTGCTCGCCGACAGGGCCCCTTCGCCGAAGAGGGTCAGACACACCACATCGGCCGACGTTCCGTCGACCGCGACTTCGGGCTGGCGGAACCAGTCTTCGCCCGATTCCACTTTCGCATCGTCGCAGGCGAGCACCGCCCCCGCGAAGCAATAGAACACAAAAGCAAGATACTTTCTCATAAACATAACTGGGAAACGTTTGTTCGGTCTGTTTTATTTTGTCGCCGGCATGCGCCGGACGCATCATTCCTTGTTTTTCGAGTCCATCCAGATCGTCACCGGCCCGTCGTTGAGCAGCTCCACCTGCATGTCGGCTCCGAAGCGCCCCGTCGGCACCGGCCGCCCGAGCAGTTCGCCGACCCGCCGCACGAAAGCTTCGTAGAGCGGCTTCGAGACCGCTTCCGGCGCCGCCCCGATGTACGAGGGCCGGTTGCCCCTGCGCGTCGAGGCCATCAGCGTGAACTGGCTCACGGCCAGCACTTCGCCGCCGGCCTGCACCACATCGCGGTTCATGACGCCCGCTTCGTCGTCGAAAATCCGCAGCCGCACCAGCTTGCCGGCCAGATAGTCGGCGTCTTCCGCCGTGTCGTCCGTCCCGACGCCCACGAGCACCAGCAGCCCCGCCCCGATCTCCGAGATGCGCTCGCCGCCGATATCGACCGACGCGCGGCCTACGCGTTGAACCAGCAGACGCATCGCTACAGGTTTTCAAAACAGGCCCACAGGTTGTCCCCCGCAGGCACGGGCGCCGTCACCTCCACCGGTTCGCGGCGCACCGGATGCTCGAACGCCACCTGCCGCGAGTGGAGCGATATCCCCCCGCCGGGCAGCGAGCGCCGGGCGCCGTATTTGAGGTCGCCGCGGATCGGGCAGCCGATCTTCGCGAGCTGGGCCCGTATCTGGTGGTGGCGCCCCGTCAGCAGCTCCACCTCGAGGAGCGTATAGTTCGTCCCCGCGCCGGCCATCCGATACTTCAGCCGCGCCTGCTTGGCTTCGGGACGCGGCGCATCGAAAGCCCGCGAGCGGTTGGTGCGGCCGTCGCGCAGGATGTAGTGGAGCAGTTCGCCGCTCTCGGCCTCGGGCCGGTTCTCCGTCAGCGCCCAGTAGACCTTGCGGATGCGGCCCTCGCGGATCATCTCGTTGAGCCGCACGAGCGCTTTGGAGGTCTTGGCGAAAAGCACCGCGCCGCTCACAGGACGGTCTATGCGGTGCACCACCCCGAGGAACACCTCGCCGGGCTTGCCGTCGCGGGCCTTGATGAAAGCCTTGATCCGGTCTTCCAGCGCGCTCNCGCCCGACGGATCGGGCTGCACCAGATCGCCGCAATGCTTGTTCACCACCAGCAGGTGGTTGTCCTCGTAGAGAATATCGTCGGGCGAAAACATCGGCTAAAGGATGAAGGTGAAAGGCAGCAGCAGCGTCGCCGATTCCACGGCGGTCGCCGTGCCGTTGCCGCTCATGATGACCCGGATAGGCGAGCCNTGGCGGCGTTCTACGTCCACCATCACCTGGCGGCACTGCCCGCAGGGGTAGCACTCGCGTTCCGAGGGGTCCGACGCGATNGCCAGCGTCTCGATCGGGTCGTCGGCATAGTTGGCCTGCGCATAGAACAGCAGCGACCGTTCGGCACACAGCCCCGCAGGGAAAACCTCGCTCTCGATGTTGCTGCCGTTGAGTATGCGGCCGCTGCGCAGCCGGGCGGCGGCCCCCACCCTGAACTTCGAGTAGGGGGCATAGGCGCGGGCCGTGGCCCCCCGGGCTTCGGCCACCAGCCGGCGGTCGGCCTCGGGCAGCGATTCCGGCGAATCGTAGTGCTCGTAACTGAATCGGTGTTCCTGTTTCATAATCGGACGTAGAGTGACAAATATAATTCTTTTTTTCGGAAATGCGCAAAAAGCGGGATTTTTATCGGCGCNGGCCTGTGCTTCAAAGAAACGCAGAGCCCGGCGGCCGGAACCGCAGGTCCGNCGCCCCGCATCCCCCCGGCCCGCTCCGACAACGACGGAGAGGACGCCGGCCGGGCGTCCTCTCCNTCGGAAATATCGTGCCGCGTTTATTCGAGCACGAATTTGGTCTGCACGTAGTACTGCAGTTTGATCGTCTTGAAGTCGAGCGGTTCTTCGGCCGCCTCTTCCGCCGCCCCGGCGGCATCCATCATCTTCATGCTGCGCACCGTCACGGCNTTGTTGTAGTAGGCCGGCACGATGTCGTTGTTCGAGTCCCAGATATAGAAGCACTTGCCGATCGTCTGCCCGAGCGCTTCGGCCAGCGTGCGGGCGCTCTGCTGCGCATTGCGGATCGCCTCGACGCGCACCTCCTCTTTCAGACGGTCGATCGCGGAGTGCGACACCCGCTGGATCGCAACGTCGGAGATGCCCAGCGCGTCGAGCGCCTGCCAGACTTTGGCCACCTCGGCCGCCGAACTCAGCTTGAGCTGGTATTTGGCCGTGGCCACCGAAGTATTTTTCTTGAAAAACTCGCTCGACAGGTTGGCCACCTTGAGCTGCTTTTCGACGTCGACGCCCTGCTTGCGCAGTGCCGCGATCATCTCGCGCTGCCGGCTCTCGACCGAAATCTTGCCTTTCGAGTCGCGTTCGTCGATCACGACCGAGAGGTAGAATTCGTCGGGCACGANCTCCTTTTCGGCGCGTCCGTTGACCTGAATGTAGCTNGGANANGCCTCCTGCTGNGCCNCCGCGGTCAGCGCCGCACAGAGCGCCGCCGCCATCAATACCAGTCGTTTCATCTTTTTGTCTTTTATATTAAGGTAACTGCAAATACAACGCCGCAAGGCTACTTTTTATTGCCCCGGAGCTTCTTGATTTCGCGCTTCGAGAGTTCGGCCGTCAGCAGGCGGTCGTNCATCACGGCCGTATACTCGCCCCGCTCCGGAATCGTCACCACGCCCTCGGTCGCGGCGAAGCGCGGAACGACACCGACGAAGACCGCACCCGGAAAACGGTCGACCGAGGCCCGGTCGTCGTCGAAGATGCAGCGGTAAAACAGCACATGCAGCCCGTGATAACGCACCTCATCGTCGGGCACCAGCCCGCCGACCAGCCCCAGCGGCTGCCCCGGCAGCACCTCGTCGCCCTCGCCGACGAAAAGCGCCGTCCATTCGGCGAATCCGCTGTAGGCCGCCATCGTGCCGTCGGCATGCTCGACCGTCAGACGCGTACGCTCGGAGGTCGCCGAGAGCGTCGAAAGGTCGATGTCGCGTTCGCGCGGCTTCGTCAGATGCGTAACCAGCCCGCGGCGCACGGCGTAGACCGTATCGCCCGCTTCCGAACGGAACGAGTAAGAGGTATTCAGATTTCGGGGCACGCCCTTGCCGCTCGACGAACGGTGGACCTTCACCGGCCGGGCCGTCGTGCAGGGCATGCGGTAGACGAACGCCGTGTCGGCCTCGGACGACACCTTCCCGGGATAGACGCAGTAGGCGCCCAAGCCGAAAGAAACCGGCTTCGACTTGTCGATGGGCGAGAGCATCAGAAAGCGGGNGAGGTTGTTCGTCACCTCGAAACGGTAGAGATCGCCGGACTGGGTCGAGAGATAGCGCTTCTCCTGCGGAGCGACGGCGTTCTGCAGGTTGCGGATTTTCACCAGCACGGTCACCGTTCCCGGCCGGTTCTTGTTGATGAGCGTATACGACACCCCGAGCGTCGGGCTATNATCGATGCGGACTTTGGGCTGCGCCGCCGCAAGGAGNGGCAGCCCGNTCAGAACAAACAAAAGAAATTTTTTCATGGCAAAAAAAGGTTTGCATAGGNGTAAGAGGATCNGATTTCGCCGTTCATGCGACGGCCGCGCGGAAAGCCGGGGCTTCCGCGTACCCCCCCCCATAAAAATCGCGGCCGGACGGGCCTGTGCNGCGATATGCAACCTTGCTGCGCATGCCGGGCGAACTATCGTCTGACGAGTTTCACCACATTTTCGACGTGGTGCGTGTGCGGGAACATATCCACGGGCTGCACCGCTTCGACGCGGTAGGCGGCATCCAAAAGGGCCAAGTCGCGGGCCTGCGTGGCGGGGTTGCAGCTCACGTAGACGATACGATCGGGCGNGGCNCGCAGGATGACTTCGATGACGGGCTCGTCGACGCCCGCGCGCGGCGGGTCGAGGATCACCACGTCGGGCCGGCCGTTGGNCTCGACGAACGCGTCGTCCAACACCTCTTTCATNTCGCCGGCATAGAACGCCGTGTTGCCGATGCCGTTGATCGCGGAGTTGACTTTCGCATCCTCGATCGCCTCGGGCACNTACTCGATGCCCACCACGCGGCGGCAGTGCGCCGCACAGAAATTGGCGATGGTGCCCGTACCGGTGTANAGGTCGTAGAGCACGTCATCGGGCTTCAGATCGGCGAAGCGCCGCGCCACCTTGTAGAGTTCGTAGGCCTGCGCCGAATTGGTCTGATAAAACGATTTAGCACCCACCTTGAACCGCAGCNCNTCCATCTCCTCGACGATATGATCCTTGCCGCGGTAGCATACGGCNTCGAGGTCGCCCGTCGAATCGTTGAACTTGGTGTTGACCANGTAGCAAAGCGAGGTGATCCGAGGAAACGTCNCCGCCAGATGATCCAGCAGGGCNTCGATGCGCGGCCGGTCGTCGGCCCCGAAGACCACGACGACCATCACCTCGCCCGTCGACGCCNTNCGCACCACCATGTTGCGCAAGAAGCCCTCGTGCGTNCGNGCGTTGTGGAACGTGTAGCCGTGCTCGATGCTAAAACGTTTTACCTCGTCCCGCAGCGCGTTCGAGGGGTCGGGCTGCAGCCAGCAGCGGCGGATGTCGAGCACCTTGTCGAACATGCCNGGGATGTGGAANCCGGCAGCCGGCCCGGCCGCGATGTCGCCCCCGGCGGCGATCTCCTCCTGCGTGAGCCAGCGGCGGTCGGCGAAGGTGAATTCGAGCTTGTTGCGGTAGAACTGCGTCTGCGCNGANCCCAGACAGGGGGCAACTTCGGGCAGTTCGACCTTGCCGATGCGCGCGAGCTGGTCGCGCACCTGCGCCGTCTTGAAGCGCAGCTGCTCCTCGTAGGGCAGGTTCTGCCACTTGCAGCCGCCGCACACCCCGAAGTGCTCGCAGAACGGCTCGGCCCGCAGGGGCGANTTNNTGACGTAGCGCACGACGTAGCCCTCCATGAAGCGGCGGCGCTTGAGGCGTATCTGCACGTCGACCACGTCGCCCGGAACGGTCATCGGCACGAAGACCACCTGTTCGTTCCAGCGCCCCATGGCCTTGCCCTCGGCGGCCAGCGTCGTGATCTCGAGCCCCTCGATCAAGGGGTAATTCGCTTTTTTGCGTGCCATTTTATAAGGTAAAAAGTGAAAGGTAAAAGGTGAGGGTCGATTGAAAATGAAGAATGATGTTCGGTTTGCGGCGATAAAGATACGAATAAGCCGAATACAAAACCAAACTTGTTTAGATTTTGTTGAGGCGGAGTATCTTCGGCGCCAGCNAAAGATTAGGCATAATCCGGCAAAAACACTATCTTTGCACAAACCGAATACGCATGAAAACAGCCGNACTGACGTTCAATCCGATTCAGGAAAACACCTANGTCCTGTGGGACGAGACGCTGGAAGCCGCGATCGTCGACGCGGGGAACAGCAGCGACCGCGAAAATGCGGCGCTGGACGACTTCCTCGCCCGGCACGGACTGCGNCCCGTGGCGGCGATCAACACCCACGGCCATTTCGACCACACCTTGGGCGTCTGCCACCTGAAAGAACGCTACGGCATCCCGTTCGCCCTCTCCANGAAAGACGAATTCCTCNTNGAGAACGCGCAGACGAGCGGCTCGATCTTCGGGGTGCGGATCGGCGCCATGCCGACGGTCGACATCGACTTGGAGACGACNCCCGAAATCCGCTTCGGNAAGACCGTCCTGCAGGTNATCCCCACCCCGGGCCACACGCCGGGCCATGTGGCGTTCTACGAACCGCAGAGCCGGCTGCTCTANACGGGCGACACCCTTTTCCGCGAGAGCATCGGCCGCACCGACCTGCCGGGCGGGGACTACTCGTGGATCATGCGCTCGATTCTGGACAAGCTGCTGCCGCTGGGCGACGAGACCAAGGTCTTCCCGGGGCACGGACCCGAGACGACGATCGGCCACGAAACGCTCTGCAACCCGTTCGTCGTAGAGGTGCTCAACAACGAAGTAGACTACCGCTGACCCCGCCATGAACCGCCTGCTGCACCGCATACTCTACCGCCTGCTGCCGCTCGGGGGTTATCTCCGCGCAGTGAGCGGTCTTTTCTTCCTGTTCCGCCGGCTGGGGCTGGGACGCCATGCCGCGGCGACGGAATACGTTTACCACCTGCCGCAATTAGTGCACCAAGGCGACGTCTGCATCGACATAGGGGCCAACCTCGGCTACTACGCCCGGCCGATCGCCCGGCTGGCGGGACCCGCGGGCCGGCTCTACGCCGTGGAGCCCGTGACGCCGGTCCGCCGGGTGCTGGAACGCAACCTGCGCCGCTGCACCAACGCCGAGATACTTCCCTACGCCCTCGGCGCGGAGAACAGGCCGATCCGCATGGGCAACGATTCGGTCCGCCGCAACGGCTACCTCGGCACGGGACAGCACTACGTCGACGAGACGGCTGCGGCCGACATGACGTTCGAGGCCGCGATGCGCCGCGGGAGCGAACTTTTCGCGGGGCTGGAGCGGCTCGACTTCGTCAAGTGCGACATCGAGGGCTACGAACCGATCGTCATGAACGAAATGCGGCCCCTGCTGGAAAAATTCCGTCCTACGGTGCTGATCGAAACGGGCGGAGAGAACCGGCCCCGGATCATCGCGCTGTTCCGCGAATTGGGCTATGCCGGATACATCCTCGACTGCGGCCTCGAAATACCGCTCGACGCCGACAGCCCGGAGAAAGATATCATCTTCCGACCGGACCGGCAACCGACCGTTTAACCTTCAACCTCCCCGCAGAACCCTTTCACCTTTCACTTTTTACTTTTCACTTTTCACCTCGTAAAATGCGCATCGATATCATATCTTCCGTACCCGAGCTGCTCGTCTCGCCGCTGAACGAATCCATTCTGAAGCGGGCGCAGGACAAGGGGCTGGTGGAGATCGTCGTCCACAACCTCCACGACTACGCCCACGACCGCCGCAAGACCACCGACGACTACCCGTTCGGCGGCGAAGCGGGCATGGTCATGAAGTGCGAACCGGTCTTCGAGCTGGTGGAGAAGCTGCAGGCCGAACGCCCCTACGACGAGATCATCTACACCTCGCCCGACGGCGTGCGCTACGACCAGCACGAAGCCAACCGCCTGTCGACCCTCGAGAACATCATCATCCTCTGCGGCCACTACAAAGGCATCGACCACCGCATCCGCGAACACNTNGTNACGCGCGAAATCTCGATCGGCGACTACGTGCTGACGGGCGGCGANNTGGCGGCCTGCATCCTCGCCGACTCGGTGGTGCGGATCATCCCGGGAGCGATCGGCGACGAGGCCTCGGCCCTGACCGACTCGTTCCAGGACAACCTGCTGGCNCCGCCGGTCTACACGCGGCCGGCCGAGTTCCGGGGCTGGCGCGTNCCCGACGTGCTGCTCTCGGGCAACTTCGCNGAAATAGCCAAGTGGCAGGACGAACAGGCCTACGAACGCACGANGCGNCTGNGGCCGGATTTACTGCGCGAAGGTGAAAGTTGAAAGGTTCCGAATGAAAGGCATGACCGCACCCTCATCGATCGCAATCAAAAAAAGCGCCCTGTCAAGACCATAAAAACCGCTTTTCACCNTTAACTTTGCACTTATCACTTCCATGAAGTATTTTCTTCTTGCCGGCGAACCGTCGGGCGACCTGCACGGCGCCAANCTGATCGAAGGGCTNANAAANGCCGATCCCGAGGCGGAATTCCGCTTCTGGGGCGGCGACCGCATGGCGGCGGCGGGCGGTGCGGCCAACCTGCTTAAGCACTATCGCGAGACGTCGTTCTTCGGCATCGTGCAGGTNCTCCGCAACCTGCGGACGATCCGCCGCCANATGNGCGAATGCCANNACGAGGTGGCGGCCTANGCCCCCGACGTACTNATATTGATCGACTACCCNGGCTTCAACATGAAGATGGCCCGCTGGGCCAAGGAACACGGCATCCGCACCTATTATTATATCGCGCCCAANGTGTGGGCNTGGCGCGAGTGGCGCGTCGAGGCGATCCGCAAGTACGTCGACCGCCTGTTCATCATCTTCCCGTTCGAGCGCGNCTACTTCCGCAGCAAGGGCATCGAAGCCNTTTTCGAGGGCAACCCGCTGGCCGATGCGCTCGAAGCGCGNCGTGCGACGCTGCCGACGCCCGACGAATTCCGCCGCCGGCACGGGTTGGACGAACGGCCGATCGTAGCGCTGGTGGCGGGCAGCCGCCGGGGCGAAATCCGCGACAACCTGCCCCTCATGGCGCGGCTGGCGGAGCGCTTCCCGGAGCACCAGTTCGTGGTGACGGCGGTGCCGTGGCTCGAGAAATCGCTCTACGACCGCTACATGGCCGGCAGCCCGCTGCGCTACGTCTGCGACCAGACCTACGAGACGCTCCACGCCGCCGAAGCGGCCGTGGTGACCTCGGGCACGGCGACCCTCGAAACGGCGCTCTTAGGCATCCCGGAAGTGGTGGTCTACCGCACGCTGTGGTTCCAGGTGAAACTCCAGCCCTACGTACTCAAGATTCCGTGGGTCTCGCTCGTCAACCTCAACCTCGGACGCGAAGCGGTGACCGAAATCATCCAGTCGGACCTCTCCGTCGAACGGGCCGAACGCGAACTGCGGGCGATCGTGGCCGGGGGCGAAAAACGCGAGCGGATGCTGGCCGACTTCGAGGAGCTGCGCACCACGATCGGCGGCCCCGGCGCCAGCGACCGCTTCGCCCGGCGGATGGTCGAACTGCTGAACTCCGAGCGACGATGAAAATCATCTGCATAGGCCGCAACTACGCCGCGCACGCCGAGGAACTGCACCGCGACACCGGGCTGACCGGCGGGCCCGCGGCGGAGCCGGTCTGGTTTCTGAAACCCGACACGGCGCTGCTGCGCAACAACGACCCGTTCTACATCCCGGCCTTTTCGCAGGAGGTGCACTACGAATGCGAGCTGGTGGTGCGCATCGACCGCGTGGGCCGCGCGATCGCCGAGAAGTTCGCCCGCCGCTACTACAACGAAGTGGGCTTGGGCATCGACTTCACGGCCCGCGACCTCCAACGCGAGGCCATCGCGCAGGGACTGCCGTGGGAGCGGGCCAAGGCATTCGACCGCTCGGCGGCCCTCTCGCCCCGCTTCATCCCGCTCNCCGAGTTGGGCGGCGACGTGCAGAATCTCCGTTTCGAGCTGGCCGTCAACGGCGAAGTGCGCCAGCGGGGCTATACGGGCGAGATGCTCCACTCCGTCGACCGCATCATCGCCGCCGTCTCGCGATACACGACCCTGCGCATGGGCGACCTTCTTTTCACCGGCACCCCCGCGGGCGTGGGCCCCGTCGCCCCGGGCGACTGCCTCACCGCAACGCTGGAAGGACACGAACTTTTGAACTTCGATATCAAATAAGTTGTCTCGCTCCCACATCTCCGGCGGCTCGCATCTCCGATGCGACCGGCCCAGCCGCCGGAGATGAACTCCGCAAACAAAAAAACTCATTTTTCATTCAGAATAAATGTTATTGCACGACAAACTCCGCCCCTACCGTCTGCTGCTGGCGTCGCAGTCGCCGCGGCGCCGCGAACTGCTGAAAGCCTGCGGACTGCCCTACTCCCTTGCACCGAAATACGACTGCGAGGAGGTCTACCCCGACAAACTGACGGCCGAAGAAGTGCCGGGCTATCTGTCGCAGCTCAAGAGCGACGCCTACCCGCTGCCGCTGGCCCCGAACGAGATACTGATGACGGCCGACACGGTGGTGATCCTCGACGGCCGCGTCTTAGGCAAACCGCACGACCGCGACGACGCGCAGGCCATGCTGCGCCGCCTGTCGGGCCACTGCCACACGGTGGTTTCGGGCGTGACGCTGCGCACCGCCGCGCGCCGCCGGACCTTCTCGGCCCGCTCGGACGTATGGTTCCGCCCCCTCGCCGACGAGGAGATAACCTACTATCTGGATCAGCACAAGCCCTACGACAAAGCCGGCAGCTACGGCATTCAGGAGTGGATCGGCTACACCGCGATCGAACGCATCGACGGCTCGTTCTACAACGTCATGGGGCTGCCCATTCAACGCGTATACACCGAACTCGACCAATTCATAGACCGACACTGACATGATGAAACGCCTCTTATCCGTTCTTGCCGCCCTGCTGTCGCTCGCACCCGCCCGGGCCGACGAGGGCATGTGGCTCCCGAGCCTCATCGCGCACCGCATCGGCGACATGCGCGCCAAAGGATTCCGCCTGACGGCCGACGACATCTACTCGATCAACAAAGCCTCGATGAAAGATGCCGTGGTGCTTTTCGACGGCGGCTGCACGGGCGAACTGGTCTCGCCCGAAGGGCTGCTGCTGACCAACCACCACTGCGGCTACGACGCCATCCAGAGCCATTCGAGCGTCGAGCACGACTACCTCACCCACGGATTCTGGGCCCGCTCGCGCGAAGAGGAACTGCCCAACGAAAAACTCGACGTGAAGCTGCTGGTCCGCATGGAAGAGGTGACCGACCGCATGGCGGCGGGCGAAGCGGCCGAGGAGATCGTCCGGCAGGCCGAAGCCGAGGGGACGGGCTACAAGGCGCAGATCGAACAGATGTACTACGGCAACCAGCAGTTCCTGTTCGTCTACGAGCAGTTCGACGACGTGCGCTTGGTGGCGGCTCCGCCCTCGTCGATCGGCAAGTTCGGCGGCGACACCGACAACTGGATCTGGCCCCGCCACACGGGCGACTTCTCCGTGTTCCGCATCTACGCCGGACCCGACAACAAACCGGCGGCCTACTCGCCGCAGAACGTGCCCTACCGCCCGCGCCGCCACTTCGCGATCTCGACGAAAGGGGTNNNNGAGGGCGACTTCACGATGATCTACGGCTTCCCGGGCAACACGCAGCAATACATCCTTTCGGACGTAGTGAAGTACATCGCCGAAACGTCCGACCCGATGAAGATCGCCATCCGCACCGAGCGCCTCGGCATCATCTCCGAAGCGCAGGCGAGCGACCCGGCGCTGCGCATCCACTACGCCGCCAAACATGCCGCGATCGCCAACGCATGGAAGAAGTGGCAGGGCGAGGTCTTNGGCATCNCGCGACTGGGAACCTACGAAAAGAAAGTGCGGACCGAAAGCCGCTTCGCCNAAGCGACGGGCGACGCCGAGGTGCTCCCGCTGCTGCGGGAGGAGTTCGCCCGGGCGCTGCCCCACTACTACACGCGCGAACTGCTGGCCGAAACGCTGCTGACACTGGCCTACAAATATACCGATGAGGAAAAGGCCGACCCGCTTTTCGCGAAACGCGAAGCGACCGAACGCCGTCTCTACCGGCTGGCGTTCGCGGAGTATGCGGCCCGGAACACGCAGCTGCCGATGATCCCCGAAGTCGCGGCGGGCATCGACCGACACGGCTCGCCCGAAGCCTATGCCGACCATATCTTCGCGCTGGTCGTCGGCGACCCCCAAAACGCAGAACTCGCGGCGCTGAAAAACGGCATCAAGAAGCTCCACACGCAGATCATCGAGGCGCTGGGCACCCGCTCGCTGCGCAACTTCAACAGCGCGCGGATGAACGAACTCTACGCCCGCTACGTGGAGGGGCTGCGCCGCTGGGCCGCGGCCGAGAAACGCGAGGGGTCGATGTTCCCCGACGCCAACCTCACGCTGCGCGTGGCCTACGGCAAAGTGGCGGGCTACGAATATGCCGACGGCGAATACCACCGGCCGCAGACGACCCTCGACGGCATCATCGCCAAGGACAACCCCGCGATCTACGACTACGACATCCCGCAGTCGCTGCGCGATCTCCACGCCGCGAAAGCATACGGCCGCTGGGGCATCGACCTCGACGGACGCCGCACGGTGCCGGTCTGCTTCCTTGCGACCAACCACACCACGGGCGGCAACTCGGGATCGCCGATCCTCAACGCCCGCGGCGAGCTGGTGGGCATCAATTTCGACCGCACGTGGCGCTCGACGATGAGCGACATCGAATTCGACCCGACGATCTGCCGCAACATCGCCGTCGACATCCGCTACGTGCTGCTGGTCATCGACCGCATCGGCGGCGCGGGCTACCTCATCGACGAGATGACGGTCCGCTGAACGGACTATCGGCGCGCGGGCTTTCTCGAGCCCGCCGCCCGGCAGCCCGCGCCTGCATCCGCCGATAAATTTCGGAGCTCGGCACCGAAAAATTTGGCGGTTTGAAAAATATGCCCTATATTTGTGCTCCCGAATCCGAGATTCGGTCCCCCGGCCCAGGTGGTGAAATTGGTAGACACGCTACTTTGAGGGGGTAGTGAACGTTTAGTTCGTGCAAGTTCGAGTCTTGTCCTGGGCACGAAAAACGCGTCGGAANNTTCCGACGCGTTTTTTTATACGATCCCCAATCCGAAACTTTTCCATAACCAGCAGGAAATAAGTCCGACAACNCTCCTGCTCCCGTCATATCTCGCAAATAGNACGAATGCGAATCAGTGCAAATATTTCAAATATCTGCAAACTTTATCATTCAAACAATGTCTCGATCCTACCGAAATCATCGCCGCGCAGATACCCTTTCTTNCGTCTGTTGAGAGCGAATTCAGCAGCAAACCCCGCAGCTACGAGACCGTCCATATCGGCTTTCGCCGTAGTATGCGTAACATTGAATCTGTTCTGCAGTTCTCTGATCGTCAAGATATGTTGCGGATCATCGAGCATTATCTTCAAGATACCGGCTTGACGTTCGTTGACATTTCCGAGTTTCATAAACTGCGAAGTCTGCTTCTTTTGTTCGATTTTCCGCCCGATATATTGCTGCAGTTCTCTGAATGCCAAACCCAATACCCGAAGATTATAAGCAATGAAATAACCCATGTCGTTCTCATCGGCCTCGGCATGGAGGTAAGAGTTTTCATACGCCTTTTTCGACTTCGAGATCACCCGCGAAATCGAGAGATACTCCGTCAGCCAATACCCCTGCCGCAACATATACCAATAAAACAAAGCCCTTGCCGTCCGTCCGTTTCCATCGACGAACGGATGCACATAAGCAAGCATGAAATGGATGATAATGCCCCGGATGATCGGATGGATGAAGACTCGCGATTCCGATTCATTGAAAAACCGGCACAATTCCTCCACGAAATCCGGGATACACGTATACGAAGGCGGAGTATGTACGATTTCATGNGTGATGCCGTTTTCGACGACCACATCGTCGTGCGTACGGTATTTCCCNGCATCCTCGCTGCTGTCCAGCGTCTTNTCCGTCATCAGAGCATGGATATGCAACAACAGTTCGGGCGTCAGGGCCTCCGATCGATGTTCCGTCACAAACCGGATCGTCTGATAATTATTGAAAATCATCTGCTCCGANCTGCCACGAGGAGAAATGTGTTTCCGAAGCATATCTTTCGCAACTTTACGGGTCGTAGCCGCNCCCTCCATTTGGCTCGANGAAATAGCCTCCTCCATCAACGAGCTGATCAGATATTGCTCTTTGTTCTCGCTCGGAATGACCGAACCAGCCCCCCATGATCCACCGAAATTCATATCGAATTCATGGCACATGCGCAACATGCTGTTAGTGATGCTGACCGTCACACCGAATTCGGGCCAAGTAAACGCACGCTGCATCCGACGCGTCAACTTGACGCAAGACCATAATTCCGACGCAGATATTCCCTCCGGCAACGGCTTGTATTTCACAGTCGACCAATATTCGTAGTCTGCATTAATCTTGTCGACGAGCAGAGCCACTTCCGGCTTACCTATCAACTTGACGGCATTCGCCCAATCCTTGGACTTGATTTTAGGAGGAGATTCAATCATAAACATCGCAATCTATCGTTCGGCAAATATAAAAACATTCGATAATGTTTGCAAATTTTTAAAACATTTGCACTAATTGGCANTTTTTATTCTCTCGATCCGATTCATCCATGCAACAAAAAAACAGCAGGGAATCTCACGATTGCCTGCTGCCCCCGGAGGTTGCCCTCCTAAAACTACTAACCCAAACTTAAATAAATGAAGAAACCTCACTGCGGTTGCTGATCCGCAGTTGCCTGAGAAAAGACAAAACCCGTGCCAAACCCCGAAACGCTGCNCGCGAAAAGGCAGCGGGGCCCGAACCGGGCATCGAAAGGACCGCACGGAAAACGGACTGCGAAAGAATGCCCGCAGCGCNTGGGAAAGGCAGGACGAAAACTCCCGGGCACCGGACCGGANCCGGGCGAAGCGAAAGGGAAGCGGGAGACTACGACGCGTCGGATTCGGNGCACGCCTCAGCCGGGAGCTCCCCCGGGACCTCGGCGGGAGCNGCCACCTCGTAGATATTTTTGGANCGCACGCTGTAGCGGGTCCAGTCGTTGAAGTTGAAATANCGCACGACCCACCCGGGATAAGGGCTCCAGACGATCTTCCGCAGCGGCAGCCCGCATTTTTCGGCCAGATCGGGATCGGGCGAGAGGACGAGCAGCTGCCGCTCCCCGTCGTTCAGNCNGCGCACGGCCGNCTGCANCTCGCCGAAAGTCCCGAAACAGCGCATATCCATATTGCGGGGCATGTAGAAGCGGNTTTCGATCACCTGCGGCCCGAGCACATACTGCGGCCAGCTGTAGTAGTTCTNCTCGTCGGCCAGCGCGAAGCCCACGACCTCGCCCTTGTGGCGGCAATAGCGGGTCATCATCCGATAGAAGTAGAAATCGGCAGGGTCCTGCGCCACCACGAAGAAGATCGCCCCGACATTGAAANCCAGCATGATGCCCGCNANCCATCGGAACAGGCGGCGCGGAGTATGCGGCAGCGTATCGCGCAGGAACAGCGCGATGAAATAGGGAGCGAAAAAGAGCGCCGGGAAGAANAACCGCAGCTCCTTNTGNCCCATGAAGAAGTGGACCAGCAGAAANGGCACCAGCATCCANGTGACGANNCTGCGCNNCTGTGTCCGGAAATAACGCAGCATGGCGACCCANAAAAGCAGCCCGAAAAGCACGCCGCTTTCGGTCAATGAAGCGGAGAAGTAATACCACCACGGCCTGACGCCGAACTGGAGCATATGGCCGTTGAGGATGTTTTCGCGCANGTAGTTGACGGGGGTCGGCGTCCACTGGCCGTAGAGCCACCGGTCGGCCAGCAANCCCAGTGCACAGACNCAGACGAACCCCGGNATCATCCCGGCAAAGAGNTTCCGGCGACGCCGGAAGACGAGCAACCAAAGTCCGTAGCCTAATAAGGCGAATCCGGTCTGGTAGCGGACGACGAACGTAGCGCCGACCGCCGCTCCCAGCAGCAAGCCCCAGCGGAACTCGCGCCCGTCGGCGGAGAGATAACGCCGGGTCGCGGCGATGAGCAGCAGGAAGAGGTTGCCCGTCAGCATCTCGGCGCTGAAATGGACGTGCAGGTAGGTCAGAAACCACAGGAACAGGCCGAGCGCCAGAAAAATACGCTCCTGCCGCTCGTCGCCCAGCTCGTCGCGCACGGAGCGGCCGAACGCCAGCAGAGCCGCCACCGAAAGCGCCCCGCTCAGCAACTGCAGCAGGAAGACCAACAGATAGGGCGAGTAGATGCCCAGCGCCAGCAGCGCCTTGCCGAGGCACCACACCGCAAAGGGCTGCACGCCCGAACGCATCATCGATGAAAATTCCCACGCCAAGTGGTCGGCCGCCGGCACCCCGAACAGCTTCATGTGGGCGTACTCCAGAATCTGGTAATGCTCGTCGTGGTGGTAGCAGCCGTGGCTGAAAAGGGCATAGAGCAGGGTCAGCAGGCAGCCGGCGACAAGGATTCCCCGGCGGCTGCAAAGGGTTTTCTTAAGTTCGGGCGACATATCGGGGCGAAGATACGAATAAGCGAGGGCAAAAGCAAACTTGTTTGCATCTTGCCGAGCGAGAGTATCTCAGCGAAACTAAGGTAGGAAAAGTCGAGAGCAGAAGCAAGCGACAGCCCGATGATGCCGGGACCGGATATTTGCGGCGGCCGCGAAAAAGAAAAACCGCCCCGATGAAGGGCGGTTATAGGGACGAAGCGGAAGGCCGGGCTACCTGCGGTCGTAGCGCTCGGCGACGGTTTTCCAATCGATGCGCTCCCACAGGGCGTTGACGGCATCGGCGCGCCGGTTGCGGAAGTCGACGTAGTAGGCATGCTCCCAGACGTCGATGCACAGCAGGGGTTTCAACCCCTCGCGCAGGGGATTGCCGGCATTGGGCGATACGACGATGCCCAACCGGCCTGCCGGACCGGCGACGAGCCACACCCACCCCGAGCCGAAAAGGCCCGCGGCGGCGGCCGTCATCTGCGACTTCATGCGGTCGAACGACCCGAAGCTGCGGTCGATGGCCTCGAGCAAGGCCCCCTGCGGCTCGCTCTGGGGCTTGGGCGAGAGCTGGTCGAAATAGAACTCGTGGTTCCAGGCCTGCGCGGCGTTGTTGTAAACGGCGCCATCGGCCGTCAGGACGATATCCTCGAGCGGCCGCCCGGCATAGGGAGTATCGACGACGAGCTCGTTGAGCTTGTCGACATAACCTGCGTAGTGTTTGTCGTGGTGGTAATGGAGCGTCTCCTCGGAGAGCTGCGGAGCCAGCGCGTCGTAGGCGTAAGGGAGCTCCTTGGGCACGAAACGCGTGGCAGCGACGGTATCGGTCTGCATAAAGAACGGGATTAAAAGGGGTAAGATCAAGGGATTCATGCTGCGAAACGAAAGGCGGGAAACGGAATGCTAAAACGTTTTAGCAGGCGCTTCCCATACGCAACTCCGGCTCAGTCGATCGGGTCGAAGACGTCTTTGGGCTCGCCGCAGACGGGGCAGGTCCAACCCTCGGGCAGCTCCTCGAACGGGGTGCCGGGAGCGATGCCGTTGTCGGGGTCGCCGACCTCGGGATCGTAGATGTATTCGCAGACGGTACAACGATATTTTTTCATGACGAAAAAAAATGAAGGTTCGCACCCCACCCCGCAAATAGAGTGCCGAAAACGAAAAGGGCCGCACCTCTGAGAAGTGCGGCCCGTGCTATCGGAGCAGAAAGAGCTCTACAGCAATGTCTCCATGATCTGCACGGCGTTGAGTGCGGCGCCCTTGCGGATCTGGTCGCTGACGCACCAGAAAGTCAGTCCGTTGTCGCAGGCGAGGTCCTTGCGGATACGGCCCACGTAGACGGGGTCGTGCCCGGCGACGAACAGCGGCATGGGATAGACCTTGTCGGCGGGCTCGTCCATAAGCACGATGCCCGGGGCCGAAGCGAAAGCGGCCCGCACCTCCCCGACGGAGAGGGGACGCTCGGTCTCGAGCCACACGCTCTCGGAGTGGGCGCGCATGACGGGCACGCGCACGCAGGTGGCCGACACGCGGATGTCGGAGTGCATGATCTTGCGCGTCTCGTTGAACATCTTCATCTCCTCCTTGGTGTAGTCGTTGTCGGTGAAGAGGTCGATATGGGGGATGACGTTGTAGGCGAGCTGGAACGCGAACTTCTCGACCGCAGGCTCCTCTCCGGCGGCGAGCTGGGCATGCTGCCTCTCGAGCTCGGCCATGGCGGCGGCGCCGGCTCCGCTGGCCGACTGGTAGGAAGCCACATGCACGCGACGGATATGCGAGAGCCGCTCGACGGCCTGCAGCGCCACGACCATCTGGATCGTCGTGCAGTTGGGGTTGGCGATGATGCGGCGCGGCGCCTGCCGGGCATCGTCGGGGTTGACCTCGGGCACGACCAAGGGCACGTCGGCGTCCATGCGGAAAGCGCTGGAATTGTCGATCATGAGGGTGCCGTGCCTGGTGATCGTCTCCGCATACTCGCGCGAAGTCGACGCCCCGGCCGAGACGAGGGCGAAGTCGATGCCCCGGAAGTCGTCGTTGTGCTGCAGGAGCCGGACCTCGATTTCCCGGCCGCGGAACATGTATTTCCGGCCAGCGCTGCGCTCCGAACCGAACAGCACGAGCTCGTCGATCGGCAGCGGCCGCTCCCCGAGAATCTTGAGAAACTCCTGTCCCACGGCCCCGCTGGCCCCTACGATTGCGATTTTCATACTTCTATATACTTAATATACTGTTTCCGGCGGGCTCAGTCGAAGAACAACTCGTCCTCGGTAGGCTCCTGCTCCTGCGGGAAAAAGGTCTCGCCCTCGGCTTCGAGCTCCTCCTGCATCCGCTGCGCCTCCTCGGCCTCCTTGACCCAGCCGCAGTCGTAATGCGGCATGGAGGCCGGGCGGACGAAGCGGTCGAAGCGCGAGATGCCCAGCGACCCGTTGTCGTAGACCTGCCGCAGGAAGTCGCCCACGATCGGCAGGGCCATGACGCTGCCCTCGCCGCGCGCGAGCAGGTGCACCTGCTGGTCCTCGCCGCCGACCCACGCACCGGCGACGATGCGCGGAGCGACCCCGACGAACCAAGCGTCGCGGTTCTTGTTGGAAGTACCCGTCTTACCGCCCAGCTCGACGTCGTCGAAGCCGAACTGCCACTTCATACGCACGGCCGTACCTTTCTTGACGACGCCCTGCAGCATGGAGAGCATGGTATAGGCCGTGCGCTCGCTGACGGCGTCCTGCGACTGAGGGATGAACGAAGCGATGACGTTGCCCTGCCGGTCCTCGATGCGCGTGACGAAGATGGCGTCGGTATGGACGCCCTGGTTGGCGAACGTGGAGAACGCGCTGACGAGCTCGAAGACGTTGGACTCGGAAGTACCGAGGCACAGGGCCGGAACGGGATCGATGAAGCTGCGGATACCCATGTTATGGATGAAGTCGGCGACGGCGGCGGGCTCCTTGGCCTGCTTCATGATCCAGGCCGAGTAATTGTTGCGGCTGAGGGCGAGACCCCACGAGAGGGGATGCAGCTCGCCCTCCTGCGGCACCGGGGCCGACTCCTTGGGCGACCACGCCGTACCGTTGGCCGTCTCGATAGTCACGGGCAGGTTGGGCACGGGCGTACAGGGCGAGAGCCCCAGATGATCGATAGCGAAGGTATAGATGAAAGGCTTGATCGTAGAACCGATCTGGCGCTTGCCCTGCTTGGCCATGTCGTACTTGAAATAACGGAAGTTGGGACCCCCGACGTAGGCCTTGACGAAGCCGGTGCGGGGATCGAGGGCCAGAAACGCGGCGCGCATGATCCGCTTGTGGTGGAGAATCGAATCGCGCGGGGTCATGAGCGTGTCGCGCTCGCCCCGGTAGGTGAAGACCTTCATCGAACAGGGCCGGTCGAACGAAGCCTCGGTCTCGCGCTCGCTGAATCCGGCGTTGCGCATCTCGCGGTAACGGTCGGAATAACGCACGGCGCGCCGCATGATCTGCTCGCGCTCCTCCCGCGTAGTCTCGTTGAAAAGGACCCGGGTGCGCCGGTACTGGTCGTCCATGGCGGGCTGGATGACCGTCTCCAACTGCGTATGGACAGCCTGCTCGGCGTAGCGCTGCATGGCGGAGTTGATGGTGGTATAGATTTTCAGACCGTCGCGGTAGATGTTGTAGGGGGTGCCGTCGGCCTTGCGGTTTTTGCGGCACCAACCGTAGAGGGGATTCTCGTCGTACTCCCGGACGGCCTGCTCGTAATCCCACTCGGTGTAGAACTGGTTGCGGCGCGGCCGCGGGGCGGTCATGACTAAACGGAGCATCTCGCGGAAGTAGGTGGCCGTACCCTCGTTATGGGAAATAGGCTTGTAATTGAGCACGATGGGCAGGGCGGCGATGGAATCGTACTGCCGGCGGGAGAGGGCTCCGGCGGCCTTCATGCGCGAGAGGACGAGGTTGCGGCGCACGAGAGCCCGCTGGGGATTGCGGACGGGCGAATAGAACGTAGGCGCGTTGACGACGCCGACGAGCATGGCGGCCTCCTGGACGTTGAGCTCGTGGGGCTCCTTATTGAAGAACGTATGGGCCGCGGACTTGATGCCGAACGCATTGGAACCGTACTCGACGGTATTGAGGTACATGGCGGCGATCTCCTCCTTGGTATAGTTGTACTCGAGCTTGAGGGCCGTGATCCACTCCTTGAACTTCGACGAGACGAGCTTGGCCGTGCGGACGATCTTGCCGCGGTTGCGGACCGTATCGCGCGGGAAGAGGTTCTTGGCGAGCTGCTGGGTGATGGTCGAACCGCCGCCCTGCGAAGTATTGAACATGCCGACGGTCTTGACGGCGACGCGGGCGAGCGAGGGGATGTCGATGCCCGAATGGCTGCGGAAACGGACGTCCTCGGTGGAGATGAGCGCCGCGACGATGGGCGGCACCCGGCGGCCGTCGAGCCGCAGGCTCTGCGCGGGATCGACCGGGAAGAGGTCGGCATACTGGACGTAGGAACGATTCTGCACGAAGAACGAACCGATGATCTTGCCGTCCTCGGAGTAAATCTCGGTGGCGAGGTTGCTGCGGGGGTTCTCCAGCTCCTCGAACGAGGGCATGCGCCCGAAGATGCCGCATGCGGTGAGGATCAACAAGACGAAGACCAGCGCGAACGGCGCGAAGACCCCGATCCATATCCACTTGATATACTTGGGATCGAAGCCTTTTTTCTGCGGCTGCTTTCTTCTGTACTGCTTTCCATGCTGTGCCATAACGACGGAATTTGGTGCGAAGATACGAATTCTGGAATTAAAAATACGATACCCGGCCGGAAGCTGTCGCAAAAAAATTGCGGCCCGGTCCGAACGGAATCGCCGTATCCTGCAAACGATTTTCCATAACCGGAAATTATGCCCCTCGATGCTTGAATTTTTTATTTCCTAAAACGGCAGCCCCATCGATGCGGTGAACCACAGGCCGCCGTTGGAGGGGCGGTAGAACGAGAGCTTGACGGTGGAGGTGGCCGACGCGGGCTGGCGGAAGATATTGACGTCGAAGATCACGTCGCCGCCTGCGGACCAGATATGGCGCCGGAGCATGCGGCCGTCGGCGGCCTGCGGCCCCGATCGGTAGTCGCGGAACCGGGCGTAGTCGCCGCCGACGTTGAGCCGGATGCGCTTGAAGTAGAGCACGGCCCCGATACCGCCCTCGGGGTACCACACGGGCAGCTGGTAGTCNAGCGAAGCGGCGAGATAGTTGTTCGAGAGGATATCGCCCGAGGTGAAGCCGCGGGGGATGAGCCGCGTCGAACTGTAACTCAGCGGAGCGTAACCCGAGGGAAATTTGTAACCGCCGATCGAAGTCTGGTAGCTGGCGGCGACCATGAACGAATGGTGCCGGACGAACCCGGGCAGGTAGAAGCGGGCGTAGGTCGAAATCAGATCGGAGAAGTTGTCGTCCGAGGGATTGAAAGTATAGCCCGCCGAGAGCGTATAGCCCCAGCGGGGCGCGAAGTCGCGGTGAGCCAGGCGCACCTGGTCGGAGAAGCCGACGCTGAAAGCGAGTTTGTGCAGCCCCTCGTGGAAGCCGATGTGCTCGAGGTTGGTGATGTTGTGGTCTTTCCACTCGATGCGNCCGAGGTTGGCGACCATGCCGTTGGAGTAGTTCCACCCGGCGGCGATCGACAGCTGGCGGTTGTGGTAGCCGCACTGGAAGTAGAGCGGCAGGGTCGCCGAGAGACCGACGGAGTAGTATTTGTCCGCCGCGGGGCGCTTCTGGTACTCGTAGGTGTTGGTCTCGGCATTGAACTGCCCGACCGAATAGAAGACCTGGTTGCCGCCGTAGGCTGCGTCGAGACTGAAGTGGACGCCCAAGCCGAAGTAACGGGCCCCCAAGCGGAAGACGGANCCCTCGCGGCGGTTCCAGCCGTAGGAAGCATAGGCCTCGGTGTTCGACAGCAAATTCTGCGAGATGAACGTGGCGCCGACATTGACGTCGATGACGTGCTCGTCGACGGCGGCGAACGGNTCGAACGCCAAGGGCATCCAGCTATGGACGTTGACCAGATTGGGGGCCTTGCGGTAGCGCTTGGTGCGGAACTCGCCCGCCTGCCGGAGCGAATCGGCCGGCGAGAAACGCACGGTATCGAGGTTGACGACGGGCCAGCGCCGGCGCGGCGGATTGACCCGGTCGACGGGAAGCGGAGACGGGGAGACGGGGACGGCCGTGCTGTCGGAGAACGTCTGCACGGCGGGCCGGTAACCGCGGCGGTCGTAGGTGGTGACGAGCACGCCCCCCGCGGTCGGAGCGGGGTCGAACGAACCGTAGCGCGAAGTCGTCAGGCGNTANTCGCGGCGGGCCATGAGGTCGTAACAATGGGCCTCGTCCTTGCCCGAAGCGATCGAACCGTAGTAGAGGCGTCCGCCGCCGGCGCGCAGGTCGGAGAGNGTGACGTAGGCCCCCTCGGTGAGGGGGTGGAGCCGCTCGCTGTCGATGCGTCCGAGCCACATGCCGCTGTCGTCGGTGACGAGGACGTACCAGGCGACGGTCACGTCGTCCCACGCCAAGCCGTGGATTTCGGCCCCCTCGGGGACGGCGAANCGCCGGCGCGACCCGTCGGCCTGNCGCACGACGACCGAATAACGGCCGCTGTAGTCGTACTCGACCCACCCGGTTCCGTCGTCGGAAGCGGTCGGATAGAGGACCCGCCGCTCGCCGGCCACCGACCGCGGGCGGGCATCGGCGAGGTCCATGAAACAGAGCTGCGAATTGACGCGCTGCTCGAAGAGTTTCGAGCGCCGGTACTCGGTCCACCACACCCGGCCGCCATCGAGCGCCGGACGGGTAGAGACGCTGCCGACATAGGCCACCGTACGCTCGGCTCCCGTGGCGGGGTCGATCTCGACGAAGCGCTCGGGCCGGTCGTAATCGTCGCGAAGCGCGAGCACGCGCCCGTCGGGCANCGACAGCGGCCAGCGATAAGTCGTATAATTATCGGCGGGCAGCTCGCAGAGGGGCGCGGCNCTGTCCTCGGTCTCGGGAAGCGAGGCCCAATAGGCGTGCAGGTCGTCGAACGTACTGCGGAAAAGGTCGGAGACGCTCGTGCGGTAGAACTTGCGGAGCGCGACCTTGGTGGTGAAGAAGACGAACGGATTGCGCGACCCGTACCATGCGACCTTGTCCCACACNTTCTCGCCGTAGCGGTCGTAGGCGTAGGAACAGATCTGGTAACCCAGCTCGTACTGGTCGGGGACATGGCTGCGGTAGGAACCGCAGAACCAGCGNTCGAGGTTGCGGCGGTCGCGCCCGATATTGTCCATGGCGCGGTAGGCGATCGAAAACGAGGGCTGCAGNCCGCGGCCGTAGGACGACATGGCCGTTTCGGACATGACGGCGTCGCCCTCCATGGCCCAGATGGGCATGCACAGGAGGCCGATGGTCGAACCCTGCTGACCGAGGATGTAACTCAGGGCGCGGATGAACCCGCGGTCGAGGTTGTTGTACTGCACGGCATGGCGGTACTCGTGGGCGACGAGCTGCTTGTACCACGGCATCGAATAACCGTCGATAGCGGGCGAGGTGAGGAACTCGATGCGCTTGGGCAGGTACATGACCAGTCCGTTGGAACGGAAGTTCTCGGGGTGCATGACCAGCGGGATGCGCATGGGCCCGTGGCGGAAGCCGTAGGCGATATCGGGCCGCACGGTGCGCAGATAGAAAAGCGTGCGCTGCGCGACATCGGCAACCGTATCGGGATAGATCATCCGCACGTCGGGCGTACGGACGGTCGACCACCGGAGATTGGCGGGGTCGGAACCCCACGTATAGTANTGNGCACGGAGNNNCTGCNCNCCCGGGAGGAAGCACGCCGCGAGCAATATGCGAANGAGCTTTCTCAAAGTCAGCTGCCNGCTTTTTTGCAGCGGTANCCGCTGCGGNTCAGAAGTTCGACGACGCGGTCGCGGCAGTCGCCNTGGATGATGATCTCGCCCTCCTTGGCGGCGCCGCCGACGCCGCACCTNGTCTTGAGCATGCGGGCCAGCTCCTGCAGATCGGCGTCGCGCCCGACGAAGCCGCGCACCAAGGTCGCGACCTTGCCGCCCCGCTGCTTGCGGTCGAGCCACACGCGCAGGTCCTGCTGCGCCGGGGCGGGCGTCTCGGGCTCCTCCTCGGCNGCGGNGGTATACTTGAAGTCGGGGTCGGTCGAATAGACCATGCCGAGCCGCGATTTCCAATCGTTGTCTGCCATTTCAACTCAANGTNATTCGTACAAAAGTACGAAAATATTTATCGTTTACGAAAAACGGCAGCCCCGCGGCGAACCGCTAACTTTTCCTCACGATGCGCACGGTCGACTGGGTGGCCTGCCGCACGAAGACCTGCGGACCGCAGGCGTGGCGCTGCCACAGCTCGTCGGTATAGCCGCGGATGGTCAGAAGCTCCATCGACCCGATTTTCATGACGTCGAAACCCTCGCTGCGCAGCGCGGCGACCGCCTCGTCGATATGCCACGAATCGTCGACGCAGAGGCTCAGGTTGACGGCCGAATTGTGGATGAGGTTGGTCTTGATGCGGAAGCGCTCGAGAAGCGAGAAGATCGCGGCGAACTTCTCCTCCAAAACGAACGAGAAATCGCGCGAACGGATCGTCAGCAGCACCTGGTCCTTTTTGAGGATGAGGATCGGGACCTCGACGGGCGCCGACGCGCTGCGGATGACGGTGCCGGGCTTGCGCTTGTCGCCGAAAGGCCGCACGTAAAGCGGTATGTTCTTGTTCTGCAGGGGCTTGATCGTGCGGGGGTGGATGATCTGCGCGCCGCTGTAGGCCAGCTCGATAGTATCGAGGTAGTTGAGCTCGGCGATCTGCACGGCGTCGGGGAAAATCTTGGGGTCGGCGTTGAGCACGCCGTCGACGTCTTTCCACACGGCCATGGACTCGGCATCGAGGATATGGGCGACGACGGCGGCCGAATAATCGGAACCCTCGCGGCCGAGGGTCGCGGTAGTGCCGTCGGGGGCGCCGCCGATGAACCCCTGTCCGACGAAAACGCACTCCTCGCACCCCCCGACCTCGGCCAGCAGGCGCGGGGCCGACGCGGCGAGGTCGACCTCGGCGTCCTTGTGGCGCTGCTCGGTGACGAGCACCCGCCGCATGTCGATCCAACGGTTGGGGACCCCGGCGTAGGCGAGGTACTCGGAGATGATGGCGGTAGAGATCAGCTCGCCGTAGGCCACGATGCGGTCGTACCACAGCTCGGCATCCGCAGGCTTGTAGTCGCGGCGGGAGACGGTTTTCTCCAACTCGGCGAAAAACGCCTCGACGCGCCCGATCTTGACGGGCCCGTGCCACAGGTCGCCGATGATCGCAGCGTGGTAGTCGCGCAGGGCCGCGATCTCCCCGGCCACGGCCTGCCGGTCGCCCCGCTGCACCCCGGCGAAGACGCGCTCGAGCGCATTGGTCGTCTTGCCCATGGCCGAGACGACGATGAACAGGCCGCGCTCGTCGCCGATGATCTTCAAGAGGTTGCGCACCCCGTCGGCATTGCGGACCGACGCCCCTCCGAACTTGTAGACTTTCATCCGCCGCCTACTTTTTGATCGGGCGATAGGGCACGCCGATATTCTGGAACAGGAACGCGTACATGTCGGTCGCCTCGTCGATACGCTTGGAAGTGGGTTTGCCGGCGCCGTGGCCCGCGTTGGACTCGATGCGGATGAGAATGGGCGCGTCGCCGGCCTGGCAGTGCTGCATCTCGGCCGCGAACTTGAACGAATGGGCCGGCACGACGCGGTCGTCGTGGTCGGCGGTCATGACGAGCGTAGCGGGATAGGCCGTACCCTCCTTGATGTTGTGGAGCGGCGAATACTTGTAGATGTAGGCGAACTGCTCCTCGTTGTCCGACGAACCGTACTCGACGGCCCAGCCCCAGCCGATGGTGAACTTGTGGTAACGGAGCATGTCCATGACCCCGACGGCGGGCAGGCAGACGGCGTAGAGGTCGGGGCGCTGCACCTCGCAGGCNCCGACGAGCAGGCCGCCGTTGGAGCCGCCATGGATGGCGAGCTTGTCGGACGANGTGTATTTCTCGGCGACGAGGTACTCGGCGGCGGCGATGAAGTCGTCGAAGACGTTCTGCTTGTTGGCGAGCATGCCGGCCTTATGCCAGGCCTCGCCGTACTCCGAACCGCCGCGCAGGTTGGCGACGCAGTAGATGCCGCCCTGCTCGACGAACATCAGAGCCGAGGGGTTGAAGCCGGGCGTGAGGTTGATCTGGAAGCCGCCGTAGGCGTAGAGCAGGCAGGGNTTNGAGCCGTCGAGCTGCATATCCTTGCGGCGGGTGATGAACATCGGCACGCGCGTACCGTCTTTCGAGGGGTAGAAAACCTGCTCGGTGACGAAAAGCTCGGGGTCGAAACGCACCTCGGGCGCTTTGAACAACTCCGACGCACCCGACGCGATGTCGAAGCGGTAGAGGGTCGAGGGCGAGGTGTAGTTCGAGAGAGCATAGTAGAACCCGGCATCCTCNTTCTTGCCGCCGAANCCGCTGAGGCTGCCGATCGCGGGCAGCTCGACCGAACGGATGAGCTTGCCGTCGAAGTCGTACTGGACGACCTTGTGCCGGGCATCCTGCAGGTAGATGGCGAAAAGGCAGTCGCCGCCCGTGGAGACGGCCTCCAGCAACTGCTCCTGCTCGGGGATGACGACCTCGGCGGGCTTGCGGGGACGATTGAGATCGAGTTTCAGCAAGCGGCGGTTCGAGGCGCCGGCGTTGGANGTNTAGTAAAACTGGTCGTCGCGGCACTCCACGAACTCGTAGTCGGCGTCGAAGCCGGGAAGCAAGGTGCGGAAGCGCCGGTCGCCGACCCGCTTATAGAGGATTTCGGAACCCGAAGTACCCTCCGAAGCGGTCACGAAAAGCCACTTGCCGTCGTCGCTCGGCCAGGCCGAGAAGTAACGCAGCGGGTGGGCCGGGTCGTGGTAAACGAGCACGTCGGCCGACTGGGGCGTGCCGAGGGCATGGTAGTAGACCTTCTGGAACTGGTTCTGCGAGGANTAGACGCCTTTCTTNGGGGCGTCGTAGGCGCTGTAATAGAAACCCTTGGAATCGGGNGCCCACGCGGCGCCGGAGAACTTGACCCACTCGATGCGGTCGTCGGTGAGCGCACCCGATGCGACGTCGAGGACCAGAATCTTCACCCAGTCGGAACCCGAAGCGGCGACGGAGTAAGCGCAGTATTTGCCGTCGTCGGAGAACGACACGGCCGAGAGAGCCACCGTGCCGTCGTCGGAGAGGGAATTGGGGTCGAGGAAGACCTCGCCCTCGCCGTCGGGCGCATCGGCGCGGTAGAGGACCGACTGGTTCTGCAGACCGTCGTTGTAGAACCAATACCACGCATCGCCGTGCCGGGTGGGAATGCCCTGCTTGGGATAGTTCCAGAGCTCGGTGAGACGCTTGCGGATGGCCTTGCGGAACGGAATCTGCGACAGGTAGTCGTTGGTCACGGCGTTCTCGGCCACCACCCAGGCGGCCGTAGCCTCGGAGTTGTCGTCCTCGAGCCAGCGGTAGGGGTCGGCGACGGAGGTGCCGAAATAGTCGTCGACCGTCTTGCCGCGCTCGGTGTCGGGATAAGGCTGGAGATCGATCTGTTTCATCTGCGTACAACTTGCTGCGAACAGGGCGATGCCGCCCGCGAGGAGCGCAGCCGCCCGATGAGGTCTGTTCATATCGGAAGGTATTTGTTTACGTTGCGACAAAGTTAGAAAAAAATGCGTAACTTTGGTCTCTGCGAACAAAAACGAAACGACCATGTACGAAGAACTCCGGCAAATCATAGACCGAATCTGGGAAGACCGCGCGCTGCTCGGCGACGCCGCGATGCAGCAGGCCGTGCGCCGCACGGTGGAGCTGGTGGACAAAGGCGAGCTGCGCTGCGCCGAACCGCTCGATGCCGAGCGGAGCGAGTGGCGGGTGAACGAATGGGTCAAGAAAGCGGTGATCCTCTACTTCCCGATCCAGCCCATGCGCAAGATGCAGGCGGGCGAACTGGAGTGGTTCGACAAAATGGAACTCAAGCACGGCTACGAGGAGCTGGGGGTGCGCGCGGTGCCCCATGCGGTGGCGCGCTACGGCGCCTACATCGCCCCGGGGGCGATTCTGATGCCGTCGTACGTCAACATCGGCGCCTATGTCGACACGGGGACGATGGTCGACACNTGGGCCACGGTAGGCTCGTGCGCCCAGATCGGCAAGCACGTCCACCTGTCGGGCGGCGTGGGAATCGGCGGNGTGCTGGAACCCGTNCAGGCGGCGCCGGTCATCATCGAAGACAACTGCTTCATCGGCTCGCGCTCGATCGTAGTCGAGGGGGCCCATGTCTGCCGCGAAGCGGTCCTGGGCTCGAACACGGTCATCACGGGATCGACGCACATCGTCGACGTGACGGGGCCCGAACCCGTGACCTACAAAGGCTACGTGCCGCCCCGCTCGGTGGTCGTGCCGGGAAGCTACCGCAAACGATTCCCGGCGGGCGAATACGACGTGACCTGCGCNCTGATNATCGGCCGACGCAAGGAGTCGACCGACAAGAANACGTCGCTCAACGACGCCCTGCGCGATTACGGGGTTTCGGCGTAGGGGAAAGTGAAAAAGCGGCTTCCAACCTCAGCAGCGTCTCTTTGACCGGCAGGCCGGCGGCGTAGCCGACCAAGGCACCGGAAGCNCCGACGACGCGGTGGCAGGGGACGACGATCGCGATAGGATTGCGGTTGTTGGCCATGCCGACGGCGCGGCACGCCTTGGGGCGTCCGATCTGTGCGGCGATCTCNCCGTANGTGCGGGTCTCGCCGTAGGGAATCCTGCGCAGNGCGTCCCACACCTGCTGCTGGAACGGNGTGCCGGCAGGAGCCAGCGGCAGGGTGAATCGGCGCCGTGTGCCGGCGAAATATTCGCGCAGCTCCCCTACTGCCTGCCTCAACANGGGCGGCAACTNCTCCTCGACCTCGAAAGCGGACCCGAAAGCACCGAAACGCACGGCCGTCACCGCCTCATCGGTCGCCGCGACGGTGACGGGCCCCACGGGCGTAGTCAGACAAAAAGAACGTTCCATGGCTACAGGTGTTCGAGCGTGTAGTCGATCATCTTCTGCCGGACGTTGTANGTATCGTCGGGCATCATCGAGTGGTTCTGGTCGGGATAGACCATCATATCGTACTTCTTGCCGGCGCGGTTGAGCTCGCGCGCCATCTCGGCCGTATTCTGGAAGTGGACGTTGTCGTCGGCGAGNCCGTGGATCAGAAGCAGGCGCGTACGCCGGTCGTCGAGCAGGCGCGCGAAACGCAGGGGCGAATTGTCGTCGTAGCCCGCGGCATTGAACCGGGGCAGGTTGTTGTAAATCTCGGTGTAGATCGTATCGTAAAAACGCCACGAAGTGACCGGCGCCACGGCGATAGCCATGCGGAAAAGCCCGTGCCCCCTGAGCGCGCAGCTCAGGGCCATGAATCCGCCGTAGGACCAGCCGTAGATGCCGATCCGGTCGGCGTCGACCCACGGCTGNGCGGCCATGTGGCGGGCCAGCGAGAGCTGGTCCTCGACCTCCAGAGCGCCCAGACGGCCGTAGGTCTGNTTCTTGAACCGCTCGCCGCGGAACCCCGTACCGCGGCCGTCGGCCGCGACGACGATATAGCCCTTGTCGACCAGCGCATCCTCCCAGTCGAGCGACCAGCGGTCGGCGACGGTCTGCGAACCGGGGCCGGAGTACTGGGTNAGNAGCACGGGGTAGCGCTGCGAGGGATCGAAGCCGCGCGGGCGGACGATGTAGGCGTTGAGCGTGTCGCCGCGCTCGGTGACGAAGGCGAAGAACTCCTTGACGGGGCGCTCCGCAGCGGCCAGNTCGGCCTGCAGCTCGCGGTTGGTCTCGAGCGTCCGGACCGGCACGCCCTCGCCGGTGCATATCTCTATGCGGTTGGGCGTCGTNGCCGATGANAAAGTAGAGATGTAGTATTTCATCCCCCGGCTCGGGGCGATGGTATAGAACCCGTCGTCGGGGGTCAGCCGCCGTTTGTCCCTGCCGTTGAGCGCCACGCTGTAGAGGTTGCGGCGCAGGGGCGAGGTTTCGGTGGAGAGGAACCAGACGCGCTTGGGGGTCGTACCGACGACCTCGGTCACCTCCCATTCGCCCTTGGTGACCTGGGCGATGAGCCCGCTGCGGATGCCGTAGAGGTAGAGGTGCATGAAGCCGGTGTGGCTCTCCTGCCGCACGAGGAAACGGTCCTTGTCGACGAACGTGATCGTGCCGTCGTCGACCCGCTCGACATACTGCTGGGCCCGCTCCTCGTANATNGTNNGCAGGGCNCCNTGGGGCTCGCAGAGGACGACCTCGAACGTATTCTGCCGCCGGTTGAGCCGGTGGAACCACAGCCGGCCGTCGGGCGTGAAGCCGATGCGGGGCAGGTACTGGTCGGTCTCGGGGCCGGTGTCGATCCGCTCGCGGCGGCCGGTCGCCAAGTCGATGACGAAGAGCTGCACCGTGGAATTGGGCTCCCCGGCCTTGGGGTACTTGAACGAAAAGGCCTCGTTGTGGAGCCTGCCGCCGTAGCGCATCAGCTCCATGGTAGGCACGGCCCGCTCGTCGAAGCGCAGGAACGCGACGCGCCCACCGTCGGGCGAAAAGGCGTAGGCCCGCGTGAGGCCGAACTCCTCCTCGTAGACCCAGTCGGCGGTGCCGTTGATGATGGCGTTCCACTCGCCGTCGGAAGTGAGACGCCGCGTACGGCCGTCGGCGATGGTGTAGAGGTAGAGGTCGTTGCGGTCGGAATAGAGGATCGAACTGCCGTCGGGCGAGAACGACGCGTCGCGCGGCGCTTGGGCCTCGGTCAGCACGGGCCGCAGGGAACCGCCCTCGGCGAGGAAGTAGGCGGAAGTGTAGGAATGGCGGTAGATGGGCTCCCGACCTGCCGCGACGAGAATCCGCCGCTCGTCGGGCGAAAAGGCGTAATCGGAGATCGCGGCCGGCAGCGGCCCGGGGAGCAGCTTTTCGCCGGGGCCCTCGGCGGCATAGGCGTAACGGACGATATCGCCCTGCTCGACGACGGTATAATGCTCGCCGTCGTTCATCGACCGGATGCCGCCGACGCGCCGGTTCATCGACCGCAGGCGGGCGATTTCGGCGTATTCGTTCTGAGCCTGCAGCGGACCGGGAACGGCCGCGGCGAAAACGAGGAGGAAGAAGAACTTTTTCATTTCCGAAGCAACGGCTGGCCGCCGCCGTTTGGTATGGCGTCAGATGTCGGAGGTATCGAAATCGTAACCCAAGCGCTTGCCGGTGACGAACTTCGAGTTGTCCATTTTGGTGTTGAACTGGTCGACCGTCGCGCGGGCCAGCGTCTCGTAAGGCGTGGTGAGCAGGTCGAAGTCGAGGGCGAAAGCGATCGCCTCCTCCGAAACCGTCACCAAGGCGTCGCGGTCGATCTCCGCGCGTCCGAAGTCGGCGGCCCGCAGCGAAGTCTGCCCCTTGCCCTCGACGAAGTAACGGCGCTCGCGGTTGATGAACAGCCGCCCGATGAGGTAACCCTCGTCGGCATTGCGGTTGAACTTGAACGAATCGGAGAGGAAGTTGTAGATGTTGATGACGCCGCAGTAGCTGTTCCGGGCATCGCCCTGCACGTAGGCGGTCTGCCGGACGGGATGCGCCGCATCGAAGTCGAAGACGTCGGTGTGCATCTGGAAGATCAGCACGTCGTTGGCGGCCTGGAGCTGCACCTCGAACTTGCCGCGGTCGCGGTACTCGATCCTNACGCGGCGGTCGAGATGCCCCTCGAGCTGGTCGTCCAGCTCCGAAGCCATTTCCAGAAGGGTCTCCTTCAACTGATTGAAGACCGAGAATGTGTGGTCGAAGACCTGTTGCTTGAGCGTCGACTTGCGGACCAGCGTGTCCAGAATCCGCGCCCGGAGCGGGGTGGTATCCATAAATCCGAAATTAAAAATCCATCGTCTATTTGATCCGCAGCGTCTCCCCGGGGGTCAGCGGCGCGCCTTTCTTCAGGCCGTTGAGCTTCTCGAGCGACCGCACGCGGAGACCGTACGACTGGGCCACGATGCGGGACGTCTCGCCCTCGCGGCAGATATGATGCCGCGCATTGCCCTGCCANGCGGTTTTCTTACGCTCGATGAANACCACNTCGCCNNGCNCGGGCGGGACGCGGCGGCCCTTGACGTCGTTGAACTTGCGCAGGTTGCCCGCCGAGAGNCGGAATTTGCGGCCGATATTCTCGTAGGAATCGTTCTCCTTGGCCAGCACGTAGTGCACGCCGTTGGTGGTGTAGACGTTGTAACCCTCGTGGGCGTTGATCGTCACCCGGTAGTTGTCGGGGTCGATCAGATAGCCCCCAACGGCCAGCCGGTCGGCATCGCCGTAGGTCTCGGAGCCGATCTCGGAAAGGGCCTTGCCGCTGCGGTGCGCCGCATAGAGCCGCTCGCCCTGCGGCCGGTCGAGCAGGTAGAGCTTGTAGGTCTCGATGATCCGCACCAGCCGCTGGGCATAGTCGGGGGCCGTGGCGTAACCGGCGGCTTTCAGCCCGCGCGCCCAGCTTTTGTAGTCGGTCGACGGATAGGCGAAGAGCGAATCGTAGCGGGGCTGCGAATCGAGGAACGCCGCATGGTCGTAGTAGGAAGCCTCGACCGATTCGTAGGCACGGAANCACTCGCCTTTCTCGTCGTCGTCGTGGTAGACNGCGGGCCCCGTCCAGTTGCGCTTGCACTTGATGCCGAAGTGGTTGTTCGACTCGAGCGAGAGGCGGCTGTTGCCGCTGTCCGACTCGAGGATGCCCTGCGCCATGGTGATGCTGGCCGGGATGCCGAAACGCTCCATGTGGGCGACGGCGATCGACTTGTAGCGGTCGATGTACTCCTCGCGGGTCTGCCGGACCCGGCGGGTCTGCGCCGCGGCCGGAGCGGCGGCCAGCAACAGGATTCCGCCGAGGAATATTGCAGTTCTGGAAAAAATCATTATCTTTGTTTTGGGTTTACCCAACAAAGGTATAACTTTTCGACGAAACTGCAACATCAAAACCGGCTGAAACTATGTTTACCCAAAACGCCAACGCGATTTTCGACCGCGCGATCGCCGACTACCACCGCTTCGACGACGTGGATCATCCGATCGAGAATCCCTACGAAAAGGGCTCGCTCGATCATCTGCTCTANCATAAGAACTGGATCGACACGGTGCAGTGGCACCTCGAAGACATCATCCGCAATCCGGAGATCGACCCCCGGGAGGCGCTGGCGATCAAACGGCGCATCGACCGCTCGAACCAGGAGCGCACCGACATGGTCGAATACGTNGACGACTACCTGCTGGAGAAATACNANTCGGTGACCCCGGCGCCCGATGCGCGGCTCAACACCGAGACCCCCGCGTGGGCCGTCGACCGGCTCTCGATCCTGGCGCTGAAAATCTACCACATGGAGCAGGAGACCCGCCGCACCGACGTGGACGACGCCCACCGCGACGCCTGCCGCCGCAAGCTCGAGGTGCTGCGGACCCAGCAGGCCGACCTCTCGCAGGCGATCGAGGAGCTTATCGAAGANATCGAAGCGGGCCGCAAATACATGAAGACCTACAAACAGATGAAGATGTACAACGACCCGGCCCTCAACCCGGTGCTCTATGGCAAAAAATAACCCGCATCCGCCGCGTCATCTTCTGGTGATCCGCACCTCGGCGATGGGCGATGTGGCGATGCTGCCGCATGCNCTGCGCGCCCTGCGTGCGGCCTACCCCGATCTGCGGATCACGGTGGCCACCCCCGGTCTGTTCCGTCCGTTCTTCGAGGGGCTCGACGTCGCATTTCTGGAAGCCGACACCAAGGGACGCCACCACTCGCTGCTGGGAATGCTCCGGCTGGCCCGCGAGGCGCACCGCTTGGGCGTCGACGCCGTGGCCGACGTGCACGGCATCATCCGCTCGACGTTTTTCCGCCACCTGATGCACCTCTACGGCATTCCGGTAGCCCATATCGACAAGGAACACGCCCGCAAGCGCCGCTTCATACAACAAAGAGGGGGCGGCCTCCGCACGGCGCCCCTGCGGCACACCGTTCTGCGCTACTGCGACGTCTTCCGGCAGCTGGGCTTCGCATTCGACGATCCCGCACCTGCGGTCCGGAGCGAACGNCCCAATCCGATGGGCGACAAGCGGGGCCGCTGGATCGGCTTCGCCCCTTTCTCGGCCCAGCANGGCAAGACCTACCCGACGGATCTGAGCCGCGAAGCGGTGCGGCTGCTCGCCGCACGCTGCGACCGGCTTTTCATCCACAGCGGCGGCAAGGCCGAAGCGGACTTCGCCCGCGAAATGGAACGCACCTATCCCAACGTGACGGCGCTCTACGGCAAAATAAAACTGAAAGACGAGATCGATCTGATCGCCCACCTGGACTGCATGGTTTCGATGGATTCGCTGGCCATGCACCTCGCGGCTTTGGTAGCCACGCCCGTAGTCTCGGTATGGGGCGCCACCCACCCGGGACTGGGATTTCTGGGCTGGGGCTGCGATCCCCGCAACGTACTGCAGGCCGANCTGCCGTGCCGCCCCTGCTCGGTCTACGGGGCCAAGCCCTGCCGCTACGGCGACTGCCGCTGTCTGCGGGCCGTGGCGCCGCAGATGATCGCCGACAAGGTGGACGAGATCGTTTGCCGTTCATAGGCCGCGGAGTTTCTTTCCGACATAAAAGACCGGAGCTGCATGCAGCAGCTCCGGTCTTTTTCCGAGAAAACCAACGATTATTTCTTCCGTATGTATTCGTCGATCGCCTGGGCGGCGGTACGTCCGGCGCCCATAGCGAGGATGACGGTAGCCGCGCCGGTCACGGCATCGCCGCCCGCGAAGACGCCGGGTCGCGATGTGGCGCCCGCAGCATCGGCCGCGATGCAGCCGCGGCGGTCGGTCTCCAAACCGGAAGTCGTGGCGGCAATCAACGGATTGGGCGAGGTGCCCAGAGCCATGATGACCACGTCGCACTCGATGTCGAACTCCGAACCGGGCTTCACGACCGGCGAGCGGCGGCCGCTCGCGTCGGGCTCGCCCAACTCCATCTCCACGCAGCGCACACCGCGCACCCACCCCTCGTCGGTGCCCAGCACCTCGACGGGGTTGGTCAGCATCCGGAAGCGGATGCCCTCCTCCTTGGCNTGGTGGACCTCCTCGGCNCGGGCCGGGAGNTCNGTCTCGCTGCGGCGGTAGACGATCGTCGCCTCGGCGCCCAAGCGGCGCGCCGTGCGCACGGCGTCCATGGCCACGTTGCCGCCGCCGNCGACGACCACGCGCCNGCCGACGANGAATCGGCGTATCGTAGGTCTCGTCGTAGGCGCGCATNAGGTTGGCGCGCGTGAGGAACTCGTTGGCCGAGACCACGCCGTTGAGATTCTCGCCCGGAATACCCATGAAGCGCGGCAGCCCGGCGCCCGAACCGATGAAGACGGCATCGTAGNCCTCCCGGTCGAGCAGCGAATCGATCGTCACGGTGCGGCCCACGATGACGTCGGTCTCGATCTCCACACCCAGCCGGCGCACCTCGTCGATCTCGCGCGCCACGATCGTCTCCTTGGGCAGGCGGAACTCGGGGATGCCGTAGACCAGCACGCCGCCNACCTTGTGGAGCGCCTCGAAAATCTTCACTTCGTAGCCCATTTTGGCCANNTCGCTNGCGCAGGCCAGACCGGCCGGACCGCTGCCGATGACGGCCACCCGNCGGCCGTTGCGGGGTGCCGGCGCCGATGCGGTATCGGGGTGCNCCAGCTTCCAGTCGCCGACGAAGCGCTCCAGCTTGCCGATCGCCACCGGCTCGCCCTTGATGCCGAGGACACACGAGCCCTCGCACTGGGTCTCCTGCGGNCAGACGCGGCCGCAGATCGAGGGCAGCGAACTGTCGCGGGCGATGACGGCGGCNGCNGCGGCCACATCGCCCCCGTGCAGGGCGGCGATGAACTCGGGAATCTTCACTCCCACGGGGCANGCCGCCACGCAGCGGGGGTTCTTGCAGTTGAGACAGCGCGACGCCTCGAGGGTCGCCTCTTCTAAGTTGTAGCCGTAGCAGACCTCCTCGAAGTTGGTCGCCCGGCGGNCCGGGTCCTGTTCGCGCACGGGGACGCGGGGTATCTTGTTAGCCATAGCCTATTTGTCCAATCCGATTTTACACTGGTGTCCCGCCTCGCGCTCGGCGGCGATNGCCGCGGCGCGCTGCTCCTGNGTGCGGTACATGCCCTGNCGGCGCATCGCCTCGTCGAAATCNACNTNGTGGGCNTCGAACTCGGGNCCGTCGACGCACGTGAANCGCGTACGTCCGCCCACGCTCACGCGGCAGGCGCCGCACATGCCCGTGCCGTCGACCATCANGGCATTGAGCGANACGGTGGTTCTGAGGTCGTATTTCTTGGTCGTCAGCGCCACGAACTTCATCATGANCATGGGNCCGATCGCCACGCANTCGTCGTAGCGGCGCCCCTCGGCGATCAGCTGCTCGAGCAGCTGGGTGACGAGCCCCTTGAAGCCTTCGGAACCGTCGTCGGTGGCGATGTAGAGATTCGCGGCCACGGCCCGCATCTCGTCGGTGTAGATCAGCATCTCGCGGTTCTTGGCCCCGATGATGACGTCGACGCCGACGCCGTGCTCGCGGAGCCATTTGACCTGCGGATAGACCGGAGCCGTGCCGACCCCGCCCCCGATGAAGACGTAACGCCGCCCGCGCAGCTCCTCNGGCGACAGCCGGACGAACTCCGAGGGGTGGCCGAGCGGCCCGGCGAAGTCGGTCAGCGCATCGCCGNNCTCCAANGNGCAGATCTTGCGCGTGGAGACGCCGATCGCCTGCGTGACGATCGTCACGCTGCCCTCCTCCTTATCGAAGTCGGCGATGGTGAGCGGGATGCGCTCGCCGCGCTCGTCGGCGCGCACGATGACGAACTGCCCCGGCAGGGCCGAAGCCGCCACGCGCGGAGCCCCGATTTTCATAAGCCAGATGCCCGGGGCGAGNCACCGTTTTTCGAGTATGGGAAACATGTCGTATGGGTTAGTCTTGGATGATNGCCGTCATGCGCACGCGCCGCATGGGCCGNGCGGGGTCGTTGGTGACGAGCACCAGATGATCGGCGAGGACCCCGAACTCCTGCGCCGAGGGGTCGAGCGTCAGCTCCACGCTCCGGCTGCCGCCGGGAGCGATCTTGGTACCGGGAGCGAGTGCGACCCCGAAGCGACCGCCGTGCTCGACGGCCCGGACGATCAAATCGCCGCGGCCCGTATTGGAGAGGGTGAAACTCCGGCGCTGGACGGGTCCCGAGCGCTTCACGGAACCGAATTTCACGATCAGATCGCTCAGCTCCGCCTGCGGNGCTTTTTTCTTATCGACGGCCGCGGGGTCGTCGCATCCCACNCCGTGCGCCACGAGGGTCGTCGCCCCGGCCCGGCCGTCGACGCAGACCGTCAGCGCATCGCGCAGCGTACCGTAGCGCGCNGCNCCGGCGGGGATGGCATAGCNGAAATTGATCTCCCCGCGCTCGCCGGGAGCGATCGTCCGGGGATAATCCACCTCCAAAAGGCCGCTCGNNCTGCNGGGCCGGAGCTCCAGCCGCACGGGGCGGTCGGAAGTATTCGCATAGCCGATCGCCATCTGCTTCTGCCGACCCTGATATATATAGGTAAAGGCGCAAAGCGTCCCCTCCAGCCGCAGCCCGCCCCCCGCATCGACCGGGTAGAGCTCCCCGANGCTTTTCTCGCGCGGGACGACGCTGCCCGACACGGTCAGCGAAGCGATCTTTTTGCGCTCGGAAGANTAGACGCCCAACGACCGGGAGAAGANGCCCGGACGGTTCATCGGATCGTAGGTGACGGTGATGCGGGTCGAATCGCCGGGCAGGATCGGCCTGCGCGAGAACTGCGGCACGGTGCAGCCGCACGACGAAACGACGTCCACGACGACCACGGGCTCCTGTCCCCGGTTGACGCCCGTAAAGGTATGGCTCACANGGCCCCCGCTCTCCCGGACNGAACCGAAATCCCACTCGGCGGGAACGAACGCCAGCTGCGCCCGGGCCACGGAGCCGCAGCACAGNAGCATGATTATGAGCGATATATGTTTTTTCAAAGCCACGGACAGGCCCGTTAACGGATATGCAAAGGTACATTTTTTGCGAAAAATTCGCACAATAATTTTGCGGGAATCAAAATTTGCTATATATTTGCACACCGAAACAGTCCCCCGAGGCTGTCTCGAATGCCTGAATAGCTCAGTTGGTTAGAGCACATGACTGTTAATCATGGGGTCCTAGGTTCAAGTCCTTGTTCAGGCGCAGATGTGCGAGGGTTGCACGAGGTTCTTTCAAGCAAGGGAGTGGCTTAAGAGCGGCCGGCGNNGAAACTCCGGCGGCACGAAANCCGAAGACCGATCGAGGTCCGAAGCCGGCAACGGCGAAGCGGCGCACTCCGGANAACGCCGGACGAAAATTTCCCCGCCGGAAATTTGGAGTTCGCGAAAATTGAATTACCTTTGCAGTCCCGAGCCATTTTTAGGGGAGCTTAGCTCAGCTGGTTCAGAGCGTCTGCCTTACAAGCAGAGGGTCGGGGGTTCGAATCCCTCAGCTCCCACGAAGTCGAAGACGACGAGCGATTGATAGNGATCATCAATCGTTTTTTTNTGGCTCGACCGGCCGCGAATCCGTTTGCCGGATGGCCGGCACGACGAAAGGGAGCATAGCTCAGTTGGTTTAGAGCGCCTGCTCGACAAGCAGGAGGTCAGCGGTTCAAATCCGCTTGTTCCCACAACGAAACGAAAGCCACTCTCAGGGGTGGCTTTCGTCGTATCTTCNGCACGCACGACCGGCGGCAGGGACCGCCCTACCGAACCGAGNAAACAGTTGAATGCTCTACGCAGAAGATTTCAAAAGATTGCCANACACAACTACCAAAACCGAATTTATATTATATTTGTTNCCNAGNAAATGCCNCATGGAGCCGCTGACGCAGATACTGNCCGAATGGGGCTGCTGGGGGCTGTTCNNNGCGGCCTTGGCGGCGGGGAGCATCGTGCCGTTCAGCTCGGAAGCGGTCATGGCGGTGCTGCTGGGAGCGGGAGCCGACCCGATAGNGTGTCTTGTCGCNGCCTCGGCGGGCAACACCTTGGGCGGCATGACGTGCTACTGGATCGGGAGCCTNGGACNTCCGGAGTGGATCGCGAAANTGGGCGTCGACGAACGCCGGCTGGCCCGNGCCCGCAAATTCGTGGCGGGCCGCGGCGCGGCGATGGGCTTCTTCGGCTTTCTGCCTTTCCTNGGCGAAGCGATCGCCGTGATACTGGGNCTGATGCGCGCNGATGCGTGGCTGACGNCCGGCTCGATGCTCGTGGGCAAAAGCCTGCGCTACCTTATCATCCTGCTCTCCTACGAGGGCATCNTNTCGCTATTCTGAGCCTATGTCCGTCGCATGGAACCCGTGGCACGGATGCCGCAAAACGAGCGAGGGCTGCNNCCACTGCTACGTCTACCGGCAGGACGCACAACACGATCTCGACAGCAGCGAAGCCCGCAAGACGGCGGCATTCGACCTGCCGNTGCGCCGCAGCCGCGACGGACGGTTCCGGATCGGCGGCGGCGNACGCATCTACACCTGCTTCACGTCGGACTTTCTGTTGGAAGAAGCCGACGCATGGCGTNCCGAAGCGTGGGCGATGATGCGCCTGCGCCACGACNTGACTTTCATGTTCTTCACCAAGCGCATCGAACGGCTGCGCGACGTGCTGCCGCCCGACTGGGGCGAGGGCTACGACAACGTAACGATCGGCTGCACGGTCGANAACCAAGAGATGGCCGACCGGCGCCTGCCCCTCTTTCTGGAGGCTCCGATCCGCCACCGAATCATCGTNTGCGCGCCNCTGCTCGGGCCGCTGGNGCTGACNCCCTATCTGNCCCCGGCGATCGAGGAGGTGTCGGTGGGCGGCGAATCGGGCCCGGACGCACGCCTGTGCGACTACGACTGGGTGCTCTCGATCCGGCAGCAGTGCGTCGAAGCGGAGATTCCGTTCTGGTACCACCAGACCGGCGCGCGCCTGCGCAAGGACGGCCGCCTCTACCGCATCCGCCGGNCCTATCAACACGCCCAAGCCCGAAAGGCGGGCATCGACTACAAGATAACGCACGGAGAGTAGCCGCCCGCGGCNTTGGCCGTCCGGGTTCATCTTGGGCGGCTGCGGGGCCGCACTTTCAGTGCNAGNNGCCCAAGATNCAAAGTNTGCGGCGGCGAACCGCCGAATCCGCCCGNAAGCAAAAAAGGCAGGAAGCANNTGCTTCCTGCCTTTCATCTTGCCTATTCCGGCCCTTAGTCCTCTTTNGATGCCAGCGGCGANGGAGTCGAATAAGCGCGGGCCGCGAGCTCCTTGTCGAGCATGTAGAGCCCGAACTTGTTGCCCTCGACGGCCTCGAACGACTGGATCATGCCGCGGGCGTTCTCCTCCTCCTCGATCTGCTCGTCGATGAACCACACGAGCTTGTTGGACGACGCGAAATCCTTGTCCTCGGCGGCGATAGCAGCGAGGTTGTGGATCAGGGCGGTCACCTTCTGCTCGTGGGCCAAGGTATCCTTGAACATCTCCAGCGGCGACGCCCACGACGTACGGACCTCGGCGATGGGCGCGAGCTTGACCTCGGCATCGCGCGAAAGGAGGTAGTTCATGAAGATGCGGGCNTGGTCCTGCTCCTCGCGGAACTGGATGTAGAACCAGTTGGCGACACCCTTGAACCCCTTGTTCTCGGCNTCGAGCGACATGGAGAGNTAGAGNTAGGCCGACCAGAGCTCGGCGTTGATCTGCGCATTGAGCGCATCGTGGAGTTTCTTGCTTAACATAGTCTATAGGTTTTTGNGTTCGTGTATTTTCGCGGGCATAAAGATACGATTCTTATCGACACGGTGTCTCCGAAACCGATCATTATATTTGATATCCGGATAAAATATTTCTATAAACCCGAGCGCCCGTCTTCTTGCCGAAGACGGGCGCCGATACGGAGCCGGGAAACTCAGTCGTCGATCTCGACGAGNGTGAAGCGCCGGTCGAACTTCAGCTCGAGGCCGTTGCTCAGCCCCACCTCGAACCCGCGGCGGTTGCGGTCGATGCTCTCGATCCGGGCGGCGGGGAACTGGCTGCCGACCTGCTGGCGGATGGCCGGCGGGACGATAGCNGCNGGAATCTCNCCGCGCTTGGTCTCGACCTCTTTCCACTCGCCGTTGCTGGCGAACTCGATCGAGGTGCCGTCGGCGAAGACGACCTTGTAGTCGTTGTCGAACAGATCGTCGTCGACCTTGGCNTACAACACCTCGGAAGCGGCGAAATGGGTCTTGATGAACTGCTGCGCCGCAGCGGGCAGCTCACCGACCGAAACAGGCCGATCGGCGAAAGCCGCGGCGAAAACGGAACCTGCCGANCAGAGAAGCACCGTCAGGAAACATACACATTTTTTCATACGCTATAACATTTAAAACGAATNTCTGCGGACAAATACCCGACCAAAGGCACCGTGCGCATACAAAAAAGCGGAGCGCGAGATCGGGGACCTCGCACTCCGCACCCTCCTATCCGGCTGCCGCATGGTTAGATGGCTTAAGTCGGTGCATGGACAACCGGCCGGAGAGCTATNTCAAAAAACGGGACGGAGAAGAACCGAACTATCCGGCTGCAAAGATAACATAATTTGCGCACTCTCCGAATTCAATCCGAGACAAATCCCGACAAGATTTCCGATCGGACGGCGCGGACGACAAACAACGCGGGCGCCCTTTCGGGCACCCGCGAAAAACGAAGCCGGAGCGGCTATTCCTCCTCGGAAGCGTCGATCTGCGGCATGCGCGAACCGTCGTAGGCCCACTTGACGTAGATAGCGCCCCACGTATACCCGCCGCCGAACGCNGAGAGAATGAGGTTGTCGCCGGGGCGCAGCTCCTTCTCNTAATCNTAGAGGCAGGTGGGGATCGTAGCGGCGGTGGTGTTGCCGTTGCGGTCGATATTGATCATGCACTTCTCCTGGCCGATGCCCATGCGGCGCGCCGTGGCGTCGATGATGCGGAGGTTGGCCTGGTGCGGCACGAGGTAGCGGACGTCGTCGCCCGTGAGGTGGTGGCGCTCCATCATCTCCACGGANACGTCGGCCATCTTCGACACGGCGGCCTTGAAGACNGCCTGTCCGTCCCAAGTGATGGTGTGCCAATTGTTGGCCACGGTCTCGGCGGANGCNGGATAACGCGAACCGCCGGCCTTCATGTAGAGCTGCANCTCGCCCGAGCCGTCGGAACGCAGCATCGAATCGATGACGCCCAGCCCCTCGGTATTGGGCTCGAGCAGCACGGCGGCGGCACCGTCGCCGAACAGCGGACAGGTCGAACGGTCCTTGTAATCGATGATCGACGACATCTTGTCGGCGCCGACGACGATCACCTTCTTACCGCGCCCCGACTCGATGAAAGCGGCACCGGTNGTCAGCGCGAAGAGGAAACCCGAGCAGGCGGCCGAGACGTCGTAGGCGAAAGCGTTCTTGCACCCGGCCTGGTCGGCGATGAGGTTGCCCGTCGAGGGGAAGAACATATCGGGGGTGATNGTCGCGCAGATGACGGCGTCGATCTCCATGGGATCGATACCCGTCTTTTTCAGAAGATTGCGGATGGCCCGCGCACCCATGTAGGAAGTACCCAGACCCTCGCCCTTGAGGATGTGGCGCGTCTTGATGCCCGTGTGCGAAGTGATCCACTCGTCGTTGGTGTCGACCATACGGCTCAGCTCGTCGTTGGTCAGAAGGTAATCCGGCAGATACTGCCCGACACCCGTTATGGCTGCTGTTATCTTACCCATTGAAGTTTGTGTTGATTAGCTGTTGAATGCGCGCTGCAACTTGGCGGTGACCTCCGTACGGATGCAGCGCTCGGTCGTGAGGATCATGTTCTTGATCGCCAGCGGCGACGAACAGCCGTGACCGATGACCACGGGGGCATTGACACCCAGAACGGGAGTGCCGCCCACGTTTTCGTAATTCATGGCATCCCAGAAAGCGTTGCCGCCACCGAGCGCCTTGTTGATGCGGTAGAGCCCCTCGGCCATCTTCAGCACGGTGTTGCCGACGAAGCCGTCGCAGACGATGACGTCGGCGACCTTGCCGGAGAAGATGTGCGAACCCTCGACGTTGCCGACGAAGTTGATGCGCTTCTCCTCGCGCAGGAGGTCGTGCGCCGCCTTGGCCTGGGCATTGCCCTTGGTCTCCTCCTCGCCGATGTTGAGAATGGCGACGCGCGGCGATGCGATGCCGAGCACCGATTCGGCGAAGATCGAACCGATCAGACCGTACTGGGCCAGCACCTCGGGCTTGCAGTCGACGTTGAGCCCCACATCGAGCAACAACGCGGGACGCCCTGCGGCCGTAGGCACGAGGGACGAAATGGTAGGCCGGATGACCCCCTCGATGGGCTTGACGGCATACATCGAACCCACCATCATGGCACCGGTCGACCCGGCGCTGGCGAATCCGTGGATCGCCCCCTTGGCCAGATGCCCGAAGCCGACCGTGATGCTGGAATCGGCCTTGGCCTGGAATGCCTTGGCGGGGTGGTCGCCCATCTCGATGACCTCGGTCGTGGGAACGATGTCGAACCGCTCGGCCGAACAACCCTCCCCGGCGAGGACGGCCCGGATGCGCGCCTCGTCGCCGAAAAGGACGATGCGGCTCTCGGCACCGACGGCGTCGAGGGCCATGACGGCCCCCTTGACCGCAGCCTCGGGAGCGAAGTCGCCGCCCATGGCGTCTACACCTATCTTTAACATACTTGTGCGATTAGGTTTTACATACTGCCGCCGCCGTGCATACCCGGAAACGAACCAGCGGACCACGGCGAAACCGGGGCCCGTCCGCAAGAAACGGAACACAGCGACAGACCGGAACTGAAAGAGAAGCGCCCGCAGGGGATACGCTCTTTCCGCCGACTATTCGGCAGCCTTCTTCTCGATGGCCAGCTTGCCGCGGTAGAAACCGCACTCGGGGCAAACCCGGTGGTAGAGCGTGGCAGCGCCGCAGTTCGAGCAGGTGACGACCGTAGGAACCGCAGCCTTGTAGTTGGTTCTTCTCTTGTCGCGTCGCGTCGACGAGACTTTGTGTTTAGGATGTGCCATGGTACAATAATATATATTAGTTCAACATATTTACTTCTCCTCGCCGTCGGCTTCCAGCCGTTCCCGGAGCGCCGCGAGCTTCTCCCACCCGCTCCCCTTGCGGTCCGGCTCCTCGGAGCGGGCCTCGATCGCGGCGAACTCCTCGCCGGAGACGATGCGGAAGCGCCGCAGCATCTCGGGGTCGCACCCGCCCTCGGGATGGACCCGCTGGTAAGGCAGCGACAGCACGATGCTCTCGTAGATGTACTGCGCGAGGTCGACCTCGTCCTCGCCGGGCCGCAGCCACAGCACCTCGCCGTCGTACTCCAGCGGCTCGTCGGAGAACTTCACCAGCAGGCGCCCCTCGAAATCGACGGGCACGCGGCAGTCCTCCAGACAGCGGTCGCAGGCGACGACGACGCAGCCATGAATGGCCGTATCGACGGTGAGCTGCGCATCGGACTTGGCGAGCGTCACGGCGACGCTGCACTCCCCGTCCTTGATATCCGTACTGCCGCAGGCCCCGAAGAAAGCGCCGCCGACCTCGAACGAGAAGTCGTGGGAGCCGTTTTTCAACCCTTTGTAAGCAATCGAATATCCTTTTGTTGCATCCATCCGAGCACAAATAGTGCGCAAAGTTACGAAAAAATAAGACATCTGCAAAGAAAACGGCGCGATGTTTTCCATCTTCATCCGACTTGCACTACCCGGCCAAGAGCCGGGATTCGCGAACCGACACTCCGATGACCGCGCCCCGGTTTGTTTTTGCGCCCGACTTGCACTATCTTTACAGAAAATAGGCTGCATCTCGGCAGTATTCAAATAAATTTGATACTGCGCTCGACTTGCACTATCTTTACAACCCGAAAACACCACGCGAACATGGCTGCGAAAAAAGGATTCACCGTCAAGGTCTCGAGCCGCTACCCGGAGTGGTGGCGCTACAATGCGGAACTGATGTGCGGCTGCTTCGACGAAGAAGACCGCCGGATCGGCTTCGCGACGGCCTCGTCGCACATAGCCGATACGGGCTCCGAACTCCGGGAACCGCCGGCAGGGACGGAGCCGGAGCGCAAAATCGTGCTGACGACCCCGCCCTGCGACCACCTGCAGCTCTACGTCTACATCATCCCCCACACCCTGCCGCCGACCGACGACATCGACCGGACGCAGCCGTTCGAGATCGAGATAACGATCGCCTGCGAAAACCGGCGGATCGGCCGCTTCACCCGCAAGATCAACCAATGGTCGGGGGCGTCGATCGAGATGCGTGCGGACCGGAAATAGCGGCCTGAACGCGGCCGCCACCCAGCAAACACCCGCACCAACTGGCGCCCACAACGGCCAACAACCACCTGCACCGGCCGGCAAACACCGGCAATGCACCCGGCCCCAAGNCGGCAAACTCCAGCGACTGACCGGCCGGCGCCGTAACGCATCCGGCTCCGATCCTGCGAACTCTCCGCACCGATCCGAAATCCCCCCCCCGAAAAACGAAGTCCGGCACTCTTGCGAGCGCCGGACTTTCCTATGGATCGAGGATCGGTTACTTGTTGTTGTAAGCGGCCATCTTCTCGATGAGCATGAGGACCTTGTTGGAGTAACCCCACTCGTTGTCGTACCACGAAACGACCTTCACGAAGGTGTCGGTCAGAGCNATACCGGCAGCCTTGTCGAAGATCGAGGTGCGGGGATCGCCCANGAAGTCGGACGAAACGACAGCCTCCTCGGTGTAACCCAGAATACCCTTCAGCTCGCCCTCCGAAGCAGCCTTCATGGCGGCGCAGATCTCGTCGTACTTGGCGGGCTTGGCGAGGTTGACGGTCAGGTCGACGACCGACACATCGAGGGTCGGCACNCGCATCGACATACCGGTGAGCTTGCCGTTGAGCTCGGGGATCACCTTGCCGACGGCCTTGGCNGCNCCGGTCGACGAGGGGATGATGTTGCCCGAAGCGGCACGGCCGCCGCGCCAGTCCTTCATCGAGGGACCGTCGACGGTCTTCTGCGTGGCGGTGGTCGAGTGGACGGTGGTCATCAGACCNTCGGTGATGCCGAACTTGTCGTGGAGCACCTTGGCGATGGGAGCCAGGCAGTTGGTGGTGCAGGAAGCGTTCGAGACGATCTTCTGACCGGCGTAGGTGTCGGTGTTGACGCCGCAGACGAACATCGGCGTGTCGTCCTTCGAGGGAGCCGACATGACGACGTACTTGGCACCGGCGGCGATGTGGGCCTCGGCCTTCTCCTTGGTGAGGAACAGACCCGTCGACTCGACGACGTACTCGGCACCCACCTCGTTCCACTTGAGGTTGGCGGGGTCCTTCTCGGCGGTCACGCGGATAGCCTTGCCGTTGACGATCAGCTGGCTTTTCTCGACATTGTAGTCGACGGTGCCGTCGAAACGACCGTGCATCGTGTCGTACTTGAGCATGTAAGCCATGTAATCTACGGGCACGAGGTCGTTGATACCTACAACCTCGATGTTGCTGTTCGTGCAGGCGGCACGGAACACCAGACGGCCGATACGGCCGAAGCCGTTGATACCGATTTTGATAGTAGCCATAATTCGATTATTTGTTAGTTGAAAACTTCCGTTATTTTTTTCACAGTGCAAAAGTATACACTTTATATATATTACGCAAGTAAAAAATTAAGTTTTTTTAATAAACCCCTTTTCAGCGCGTTCGACCGCTTTCATAAGACCGGACGACCCGCCCGGCCTGCGGGCGGCAAACTTCCGGCCAAACTGCGGACCGGCCGGCCGAAAAACGATATCGGAGCGGAACCTGCCGCCTCAACGGACGGCCGCCTTGGCGCGCTTGGCCATGGCCGAGGCGAAAACGAACGCGTTGAGCTCGGGATTGTCGGCCTGGAGAATCTCGTCCTTGGTGCCCTCCCACCACTTGCGGCCCTCGTGGATGTAGACGATCTTCTCGCCGATCTCCATGACGGAGTTCATGTCGTGGGTGTTGATGATGGTGGTGATGTTGTACTCGCGCGTGATCTCGTGGATGAGGTTGTCGATGACGATCGAGGTCTGCGGGTCGAGGCCCGAGTTGGGCTCGTCGCAGAAAAGGTACTTGGGATTGAGCACGATAGCCCGGGCGATAGCCACACGCTTGATCATGCCGCCCGACAGCTCGGCGGGGTATAGACGGTTGGCGTTCTCGAGCCGCACGCGCTGCAGGCAGAAGTTGACCCGCTCGAGCTTCTCGGCCTCCGACTGCTCGGTGAAAAGATCGAGCGGCAGCTTGACGTTCTCCTCGACCGACGACGAATCGAGCAGGGCGCCTCCTTGGAAGATCATGCCGATATCCTTGCGGATGGCCTTGCGCTCGCGGAATCCCAGCTCCGTGAAATTGATGTCGTCGTACCACACGGCACCCGAATCGATGCCGTGCAGGCCGACCAGACTTTTGAGCAGCACGGTCTTGCCCGAACCGCTCTTGCCGATGATGAGGTTGGTCCGGCCGGTCTCGAACTCCACAGAGATGTCGTCGAGCACCGTGCGGCCGTCGAACGACTTGACGATATGTTGGGCGCGTATCATATCAGCAAGATCTGCGTGAGCATGAGGTTGAAGATCATGATGACCACCGACCCGGCCACCACGGCGCGCGTCGAGGCGGCGCCCACCTCGAGCGAATTGCCCTTGGCGTAGTAGCCGAAAAAGGCCGAGACGGAGGTGATGAGGTAGGCGAAGACCGCCATTTTGATGAGCGAATAGGTAATCGAATAGGGCTTGAAATCCAGCAGCAGCCCGTCGAGGTAGTCGGCCGGGAGCATGATACCCGTAAGGCAGGAGATCGCCCAGCCGCCCAGTATGCCGATGAGGATCGAGAGAATCGTGAGGAACGGGAAGAAGAAGACCGCGGCGACGATCTTGGGCAGGATCAGATACGACGCCGAGTTGACCCCCATGATTTCGAGGGCGTCGATCTGCTCGGTGATGCGCATGGTGCCGATCTCCGAGGCGATGCTCGACCCCACCTTGCCGGCGAGGATCAGGGCCACGACCGTCGAGGAGAACTCCAGAATCATGGTCTCGCGCGTGGCGTAGCCGACCAGCGACTTCGGGATGAACGGCGACTCGAGGTTGATGCACATCTGCAGCGTGATGACGGCGCCGATGAAGATCGAGATGATGGCCGTCAGCCCGATCGAATCGACGCCGAGCGCCTCCATTTCGCAGACGATCCGACGGCGGTAGATCGAGCCTTTCTCGGGCCGAGAAAAGACCTTGCCCATGAGGATGAAATAACGGCCTATGGCGGCGAAGAGACGGAGCATGGCTATCGGTCTTTGGTCTCCTCGAAGTCGACGTAGTCGCCGACGTCGCGGGAGATGCGTTTTTCGGGAACCCCGCCGGTCTTGTGCACCCGCACGTCGCCCTCGCGGCGGCGCTGGCCGGAAGCATCCCCGGTGCGGAATCCGCGGCCGAACTGCTCCTCCATGCCGCGCTGTACGCGGTAGATGCGCCAGCGGAACAGCAGCAGCAGGATGCCGATCAGCAGAAAAAATCCCAAGAACATATAGAGGACGAGGGCCGCAACCCCTTTGAGCAGCGACGGAGCGGCCAGCGCCAGCACGACGACGCACAGCACGAACAGCGGGTTGCGCTGCACGAAAGCGACGAGCGCATCGAGTATGGCGGCAAGGAATCTCATGGTCACAAAGGTATGGAAAAATAGGCGAAATTCAATAATTTGTCGTAAATTTGATGCCCGAACGAACAAAATCCATGTCAAATATGTTAACCGCCCTGACCGCCATTTCGCCCGTCGACGGGCGCTACCGCAGCAAAACGGAAAAGCTGGCCGGCTACTTCTCGGAGCAGGCCCTGATCCGCTACCGCATCCGTGTGGAGGTCGAGTACTTCATCGCGCTGTGCGAGCTGCCCCTGCCGCAGCTGGCGGGCGTCGACCGCTCCGCATTCGCCGCCCTGCGGCAACTCTACACCGACTTCTCGACGGCCGACGCCCAGCGCGTCAAGGAGATCGAGGCGGTCACGAACCACGACGTAAAGGCGGTCGAATATATTATAAAGGAGAAGATGGAGGCGCTGGGGCTGGCCGAATACAAGGAATTCGTCCACTTCGGACTGACCTCGCAGGATATCAACAACACCTCGATCCCCCTTTCGCTCAAAGAGGGGCTCGAAGAGGTCTACTACCCCGCCGTCGGAGAGGTGCGCGACCGGCTCGCCGCCTTCGCCGAGGAGTGGCGCGCAGTGCCTATGCTGGCCCGCACCCACGGACAGCCCGCCTCGCCCACCACGCTTGGCAAGGAGATGCGGGTCTACGTCGAGCGGCTCGACAAGCAGCTGGCTCTGCTGCACGGCCTTGCCGTCCCGGCCAAGTTCGGCGGTGCGACGGGCAACTTCAACGCCCACCACGCCGCCTACCCCGCGATCGACTGGGCGGCGTTCGCCGACCGCTTCGTGAACGGACGGCTGGGCCTCGACCGCTCGCAGTACACGACGCAGATCGAGCACTACGACAACTTGGCGGCGATCTTCGACAACCTCAAGCGCATCGACACGATCCTCATCGACCTTGCGCGCGACATGTGGATGTATATCTCCGAGGAGTATTTCAAACAGCGGATCAAGGCGGGCGAGGTAGGCTCGAGCGCCATGCCCCACAAGGTCAACCCCATCGACTTCGAGAACGCCGAGGGCAACCTCGGCATGGCGAACGCCCTCTACGAACACCTCTCGGCCAAACTGCCCCTCTCGCGCCTGCAGCGCGACCTGACCGACTCGACGGTGCTGCGCAACGTGGGCGTGCCGATAGCCCACTCGATCATTGCGCTGCAGTCGTTGCTAAAAGGTTTAAACAAGCTGATTCTCAATCGCGAAGCTCTCGACCGCGATCTGGAAGACAACTGGGCCGTGGTGGCCGAGGGCATCCAGACCATCCTGCGCCGCGAGGGCTATCCTCAGCCCTACGAAGCGCTCAAGGCGCTGACCCGGACCAACGCCCATGTTACGGCCGACACGATCGCGGCGTTCATCTCGACGCTCGACGTCTCCGACAGCGTGAAAGCCGAGCTGCAAGCCCTCACGCCCGCGACCTATACGGGAATATACGAATGAATGCGACGGTGAAAAAAGCATTTATAATCGCCGTCGTTGCGGTTTTAGCTCGGATCGACGTTCAGGCTCAAGCTCCGTTCGCGCACTTGGTGGCCGACATGCCGACGACCGATGTGCCGTTCAAAGCTGCTAAAGACATAACCAAACGATCGTACGGCATCCCCGGTTACAAAGGGTACATCTCGGCGAAACTCTACGAGGACATACAATGCACCTCTTATTTTATGGCCGATACGGAGGAGTCGGCCCCGGACAGCTATGCCAAATTCCGCATTCCCGATACTCCTCATTATTTGTTCGTCGCCAGTTTCGGCGGCCCGACCGACTATTTGACCGACCTGCTGGTCGTCGTCGATTCCGAAGGCCATGTGCTGGATACGCTGGAGGCGAGCGTATGGTATTTTCCCGGGATCGCAGTCAAACAATATGAGGTTACGGAGAACTATGAAGTGATCATTCATATGCTGAAACCCCTCGCACCCAATTCCATATCGTTTGCCGATTTCAGCAGCTTTCCGGCATCGAGGATGAGTAGGACTTATAGAATCGCTGACGGTAAGTTCGTTCTTCAGTCGGAAAAAAGCTACCGGCCACAGATTTACACCCGGTCCCGATTGGAGCAGGAGACCTATAATATATGGAACGGGCAGGAACAAATTTTATGATTTACCGGCTCGCTTCCACCACGTCGACCAACGACGAAGCCCGCAATCCGAAATACCGCCACGGCGACGTCGTATGGGCCGAGCGGCAGACGGCCGGGCGCGGACAGCGGGGCCACGTGTGGCATAGCCCCGAGGGCGAGAACCTCACCTTTTCGCTGGTGCTCGAACCGGGTTTCCTGCCCGTCAGGGAGCAATTTCTGCTCTCCGAAGCCGTAGCGTTGTCGCTGACCGACACTTTCGCGGTGTACGGGATCGACACGCGCATCAAGTGGACGAACGACATCTACGCCGGCGACCGCAAGATCGTGGGGATGCTCATCGAACACAGCTATTCGGGCCCGACCCTCGCACGCACGATCGTGGGCATCGGCATCAACGTCAACCAGACGGCGTTCGATCCCGCACTGCCCAACCCCGTATCGATGACGCAGCTCGCAGGCCGCATGTTCGACCGCGCCGAGGTGCTCGAAACATTCCTCGCCCGCTGCGAAAACCGCTACGGGCAGCTCGAAGCCGGCGAAACGGACCTCCTGCAGCAAGCCTACCGCCGCCGCATGTACCGGCTGGGCGAGCGGCACCGCTACCGCATTCCGGGCCGGGGCGAAACGGACGGCACGATCGAGGGGGTGCGCCCCACCGGCGAGCTGCTCCTGCGCCACGCCGACGGCTCGCTCGGGGAATATCTGTTCGGAGAGGCGGAATTTGTGTTAAAAAAATAACAGAAATCCTTGCTGTGAACGAAATAACAGCTATATTTGCACCACGAAAACCTTTAAAAACAGAAACGTTATGAACGTACCTGCCAATCTCCGGTATTCCAACGACCACGAATGGTGCCGCATCGAAGGCGACACGGCCATTGTGGGCATCACCGACTTCGCGCAGAGCCAGCTGGGCGACATCGTATTCGTAGACGTGCCGACCGTGGGCGAGACGCTGGCGGCGGGCGATGTATTCGGCTCGATCGAAGCGGTGAAGACCGTGAGCGACGCATTCCTGCCCGTNGGGGGCGAGATCGTNGAGTTCAACCCCGCNGTGGATGCCGACCCGTCGATCGTCAACAAAGACGCCTACGGCGAAGGCTGGCTGGTGAAGGTCAAGGTGGCNGACCCGGCCGACTACGACGCCCTGCTGACGCCGGAGAAATATGCCGAACTGATCGGATAACNGCAGNNGAAAGGTGAAAAATGANNGGTGAAAANTNAGNNGTANNNGNNAATACATCNTTGCTNNGCANCGTCCCNAAACTTGAATANANNTATGTCTAAAGTAACCGTTGTAGGAGCGGGCGCCGTGGGCGCGACCTGCGCGAATGTGATGGCCTGCCGCGAAGTGGCGAGCGAAGTGGTGCTGGTCGATATCAAGGAGGGCCTCTCGGAGGGCAAGATGCTGGATATGTACCAGACCTCGACGCTCATGGATTTCGACACCAAACTTGTGGGCGCGACCAACGACTACAAGAAAACCGCCAACTCCGANGTGGTGGTCGTCACCTCGGGCATTCCCCGCAAGCCGGGCATGACGCGCGAGGAGCTCATCGGCACNAACGCCAACATCATGAAGGGCGTCGTCGAGCAGATCGTGAAGTACTCGCCCCGGGCGATCATCATCGTGGTGGCCAACCCGATGGACACGCTGACCTACCTTGCGCTCAAGACCTCGGGACTGCCCAAGAACCGCATCATCGGCATGGGCGGCGCGCTCGACTCGTCGCGCTTCAAATGCTATCTGGCCAAAGCCACGGGTGCCAACATCAACAACATCGACGGCATGGTGATCGGCGGNCACGGCGACACGACGATGATTCCGCTGCTGTCGAAAGCGACGGTGAACGGAGTGCCCGTGACGCAGTTCGCGTCGAAGAAGAAGCTGCAGGAAGCCGTGCAGGCCACGATGGTGGGCGGCGCGACGCTTACGAAGCTCATCGGCACCTCGGCATGGTACGCTCCGGGCGCTGCGGCCGCGATGATNGTCGAAGCGATTCTGAACGACCAGAAGAAGATGATCCCCTGCTCGTGCTATCTGGAGGGCGAATACGGCCAAAACGATATCTGCATAGGCGTACCCGCGATCATCGGCCGCAAGGGCATCGAGAAGATCGTGAAAATCGACTTCACGAAAGAGGAGGCCGCGAAGTTCGCCGAATCGGCCGACGCCGTGCGCAAAACCAACCAGGTGCTCCACGAGATCAAGGCGCTGTAGCGAANGGCNCGACNGTCNNANACGAATTCGCCCCGGGGATCGATTTCTCCGGGGCGAATTCGTTTTCTGCCGCAAGCGGGCAGAGCCGGCCCTACTGCAGATATTTCGCGAAGAAAGCGGCGATCCGNTCGAACGGAATCGCGTCGANGTTGTCGTAGAGGTCGGTATGGCTGGCGCCGGGAACGATCAGCAGCTCCTTGTTGTCGCCCGTCAGCTTCCTGAACGCATCCTCGCCGAAGTAGCGCGAATGGGCTTTCTCGCCGTGGACGATCAGCACGGCGCTGCGGATTTCGTCGGCACGGCTCATGAGCGGGAANTTGATGAACGGAATGGGCGAGGTGGCATTCCGCCCTTGGTTGGAGTTGAGCGAACGGGGATGATAGCCGCGCGGAGTTTTGTAGTAGGCGTGGTANTCCTTGAAGAACTGCGGCGCGTCGGCCGGAAGTTCGTCGGGNACGCCGCCGCCCGGCTTCTGGAAGCCGTTGCGGAAATCCTCGGTNCGCTGTGCGGCCAGCGCCTCGCGNAGCGCATGGCGGGCTTCGGCGCTGTCGTCGGCATCGAAATAGCCGTTGGCGCTCACGCGGCTCATGTCGTACATCGTCGAAGCGACGGTCGCCTTGATGCGCGGATCGGCGGCCGCGGCATTGATCGCCAGNCCGCCCCAGCCGCAGATGCCGAGGATGCCGATCCGCCCGGGATCGACCCGGTCGCAGGTCGCGAGGAAGTCGACGGCGGCCGAGAAATCCTCGGTGTTGATNTCGGGCGATACGACGCAGCGGGGCTCGCCGCCGCTCTCGCCGGTGTAGGACGGGTCGAAAGCCAGGGTCAGGAACCCGCGCTCGGCCATCGTCTGGGCATAAAGCCCGGCGGCCTGCTCCTTGACGGCNCCGAACGGACCGCAGACGGCGATCGCGGGCAGCTTTCCCGCAGCGCCTTTCGGCAGATACATGTCGGCCGCCAGCGTAATGCCGTAGCGGTTGACGAAAGTCGCTTTCGTGTGGTCGACCTTTCCGCTTCGGGGNAACGTCTTGTCCCACTCGGCGGTCAAATGCAGATTTTCCATATTGTCGTTGTTTCGTTCGTTTCCGTGCAGGCCGCGCCCCGAACGAGCATGCCCGCCAAAAAGAATCCGATCGTATCGGTTTTCATAGNCCTTTATTTTTCGATATTCCGGATTACCCGGGCCGGTATCCCCGCCACGATCGCGTCGGCCGGAACGTCTTTCGTCACGACGGCACCGGCACCCACGATCGCATTTTCACCGACGGTCACACCCGGCAGAACAGAGGCGCCCGCACCGATCCACGCATTGCGCCGGATGACTACGGGCTTGACTGACAACCGGTGCCGCAAGGCCGGCTTTTCGGGGTGGTGCTCCGTCAGNATTTTCGCCCCCGGGCCGATGAAGACCCCGTCTTCGATNGTGATGCCGCCTTGGTCGAGGAACGTACAGCCGAAGTTGATGAATACCTCTTTGCCTACACGGGTCGTNTTTCCGAACGCCGTGTAAAACGGCGGNAACATCCGCACCGAAGCGTCCAGCGGCTGCCCCCAGATCCGTTCGAGCAGGGCCCGCACCTCGTCGGGCGAATGATAGCCGGCGTTGAGCTCGCCGACGAGCCGACGCGTCTTCTCCACCTCCTCGCACAGGCGCGGAAAATCGGGGTCGTCTTCCGTAATCCGCTCGCCGCGCCGCATTCTTTCNATTACATTCATCATGATCTTTCAGAAGTTATGCCGCAAAAATAAACAAATATATCGACCCGCCCGCTACCCGCGTTACCGACGGAAATACCCCGATTCCGGATTCGGCCGGAAACTGCCGGGGCATGCGCCGCAAAAAAAACAGGGCCGCATCGTGCANCCCTGCCGGAAGATAGCTTGCGGCCGCAGGCGGGCCGGCCGGAATCAGATGTTGATGTCGACGATCTCGAAACGGATCGTACCGGCCGGAACCTCGACCTCGACGCAGTCGCCCTTCTTGTGGCCGAGCAGCGCNTTGGCGATGGGGGTGCCGATGGCGAGCTTGCCNTCNCGCAGGTTGGCCTCGTGCTCGGCNACGATGGTATAGATCATCTGCTTGCCGGTATTCTTGTTGAGCAGGGTGACCTTNCTGAGAATCTGCACCTTGCTCTTGTCGATCTTCGATTCGTCGATCACGCGCGCATTGGAGAGCGTGTCCTCCATCTTGGCGATGCGCATCTCCAAAAGGCCCTGCGCCTCGCGCGCCGCGTCGTACTCGGCATTCTCCGACAGGTCGCCCTTGTCGCGCGCCTCGGCGATAGCGGCCGAAATGGCCGGACGCTCGACCGAACGCATGTGGTCGAGCTCGTCTTTCAACTTTTTGTAACCCTCTGCCGTCAGGTAAATAATCTCTTTTGCCATGACTTCTAAAAAACGTAAAAACAACATCTTCGCCGGCCGCCGCAACNGCCCGGCACTACTGCGAAAAAACGTAAAAAACAANAATCCCGGCCCATAAGGCCAGAACCCTGCTTGTCGACTAAGACAAAGGTAGCAAGTAAATTCCGAATTTCCAAATCTTTTTTCGCGCCCCGTGGCACGAACTATGCCCCACCGGGCGGGTATGCTTGTTCTGCTGGCGATCCATCTGCTGTGGAGTATCTGCGCGCTGCCGCTCGTGACGCGCCAGCACCGCATACCCTCCTCGGCCGCCGCGTGGNGCGCGCTGATCCTGCTGCTGCCGGTGGCGGGAACGCTGCTCTACCTGCTGGCCGGATACCGCCGCCCGAGCCCCGAACCCCGGCGCTGCGACCCGCCCGACGACCCGATAAGCCGGCTCGTGCACNGCGGCTGCGGCACCCGTCCCACGACCCGCAACCGGGTGGANCTGCTCCACAACGGCGGCGACGCCTTTTCGGCCCTCATCGCGTCGCTGCAGCGGGCGACCCGCACGATCCACATGGAATACTACATCTTCCGCGACGACCGCATCGGCCGCACGATCGCCGAGATTCTGATCCGCAAATCGCGCGCCGGAGTNGANGTNCGCATGATCTACGACGCCGTGGGNTCGCGGGGGCTGAGCCGCCGCATGCTGCGCCGCATGCACGAAGCNGGCATCCGCACGGCCGCCTACGCNCCGATCCGCTTNCCNTGGTTCCGGCCCCGGACCACGCGCCGCAACCACCGCAAGATCGTNGTCGCAGACGGGAAGACGGCCTACATCGGGGGAATCAACATAGCGAAATACTACCTCGACGGCGACGACAGCGGCAAGTGGCGCGACGAACACCTGCGTCTGGAGGGCGACGTCGTGGGCGACCTGCAGCGGCTCTTTCTCGACGACTGGGCCGCGGCCGCCGGCGAACGGCTCGATCCGGCGGACTACATCGCCCCGCACGGCATCCGCGAACGCACCGACATCCAGCTGGCATGGTCCGAGGAGGGGCCCTCGCGCCATACGATCGCCGACGCCTATGCCCTGCTCATCGCCCGGGCCCGGCGGCGCGTGCGCATCTGCTCGCCCTACTTCCTGCCCCCGACGCTGCTGCTCGACGCCCTGCGCCTTGCNGCCCGGAGCGGGGTGCGGGTCGAAGCGATGATCCCCGCCGGCAGCGATTCGCCGCTGACCGATCTGGCAGCGGACTCCTACATCGAAGACCTGCTGGACGCNGGGGCGGAAGTCTACCGCTACACGAAGGGATTCCTCCACGCCAAAGTCCTCGTAGTCGACGACGAGACGGTCTCGGTAGGGACGGCCAACATGGACTACCGCAGTCTGACGGCCAACATGGAGGTGACGGTNCTGATCCGCGACCGCGCGACGGCCCGCCGNATGGCCGCCGCATTCGANGCCGACCGCAGGGNCTGCGAANGCACTACCCGCCGCACGTGGCGCCTCNCGCCCGCACGCCGNGCGGCCGCCGACCTGCTGCGGCTGCTCGCGCCGCTGATGTAGCTTTCCGGGNCGGCGGCCGCNGCGCAATAATATTTTTTGCTTTTCGTTAATTTATACGTAACTTTGTGCGATCGTTCGCCGTATAAAGACCTTTCGATGAAGCAACTATCCACACACTTCCTTTGTGCGACAGCCATTGCGCTCATGCTCAGCGGATGCAGCGGCATGAACGCCGTGCTCAAAAGCGGACAGCCCGACCGCATNTACGAGAAAGCGCTGGAATACTACGGCAAAGAGAAATGGCAGCGCGCCTCGACCCTGTTCGAGGGGGCGCAGCACTACTATATCGGCACGCCGCGCGAAGACTCCATCTCGTTCTTCAACGCCCGCTGCAAATTCAAGAACCGCGACTACGACGCCTCGGCCCAGCTGCTGGACGACTTCCGCCGCAAGTTCGGCCGCAGCGGCTTCATCGAGGATGCCGAGGGGATGTACGCCATGTGCTTCTACTACCTCTCGCCGGGGCCCGCNCGCGACCAGACGATGACCGTGCAGGCGCTGACGGCGATCGACGAATTCGTGTCGCGCTATCCGCAGAGCCCGCAGGTGGACAACTTCCTCAGCATCCGCGAGGAGCTGACCCGGCGGCTCCACGAAAAAGCCTATCTGAACGCCTACACCTACTACAAGATCGGCCGCTACAAATCGGCGATCACGGCGCTCAANAACGCGCTGAANGAGTACCCCGAGTCGCAGCGCCGCGAGGAGATCATGTACNTGATCGTCGACGCGAGCTACCGCTTCGCCAGCAACTCGGTGGCCTCGAAGCAGACCGACCGCTACTTGGCGATGATCGACAGCTACCTGTCGTTCAAGGAGGCCTTTCCGGAATCGGCCCACATGAAAGAGGTCGAGCGCATGGCCAAGCACGCCCGCGACTATCTGGACAGCAACAACAAAGAAAACAACATATAACCGATGGAAATCAAGAAGAACATTCCCAACAACACCGTGACGCGCAAGCTGGTGGATCTNGACAAGGAGACNGGCAACATCTACGAAACCGTCAACATCATCGCCCGCCGCGCCAACCAGATTTCGACCGAGCTCAAGAGCGAGCTCAACCGCAAGCTGGCCGACTTCTCGTCGCCGACGGACACCATGGAGGAGACNTTCGAGAACCGCGAGCAGATCGAAATCTCGCGCTACTACGAACGGCTGCCCAAACCGGTCATCATCGCCACGGAGGAGTTCCTCGACGACGAACTNTTCTACAAGGAGAACCCCTCCGAAGCGCAGGCATAAACCCTCGCCGCACATGCAGTCCGGGCGCACGGCGCTACCCGCACTGGCGGGACGCCATATATTATTAGGTATCACGGGGAGCATAGCAGCCTACAAGGCGGCCGTGCTCTGTCGTTTGCTGAAGACGGCAGGCGCCGAGGTGCGNGTGGTGATGACGCCGCTGGCCAAGCAGTTCATCACGCCGCTGACCATGGCGACCCTCTCGAAGAATCCCATCNTGGTGGAGTTCTTCGACCCCGAAAACGGCGCCTGGAACTCGCACGTCTCGCTCGGCGAGTGGGCCGACTGCTACCTGATCGCCCCGGCCACGGCCAACACGCTGGCCAAGATGCGCACGGGCGTGGCCGACAACCTGCTGCTGACGACCTATCTCTCGGCCCGCTGTCCCGTCGTCGCGGCACCCGCCATGGACCTCGACATGTACGCCCATGCGGCGACGCAGGAGAANCTGCAGGTGCTGGCCCGGCGCGGCGTGCGGATCGTCGAACCGGACGACGGCGAGCTGGCGAGCGGNCTTTCGGGCAANGGCCGCATGGCCGAACCGGAGCGGATCGCGGAAGCTGTCGAGGCGCTTTTCGCCCGGCAGACCGCCGAGGGGCCCCTGCGGGGCAAACGCTTCGTCGTGACGGCAGGCGCCACGATCGAAGCCATCGATCCGGTGCGCTTCCTCTCCAACCACTCGACCGGCAAGATGGGCTATGCCGTAGCGGGCGAACTGGCCCGCCGCGGCGCGGAAGTAGTGCTGGTGAGCGGCCGGACCGCGCTGCCGACCCCGGCAGGCGTCGAACGCCGCGACGTATTGTCGGCCGAGGAGATGTTCCGGGCGGCGACCGAAGCGTTCGCCGAAGCGGACGGCGCCGTAATGTGCGCCGCAGTGGCCGACTACACACCGGCCGAGGTCTCGGAGACGAAGATCAAGAAAGGCGACGGGGAGCTGACCCTCGCACTGCGCCGCACGCGCGACATCGCNGCCCACTTGGGCGAGCGGAAAGGCGGCCGCATATTGGTGGGCTTCGCGCTGGANACCGACCACGAAACGGACAANGCCGANGCCAAGCTGNCNAAGAAAAACTTCGACTTCGTGGTCCTCAACTCGCTGCGCGACGCCGGAGCGGGGTTCCGCGGCGACACCAACAAGGTGACCCTTATCGANCNCCAAGGCCGCGAACCGCTGCCGCTGATGAGCAAGGCAGAGGTGGCGGCCCGCATCGCCGACCGGATCGAACGCCTGCTGACCGAACGCTGATCGAGCCTTTCGAGCTATCTCTTAATCCGGCACTCACTTTTCACCTTTTACCTTTTTTAAATGCTACGTCGTCTCTCGGTCGAAAACTACGCCCTGATCGATTCGCTCGTTCTGGAGCCCGACGCCCGGCTGAACATCATCACGGGCGAAACGGGTGCGGGCAAGTCGATTCTGCTGGGTGCGCTGGGGCTGCTCCTCGGCGCCCGGAGCGACCTGTCGGCNATCAAGGATACGACGCGCAACTGCGTGGTGGAGGGTACTTTCGAGNTGGAGGGCCACGGACTGGAAGCCTTTTTCGAGGAGAACGACCTCGACTACGCGCCGCAGACNACCCTCACGCGCATCCTCACNCCGGCGGGCAAAAGCCGCTCGTTCGTCAACGACGTGCCGGTGCAGCTCACGACCCTGCGCGAGNTGGGAACGCGGCTNATCGACATCCATTCGCAGCACCAGAATCTGATNCTCTCGTCNGANGANTTCCGNATCTCGGCGCTCGACACCGTCGCCGGNAACAACGAACTGCGGAGCCGATACGGCGCCCGCTATGCCGAACTCACGGAGCTCGGACGCCGCGTCGCCGCCATGCGTGCTGCGGCCGAAGAGGGACGCCGCAACGAAGAATGGCTCCGTTTCCAGGCCGAAGAACTCACGGCGGCCAACCTGCGGGCGGGCGAGCAGGCGGAGATCGAGGAAGAACTGGCCGTCCTGCANAACGCCGACCGCATCGGCGAAGCGCTCGCGGAAATGCGCAACGCCCTCGATACCGACGAGACGGGGGTAATCTCGCGGCTGAAAACGACCGAAACGGCACTGAGCCATGTGGGAGACCACTACCCCGCCGCCCGCGAATACGCCGGCCGCATCCGCTCGGTAATCGAAGAACTCAANGATATCGCCGGCTCGGCNGCGGACGAGAGCGAACGCATCGACGCCGACCCGGCGAAACTGGCCAAGCTGTCGACCCGGCTGGACACCCTNNTGGCCCTGCAGCAGAAACACCGCGCANCCGACGAAGCGGAGCTGATCGCCCTGCGCGANCGCTGCGAAGCCCAGCTGGCGGCGCTCGACAACGGCACCGAAGCGATCGAAGCNGCCGAACGGGAGCTGCAGCAGGTACGCNCCGAAGTCGANNCGCTGGCGGCGCAGCTCCGCAAAGCCCGGGCGAAAGCCGCCCCGACATTCGCCGAAAGCGTCTGCGCGACGCTGGCACGGCTGGGAATGCCCGACACGACCTTTGAAATTACTCTGACCCCTACCGAACCGGGCCGCACGGGCGCCGACGCCGTGGAATATCTGTTCTCGGCGAACCGCAACGCNCAGCCCCGGCCGATCGAAAAGATCGCTTCNGGCGGCGANCTCTCGCGCGTGATGCTGGCCCTCAAGGCACTATTGGCCAGCCGGATGCAGCTGCCGACGATCGTCTTCGACGANATCGACACGGGGGTGTCGGGCCGCATAGCCGACGCCATGGGCGAGATCATCGCCGGGCTCGCGGCGACGATGCAGGTCATCGACATCACCCACCTGCCGCAGGTGGCCTCGAAAGGAAAGGCCCACTTCGTAGTCTCGAAACCCGACGGCCGCACCGTCATCGCGCGGCTGACCGACGAAGAGCGCATCGACGAAATCGCCAAAATGCTCTCGGGCAACACCGTCACCGACGCCGCCCGGGCACAGGCCCGCATCCTGCTGGGCAAATAACCTACTTCATATGGACCCGATCCTCGAACTCGCGGCTGCGAACCGGCAGCGCGCGCAGGCTATCGTCCGCGACCTGCGGCTCGAAGCGATCTGGCGCTCGGCGGGAGCCGAACCCCGGCAGGTGGGGTCGCTGCGCATGGGGCTGCTGGTGCGGCACCTCGACATCGACTACCACATCTATTCGCCCGAACTGCGGCTCGCCGACAGCTTCGCCGCCATGGCCTCGCTGGCCGAAAACCCGCGCATCCGCCGGGTCGAATTCGCCAACCTGCTCGACGCGCCGGACCGGTGTCTCGAGTGGCACGCGTGGTACGAAGACACCGACAGCCGGCTCTGGCAGATCGACATGATCCACATGCAGGCGGGATCGCCGTGGGACGGCTGGTTCGAGCGAANGGCCGACCGCATNGCGGCGGCNCTCACCCCCGAAACCCGCGACGCCATCCTGCGGCTGAAATACGAAACGCCCGCCGAGCGGAAGATTCCGGGCATCGCCTATTACATGGCCGTGCTGCGGGACGGCGTGCGCACACGACCGCAGCTCGAAACATGGCTCGCCACGCACCCGCTCGAGGGAATCGTCGAATGGATGCCCTGAAACAAAAAACNACACAGCCCCCAAAAACGCAGAAA
>JAAVIK010000001.1:369863-386822 GCA_014796635.1 Alistipes sp.
TTCTGCGTTTTTTCGTCTTTTTTCCTTTGGCTGCGTCTTATCTGCAAACGCGCGTTGAAAAAACGAAAAACCATGAACAACCATTCCTCCGAATGCCTCCGGGAGCTGGAAGAGCTGGCCGACCGCTGCAGGGAGCCGCTGTTCCGCTTCGCCTTTCTCCGNTTGGGATCGCGCATGGATGCCGAAGATGTCGTGCAGGATGCTTTTCTGAAGTGGGCCGCNGCGAAACGGCACGCTGTCGACAATCCCCAAGCCTATCTATTCCGGATCGTGGCCAACGCNTGCTGCGACCGGCTCCGGCGACGCACAGCCTTGCTGCCGCTCGACCGACTGCCGGCCCCACCCGACGAAACCGCCGAAGAACGCGACGCCCGCGAAGAATCCCGGCGGATCGAAGCGCTCCTCGACCGTCTGCCGCCCGAGCAGGCCGAAGCGATCCGGCTGCACACCTATGCGTCGCTCCGCTTCACGGAGATCGCCGAGGTGCTCCGATGCCCCGTCTCGACCGTCAAATCCCGCTTCGGCAACGGNATNGCGAAGCTGAGAAAGATGTTGAATCTNTAAAAAACCGAAACCATGAATTGTATCGAATTCCGAAACCGTATCGTCGACCTGCTNGACGGACGCAACTTCACCGACGAAGAACGGCGCCACCTAGAAGAATGCCCCGAGTGCGCCGCCGAACTCCGCGCCGCGACCGAAGCCCTCGACGCCGTTACNCCCCGCTGCCCGATCCGAAGCTCCGAGGCCCTGCGCGACCGCATGCTGACNGCCGCCGAAGCTGCCGGGCACTCGCGCAGCCACAGCCGTCTCTACCGCCTTTTCGGCACTTGCGCGGCCGCCGCCGCAATTCTTGCCGGAGTACTTCTGCTGTCCGTCCGCACGCCGGCCTATGCCGCCCGCAAACATTTCGGGAGTGCGGCGGCGGCGATGAACGACCTGAAGACGCTCCGCATCGCCCTCCGCATCCGGACGGCGCCCAACGACAATTTCTCCTGCACCGACCCGGCACTGCCGCCGATACCCTGCACCGTCACGGTCGAATACGGCGACCCGCAGCGCTGGCGCATCGAAAAGAGGGGCCGCATCGTCCTTTGCGACGGCGAAACGGTACGCATGTGGCTTCCGCAGTTCGGTGAAGGCTGGTNCCGCCGAGCCGAAAGCTACCGTCCCGAAGGGGNGTTCGGTCTGCTGCTCAACCTNCGNCAACTGCTGCTTGCCGAACAGGCNCTGGCCTCCCGGACGGCGGGTGCGCAATACGAAATCNCCGAAGANGCCGGAACCGTCCGGCTTGCCGTCACGATGCCGGCCCAAGGCGACTTCAGCCAAAGCGACTACTCGCTCAACAGCTCCATCGCCGAATCGAACACCCTGCGCGAATACCGATTCGACAAGGAGAGCGGCCGCCTGCTCGACCTGCGCATCACGGCCATTCTTCCGGACGGCAACCGCTCCNTCCTGCTGGAAAGCACCGGCATCGCCTACGACGAGCCCGTCGACCGGGCGGCATGGACCGCTCCCGAGGGTATCGAGTGGATCGATCTTGCCGCTCCTCTTACCGGAATGCAGCTGGTCGGCATATCGGCCGAAGACGCGGCGACCCGCATTCTGCAAGCAATGGGCTCGCGGGACGAAACCNTGCTCGACGAAGCGCTCCATCACTACGGCAGCGGTGTCCGCAAACAACTGGAAGCGCGCTACGGAGGGCTGGCAATCATCGCTGCAGGCAAAGCCGTACGTTCGGGGAAGTACCCCGGATTCTTCGTCCCCTGCAAAGTCCGGCTGGCGAACGGCGAAACCGAAAAACTGATGCTGGCCCTGCGCAACGACAATCCCGAAAGGTGCTGGCTTGTCGACGGAGGCCTCTGATCCGCATCGCCCGAGCAACAAAAACCCCGGTTCGCCTATCGGCAGACCGGGGTTTTCTACGCAATGGAAGCGACTACATCATACCGCCCATGCCGCCTGCGGGCATCGGGGGCATGGCGGGCTGCTCGGCTTTCTTCTCGGCCAAGACGCACTCCGTGGTGAGGAACATCGAAGCGATCGACGCGGCGTTCTCCAACGCTACGCGCGACACCTTGGTCGGGTCGATGATACCGGCCTTGAGCATATCCTCGTACTTGTCGTCGCGGGCATTGTAGCCGAACGCATCCTTGCCCTCGCGCACCTTGTTGACGACCACCGAACCCTCGCCGCCGGCGTTGGCGACGATCTGGCGCAGCGGCTCCTCGATAGCGCGCTTGACGATCTGGATACCCGTCGTCTGGTCGTCGTTGGCACCTTTCATGCCCTCGAGAGCGGCCGTAGCACGGATGTAGGCGACACCGCCGCCCGGNACGATACCCTCCTCGACGGCGGCNCGCGTAGCGGCCAANGCNTCGTCGACGCGNTCTTTCTTCTCNTTCATCTCNACCTCNGTAGCGGCACCGACGTAGAGCACGGCCACGCCGCCGGCCAGCTTGGCNAGNCGCTCGTGGAGCTTCTCCTTGTCGTAGTCCGACGTNGNCTTNTCGATCGAAGCNCGGATCTGNGCNACGCGGGCGGCGATCTCCTCTTTCTTGCCGGCNCCGTCGACGATNGTGGTGTTCTCCTTNTTGAGCGTNNCCTTGTCGGCCGNNCCNAGCATNTCGAGCGTAGCATCCTCGATCTTCATGCCCTTGTCGGTCGAGATNACNGTNGCNCCGGTCAGCACGGCGANNTCCTCNAGCATCTCCTTGCGGCGGTCGCCGAAGCCCGGAGCCTTGCAGGCGGCGATCTTCAGCGTGCCGCGCAGCTTGTTGACGACNAGAGCCGANAGGGCNTCGCCGTCGACATCCTCGGCGANGATCAGCAGGGCNCGGCCNCTCTGAGCNACGGGCTCCAAGATNCCCATGAGCTCCTTCATGGTCGAAATCTTCTTNTCNGTGATGAGGATGTANGGCTTNTCGAGCTGNGCNTCCATCTTCTCGGGATCGGTGATGAAGTAAGCCGAGATATAGCNGCGGTCGAACTGCATGCCCTCNACCACCTCGACGTGGGTCTCGGTGCCNTTGGCCTCCTCGACGGTGATGACNCCCTCCTTGTTGACCTTNGNCATNGCCTCGGCGATNAGCTTGCCGATGTTCTCGTCGTTNTTGGCCGAGATGGTNGCGACCTGCTCGATCTTGGCGNAGTCNGAGCCGACCTCCTGGCTCTGCTTGCGCAGCGACTCGACGACGGCAGCCACGGCCTTGTCGATACCGCGCTTGAGGTCCATGGGGTTGGCGCCGGCCGTCACGTTCTTCAGACCCACGCCGATGATCGACTGGGCNAGCACNGTNGCNGTNGTGGTGCCGTCGCCGGCNTCGTCGTTGGTCTTCGAGGCGACCTCTTTGACCATCTGGGCGCCCATGTTGGCGAACGGGTCTTCCAGCTCGACCTCCTTGGCGACGGAGACGCCGTCCTTGGTCACCTGCGGAGCNCCGAACTTCTTGTCGATGATGACATTGCGGCCCTTGGGACCNAGCGTCACCTTCACGGCGTTCGACAGCGCNTCGACACCCTCCTTGAGCAGCTCGCGCGCCTCAACGTTGTATTTTATTTCCTTAGCCATAGCGATTTACGGATTTAGATGATTGCCAAAATATCGTTCTGTTTCATGATGAGGTAGTCGACGCCGTCGATCTGNATCTCCTGCCCGGCATACTTGCCGTAGAGGACCTGATCGCCCGCCTTGACTTCCATTTTCACCTCCGAGGTNCCGGGACCCACGGCGATGACCTTGCCTGCCAGCGGCTTCTCCTTGGCCGTGTCGGGAATGATGAGACCGCCGGCCGTCTTCTCTTCCGCGGGATTCGGCTGAATCAGCACGCGGTCGGATAAAGGTTTTACGTTCATAGCTTTCTGTTTATTTGGTTAATGATGAATTCCGTATGCGATATCCTATCCAACAATCGGTGTGCCAAGCCGCTTTTGGCAGGTTCCGCCGCCTTTTCGGGGACTTTCCACTGACAAAGCTACAGACCCGCCTGCCATTTTGTCACACCGCGGGCGGCCGCCGCGATTTTTCGGCCGATTTGTTTGGCGGAAGCGAAAAAAGTATTACATTTGCACTCCGATACGGCGCGAGCCGTAGAGATGGTGGATGTAGCTCAGTTGGTTAGAGCGTCGGATTGTGGTTCCGAAGGTCGAGGGTTCGAGCCCCTTCTTCCACCCACCCCTTGTTCAAGAACGTCACCCNGCNTCCANNNGGGNGCTTTTGNTTTTGTCGGATTACGGAGCAAAAAACACTGCGGTGCATTCNTCCNCCGCTGTCAATTATTCTTATTGATCAGATTGACGACCACCCGGGTCATCGCATCNTTTTCTTCGACCCGGCTTTCGGCGATCATCAGTGTCAGAGCGACCAAGGTGTTGTTATCGAGGAGACGAGAGCCGTCGGAACGATACAAAACCCCGTTCTTCTCCAGAAACCACAGAAACAGGAATGCGGCGATACGTTTGTTCCCGTCGCTGAACGAATGATTCTTGACCGTCAGATAAAGCAGGTTGGCGGCCTTTTCCTCGACACTGGGATAAAGCTCCCGGCCGTCGAACGTCTGATAAATCGCCCCCATCGTACTTTTGAACGATTCATCCTTTTCGCGTGCGAACAACTCGCTGCCGCCGAATCGGACACGAAGCGTCTGCANCGCCTCCATGGCGCTCTCATAAGTAGCCCGGAACGATTCCTCGGCAGTAGTGGCCGAAATTTCCAACTGCTGGTAATCGTAGCGNTCGAGCGTATCGAGACCGTAGGTAAAGTCGGTGATGACCCGCAGCAGCCCCACCGCCTCGGANTTGGAAACGGATTTGGCGGACAAAACGTTGGATAGCAGACGAACCGTCTTTTTCAACTCTTCCAACTGCTCGGCCTTCGCCTGCGCATTNACAGCATAACCTTTTATAAGNTACTCTTTCAACACTTTGTTGGCCCAGATACGGAACTGCGTACCGCGCTGCGACTTGACGCGATAACCGACAGAAATGATCACGTCGAGGTTATAAGCCTTTATTTTACGTTTCACGGCGCGGCTGCCNTCCTGCCGAACNATCAAGTATTCCTTGACNGTTGCCCCTCGTTCGAGTTCGCCCTCCTTGAAAATNTTNTTTANGTGAAGACTCACGTTCTGCTTGGTCGAATTGAATAACTCGACCATCTGCGCCTGNGTCAGCCANACGCTGTCGTTCCCCATGCGGACGTCCAAACGGGTCTCCCCGTCGGCNGTCTGATAAATGACGATCTCTCCCGTATCCATATACTCGCAAAGATAAGNTAAAACGATTTACTGCAGCCCCATTCTCNGNCGGGCGAANGGCATGACCCATGCGACGTCCTGCTGCCGGGCGAGCAGGTCGCGCAGGTAATCCATNTAAGGCTCGGCGTGGCGGAANTANGCNTCCAACCCCTCGCAAAGGGAGTTTTTGCGGCATCCGTCCGCCCCGGTCGCGAACCGGTGCTTCGGACACTCGCCCCGGCAGGCGAAATAGTATCGGCAGCGCAGACACTCGGCGGGCAGGGCATTGCGCTTGGCCAGTCCGAAGTCGCGGCACTTCTGCGAACGGTAGATTTCTGCGAGCGGCGTTTCGCGGATGTTGCCCAGCAGGTANCGGGGATAAACGAAGTGGTCGCACGAATAGACGTCGCCGTTATGCTCCACCACCAAGGCGTCGCCGCAGGTCTCGCCCATCGAACAGACNCCCGGGGNCACGCCGCACCACTGCGCCAGCGTCGCCTCGAACAGCTGCACGAAGCACCGCCCCACGTCGCCGACCACCCANNGGTCGAAGAGATCGCACAGGAACTCGCCGTAGCCCTTGGCCGTGACGGACCATTCGGCGAGCCGCGCCCCCTCGTACTCGGGTGCCACGATCATCGGACGCCGCATCCCGGGCCGCTNGACGACATGNTCCACGGCGGGCAGGAACTGCATGTAGCGGCTGCCGACCGTATCGCGGAAAAAGCGGTAAATCTCGGCNCCGCGCCCCTCGCACAGGCGGCTGACGACGCTCAGGGTGTTGTACTCCACNCCGAAGCGGCGCAGCAGTCCGATCGCCCGCATGACCTCTCCGAAAGTCGGCGCGCCCCCTTTGGTCGTGCGGAACGTGTCGTGGATATCCTCGGGCCCGTCGAGCGAGATGCCCACCAGAAACCCGTTCGCGGCGAAAAACTCGCACCACGCCTCNTCGATCAGCACNCCGTTGGTCTGCAGCGTGTTTTCGATCCGCTTGCCGTCGGCNTACTTCTGCTGCAGGGCCATCGCCTTGCGGTAGAAGTCGAGCCCNAGGAGCANCGGNTCGCCCCCGTGCCAGCAGAACTGCACCGTGGGAACCTCGTTGGCCTCGATGTACTGGCGGATGTAGAGTTCGAGCAGCCCGTCGCTCATCGCAGCCTGCCGCCCGCCGTACTGCGCCGCCTTGTCGAGATAATAACAATAGGTGCAGTCGAGGTTGCAGGCCGAACCGGCGGGCTTGAGCATCGTCGTGAAAGCGACGGGCCCGGCCNGCTTCGCGGCATCGCCGAAAGTAAAAATATCTTTGCTTTTCATCGATGTAAAAATACGATATCCGCGCCGGATTTCAAAGCCCCGCCAAGAACGGNGCGCNCTTTTGCGACGGCGNCCCCGAAGCTCCCGGACCTGCCGGCCGCCGGAACCGCCTGCGCCCGATGCGATTCCGCCCCCGAACAACGCAGGAACCCCCGCACAAAAAATTCCCGGCAATCCTCGCGGACTGCCGGGAAATCGTTGCGGAAAGCGCTCGGCTTACTTGCGGTAAACCTTGGTGTAGCCGTAGATCGCCTCGTCGCCNAGCTCNTCCTCGATGCGGAGCAGCTGGTTGTACTTGGCCATGCGGTCNGANCGCGACATCGAACCGGTCTTGATCTGNCCCGAGTTGGTCGCTACGGCGATATCGGCGATCGTCGAATCCTCGGTCTCGCCCGANCGGTGCGACGTCACCGACGTGTAGCCGGCGCGGTGCGCCATCTCGATCGCGTCGAGGGTCTCGGTCAGCGAGCCGATCTGGTTGACCTTGATGAGGATCGAGTTGCCNCAGCCCATTTCGATGCCTTTNTTCAGGAAGTCGACGTTCGTCACGAACANGTCGTCGCCCACGAGCTGGCATTTGTCGCCGATCGTGGCGGTCAGCAGCTGCCAACCCTCCCAGTCGTTCTCCGACATACCGTCCTCGATCGAGTCGATGGGGTACTTCTCCACCAGCCCCTTGAGGTACTCGACCTGCTCNTTCGACGTACGCTTGGCNCCCTTGTCNCCCTCGAANATCGTGTAGTCGTAGATGCCGTCCTTATAGAACTCCGACGAAGCGCAGTCCATGCCGATCTTCACGTCCTTGCCGGGAACATAGCCCGCTTTCTCGATCGCCTTGATGATCGAATCGAGGGCATCCTCGGTGCCGTTCAGCGCGGGAGCGAAACCGCCCTCGTCGCCCACNGCCGTCGAGAGACCGCGCTCGTGGAGCACNTTNTTGAGGTTGTGGAAGACCTCGGCNCCCATGCGCAGACCCTCCTTGAGCGAGGGAGCGCCCACGGGACGGATCATGAACTCCTGGAACGCAATGGGGGCGTCGGAGTGCGAACCGCCGTTGATGATGTTCATCATCGGCACGGGCAGCGTCTTGGCGTTGGCACCGCCGATGTAGCGGTAGAGGGGCATGCCGAAGTANTCGGCGGCAGCGCGGGCCACAGCCAGCGAAACGCCCAGAATGGCGTTGGCGCCCAGCTTCGACTTGGTCTTCGTGCCGTCGAGGGCGATCATCGTCTTGTCGATGCCTACCTGGTCGGCCACGTTCATGCCGATGACGGCCGGAGCNATCACCTCGTTGACATTCTTCACGGCGTTCAGAACGCCCTTGCCCAGATAGCGGCTCTTGTCGCCGTCGCGAAGCTCGAGAGCCTCGTTCTCACCCGTCGATGCGCCNCTCGGCACGGCAGCACGACCGAAAGCACCCGATACGGTGCGCACTTCGACCTCGACGGTCGGATTTCCTCGCGANTCGAGGATCTCTCTTGCGTGAACTTCTACAATTTGCATGGTAGTTGAATATTTGATTTGGTAACTGAATCTTTTGCAAATCCGCACTTNNGNCTTCGGCCGGCGGGCCGAAGCCTTCGCCTCGCGGAGACCCGCAATTCCTGCGNGNTCCGCAGGCTTCCGCCCGAAAACGGACAGCGCCGCAAATATACGAATTTATTGCGAATCNCGGACGCCCGCTGTTATTTTTTTCACGCTCCGNCCGCCGAAGCCGGCGCAGACCGGACCGGCGGCTCTCCTACCGCATCAGCAGCGACGAGTCGCCGTAGCTCAGGAACCNGAAGTCGTGCGAAAGGGCGTAGTCGTAAATGCGGCGCCAGTCGTCGCCCGCGTAGGCCGCCACGAGCAGCANCAGCGTCGACGAGGGCTGGTGGAAGTTGGTGACGATGTTGCTCACCACCCGGAACTCGTAGCCCAAAGGGGTGATCATGATCTGCGTCGCCGCCTTCAGCCGGTCGAGCCCCTGCGCATCCATGTAGGCCAGCAGCTCCGCCAGCGCGTCGCGGCCCGTATATTCGTGGGGAATATCGTAGAGCTCCCATTGCCCGACGACGCGTCCGGCGTCGGGGGTTCCGGCCGTNCGGATGCGCCACCCCAGTGCCGCCAGCGATTCGAGCGTCCGCACCGAAGTCGTCCCCACNGCCGTGATGCGNCCCCATTTCTCCAAGAGCCGCGCCACCGTCGAGCGCCGCACCTCGAAGTGCTCGGTGTGCATCGCGTGGCGGGCGGCATCCTCCTCCTTGACNGGCAGGAACGTCCCGGCNCCCACGTGGAGCGTCACCTCCTCGAAGCCGAAACCCGCCGCCGTCATCTCCCCGATNAGCTCCGGGGTGAAGTGCANCCCGGCCGTCGGCGCCGCCACCGACCCCTCGAANTTCGAGTAGACGGTCTGGTAGCGCGTGTTGTCGATCTCCTCGNTCTCGCGGTTGAGGTAGGGCGGAATGGGGATGCGGCCCAAGTGTTCGAGCAGCTGGCCGAACGTCAGGGGTGCCGACCACTCGAAGCGCACCGTGCGTTCGCGGCCCTCGTCGCTCGTCTGCCAGGCCCGCAGCTGCTCGGCGCGGCCCTNGTANTCGAAGCCGATCGCGACGCAGCCCTCTTTCCATTTCTTGACGTTGCCCACGATGCACGACCATTCGCACATGCCGGTCGCCGCGAACGCCCGCTCGTAGTCGGCCGGGATGCGGGGCTCCAANCAGAAGACCTCGATCCGGGCCCCCGAGGGTTTGTGCATGATCAGCCGGGCGCGGATCACCTTGGTGTTGTTGAAGACCAGCAGCTCGCCGGCGGGCAGCGCCCCAGCGATGTCGCGGAAGCGGCTTTCGGCCAGCTCGCCGCCGCGCCATACCAACAGCTTGGAATCGCTCCGCTCCGCCAGCGGGAACTTGGCGATGCGCTCCTCGGGCAGGTCGTAGCGGTAGTCGTCGATCGCTATGTGTCGTTCCATAATTGCCATGTATCGTGCAGCAAAATTACTACTTTTTTCGTATCTTTAACTCCATTGAAGATACTCCCGCCCGGCAAAGTTCACCTTTCACTTTTCAACTTTCACCTTATTTTCGTATCTTGGCTTCGCCGAGATACTTCCGCTCGGCAAATGCAAACAAGTTTGCTTTTGCCCTCGCTTATTCGTATCTTCGCAGCGCTATAAAGCTCTCAAACCAAAATGAAAACCGACTTTCTGGTGATCGGCTCCGGCGCCGCGGGTCTCACCTTCGCACTCAAGGCCGCCGCCCACGGGCATGTCGTCATCGTGACGAAGGGCGAAATGAAAGAGTGCAATACCAACTATGCCCAGGGGGGCATCTGCTCGGTGACCTACGCCCCGGATACGTTCGAGAAGCATATCCATGACACGCTGGTCTGCGGCGCAGGCAAGTGCCGCGAGGAAGCGGTGGAGCTGGTGGTGCGCCAGGCCCCCGACCGCATCGGCGACCTGATCGCGTGGGGCACGCGCTTCGACAAGACCCCCGACGGACGTTTCGAGCTCAACCGCGAGGGCGGCCACAGCGAACACCGCATCCTCCACCACGAAGACCTCACGGGGGCCGAGATCGAACGGGCGCTCATCGAAGCGGTCCGCCGCCACCCCGATATTACGGTGCTGGAGCACCATTTCGCCGTCGACCTGCTGACCCAGCACCATCTGGGCGAGTTCGTCACGCGCCACACCCGGGGACTGACCTGCTTCGGGGCCTACGTTCTCAACGAGAAGACCAACGAGATAGAGACCATGCTCGCCAAGGCCACCGTCGTGGCGACGGGCGGCTGCGGCAACATCTATTCGACGACTTCCAACCCCGTCGTAGCGACGGGCGACGGTATCGCCATGTGCCACCGCGCCAAGGCGCTGACCGAGAACATGGAGTTCATCCAGTTCCACCCCACGACGCTCTACAACCCCGGCGAGAAGCCCAATTTCCTCATCACCGAGGCCATGCGCGGTTTCGGGGCGATCCTGCGCCTGCAGTCGGGCGAGGAGTTCATGGACAAGTACCACCCCATGAAGTCGCTGGCCCCGCGCGACGTGGTGGCCCGGGCGATCTACAGCGAGATGACCCGCCGCGGCGAGGATTTCGTCTACCTCGACGTGACGCACAAGGACCCCGACGCCGTGCGCAGCCACTTCCCCAACATCTACGAGAAGTGCAAGTCGATCGGCATCGACATCACGCGCGACCTGATTCCCGTGACCCCCGCAGCCCACTACTGCTGCGGCGGCGTGCGGGTCGACACCGAGGGCCGCACCTCGGTCAAGCGGCTCTACGCCTTGGGCGAGACCTCCTGCACGGGGCTGCACGGGGCCAACCGCTTGGCGTCCAACTCGCTCATCGAGGCGGTGGTCTACGCCGACCGGGCCGCGCGCAGTGCCGCCGAACTGCTGGCGACGGCCGAATTCCAGGAGGGCATTCCCGACTGGGACTTCGAGGGCACGCAGCACACCGAGGAGATGCTGATGATCATCCAGTCGAAGCGCGAGATGCAGACCATCATGTCCAACTACGTGGGCATCGTCCGCTCGAACCTCTCTCTGAAGCGGGCCATGCGCCGGCTGGCGACCCTCTACGAGGAGACCGAGGAGCTCTACGGCAAGACCAAGCCCAACCGCGAGCTGTGCGAGCTGCGCAACATGATCGCCGTGGCCTACCTGGTCATCAAGCAGGGCCGCGACCTCAAGGAATCGGTGGGCTGCCACTACAATATAGACTGCAAACAAGGTGAAAAGTAAAAAGTTAAAGGTGAAATGTATATGACCGAACCGCATCCGTCATTCGCTTTTCGCTTCCGACTTTGCACCTTTCACTTTTAACCTTTCAACTCTCACTTCCAAGAAATGGCTTTACAGGACGAAATAGCGCGCCGCCGCACCTTTGCGGTCATCGCCCACCCCGATGCCGGCAAGACGACCCTCACCGAGAAGCTGTTGCTCTTCGGCGGGGCGATCCATGTGGCCGGCGCCGTCAAGAGCAACAAAATCAAGAAAGGAGCCACCTCCGACTTCATGGAGATCGAGCGCCAGCGCGGCATCTCGGTCGCCACGGCCGTCATGGGCTTCGAGTATGCGGGCTGCAAGATCAACATCCTCGACACCCCGGGCCACGAGGACTTCGCCGAGGACACCTACCGCACGCTGACGGCCGTCGACTCGGTCATCATCGTCATCGACGGCGCCAAGGGCGTCGAGGCCCAGACGCGCAAGCTCATGGACGTCTGCCGCATGCGCAGAACGCCCGTCATCGTCTTCATCAACAAGCTCGACCGCCCCTCCAAGGAGCCGTTCGACCTGCTGGACGAGGTGGAGCGCGAGCTGCACATCCGCGTGCGGCCTTTGGCGTTCCCGATCTCCAACGGCCCGACGTTCAAGGGCGTTTACAACCTCTACGAAAAGAATCTTTCGCTTTTCACTTCGGACGAGAAGCAGACGGCCGACGCCTCGACCGTGGAGATCGACGACCTCGCCTCGCCGCTGCTCGCACAGCACGTCGGCGACAAGTTGGCCGAACAGCTGCGGCAGGACGTCGAGCTGGTCGAGGGGGTCTACGACGAGTTCGACCGCGACGCCTACCTGCGCGGCGAGCTGGCGCCCGTTTTCTTCGGTTCGGCGGTCAACAACTTCGGCGTGCGCGAACTCCTGGAGTGCTTCGTGCGCATCGCCCCCTCGCCGCGCCCGGCACCCGCCGAGAGCCGCACCGTGGAGCCGCAGGAGACCAAGATGTCGGGCTTCGTCTTTAAGATCCATGCCAACATGGACCCCAACCACCGCGACCGCATCGCCTTTCTGAAAATATGCTCGGGCACGTTCGAGCGCAACAAAAACTACCTGCATGTCCGCAGCGGCAAGCAGATGAAATTTTCGTCGCCGACGGCGTTCATGGCCGAGAAGAAGTCGGTCATCGACTTCGCCTACCCGGGCGATATCGTGGGTCTGCACGACACGGGCAACTTCAAGATCGGCGACACTTTCACTGAGGGCGAAGCACTCAAGTTCACGGGCATCCCGTCGTTCGCCCCCGAGCAGTTCCGCTACATCGAGAACGCCGACCCGATGAAGTTCAAGCAGCTGGCCAAGGGCATCGACCAGCTCATGGACGAGGGAGTGGCGCAGCTTTTCACCAGCGCCCTCAACGGCCGCAAGATCATCGGCACCGTCGGCGCGCTCCAGTTCGAGGTCATCCAATACCGTCTGGAGCACGAATACAACGCCTCGTGCCGCTGGGAGCCGATCTCGATCTACAAGGCCTGCTGGGTCGAGAGCGACAACGCCGAGCAGCTCGCCGACTTCAAGCGCCGCAAGCACACCAACATGGCCGTCGATAAGCATGGCCGCGATGTCTTTCTGGCCGACACGAGCTATGCCCTCGCGTTGGCGCAGGAGAACTTCAAGGATATCCGCTTCGCGTTCGCGTCCGAATTTTAACCGCGTCCGAATTTTAACAAAGAAAGTGCGCTGCTAAAACGTTTTAGCAGCGCACTTTCTTTCCGTCTTGCCTCAACTCAATCCCACAGCTTTTCGGGATACTCGCCCGCGTCGACCAATGCGCGGATTTTGGCGACCACGCCCGGCCGGTCCTCGGCATAGGTGACGCCGAACCACTTGGCCGTCGTGTCGAGCACCTCGACCGTCGCCCGGCCGCCGACGATCAGCTCGTTGACCACGTAGGGGATATAGAATTCGGCCTTGGGCCGATCGATATTCTCCGACAGGAAAGTCCGGAACAGCTCCTCCGAATAACGGAAATAATCGGGCGTGAAGCCCCACATGTTCATCGACACGGGGGTCGTCTCGGGAGTCGTCTCGGGCCGGCCGTCGTCGCCCGTGAAAGCGATCTTGCCGTCGATGCGGGCGATGTCGGTCCGCTCCGTCACCCCGGTCAGATAGCCCCCGGCATCGGTCCGGCAGACGCCGCGCGACACGGTGCCGCTCTCCGAGAGGGTGTTGCCCACGCGGTAGCCGACCATGCAATAGCGCCCCGCGCCGTCGGCCCGCGACAGCCAGTCGGCCAGCACGCGGAAGCCGTCGCGGCCGTAGAAGTCGTCGGCGTTGATGACGGCGAACGGCTCGCGGATCGNATCCTTGCCCATCAGCACCGCGTGGTTGGTGCCCCACGGCTTGGTCCGCTCCGCGGGGCAGACGAACCCCTCNGGCAGCGCGTCGGTCGACTGGAAAACGACCTCCACNGGAACATGGTTTTCGTATTTAGACAATACNTTCTCGCGGAAATCCTGCTCGAAATCGCGGCGGATGACGAAGACGACCTTGCCGAANCCGCTGCGCACGGCATCGAAAATCGAGTAGTCCATGATCGTCTCGCCCGAGGGGCCGACCCCGTCGAGCTGCTTGAGCCCGCCGTAGCGCGACCCCATGCCGGCCGCCAGCACAAAAAGCGTAGGTTTCATCTTCTATTTTCAGTTTTTCGGATTTTCGGAATGTAAATATAATCATTTTTCNTAAAAACAGACCGCCGCGGTTTGAAATATGCAGGCGTTTGACTACTTTTGCCGGCGTAAAAAAATCCCCTCCATGTCTCGCAAAATCGCAGCGGTCGTCGGTTCGGTCATCCTGCTTTCGGGCGGCTGGCTCTCGCTTTCGGGGCTCACGCTGCCCGTAGCCTTGGTGCCGCTGCTGCGGATCGCTTCGACCTGCGATGCGACGCGGCGCGGGTGGCGGCAGATGCTGGGNTGGGCGGCGCTGACTTTCGCGCTGTGGAACGCCGCGACGGTGTGGTGGATCTGGTATGCCACGCCCGTGGGGCCCATCGCGGCGACGCTGGCCTCGACGACGCTGAACCTCGTCGCTTTCATGCTCTACTTCACCGTCTCGAAAAAGGCGCCCAAGGCGCTGGCCTACACCGTGCTGGCCGCAGCCTGGATCGCCACCGAATACTGGTACACCGTAGGCGAATTTTCGTGGCCGTGGCTCATCCTGGGCAACGGCTTTTCGCACGACGTATGGGCGGTGCAGTGGTACGAATATACGGGCGTCTTCGGCGGTTCGCTGTGGGTGCTCCTCTGCAACATCCTCTTTTTCGAGGCCTGGCAGGCCCGGCACAGCGTGCGCCGCTGGGTCGCCGCCGGAGCCATGCTGCTGGTACCCATGGCGCTCTCGCTCGGCATGTGGCTGAGTTGGGAGCAGCCCGACGAGGGCACGGCCCGCGTGACGATCGTCCAGCCCAATGTCGACTGCTACGACAAGTTCCACAGCGACGCCGAACGGCAGGAGCGCAACATCGTCGACCTGCTGGCCCGGGTTCCGGCCGATGCGCAGTTCATCCTGCTGCCCGAAACGGCCCTGCCCGGCTACTATCGGGAACCGGCCGTCGGGGGCGCATTCCTCGACGAACTGCTCGACACCCTGCGCCGCCGCACGCCCGACGCGCTTTTGGTGACGGGNGCCAACACCCTGCGCCACTACGACCCGGGCATGCAAAGCCGCACCGCCCGGGCCTATGCCGACGGCCGCGGCTACTACGATATTTTCAATACGGCGCTCGGGCTCGACACGACGGGCCGCCGCCAGCTCCACCACAAGGGCCGGCTGGTCATCGGCGTGGAGAAAACCCCCCTGCCGTGGCTTTTCGAGTGGCTCGAATTCCTGGTCATCGACCTCGGCGGCACGCTCGGACAGATCGGCGCGGGGCAGCACGGCACGGTCTTCACGCACGACGGCACGGCCATGGGTCCGGCGATCTGCTACGAGGGGCTCTACGGCGACTTCTACGGCGGCTTCGTGCGGCGCGGCGCGCAGTTCATGGCGATCGTCTCCAACGACGGCTGGTGGGGCGACACCCCGGGCTACCGCCACCTTTTCACGATCTCGCGCCTGCGGGCCATCGAACACCGCCGCGCCATCGCCCGCGCGGCCAACACGGGGCGCTCGGGATTCATCTCGGCGCGCGGCGACATAGGCGAGACCCTCGGCTGGGAAGCACGCGGCATCCTCACGGCCGCCGTGCCGCTCGACTCGCAGAAGACTTTCTACACCCGCTACGGCGACTACCTCGGCCGCATCGCCGAATACCTGCTGCTGCTCTCGCTGCTCTACTTCGCCGCCTACCGCATCCGAAAACGGAATCATCTCGTACGATAATGAACTACACCCAGACCCTCGAATTCCTTTTCCAGGCCCTGCCGGCCTACGAAACCAAAGGCGCCACGGCCTACAAGCCGGGGCTGGAGCGCATCGCCGCGTTCTGCCGCCACATGGGCAACCCCCAGCGCAACTTCTTCACGGTCCACGTGGCGGGCACCAACGGCAAAGGCTCGGTGTCGCATATCGTCGCCTCGGTGCTCCAGCAGGCGGGCTACCGCACGGGGCTTTTCACGTCGCCCCACCTGCAGGACTTCCGCGAACGCATCCGCGTCGACGGCGAGATGATCCCCAAGCAGAAAGTGGTGAACTTCGTCGACAAGCACCACGACAAGATGATGGAGCTGGACCTCTCGTTCTTCGAGATGACGGCGGCCATGGCGTTCGACTACTTCGCGCAGAGCGACGTCGAGGTGGCCGTCATCGAAACGGGGCTCGGGGGACGGCTCGACGCCACGAACATCATCATGCCGATCGTGAGCGTCATCACCAACATCGGACTGGATCATACCGACCTCCTCGGCGACACGCTGGAAAAGATCGCCGCCGAGAAAGCGGGAATCGTCAAGAAAAGCATCCCGGTGGTAGTAGGCGAAAGCGACGAGCGCTACAACCCGGTCATCGAACAGGCCGCGGCAGCCAACAAGTCGAAAGTCGTCTACGCCGAGCAGGTGTTCGCATGCGAGGAGCAGCGCCCCGACGAAACGGGCCAGCAGTTCCGCCTGCGCCGCGCCCGCGACAACCGGGCCTACGACCTGACGCTCGATCTGGCGGGCGGCTACCAGCGCCGCAACATCGTGACGGCGGCCGCGACGGTCGACTTCCTGCACGAGGAGACGCCGCTGACCATCTCGCGCCGCGCATTCGTAGAGGGAATCCGCCATGCGGCGGCCAACACGGCGCTCATGGGCCGCTGGCAGAAGATCGCCGATGAGCCGCTGACGATCTGCGACACGGGCCACAACGCCCACGGCATCGCCTACGTCGCCGAACAGCTCGAAGCGACGCCGCACAAGAAACTCTACTGCGTAATGGGATTCGTACGCGACAAGGACNTGGCGCACATCCTGCCGCTGCTGCCCCGCGAGGCGCACTACATCTTNACGGCGGCNCAGACCCACCGGGCGCTGCCCGCCGCCGAGCTGGCGGCCAAGGCGNCGGCCTNCGGTCTCGANNGCGAGACGGCGGAGACGGTCGCCGCAGCGCTGGNCCGCGCCCGCGANCTGGCCGCACCCGAAGANATGATCTTCATCGGCGGCAGCACCTATGTAGTNGCGGAAGCGCTATAACATCGGTCCGGACCGAAAAGANAGAGGAGCC
>JAAVIK010000001.1:386827-594284 GCA_014796635.1 Alistipes sp.
GGCTCCTCTTTTTCATTACGCCTCCCCCATCTTGGGCCCCGCGTCGGAGGGCTGGGGCGAGGGAATCTCGATCTTGCCGACGCTGCTNTCGTAGCGGACGATNTTNTCCTGCAACGAGCGCAGNAGCCGCTTGGCATGNTCGGGCGTGAGGATGATCCGGCTTTTGACCCGGGCTTTCTGCACGCCCGGCANCACGGTCGCGAAGTCGACGATGAACTCCGAAGTAGAATGCGATATGATCGCCAGATTGGAATAGTGGCCCTGCGCCACCTGCTCGTCCAACTCCACGTCGAGCCCGAACTGTTTCATCTCCGCCATAGGATTCCGAAAGATTGATGACAGGTGCAAAAATACCTGTTTCCGCCACCCGTTATGCAAGTGCGGCGCCAAAGTTTTCGATATTTTATCAACATATCCGACGATTCGGAGAGCCTGCGGCCCNTTTTTTCGGACGAGGCCCGCACGAATATCGCAGCTTCTTCGTATCTTAGCCCTTGCCAAGATACTCCCGCCCGGCATTGCTCAAATAAATTTGGCATTACCCTCGCTTATTCATAATCTTAGCTTCGCTGAGATACTCCCGCTCGGCAAAAATGCAAACAAGTTTGCTTTTGCCCTCGCTTATTCGTATCTTCGCACGTCGGAACCCCGAGCTATGTCACTCGAAATACTGCAACTCCTTTTCCGCGGCATCTGCGTAGGCATCGCGGCGTCGATCACCGTCGGCCCCGTAGCGGTGCTGTGCATCCAGCGCACGCTCTCCAAGAACCGGCGCTCGGGCATCGTATCGGGCATCGGGGTCGCCTGCGCCGACACCTTCATGGCCATGGCGGCGTTCTTCTTCTACTCGATGCTCCAGAGCCAGATCGAACANTACAACACGATCCTGCGCATCGTCGGAGGACTGCTGGTCATCGGGGTGGGCATCTTCATCTTCTCGCAGAACCCCGTNCCGCAGATCCGCCGCAACCGGGCCGGGAGGAGCTCNCTGTGGCAGGACTTCGTGTCGATCTTCGGACTGACGATCGCCAACTTCATCATGGTGATCCCCTACATTCTGGCTTTCTTCGCCGTCTTCNACATCTCGAGCGGCGACGTCCGCGGCGAGGGTTTCAGCGGCTTTCTGAGCGCCGTNTTCGTCATTGCGGGATTCTTCGGCGGCGCGACGGCCTGGTGGACCTTTCTGGCGTTCTTCATCAACCTGTTCCGGCGCCGCTTCCGGCCGCGCCACATGCTGACGATCAACCACGTCGCCGGAGCGGTCATCGGCATTCTGGGCCTCTACACGATATTATCCACCTTTTTCGATATCTTCCCCCATGTCGGCCACTGACAAAAAGATCATCATCGCCGTCGACGGCTTNTCGTCGTGCGGCAAGAGCACCTTCGCCAAAGCCATCGCGGCGCGGCTGGGCTACATCTTCATCGACACGGGCGCCATGTACCGCGCCGTGACGCTCTACGCACTGGANCNCGNCGCCATCCGCTCGGGCATCGTCGACGAAGAAGCCGTCTGCCGGCTGCTCGACCGGATCGCCATCACGTTCCGCTTCAACCCCGCACGCGGCGCGAGCGATATCTATGTCAACGGCGACCTNGTCGAGGGCAAGATCCGCACCATCGAGGTGAGCAACTGCGTCAGTCGGGTGAGCGCCATTCCNGCCGTGCGNAANAAGCTGGTGGCCATGCAGCAGGAGATGGGCCGNCGCCGCGGGGTGGTGATGGACGGCCGCGATATCGGCACGGTGGTCTTCCCCGACGCCGAGCTCAAACTCTTCATGACGGCCGATCCGGCCGTGCGGGCGCAGCGCCGCTACGACGAACTCACGGCCAAGGGCCAGGAGGTGACCCTCGAGGAGATCGAACGCAACGTCCGCGAACGCGACGCCGCCGACATGAGCCGCGCGATATCGCCCCTGCGGCAGGCCGAAGACGCCGTGGTGCTGGACAACAGCCGCATGACCGTCGCCGAACAGATGGAGTGGTTTCTGAAGCTGTTCGCCGAACGGACCCACCCGACGGATAAGGAATAACTCCCGCACCTCATCGACTATCACNCTCAATCATTCGACTTGCGGATCGAGATCGACGATAAATCGGGATTCTGCTTCGGGGTGGTCCGGGCGATCGACGAAGCCGAAGCCGCCCTTGCAGAGGGCGGTGCGGTCTACTCGCTGGGCGATATCGTCCACAACCGGATCGANGTGCAGCGGCTCGAACGNCTGGGGCTGCGGACCCTGACCCGCCCGGAGATGGAACAGGCGGCGGGCGGACGCCTNCTGATCCGCGCCCACGGCGAACCNCCGATGACCTATGCCGAGGCCGCACGNCTGGGGATCGGCATCATCGACGCCACGTGCCCGGTAGTGGCGCGGCTGCAGGCCCATGTCGTACGGGCCCATGCGGAGATGCGGCCTGTAGGGGGACAAGTAGTCATCCTCGGCAAACGGGGCCACGCCGAAGTGGTGGGCCTCACNGGACAGGTGGCCGAGCCGACGATCGTGGTGGANAACGAAGCGGACCTCGAACAGATCGACTTCCGGCGTCCGATCCTCTTTCTGTCGCAGACGACGCAGAGCATCGCGCTTTTCGAGCGGCTGAGCGCCGAGATGCGCCGCCGGGCCGCCGATCCGGCCGCCGTGCGCATCGACGACACGATCTGCCGGCANGTTTCGGGCCGCGAACGGCATCTGGCCGAATTCGCCGCCCGCTTCGATGCGGTGGTCTTCGTCTGCGGCCGCAAATCGTCGAACGGCAAGGTGCTGTTCGAGGTGTGCCGGGCGGCCAATCCGCGCACGCACAAGATCGAAGAAGCCGCCGAACTGCAGGCCGAATGGTTCGAGGGGGCGGCATCCGTAGGCATCTGCGGNGCCACCTCGACCCCCAAATGGCTGATGCAGCAGGTGGCGGAAGCAATCCGCAATGAAGAGTTGCCGCCGTCCGCTTTCGGGAAAACCTGCATGAAATAAACAACCTTTCACTTTTCACCTGATATGAACTATTTTCTTCGCTCGCTCAAATATTTCGTTTCGCTGTGCGTGCTGTGCGCNGCGCTCATGGCCCTGATGCTGGCAACGGGAACCTCGGCGCTGTCGCTCGACGACACGCTCTANGTGATGTTCCACACGACGCGCTACCTGACGCTCTTAGGNGCGATCGCGGTGCTGGCNGCGTTCTACCCGCGCTTCGGGTTCATCCGCCGCCGGNTCGAGGGCGACACGGCGCGCCACCGCCAGCAGATCGTCAACGCNTTCCGCTCGGCAGGGTTTTCGCTGGNGAGCGAAGCCGACGGCAGGATGACNTTCCGGGCCGAGNGGTTCGNACACCGGCTGTTGCTGCTNTTCGAGGACCGGATCGAAGTGTCGCAGGAGGGCCCCTGCATCCTGCTCGACGGCATCCGCCGCGGTGTGGCGCGGGTCGGATACCGGCTCGAATCGTACATACAAATGATCGGACGCAATGAATAGAAAATACCGTTACCTGCTNACGGCGGCCGCCGCGACGGCCGCTGCCGGNCTGCTGACTTTCGGCGGCCGCAACGACTTCGGACTGGGCCGCAACATGGAAATCGCGGTCAACATGATGCGCGAGCTGTCGATCGGATACGTCGACCCCGTCGACCCCGACAAGCTGATGCTCGGCGCAGCGCAGGGCATGGTCCGCGATCTGGACCCCTACACCGAGTTCATCCCGGCGGACGANGTCTCCGACTTCGAGCTGATGACCACCGGCAAATACGGCGGCGTGGGNTCGCTGATCCGCAAAAAGGGCGACCGGGTGGTCTTCGCCCAGCCTTANAAAGGTTCGCCGGCCGACCGGGCCGGGCTGAAGATCGGCGACAANATTCTCGCCATCGACGGCAAGGACGCCCGGGGATTCACCACCGAACAGGTGTCGGCCNNGCTCAAGGGCGATCCGGGCACGCAGGTGAAGGTGACCGTCGAACGGCTCGACGGCACGCAGTANGCCTGCACNCTTACGCGNGAACGCATCGCCATCCCGAGCATACCCTACGCCGGCCGCGTCGCCGAGGGCATCGGCTACCTCCGCCACAGCGACTTCACCGANGGCTCCTACGAGGAGATGCGCGCGGCGATCGAACGGCTGCGCGAGGAGGGACCGCTGGAGGGGCTGATCCTCGANTACCGGTCGAACGGCGGCGGCATCCTCCAGGAGGCCGTCAAGATTCTGTCGATGTTCGTACCCAAAGGCACCGAAGTGGTNAGCACCAAGGGCCGCACCGANGANTCGAAGCAGAGCTACCGCACCGCCGCCGAACCGGCCTTTCCCGACCTGCCGCTGGCGGTGCTGGTCAACGGCAGCACGGCCTCGGCCGCCGAGATCGTGGCGGGCGCCCTGCAGGACCTCGACCGCGCGGTGCTCATCGGCCAGCGCTCGTTCGGCAANGGNCTGGTGCAGGGGACCCGCCCGCTGGGCTACAACGCCATGCTGAAACTCACGACAGCCAAATACTACATCCCGTCGGGCCGCTGCATCCANNCCATCGACTACTCGCACTCGCAGGAGGGCGCCGTCAGCACGGTNCCCGATTCGCTCATCTCCGAATTCGCCACCCGCGCCGGCCGCAAGGTCTACGACGGGGGNGGCATCATGCCCGACCTGCCGACCGAACCCGAATACATCAGCCGCTTCGCCGCGACGCTCTATGCCTTGGGCTTCATCGACGACTTCGGCGACGAATACATGCGCCGCCACCCCGAAAAGCCGGCCGATCTGACCGCCTTCACGATCGGCGAAGCCGACTACGACGACTTCAAACGCTTCATGCAAGACAAGGATGTGCCCTACGAATCGGCTTCGCGCCGTGCGCTCCGGCAGCTCAAAGAAGCAGCCAAGGCCGACCGCTTCGAGGAGATCGAACGGCAGATAGAGACCCTCGAAGCCGACCTGCACGACGACACGCAGGCCAACATGGAGACCTACCGCGCGGAGATCGAACGCTCGATCAACAACGATATCGTCCTGCGCCACGGCTACTCGGAAGCGGTCGTAGCCCGCTCGCTGCCCGAAGACAAAGAGGTGCTGCAGGCCGTCGGCGTGCTGCGCGACCCGCAGGAGTACGCCCGCATCCTCGCCGAACAGGACACGCGCCGCAAATAACCCCCGCCGATGAACTTCCGTCGCATGCTTTCGTTCCGCAACCGGGTGGTGGTGATCGTCGTCGGTGTGCTTCTGGGCGCACTGTCGCTGCTCTACACCAACAACATGGCCACCCGGCTCCGGGAAAAGGAACAGCACGACGTGGCGCTGTGGGCCCACGCCATGGAGCGCGTCAACCGCGATGCCGTGGGGGGCGCCATGACCGACCCGCTGGTGGCCGATATCATGTCGACGAACAACAACATCCCGTTCATCATCACCAACGAGAACCTCGAAGTCATCACCTCGCATCTGATCCCCGAGCGGATCATCGACCACCCCGACCTGCTGCGCCGCCGCATCGACGACTTCACCGAAGCCAATCCGCCGCGGCCCGTACGTTTCTGGTGGCCCGACGAGCACTACCACATCATCTTCTACGGCCGCTCGAAGCTGCTCAAGTCGCTCTACTGGTTCCCCTACGTGCAGATCGTAGTGGTGACGGTCTTCATTCTCCTGGGCTTCATCGCTTTCCGCTCGACCAAGCACGACGAGCAGAACCGCGTATGGATCGGCCTCGCCAAGGAGACCGCCCACCAGCTGGGCACCCCCACCTCGTCGCTTCTGGGGTGGATCGAGTACCTGCGTTCGCAGCCCGTCGACCAATCGGCCGTCGAGGAGATGAACAAGGACCTCGCCCACCTGATGAAGATCGTCGACCGCTTCTCGAAAATCGGCTCCGAGACGCCNCTCGCCCCGGCCAATATCAACGAGACGGTGGGCGAATCGGTCATGTATTTCCGCAAGCGCATCCCCCGCAACGTGACGCTCGACTACAACGGGCTGGCCATCGCTCCCGTGCAGGCCAACATCAACGCGGCGCTCTTCGAGTGGGTGGTCGAAAACCTCATGAAAAACTCGCTCGACGCCCTGCAGGGCCACGGCTCGATCGAGGTGCGCATCTCTGCGGACGAACGCCATGTGATGATCGACGTCCGCGACACGGGCAAGGGCATCCCTAAAAGCAACTGGAAGCGCATCTTCGAGCCGGGATTCACCACCAAGACCCGCGGCTGGGGGCTGGGGCTCTCGCTCTCGCGCCGCATCGTCGAGGAGTACCACCAGGGACGCATCGCCGTCATCGATTCCGAGCCGGGCAAAGGGACGACGATCCGCATCACGCTCAAACGCATTTTCGAGCCATGACAACCGCACAAGCTGCCAACCCCGACACCCTGCTCCGGTCCGCGGATCCGGCCGGACAGACGCCGCAGCCCCTCCCGGNCCGCCGGCCGCAACACAGCGACGCCGATTCGCNGNCGATGCCGTCCGGAGCCGATTCGCTGGCGGGCGGCGATTCGCTCCTTATGGCCCTGCCGGCGGCGGATTCGCTCGCCGCAGCGCCCGAACNNTACCGCCGTGCCGCGGTCCGCGAAGTCTTCGGGGGCACCACGATCGTCGTAGCCCCGACGCCNGTTTTCTACGAAGAGCCGGTCCGCCCGTTCACGGGAAACCCCGTTTTCGAGGGGCTCGTGCTGCTGCTGGCCGCGGTCTATGCCATACTGCTCTACCGCCACAAAAGCGACGTCCAGCTGCTGCTCTACCGGATTTCGCACGACCGGGCGTCGAGCGAACGGCTGATGGAAGACCCGGGCGGCCACACGCTGACCCGCTTTCTGAAGATATCGNCGGCTATCGGTCTGNTGTTCATCGGCGTAGCGATGACGCGGATCGCCGAAACGTTCTTCGCCGACGCGGCCCTGCCGCCGCTGCCCGACCATGCGGAGATGGGCGCAGCGCTGCTTTTCGCGGCGATCTGGATGGCNGTCACGGCCTATCAGGCCGTGGTGCTGAAAACCGTGACGACGGTCACGCTGACGCGTCCNTTCATGACCCAGCTGTGGCTGCTCAAGCGCACCTACTTCGCACTGGCGGTCGTCGCGGCCACGCCCCCGCTGCTGCTGCTCGCGCTCTGTCCGCCGCAGACCGGCACGCTCTGGCTCGGCATCATCCTGCTCGAATCGGCCGTTACGGCTGTCCTGTATGTCAGAGAGACGCTTCATCTGTTTATCGCAAAAAAAATTCCTATTTTGCATTGGTTTTTGTACCTTTGCGCCGTGGAAATCTTCCCTTTCAGCCTGCTGTGGCTGATCGCGGTGCGATAGCCACCGACAAACCGTAAAAAGCAAGGCCAGTTGAAAATCAGCAGCGTATTGGTTTCGCAGCCGAAACCGGCGATCGTCGAGAAATCGCCTTTCTACGAACTCTCCCGCAAATACGGAATCGAAATCGGCTACCAGCCTTTCATCCGCGTGGTAGGCGTGTCGCTCAAGGANTTCCGCGCCCAGCGGGTCGAGATACTCACGCATACGGCCGTCATATTCACCTCGCGCACCACCGTCGACAGCTTTTTCCATATCTGCGAGGAGGCCCGCATCACGGTGCCCGAGACCATGAAATACATCTGCCAGACCGAGGCCGTGGCGCTCTATCTGCAGAAATACATCGTCTANCGCAAACGCAAGATATCGTTCGCCGACGGGTCGTTCACCTCGCTCATCGAACTCATAATCAAGCACAAGGAGGAGCGGTTCCTGCTGGCGCTCAGCGAGCCCCACAAACCCGAGCTGCCCGATGCGCTGTCGAAGCTCCGGCTGGCCGTCGATCCCGTGATTCTGGCGCGCACGGTGGCCTCCGACCTCAGCGACGTACATCCGGCCGACTACGACCTGCTGGCGCTCTATTCGCCCTCGGATGTCAAGACTCTCACCGAGAAATTCGGCACCGACGGCATACCCCCCGTAGCCGTCTTCGGCGACGGAACGCTCCGCGCGGCACTCGATGCGGGGCTCTACGTCGCAGCCAACGCCCCGACCCCCGAAGCCCCGTCGATGGCCAAGGCCGTGGACCTCTGCCTGTCGAAGATCGAACGCGGCGAGGAGATCGCGCCCGTCTCGCTGCAGGACGACCCCCGCAAAGAGGAGTTCCTGCGCACCCAGCAGCACAAGCTCGCCAAGAGCCGCACGCGCCGCACGGCCGAAAGCCGCAAATAATCCCGCCATGCCCGACCGCTCGCTACCCCGCACAGAGCGGCTCCGCTCGCTCGGAGCCGTCCGGCGTCTGTTCGAGAGCGGACAAAGCGGATTCGTCTTTCCGTTCCGCTACGTATGGCATGCCGAAGCCGATGCGGCCGCCACGACCGAAGTACTTTTTTCGGTCCCGAAGAAATTCCACAAACGGGCCAACAAACGCAACCTGCTGCGTCGCCGCACCAAAGAGGCCTACCGCCTGCAAAAGGAGATTCTGCAGCGGCCGGAACACAGCGCCGACCTCGACGTGGCGCTGATCTACTCGACGAAAGAGGTGCTTCCCTACAAACAGATCGAACATGCCGTGCGACGGATTCTGGAAGCGATTGCGGAACGTCTGTAAACGGGCAGCGGTCCTGCCTCTGATCGGGCTGGTCCGGTTCTACCAGCTCTGCATCTCGCCGCTGACGCCGCCCGCGTGCCGCTTCACGCCCACCTGCTCGCAGTATGCGCTGGAAGCCCTGCGCAAATACGGCCCGCTGAAAGGGGGCTGGCTCACGCTGCGGCGCCTNNCCCGCTGCCACCCGTGGGGCGGAAGCGGGTATGACCCGGTGCCGTAATTTATCCGCAGCTGCCGCTGCAATGCTCCGAGACCGTCTCGCATTCGAGCGTGACGTGGGCGATCCCCGCCTCGGCCAGCAACTCTTTCAATTTAGGCTTGACGCACACCAACATGCACGGGTCGGACAGCACGACATGGGCCGTGAGGGCGTTTTCCGTGGTGCTGATAGCCCAGACATGCACGTGGTGGACCGATTCGACCCCCTCGACGCTTCTCATGCGCCGCTCGATTCCGGCGATATCCAGCCCGGCGGGCACGCCGTCGAGCGAAAGGCGCAGGCTGTCGCGCAGCAGCGACCAGACCGAACCGACGATCGCCGCGGCGACGATCAACCCCACGATAGGATCGACGATCGTCCAGCCGGTATACGAAATGACGAGCCCCGACACCACGACGCCCACCGACACCAACGCATCGGCGAACATATGGAGATAAGCCCCCGCGACGTTGAGATCGCGCTTGCGGTCCTTCATGAAAAGCCATGCGGTAAAGCCGTTGATCAGCACCCCGATGCCGGCCGTCCAGGCGACGACAGCCCCGGGAACGGGCGCGGGGCGGATCATCCGCTCGATACTCTCGGCGACGATGACCCCGACGGCGATCAGCAGAATCAACGAATTGAAAAGCGAGATGAGAATCGTACTTTTCTTATAACCGTAGGTGTAACGCGGCCGGGGCCGCACCTGCGCCAGCCGGAACGCCCACATGGCCAGCAGGAGGCTCGCCACGTCGGAGAGGTTGTGCCCGGCATCGGAGAGCAGCCCCATGGAACCGTACCACCACCCGGCCAGAAACTCCACGGCGACGAACGACACGTTGAGGGCGATGCCGATCAGAAAAGCGCGGTTGAGCGACGAAATACGGTGGCCGTGGGTGTGCGTCATTCGGTGCTGCCGGTAATGGAATCCTTGATTTCGGAGAGTTCGACCAGCTTGTTGACGATGGCATAGATCGTCAGGCCGGCCGCCGAATGGATCTGCAATTTCGATGCAATATTGCGCCGGTGGGTGATGACCGTGTGGGTCGAAATGCACAGCTCGTCGGCGATCTCCTTGTTGGTGAGACCCTTGACGACGCAGACGATGATCTCGCGCTCGCGGGCGCTCAGGGGCTCCTGCCGCACCTCCGCCGTACCGTCGGCCGCCAGCCGCTCGACGGCCGGAACGAACAGCTCGTTCTCGACGGCGTTGTGCGACGCCAGCTCCTCCTCGCAGGTGAAGATATCGTAGAGCACGCCGTTGAGCTCGTTGGTGCCGCCCGAGGGGTAGTATTTGATGATGATGTTCTTGAGCTCGCGCAGCCGCGCTTCGACCTTGTCGTGCTGACGGCGGAAAACGTCGATCGAATAGTCGGCTTTCTTCTCCCCGGCGAGCAGCGCCTCCACATAGGGGAAAACCGACTTCTCCTCGTAGGACATGTGGCGGTCGACCTCGGCGACATACTCGTCGAAATAGCGCATGATCGCGAACGACACGTCGCTCAGACTGCAGTCGACGGCCTCGATGAGCTTGCGCCGGATAGCGGGCAGGCGGAAGCCGAGGAAGTAGCCGTGGGAATTATGCAGGTAATCGAGCAGCGACCGCACGGCCACGGGGCCCGAGAGCTCCTCGCCGCCGTTCCGGCTGACCGAAATACCGACGACGGCCAGAAACGTATCGGTATCGACCTTGTTCTCGGCGCACACCTCGGCGATGGTCTTGTCGCCGAATCCCAAGGCGATGCCGAAACGGCTCATCACCTGCAGCACCGGATAGCGGTCGCTCACCAGATCGCACATCCGCATGTCGGAAGAATAGCCCGCATTGTACATAAAAACGCTTTTTCTGAGGTCGCAAAATTAACTTTTCCTCCCGAAGCGGACAATACCTAAAAAGAGGGATGCCGCCCGCAGGGAGCACCGGCTACCGCCGGCCGATATCGACGTAGGTCGTCTGCAGCAGGGTCCGGCCGATATCGGCCAGCCCGGGCGCCGTCTCGCGGACCATGCCCCCGGCCGCAGCATCGTAGACCGCCTCGCCCGAAGCGTCGACCACGCCGAAGCCGTCGTTGAAAGTGTAGTAGGCGAACTTCGGAAGCGCCGGGTCGAAGATATCCTTGCTGTAATCGAAATCGTCGTGCGGCACGCCCAGCTGCCCCAGCAGCGTGGCGCACAGGTCGATCTGCGAAGCATATTCATCGACGGTGCGGGGCGCCTCCACGGCGCCGCCCGTCCAGATCATGGGAATGCGGTGGCGCAGGGGCTCGTTGTAGGCCAGCGTCTTCGGATAGGGGAAGCCGTGGTCGGCGACGAGCACCACCAGCAGATCGTCCCACGCGGGCGAGGCTTTCCACCGTTCGATCATCCGNCCCACGCACTCGTCGGAGAACGCCATGGCGTTGAACATGCGGTCGTCGAAACGGTCGTAAGGCACGTCGTAGGGCACATGGCTGCTCAGCGTCAGCAGCCCCGCCAGAAAAGGCTCCCCCTCGGCGCTCCAGCGGATCACCTGCTCGCCGAACCAGTCGCACATCACCCGGTCGTCGTAGCCCCAGTCGGCCGGGGGCGTTGCGAAATCGAAATCCTTCTGCCAGAAAAGCCGCTGCCAGCCGGTGGCATACATATACGAAGCCTGGTTGGTGAAATTGAGGTCGCCGCCGTAGACGAAGCGGGTCCGATAACCCTCGCGGGCCAGCGAGCGGGCCACGGAGGGCAGGTCGCGGCTCTTGGCGGGCAGCTTCATGATCGAGAGACGCGTCTGTGCGGGAAAGCCGCTCAGCACGGCCACCTCGCCGCGGTCGGTGCGGAACGAGTTGGCGAAGAAATTCTCGAACCACACCCCCTCGGTGCGGAGCCGCTGCATATGGGGCATGACGGGTTCGCCGCCGACCTCGGCTTCCATGATCGTGCGGGCGAAACTCTCGAGAATCACCACCACCACATTGGGCCGCCGGTGCTTCAGCAGTTGCACCGCAGGCTCCGTTCCCGGACGGTTGCCGCGCACTGCGTCGAACCGCTCCCCGCGGGTCTCCTCGTCATAGAAAGGATACTCCGCGGCATAGTCGGTCCGGTCGCCCAAACTCGACAGAAACGAAAAAACAGGATTGACGGCCGCATGGTTGAGCAGCATCTCCGAGCTGAAATAGACTTTCGACACATTGGCCACCGAAGCGCCCAGCCCGCCGCGGATCGCCAGAAAGTCGCATCCGGCGAGCAGCAGCACTCCTGCGCTCCACGGCAGGGCCCGGCGCCAGCCGAGGGGCTCGCCGTCGAACAGCCGCACCGCCCGGGAATAGGCCCCGATCATGGCCGCGGCATAGACCGCGAACAGCAGCGTCTGCCGCACCCCGAGCCAGAAATCGACGCTGGCCATCGCCTCGCGCGGATCGGCGAGGTAGATCAGAATCGTAGCGTCGATGCGGAACCCCCAGTGCTCGTAGAGGGCGATATCCACCGCGAAAACCGCCGCCGCAAACACCGACACGACGACGAAATAACCCGTCAGCACCCGCCGCATCCACCGATCCGGCAGCCGGACCCACAGCGACAGCAGCACCGCGAGCAGCGGCAGCACCGTGACGTATCCCGCCACGGTCATGTCGAGCAGAAAGCCGTGCCGCACGACCTGCCACCAATCGGCGGCCGAAAAGCCCTGCCCGACGGCATGCCATGCCAGAAACAGCGGTTTCTGCAGGGCCATCAAGCAGGCCGTCGCCGCGAATACGNCAAAGAGAAAGGCCAGCCTGCGCTTCATCAGATCTTCTCCCCGTAGGCCAGATCGCCCGCGTCGCCGATGCCCGGCACGATGTAGGAACGCGAGGTGAGCTCCTCGTCGACGGCGGCGACCCACAGGGTCGTGTTCTGCCGCGGCATGTTTTTCATGACGTAGTCGACGCCCTGCTCGCTGGCGATGACNGCTGCGACGTGGGTATGGGCCGGGGTGCCGCCCCGCTCGCAGAGAGCGTTGTAGGCCAGCACGAGCGACGAACCCGTAGCCAGCATGGGGTCGACGAGCAGCAGGGTCTTGCCCTCGAGATCGCCGCAGGAGATATACTCGACCTTGACGGTGAACTTGCCGTCCTTGGTGCTCTTGCGNTAGGCCGAGACGAAAGCGTTCTGCGCGTCGTCGAAATAGTTGAGGAACCCCTGGTGGAACGGCAGTCCGGCCCGCAGGATGGTGGCGATGACGATCCGGTCGTCGATCGTCCGCACGAGGGCCTCGCCCAGCGGCGTTTCGACGANCTNNGGCGAATAGCCGAGCTCCTTGGAGAGCTCGTAGGCCGTGATCTCGCCGATGCGCTCCATGTTGCGGCGGAAACGCATCGAATCCGCCTGCACCNGCTTGTCGCGGATCTGGGCGATGAACTTGTTGAGAACGGTGTCCTGCTGGCTGAGGATGTGCAACTCCATGGCTATTTAAGTTTTAAAAGTTTCNNACGACGGTCGTCAGTACAGAAAATTATTGAACGGATAGCGCCCGGCGTGTATCTCGCGCACCATGCCGTAGAGGTCGGAGCGGAATTTCTCGATGTTGATCTTCGAGAGNGCCGACAGGAAGATGCAGGGCGACTCGGTCTGCGCCATCCAGGTGCGCCGCAGGTCGTCGAGCGAGAGGTTCTCGCGCGTCGGNGGCGTCAGNTCGTCGTCGTCCTTGCGGACGTAGGTATAGGCGTCGATCTTGTTGAAGACCAGGTACACGGGCTTGTCGCCCGCGCCGATCTCCTGCAGNGTCTGCTTCACCACGGCGATCTGNTCCTCGAACTGGGGATGCGAAATATCGACCACATGCACCAACAGGTCGGCNTCGCGCACCTCGTCGAGCGTCGACTTGAACGACTCGATGAGCTCGGTGGGNAGCTTGCGGATGAAACCCACGGTGTCGGACAAAAGGAACGGCAGGTTGTCGAAGACCACCTTGCGGACCGTGGTGTCGAGCGTCGCGAAGAGNTTGTTTTCGGCGAAGACCTCGCTTTTGGCGATGAGGTTCATGAGCGTCGANTTGCCGACGTTGGTATAGCCCACCAGCGCCACGCGCACCAGCTGCCCGCGGTTGGAGCGCTGCACGGCCATCTGGCGGTCGATCTTNNTGAGGTCTTCCTTGAGCTTGGCGATNCGGCCCCGGATGATGCGGCGGTCGGTNTCGATCTCGCGCTCGCCGGCGCCGCCGCGGGTGCCCGTGCCGCCGCGCTGNCGTTCGAGGTGGGTCCAGAGACCCGACAGGCGGGGCAGCATGTANTCGTAGTTGGCCAGCTGNACCTGGGTCTTGGCATAGGCCGTCTGCGCCCGCGACAGGAAGATATCGAGGATCAGACGCGTGCGGTCGAGGATGCGGCACGGCATGGCTTTCTCGATGTTGCGGGTCTGCGACGGCGAGAGCTCGTCGTCGAAGATGACCACGTCGATCTCGTTCTCGCGGCANTATCCGGCGATCTCCTCCAGCTTGCCGGGACCCACGTAGATGCGCGACGAGGGCTGCGGCAGGCGCTGCGTGAAGCGGCGCACGGCACGGATATCGGCCGTCTCGGCCAGAAACTCCAGTTCGGCCAGNAACTCCTCGGCCTGCCGCGGCTCCTGACCGTCGCGGACGACGGCCACCAGCACGGCCCGCTCGAAGCGCTCCGAAGCGGGGACGGAAGCGGTATTTTTGTTCTCCTCCAAAATTTTCGTCAACTTAAAATTCTCCGGCGCGCGGAGCGGATACGGGGCGGCAAACTTCGTGCTATGCTTCGGAGCCGTGTTTCGCCGCCGCGGCTCCGGGCCGCCGTTCGCTCCGCATCCGGCTTTTNNCTGCGGAAGTCCNCGAGCGGCATCCGGNAATCCGNCNGCCCCGCCGCGCACCCCGCCGTCCGATCGTAAACGAGGGTATCTGCCCGAAAGCGGATACCCTCGATCTGTCGAACGATGTCTCTTAGTTCTGCATGCGGAAGTCTACCGGCAGGGTGTACTTCACGCGCACGACCTGGTTGCGCTGCTTGCCGGGGCTCCACTTGGGCGACTTGTTCAGCACGCGGATGGCCTCCTCGGAGAGCGAGCGGTCGGGGGTCTGAAGCACCTGGATGTTGGTCAGACGGCCGTCCTTCTCGATGACGAACGACAGCACCACGCGGCCCGAGATGCCGTTCTCCAAGGCGATCTGCGGGAAACGCACGTTCTGCTGCACCCAGCCGCGGAACGTATTGAGGTCGCCGCCCTGGAACGAAGGCATGGTCTCGGCCGTGAGGAACGGCTGATCGTCCTCGATGACCTCCTCCTTGACCTCCACCTGCTGGAGCACCTCGGTGTTCTCGTCGAAGTCGGCGAAATCGACGTCGGTCGTGATCTTGGTCTCGTTGGTCACCACCTGCAGCAGGTCGGCGATCACCTTCACCTCGACCTTCTTGGGAGGCTCGGGCGGCTTCTGATCCTGCCGCGTGATCTCGACGATCTGCTCGTCGACGGGACCGTAGTTCAGGTCGACCTTCTCGATGCGATGCTCCTTCGGCGTATAGGCGAAAGCCGCTATTACCAGCGCCAGTGCGATGATAAGACCGATTTCGAGCAGAAGACCCCGCTTGTTCTGGAGGTCTGCCTTGGGCGATTTCTTGATTTCCATCTATGAAGTTTTTTGACGTTTTCGGTTGGCGGCGCACCGGAGCACGCACTTGCACCACAAATATAGGGATAAAATTTCAAAATCGAACGGCCCGCGGCAAAAAATCTTCAACTTTTGTCTATTTTTGTCTGCGGAAAACGTTCTACCGACCAACGACATGGCTGACACGGAATATCTCTACGGCCGCACGCCCGACGAACTGGCGGCCCTGTGCCGCGAGCTGGGGATGCCCCGCTTCGCCGCCGGGCAGCTGGCGCGGTGGCTCTACGGGCGGCACGAGGAGGACCCGCAGCGCATGAGCGACATCGCCGCGGCGCACCGCGAGACGCTGGGCCGGCGGTTCGGCCGGGCGCTGAGCGCGCCGGTGCGGGTGTCGGAATCGGTCGACGGCACCAAGAAATACCTTTTCCGCACCCACCGGGGGGCCTACATCGAATCGGCCTACATCCCCGACGGCGAGCGGGCGACGCTCTGCGTCTCGTCGCAGGCCGGATGCCGCATGGGCTGCCGCTTCTGCGCCACGGGGCGGCAGGGGCTGCAGCACTCGCTGACGGCGGCCGAAATCCTCAACCAGATCGTCTCGCTGCCCGAACGCGACCGGCTGACGAATCTGGTATTCATGGGGATGGGCGAACCGCTGGACAACCTCGACGAGGTGCTGCGGGCGCTCGGGATCATCACGGCGCCGTGGGGCTTCGGCTGGTCGCCGACGCGCGTGACGGTGTCGACGGCGGGCGTGGTGCCCCAGTTGCGCCGCTTCCTCGAAGCGACGAAAGTGCACCTTGCCGTGAGCCTGCACAATCCGTTCGCCGACGAACGCGCCGCCATCATGCCGGTGGAAAAGGCGTGGCCGATCGCCGAGACGGCAGCGATTCTGCGCGACTACGACTTCACGCACCAGCGACGCGTTTCATTCGAGTATATCCTCATGGAGGGGCTCAACGATTCGCCGCGCCATATCCGCGAACTGTGCCGTCTCTTGGACGGCATCAAATGCCGCATCAACCTGATCCGCTTCCACAAGATACCCGGCTCGCCCTACTTCTCGCCGGACGACGCCGGGATGATCCGCTTCCGCGACGCACTCACGGCACGGGGCATTCAGACCACGATCCGGGCCTCGCGCGGCGAAGACATACAGGCCGCCTGCGGACTGCTGAGCACCTCGGAAAAGGTGAAAAGTTAAAAGTGCAAGGTGAAAATTTTTTCCGAAGAATACTTTTTACCTTTCCACTTTCACCCGTCGGAAAGGTGCGGAAATTGCAGCGAACCGAACAAAACCGAAAACAACGCGATATGAAAAAATGGATGCTTATTCTGGCGGCAGTGCTCGCAGCGGGCGCCGCACAGGCACAGGTGAAGTTCGAGACCCGATCGACGGACGCCGTACGCGAAATGGCGGTCAAGGAGGGCAAGCTGGTCTTCATCGACCTCTATGCGTCGTGGTGCCCGCCCTGCAAGATGATGGAGCGGCACGTATTTTCGCGCAAGGACGTGGGCGACTTCATGAGCCAGCGGTTCGTGGCGGCGAAGTACGACACCGACCAGGCGACGGGCAAGGAGCTGATGAAACGCTACGGCAGCGGCTCGATTCCGCTCTATCTGATCTTCGACACCAAGGGCGAACTGCTGGGCCGCATCCAAGGTGCGATGTCGGCCGAAGAATTCATGGACAACGTGCGGAAAGTGCTGAAAAGATGAAAAGAGAGAAGTTGAAAGTTGAAAAGTGAAAGGTGTTTGCTAAAACGTTTTAATCNGCCACCTTTCACCTTTCAACCTATCTCGGAGTGTAGACCACCTTTTTGGTCTCGAAAAACTCCTCGTCGAAGAAACGGGCGATGTCGTAGAGGGTCCAGCGCCTGCGGGTGAGGGCCAGCTCCTCGGCCAGATCGCCCCCCTTGAGGTAGAGAATCCCGTTGGGCAGCGAACCGCGCTGCCCTTTTTCGATTTTGTTCCACACCCACCCGACGAACTCGGGCATGGCCGTGACGGCCCGCGAGACGACGTAATCGAAGCGCTCGGAGAGGCTCTCGACCCGCGCGCAGCGAGGGGTGAGATTCTGCAGACCCGCTCCGGCGGCGACCCCCTCGACCACGGCGATCTTCTTGCGGATGGAATCGACGGCCGTGAACCGCACCTCGGGAAAGAGGATCGCGAGCGGAACCGAGGGGAAGCCGCCCCCGCAGCCGACGTCGAGGACCCGGGCCCCGGCCTCGAACGCACAGACCTTGGCGATAGCCAGCGAATGGAGCACGTGCCGCAGGTAGAGCTGGTCGAAATCCTTGCGCGACACGACGTTGATCTTGGCGTTCCAGTCGGCGTAGAGGTCCCACAGCGCCGCGAACTGCCGCCGCTGCTCCTCGGTAAGGCCGGGGAAGTATTTGAGAATTATATCCACTTGAATAAAGTTAAAAGTGAAAGGTGAAAAGAGAGAAGTGAAAGGTGTTTGCTAAAACGTTTTAACAGATGCTTTTCACCTTGCGCTTTTCAATTTTCATTTTGTTTATAGCTCTCCCACTTGGCCAGCAGGGCGCGGAAATCGTCGGGCAGCTCGCTCTCGAACTTCATCTCGCGATGGGTCGAGGGATGCTCGAAGCCGAGCGACTGGGCGTGGAGCGCGTGCCGCGGCATGAGGGCGAAACAATTCTCGACGAACTGCCTGTATTTGGCGAACGTCGTACCCTTGAGGATGCGGTCGCCGCCGTAACGCTCGTCGTTGAAAAGCGGGTGGCCCTGCCACGCCATGTGGACGCGGATCTGGTGGGTGCGGCCCGTCTCCAGCCGACACTCGACGAGAGTGACGTAGTTATAACGTTTTAGCACGCGCCAATGGGTCACGGCGTGCTTGCCGTCGGAACCGTCCTCGAAGACGAACATCTTCTGCCGGTCGCGCGGACTGCGGCCGATATTGCCGGTGATGGTCCCCTCGTCGTCGGGAAAGTCGCCCCACACCAAAGCGACGTAGCGCCGGTAGATGGAGTGGTCGAAGAACTGCTTGGCCAGCCGGGCGTGGGCCTGCTCGTTCTTGGCGACGACCAACAGCCCCGAAGTATTCTTGTCGATGCGGTGGACCAGCCCGGCGCGCATCTCGCCGCTGTCGGCGATAGCGGTGCCCTGCAGGTGGCAGGCCAGCGCATTGACCAAGGTCCCCGACCAATTGCCGACGCCGGGGTGGACGACCATGCCGGCCTCCTTGTTGACGAGGAGCAGGTCGTCGTCCTCGTAGGGGATATCGAGCGGGATGTTCTCGGGGCGGATTTCGTTGTCGCGCCGCGGATAGGGCAGGACGATCCGGATGCGGTCGAGGGGCTTGACCTTGTAACTCGACTTGGCGGGCTTGCCGTTGACGAGGATATTGCCGCCGTCGGCCGCAGCCTGGATGCGGTTGCGCGAACAATGCTCCATGCGGGCGACGAGGAACTTGTCGAGCCGCAGGAGCGTCTGCCCCTTGTCGGCGACCACGGAGAAGTGCTCGTAGAGCCCCTCCTGCTCGCTGTCCTCCTCGCCCGAAACGGGATCGTCGGACAACAACTCGTCGTCTATGTAACGCTCGTCGGTCATCAATCGAAAAAGCCTCTGTCGTGCACCTCGGCGCCGGCGTGCTCCTCCTCGGCGCGCTGCCGCTCCAGGAAAGCCTCCTCGGCCTGCAGCCGGGCCTCCTCGAGCCGGTCGGCGATCTTGCGGGTATCGAGCGTGAGCCGGATATCGACCTTGGCGCCGAGCTGCGTGCGGCGCTCGGCCGCGGGATTCTGCATGTAGACGTAGGCGTCCTTCTGGTTGAGCAAGTTGATATCGGAATCGAAAGTCACCTTGCCGACGTTGAGCCCCAACTCCCACAGGCGGCTCTTGGCGTCGCGCAACGAGAGCCCGATGACCTGCGGCACGACGGTGACCCCGTGGCCGGGCTGCACGCCGACGTAGAGCGTGACGCCCGAACCCATTTCGGCCTCGACGGAGGAAGCCTCGGTGATCTTCTGCTTGCCGAGGTACTGGTCGAGGACGTAGTTGGTGGCCATGTCGGTGCGGTAGACGAGCTGGGCGATCTCGAGCCCGGCGATCTCGAGCATGTTCTTGGCCTGACGGAGCGACCGGTCGGCGACGTAGGGCACGGGGACCATCTTCTGCCGGAACGAATTGATGGTGACGTAGACCGTACGGCCGGGCTTGACCTCGACGCCCCCCTTGGGCAGCTGGTCGAGGACGATGCCGCCCTCGTAGACGGGGACGAACAGCGAATCGTTGATCTGCAGCCGCAGGTCGCTGCGACGGGCCAGACGCTGGGCCTCGAGCAACTGGACGCCCGAGAAATCGGGCACCGTGCGGCGCGAGCCGTGGCGCGTACCGATCTGCATGACGACGTGGGCCGCGACGGCCAGCGCCAAGACGATAGCTGCGATGAGCGCCAGATTGTAAGCCAACGGATAACGATGCTGCAGGCGGCTGTGCAGCGAAGAGAACTTCTCCATAGTGTCGGGGTTATTTCGGGGCCTTCCGGTAGAGGTAGACCGCAATGAACAGGTAGATGATGTTGGGGAGCCAGACGGCGAGCCACGGCGGCAGCGAACCGCTCTTGGCGAACTCCTCGAAGAAGCGGTTGAAGAGGATGTAGGAGAAACACAGGCCGGTGCCGATGCCGATGTGGAGACCGGTGCCGCCGCGGACCTTGCGCGACGAGAGCGAGACGCCGATCAGGGTGAGGATGAACGTCGACAGGGGGTAGGCGTAGCGGGCGTGGCGCTCGACCTCGATGATGTTGATCTCGTCGGAACCCTTGGCCCGCTGCTGGGAGAGGAAGCGGTTGAGCTCGGAGATGTTCATGGTCTGGATCAGCTCGTTGATGCGCCCGAGCTCGGTGACCTCGAGGTTGATGAGCGTGTCGAGGTTGCGGAACTGCCCGAAGGTCTCGCCGCCCGACGCGTCGAACTCGCGCTTGGTATAGCGCGGAGCGGTCCAGCGCTTGGTCTCGGGGTCGAACTTGGTATCGGCGGCCTCGAGCGAACGGACGATCGAACCGCCCTCGTAATGCTCCAGCACGAAGAACGACGCCTGCCGCGAAGCGTCGCGGTAACCGCGGATATAGGCGAACGTACCGGGCTCGATCTGCCGGTAGATGTGCATGTCGTACTGGGTATGCTGCTTGCGCTTGATGTACTGCGACTCGAAAGCGACGATCTTGCGCTGCGAAAGGGGGATGAGCCACAGGTTGAGCGTGAGCGACAATCCGCCGATGATCAGAGCCCCGAGGAAGTAGGGCCACATGAGNCGCCTGAACGACATGCCGCCCGAGAGCATGGCGACGATCTCGGTCTGGTAAGCCATCTTGGAGGTGAAGAAGATGCAGGCGATGAAGGTGAACAGACCCGAGAACTGGTTGATGAAAAAGGGAATGAAGTTGAGGTAGTAATCGAAGATGACCTTGCTTAAGGGGGCGTGGAGCTCGGTGAAGTCGTCGATCTTCTCGACGTAGTCGAAGAGCACGACGACGACGATGATCATGGCGATGGCGAAGAAGTAGGTCGAAAGAAACTTCCCCAGTATGTAACGGTCGAGAATNTTGTATCCCGGGAAACGGAGTTTCATAAGCCTTACAGTCTGCGTTGGAGTTTGGGCACCATCGTCTCTTTCCAGGCGGCGAAGTCGCCTGCCGCGATGTGCTCGCGGGCCATGCCGACCAAGCGGAGGTAGAACGCGATGTTGTGCAGCGACGCGATCTCGGCCGCCAGCATCTCGCCGCAGACGCAGAGGTGGTGGAGGTAGGCCTTGGAATAGAGCGTATCGACAAAAGCCGTGCCCTCGGGGTCGACGGGCGAGAAATCGTCCTCCCACTTCTTGTTGCGGATGTTGATGATCCCCTCGGCGGTAAAGAGCTGGCCGTTGCGGCCGTTGCGCGTAGGCATGACGCAGTCGAACATGTCGACGCCGCGGGCGATGCCCTCGAGGATGTTGACGGGGGTGCCGACGCCCATGAGGTAGCGGGGCTTGTTCTGGGGCAGGACGGCGTTGACGACCTCGATCATCTCGTACATGGTTTCGGTGGGCTCGCCGACGGCCAGCCCGCCGATGGCGTAGCCGTCGGCGTCGTACTGCAGCACGTTCTCGGCGGCACGGGCCCGCAGATCGGGATAGGTGCACCCCTGGACGATAGGAAAGAGGGCCTGGTAGTGGCCGTATTTGGGCGCCGTCTGCGCGTAACGCGCGAAGCAACGGTCGAGCCACCGCTCGGTGAGGTCGAGCGACTTGGCGGCGTAATCGCGGGGAGCGTCGCCGGGCGGGCACTCGTCGAACGCCATCATGATGTCGGCGCCGATCGAACGCTCGGTATCGATGACGCTTTCGGGGGTGAAGAGGTGTTTCGAGCCGTCGATATGCGAACGGAAGTGGCACCCCTCCTCCCGGAGCTTGCGGCAGGCGGCGAGCGAGAAGACCTGGAACCCGCCGCTGTCGGTGAGCATGGGACCCTCCCAGGTGGAGAAGCGGTGGACGCCCCCGGCCCGCTCGATGATCTCCATGCCGGGCCGCAGGTAGAGGTGGTAGGTATTGGCCAGAATGATCTGCGCCCGGGCCTCGTCGCGGACGTCGCGGTGGAAAAGCCCCTTGACCGTGGCGGCGGTGCCGACGGGCATGAAGATCGGGGTGAGGACGGGGCCGTGGTCGGTCTGCAACACCCCGGCGCGGGCCTGCGAAGAAGAATCCTTATATCGGAGCGTGAATTCCATAGCTGTATTTCCGGCAAAAATAGGCAAAAAAATTCTTAATTCTTAATAATTGTTTCCTACCTTTGTGCATATTTTGGTCCTATGGAGTTTCTGAATTCTTTGGCAGATACGTTTCTGACCTGCTACGGCTGGGAAGGCACGGCGCTGGCAGGCGCCCTGCTGGTCCTGCTGACGGTACAACTTTACTACTATATTGCGGTCTACGGACGCATACCGGGCTACAAGAACAACCGCCGCGAAGAAGTGCTCGACGCCGATCCTCCGGTGTCGGTCATCATGCCGCTGTTCTCGGAAGACTACGGATTCGTGGAGGAACGCCTGCCGCTGATACTGGCCCAGAGCTATCCCAAGTTCGAGGCGGTGATCGTATACGTAGGCTCCGACACGGACTTCTACGAAGACCTGACGCGGCTGAAGATGTCGTTTCCGCAGATCACGACGACGAAGATCCATCTGAATCCGCGCTTCCCGATCTCGCGCAAGATGGCTCTGAACGTAGGCATCAAATCGGCGCACTACGAACACATGATCTTCACCTCGACGGACACGTGTCCCCAGACGGACCGCTGGCTGTCGCTGATGGCCAAGGGATTCACGCGCGGCGAAGTGGTGATCGGCTACTGCGGCGTAGAACACACCAAGGGGCTGCGCAACTACCTGATGCGCACGTGGCGCATGATGCACGCGGCGGAATGGCTGGGACGCGCCGTACGCCGGCGTCCCTACCGGGGCATGCTCCAGAACTTCGGATTCACCAAGTCGCTCTACTTCGACCACAACGGATTCAACCGCCTGAACATGAACATCGGCGAAGACGACCTGTTCCTGCAGGAGGTGATGACGCGCGACAATGTGAGCGTGATCCTTTCGCCCCGGGCGACGCTGCGCGAACGCATGTGGGGCGGACTGGGCTGGGGACTGAGCCAGCTGCGCTACTACGGCTCGGCGTTCCGCTACTACCCGCGCGGCGCCCGCAACTACGTACAATGGGAAGTGGGGTCGCGGCTGCTGTTCTTTGCGGCGGCGGTCTGCGCGATAGCGGTGATGCCGCCCGAATACAAAGCGGCGGCGGCGGCGCTGGTACTGCTCCGCTACGCGGTAGTGACNCTCGAGGTGCGCCGCATAGCCAACCGGCTGGGCGAGACGGGCATCNCGTGGTGCTACTGGCTCTACGACCTGCTGAGCATCCCGGGAGCCGTGCTGCTGAGCCTGCTGACGCTGCGCAAGGACAAACGCGTATGGAGATAGCCGACTACATCGTAGCCGACGACCGGCAGCTGGTCGCACTGGTGCTGGGCGGCGACGATGCGGCTTTCGAGTATCTTTTCGACCGCTACCACGAAGCGATCCGCCGCCTGTTCGCACAACGCATGGGCGGCGCGAACGATGCGGACGACCTGCTGCAGGAGACGTTCATCAAGGTATACATCAATCTGCACCGCTACGATGCGAACTACACGTTCGGGCAATGGGTCTACACCATAGCGCGCAACACGTTCGTGGACTACATGCGCCGCCGGCAGGACGACCTGCCGATCGACGAACGATTCGCGGCCCCGGCGTCCAGCGCCCCGACCCCCGAAGAGAGTGTCATCAACCTGCAGCAGCGCACCCAGATCGAACACTATCTGAACCGGCTGCCGCCCCGGTATCGCCGGCTTATCGTCATGCGCTTTTTCGAGGAATACTCCTACGAAGAGATAGCGGCCAAGCTGGCGCTGCCCATGGGGACGGTGAAGACGCAGATACACCGCGCCCGCGAACGGATGTGCCGCCTGATAACCAAAGGGGAAGAATAAGATGTTTCTGCCGACGACCCTCAAGGAAGTGCGGGCCCGGGGCTGGGACTGCTTGGATGTGATCCTCTTTACGGGCGACGCCTACATCGACCACCCGGCATTCGGAGCGGCGGTCATCGGCCGTCTGCTGGAAGCCGAGGGCTACCGGGTGGCGGTCGTACCGCAGCCCAACTGGCGCGACGACCTGCGCGACTTTACGAAGCTGGGAGCGCCGCGGCTCTTTTTCGGCGTGTCGGCCGGGGCGATGGACTCGATGGTGAACCACTACACGGCCAACCTGCGGCTGCGTCACGACGACGCCTACACGCCGGGCGGCAAGGCGGGATTCCGGCCCGACCGGGCCGTGACGGTCTACACGCAGATACTCAAACGTCTCTATCCCCATGTGCCGGTGGTNATCGGCGGCATCGAAGCGTCGCTGCGCCGGCTGACCCACTACGACTACTGGCAGGACACGCTGAAGCCCTCGGTGCTGGCCGCGTCGGGCGCCGATCTGCTGATTTACGGCATGGGCGAAAAGGTGATCCAAGAGGTGGCCAAGGCGATGCGCAACGGCTACAACGCCAAGCTGCTGCGCAAAATCCGGCAGGTGGCCTACATGGCCGACGAGAGCTATGTTTCGCGGCTCGACCCGGCGACGACGATCCGCCTGCACAGCTACGAAACGTGCTGCGCCGACAAGAGGGCGTTCGGCGAGAACTTCGTGACGGAAGAGACGCAGAGCAACCTCATGGANCCCGACACGACGCTGGTGGAACGGACGGGAGACCGCTACGTGGTNGTGACGCCGCCGAACGCGACGCTGACGACCGAAGAACTGGACCGCTCGTTCGACCTGCCCTACGAACGGGCGCCCCACCCGCGCTACGACGGCAANGGGGCGATTCCGGCGTGGGAGATGATCAAACACTCGGTGAATATCCACCGCGGCTGCTTCGGGGGCTGCGCGTTCTGCACGATATCGGCCCACCAAGGCAAGTTCATCAACTCGCGGAGCGAACGCTCGATCCTCNCCGAGGTAGAGCGGGTGACGAAGATGCCGGGATTCAAGGGCTACCTCTCCGATGTGGGCGGACCCTCGGCCAACATGTACGGCATGGGCGGCCGCGACCGCGAACTATGCCGCAAATGCCGCCGCCCCTCGTGTCTCCACCCGAAGAAGTGCCCCAATCTCGACGACGACCACCGGCCGCTGCTGGAGCTCTACGCCAAGATACGGGCCGTGAAAGGGATCAAGAAAGCCTTTATCGGCAGCGGCATCCGCTACGACCTGTTCGACGATTCGCCCTACTTGGAGACGGTGCTGAAGCACCACACGTCGGGGCGGCTGAAAGTAGCGCCGGAGCACACCGAAGACGGAGTGCTGCGACTGATGCGCAAACCGCCGTTCGCGCTTTTCGAGAAACTCAATGCCGACTTCCGCCGCATCTGCCGTGCGGAGGGGCTGCCCTACCAACTGATCCCCTACTTCATCTCGTCGCACCCGGGGTGCACGGAGCGCGACATGCGGGCGCTTTCGGAAAAAGTNNTNGGCAAGCTGCACTTCACGCTGGAACAGGTGCAGGACCTGACCCCGACGCCGATGACCCTCTCGTCGGTGATGTTCTACACGGGCGAGAATCCCTACACGCACGAAAAAGTCTGCGTCGCCCGCTCGCAGGAGGAGAAACGCAGACAGAAAAGCTACTTCTTCAAGGTGAAAGGTGAAAAGTGAAAGGCTCTTCAACCTTTCACCTTAATCAAAAGTTGGGTTTCAACACNCCGAAAAAGAGGCAGGCGATAACCAGCGTCACGACGATGTTGAACGTCTGCGCGCCGAGGAACGCCCAAAGGGCATTGCGGTTTTCGCGCGAGACGATATCCTTGAGCCGCGTATCGAGACCGATGCAGACGAACGCCAGCGAGAAGAAGACCGTGGAGAACGTTTTGGCGACGCCNGGCTCGAGGAGCCTGCCGCCGACGCGGGTCAGAAGATCGCCCGACTGGCAGAGGCTGAAGACGAGCGACGCGGCGACGAAGCCGAGGATGAACTTGGGGAACTTCTCCCAGACGATGCCGAGCGACGGCCGCCCGGCGGCGCCTTTCTCGCCGCGGGCCGAGAGGTAGAGGGCGATGAAGAACGCCACGACGCCGATCAGCACGTTCTGCGCCGCCTTGATGATGACGGCATGCTGGTTGGCGACCTCGCCGACGATGGTACTCGATGCGGCGACGCCCGACGTGGTGTCGATCGTACCGCCGATCCAGGCACCGGCGACCTCCTGCTGGATCTGCGGATTGTCGAACAGCAGCGGCAGGACGGTACGCGCGAGCCACGGCATGAGGTAGATCATCGGCACGACGATGATGAGCACGAGGGAGACGATATAGGAGAGCTTCTTATCGTCGCCGCCGGCGACGCGGGCCGCGGTGATGCAGGCCGAGACGCCGCAGATCGAGACGCCCGACGAGAGGATCATGGCCGTGCGCTCGTCGACCTTCATGCGGCGCGAAAGCCAGAAAGCGAAGAACCACACGACGGCCACGACGACGCAGGCCTGCAGAAGACCGAAGATACCCGACTTCATGACNTCGGAAAAGAGGATGGTGGCACCGAGGCAGACGACGCCGATCTTGATGAAGAACTCGCCCTGCACGGCGGGCTTGAGCCACTCGGGAACGTGCCACAAGTTGCGGATCAGGAGACCGAAGATGACGGAGAAGAAGACCGACTCGAAGCCGTAGTAGGCGACCTGCGGAATCTTGGCGACGACCTGCGCCAGCAACGAGACGGCGAAGACCATGACGAACGAGGGCAGCAGCCCTTTCATGGGACGCCGCAGGAGCCACGACCCGACGTAGAGCACCGCCAGACAGATGAGGAACAGCAGTGCGATGTTGTACCAAGCGGTCGACCCGACGAGCGTCGAGGGCACTTTGGGCAGCTGCTGAGGGATCAGCAGTGCCAGCAGAAGCAGCGGAACGGAGACCCAGACCGTGACCCAGTCTTCGGTCCGGAGTTTTTCAAGCAGATTTTTCATAGGAATATCGAATACGAATTCTTGTTCGGTTCGGAATTTTCAAGTTCTACTTCGCGGATACACCGCTTTTCACTTTTCACCTTTCACTTTAGAACATGCCCGTGAACATGACGGAGAGGACATTGCGGCCGGCGATGTCGGATGCCGTGCCGTAATCCTCGTAGGTATAGTTGAGCTGGCAGCGCAGGTACTTGACGGGAGCCCACAGCAGCCCCACGGTGTAGTTGTTCTGCCGTGTCTGGGAACGCAGGGCGGTGTCGGGCGTGAACTGCTCGAAGCGGGCGACGGGCATGAGGTTGTGCGGAGCCCGCCAACCGGCCATGACGTACCAGCCGTCGCTCTCCATGTTGCCGCCTGCGTCGGGCAAGCCGGTGACGCCGCCGATCCACTCGCCGCGCACGACGACGGCGCCGCGGTCGTAGCAGATGCCGGCAGCGTAGCGCTCGCGCTTGAGGTACGACGCGCCGTACTCGCCCCAATAATAGGAGCCGGAGATCGTCAGCCCGCGGACCGGCTTGATCATGAGGCGGGCAGCGATATCCTTGGTCTTGTTGTTATCCTTGGTATTGATGCCTGCGCCGTCGAAGACGCCGAGATCGTAGTTGAGGATGCTGTAACCGTCGCGCTTGAAGAACCCGCCGTAGAGGGTGGCGCCCAGATCGCGGCCGGTGGCGGAGATGCCGCACAGATCGCTGAAGCCCATGAGCTTCTGCAGGACGATCGGATACTCGATGAACTCCAGCTTGGTGGGGACGTAGTCGGTATTCTCGATCGAGAAAGGAACCTTATATTGTCCGAGCCGGAGGTTCAGCTGATCGAAAGGCCGGTACTGGATGTAGGCGTCGACGAGCCGCGGCGTACAGAACTCGAACTGGATGCGGTAGTCGAGCTTATGAGCGACGATATCGCCCGCGAGCGAAAGGCGCACGCGCTTGAGGAAGAAGGTCGACGCATCGTCGGCATACTGGTAGCCGGCCTGCACGTAACCGGAGAACCGGGGCAGGCGGGCGACGATTTTGTCCCAGGTCGAAAGATGGGTTTCGAGCGTCTCGACACGCTCGCCGAGCCGGACGGTTTCGGACGCATCGGCCGTTTCGGGCGCCGGAGACTGGGCCCGCAGCGAACAGACCGAAAAGAGCAGCAACAGGGTAAAAAGAGGTTTCATCATAGGGTAATTTGCAATAAGACAATGCAAAATTCGTAAGATCTTGCGGAAAAGGCAATACGCGAAAATACCTAAAAACATCGCGACCGCCGCAGAAACTGCGTCGGCAGCGGATTTTTGCCGCGGCGGCAGCTAAAAAATACCCGTAAAAAGCAGGGTGGCGACGTTGCGCGCCGACAAAGCGGCCGAGCGGCCGTAATCTTCGTAGGTGTAATTGAGCTGACAGCGCAGGAAGCGGACGGGGCTCCAGAGGAGACCTGCCGTGTAGTTGTTCTGCCGCGTCTCGGAGCGGCGGGAGCTGTCGGCCGCAAAGGAATCGACCCGCACCGTGAACGAGACGTTGCGCGGAGCGCGCCAGCCGGCCATGGCGTACCAACCGTCGCTGGAGAAACGACCGCCGGAGGTGCCGGTCGTGCCGCCGATCCACTCGCCGCGCACGACGACGGGACCCCGGTCGTAGCAGACGCCGACCCCGTAACGCTCGCGGAAGCAATGCGCGGGGCCGAATTCGCCCCGATACCAGGAACCCGAGAGCAGCAACCCGTCGACGGGGCGGAGCATCAAGCGCGCGACGAGGTCCTTGGATTTGTTCCGGTCACGGGTATTGATCCCCTCGCCGTTGAAAACGGCCAGATCGTAACGGAGCAGGTCGTAACCGTCGCGCGGAAAAAAGGAGCCGGAACACGAAACGCCGATATCGCGGCCCGAAGCGGCCAGGCCGCAGACGTCGTCGAAGCTCATCAACCGGCGCAGGACGAGCGGGTAATCGATGAACTCGAACCTGAAAAGCCCGTACTCGGTATTCTCGATCGAAAANGGAATCTTGAACTGCCCGGCCCGGAATCCCAGCTGCCGGAAAGGCCGGTAGCGCAGCCATGCGTCGACCAAGCGCGGCTTGCAGAACTCGAACTGAACGCGGTAGTCGAACTTGGGCACGGGAGAACCCGAAAGGCTCAGGCGGGCCCGCTTGACGATGAAATCCGAAGACGTGTCGGTATACTGGTAACCGACCTGCAGAAAACCCGAGACCCGGGGCATAAGAGCCGCGAGCCGGCTCCGATCCGCACGGTGCNCGAGCGAATCGACCCGCCCGGCAAGCGACGCACCGGAGGGCTGCCCGTCGGAGGTCCCGCGAGCCGCCGCCGCAGAGAGGGCGCACACGAAAAGAAAGGTCAGAAAAGGTCTCTTCATAACGCGAACGGATCGGCGCCGCATCTTCCGAAAATGCGGCAACCGGGGGACAAGATACGAAAATAAGGTGAAAGTCGAAAAGCGAAAGGCGAACTTTGCCGGGCGGGAGTATCTGACTCCGGCGGGCACGGAGACTAAAACACCTCGCGCAGAATACGCACCGACTGCACGGCGGAGATGGCGTCGAGGTGGTAGCCGAAGTAGACGAGCATGGCGTTGAGGAACTCGACGCGCTGGGTGCGGTTGAGGCCGATTTCGGCGAGCAGGCGGACGTCGCACTCCAACAGNTCGCGCAGGATGCAGGCGCACTCGCGGGTCATNCAGTCGGTATGTGCCGGCTGCACGGGGGTGAACAACCCCTCGCGGATATCGAACCAGGCGCCGGGCACGTAGTCGTTGCCGGGGCAGAATCCGAGAAACCGGCTCAGGTGGGCGAGGAACCAGAGGTGGAAATTGGCGACCCCCTCCTCCATGGCGTCGAGCGCCCCGACGGAACTCCAGACGAAGTCGAACAACGCCTCGTTGGGCTCGCTCTCGCGGACGAGCCGGTAGAGGACCTCGGCCATGAAGAGGGCCATGGTCGACTTGCGGACGTCGAACGGAAGGGTCCGGAGCGAAAAAGCGGTACGGACCTCCTTGAAGCGGTGCATCTGCTGCTTCGACGATTCGAGCCCCTCGAACTCGAGGGGAAACATAGGCTGGAACAAGGCCAGCTTCGAGCCGCGGCCGCTGCGGCTGCGGACCCCCTGCACCATGTAGCTGCGACGGCCGCCGACATCGGTCAGCAGGTAGGCGACCATCGACGAATCGCCGTATTTGAGCGTATGGAGAACGACCCCGCGGCCCTTGTAGGTTTTCATGCTTTCTGCACGCGGACCATCATCCAACCGTCGCGCGAAGCTGTAGCGACGAAGCGCAGCCCTTGGGCCTCGGCGGCGGCGACCACGGCGGGAACGTCGTCCTCGAGGAAGCCGCTCATCAACAAATCGCCNCCGGGCAGGAGCGCCGCGGCGTAGGCCGGCATATCGCGCAGCAGGATGTTGCGGTTGATATTGGCGAGGATGAAGTCGTAGCGGCGGCCGGCGATGCGGGCGACGTCGCCCAACATAGGCTCGACGAGCGTCTCCACCCCGTTGGCGGCGACATTCTCGCGGCAGTTGGCATCGGCCCAGTCGTCGATATCGACGGCATCGACATGGGCGGCGCCGCACTTGGCAGCGACGATTGCGAGAACGCCGGTGCCGCTGCCCATATCGAGCCCGCAGCGCCCGGCGACGCCGAGGTCGAGCACGGCGCGGGCCATGAGCCAGGTGGTGGCGTGCTGTCCGGTGCCGAACGACATCTTGGGCATGACGACGATCTCCGTTTCGCCGGCCGGCGCGGGCTCGTGGAACGGCGCGCGGATGCGCAGGCGCCCCTCGACGTCGGTGGCGGGGAAATTCTGCTCCCAAAGGGCGTTCCAGTTCTGCGCCTCGATGGAGATATAACGACCCTCGACGCCGTAACGGGCCAAGAGGGCGTCGACGTCGGTTTTGCAATCGGCCAGCTTCTCCTGCGGGACATAGGCCTTCAGGGTATCGCGGTCGGTCTCGAAGCTCTCGAACGGGAACTCGGCCAACTCGGCGGTGAGAATCTCGGCCTGCTCGGCCGAAACTCCGGAGATATTCAATGCGACGAAATCCATGCGTTGGAATATTTNCGGGGTAAAATTACGAAATTTCGCCGAAAAGCCCCTCCTTTTATACGGCATTATCGCGGGGCGGGAACGATCGAAAAAGAGAAAAATTTGCGGGATTCGGGATTTTATTGTTAAATTCGCAGCGAACGAACGATCCGGACGCAACCCTCGGAAGCACAGGCGACGATGGCGGAGAACACGAAAAAATGGGAGGAAGCGGGACGCCGCTACCGCACCTACATCAAACTGGAGAAACGCTTGGCGGCGAACACCGTGGAATCGTACATGCGCGATTTCAGGCAGTTCGCCCACTACATCCTGCGCCAATGGGACGTGCCGCCGCGCAAGGTCGAACGCGAGATGATCGAACGCTACATGGGCCGTCTCTACGAACGCGGCAGCGAGAAGACCTCGCAGGCCCGCAGTCTGAGCGGCATACGCAGCTTTTTCAACTTCCTGCTGCTGGAAGAGAAGATCGAAGCCTCGCCGGCGGAATTCATCTCCACGCCGAAGTTCGGCCGCCAACTGCCCGATATTCTGACCACCGAAGAGATCGACCGCATCATCGCCTCGATAGACCCCTCGACCCCCAAGGGCCGCCGCGACAGCGCCATGCTGGAGGTGCTCTACTCGTGCGGCCTGCGCGTCTCGGAACTGACGACGCTGCGCATGTCGGACCTGTTTTTCGGCGAGGGCTACATCCGGGTGATCGGCAAGGGCGACAAACAACGCTTGGTGCCGGTGAGCGCCGCGGCGCGCGACAAAATCCGGCGCTGGCTGGAAGACCGCCGCGAGATGGACGACAAACGCAAGAAAGAAGATGCGGTATTTCTGAACAACCGCGGCGGCCGGCTGACGCGCGTGATGATCTTCACGATCATCAAACAGGCGACGCTGCGGGCCGGGATCGACAAACGGATCAGNCCGCACACGTTCCGCCACTCGTTCGCCACCCATCTTTTAGAGGGCGGGGCGAGCATCCGCCAGGTGCAGGAGATGCTGGGGCACGAGAGTATACTGACGACCGAAATCTACACCCATCTGGACCGCGACCACCTGCGCCGCACGGTGGAAGAACATCTGCCGATCCGCAGTCAGTGACCTGCTACGCCCGCTCGATCCGGGCTGCAGGCGTAAGACGCAGGGAATCGTAGTCGAGGCCGGAGATGACGACGGCGATGCCGCGGCCGGGGGCGAGAAGCGGCGGCAGGGATTCGGAGAGNGGCCGGTCGGCAGGCAGGGCGGCGAACGCAGCCCGGAAATCGGCCGGGAAGTCGGGAACGAGCAACCCGGGCCGGAACTCGACGAAAGCCACCCTATCGGGCTCGGGACACGAAGCAACGGAGAGCACGCGCCCGTCGGCCGACAACCCGACGAGCGGATGACGCACCAACCCCTGCGGTGTCCACAGCAGGTTAGAGGCTATCTTTCTGGACGGCCCGGAAAAANTCATCGGCGAAAATACGGATATCGAGCTGCTGCTCGTAAAGCTCNTCGACCGCCCGGCGCACGGGAGGCGTATACTCGACCCGAAGATCGCGCACGGTGACCGACGGCCGCCGCGGGGTCTCGTTGAAAGTCAGCAGGCGGACCTGCAGGCGCCGGTGGGAGGAATCGGCCGTGAACTTGCGCGAAAGGGTTCCCTCGTTGAGACGNCGCAGGCTGACCGTATAATTCTGGACGCTGCTGCTGTCGGCGCGCTCGAGCCACATCCGGCTGCGGAGNCCCCGGGTATTGCGGTCGGCGGAATCGATCAGATATTTCATCCTTACCTCGTATTCGCCCGGCTCGACGTCGAACGNGAAGCTGAGCCCGGCCGTATCGGCCAACGACCGCACGCGCACCAGCGAATCGGCCCGCAGCACCCGCCTGGCCGACCGCAAGGCCGCATGGTCGATGGTGTCGAGNACGGCGACCTCGCGGTTGAAGAATTTCCCCTCGGCTTCGAGCAGGTCGATGGCCCGCTCGACGACGTCGCCCAACCGGGCGCTCTTGCGCTTGGAGAAGTTGCCGATGGTATACTGCACGTCCTTGGTGGTGTAGCCGTAACGGGCGAAAATCGGCTCGTAGAGGTTGAGCGAATCTCTCACGACGTCGCGGGTGCCGACATAGGCGTTGGCGAGAAAGGCGTCNTGGAAGATCAGAGCCANCTCGCTGTCGGGGATGATCGTGTGNTGGGCGCACGAAAAACAACCCGACATGCAGACGACGCAGAGGAAAAGGCGAACGAGGTGTTTCATAACTACAAAGTCTTGACGATCATATTGCGGACCGTGATATTCGACAACGACACCGCCACGACGGAGAATGCGGCCGACACGGCCAACAGGTCGACGAAGCGGAATTCGACGGGGTAGCTTTTGGTGAGGAANCTCTCGGCCGGAATCTCGATGAACCCGAAATACTGCTGCGCGAGGCTCAGAGCGACACCCAGCAGGAGCCCCGCTGCGGCCCCCGCACCGCAGATCANCAGCCCCTCGGTGCGGAAGATGCGCCGGATGAGCGCGAGGTCGGCGCCGAGGGCCGCCAGCGTACGGATGTCGCGGCGCTTGTCGACGATCAACATGGCCAGCGCCCCGACGACGGAGAACGAAGCGACGACGAGCACCAGCAGGGCGACGAAAAAGACGCCCCACTTTTCGTAGGTCATGATGCGATAGAACGAAGCCCGCATCTCGTAACGCGTCCGCACCGAGAACCGCTCGCCGACGGTCTCCGAGAGCGCCTGCCGGACCCGCACGGGATCGGCGCCCGGCGCGAGCCGCACGGAGACCGCCGAAGCGCGTCCGGGATGCGCGAACAACTCCTGCGCCAATCGGAGCGAAGCGAGGACGTAGGTGCGCTCGCTATCGAGGTCGACGGAGAAAGCGCCCCCGACCGGAACGGTGCGCCGCGAGAAATTGTGGACGGGGAGCAACGACGAAAACGAACCCCGCCGCACGGCGTAGAGGCTGACGTCGGCATCGGCCAACGACCGGATGCCCAGCATGTAACCCATGGTCTGCCCGACGACGAGGCGCTCCAGATCGCCGATGCGCACCTCGGGGCTGCCGGCGGTGACCGTCTCGCGGAGAGGGAAGACCTCGCCGTAACGATCGTCGACGCCCCGCACGACGGCCGTAGCCTGCCGTCCGTTACGCTCCAGCAGAACGCTCTGCTCCAGAAAGAACGACCACGCCCCGATGCCCGGGACCCGGGCCAAAGCGGCGGTATCGAGGTCGGCGATGCCGAACGTCTGTCCCTCGCGGGGCGCGAGCGTGAGATCGGCATCGAACGCCGAACAATTCTGCTGCACGAGGCGCTCGAACCCGTTGAAGACGGAGAGCAGAATGATCATGGCGGCGACGGGAACGGCGACGGCGACGACGCTCAACCCCGAGATGAGGTTGACGACCGACCGCGAAGCGGGCGAGAGGAAGTAACGGCGGGCGAAGAAGCGGGCGAGCATGGGCTATCGCTTCAACGCNCGGTCGATGTGCTCGATATACTCGAGCGAATCGTCGAGGAAGAACTGGATTTCGGGCACGCTTTTGAGCTGGTTGCGCAGGCGCTGTCCCAAAGCCCGGCGGATGAACCAACTGTTCTGCTCCAAAGCGGTCATGAGCTCCTGGCTCCGCTCGAAAGGAAAGACGCTGACGTAGATTTTGGCATAACCGAAATCGGGTGAGACGCGCACGGCGGTGACGGTGACCAGAAGCCCCCGGACGATGTCGGCGCCCTCCTTCCCGAAGATTTCGGCGACGTCCTTCTGGATCTGCTTGGCGATCTTCTGCTGACGGGTATTGTCCATAATCCTATAATCCGTATTTGAATATTTCCTGATTCTTCTCCTTTTTGGGCCGGGGNTTCCAGGCGCGGAAACCCTCCTTGTTGAAACGGTAGCTGAGCCCTACGCTGATATTGAGGTTGTCGAGCGGCGACCGCATGGGGGTGGCCCAGAACGGATTCTCGACGCTGTCGGTGGAGTTGTCGGCATACTTGTTCCGGTTGCGCAGGATGTCGGAATAACCGAAATAATAACGGACGCGGAAATTGAGCTCGAACTGCCGGATGAGAACGGCCACGCCGCCGCCGCCCGCGAGACCGTACCCCCACCGGTTGTCGCGCTCGGGGCGGAACGGATAATCGCCTTTCCAATCGGCCGCGCCCGACTTCCGGGCCTGCTCGTTCTCGTAAGACGAGGAGAAATTATAGGAAAACGTGGCGGCCGCCTCGAGGTAGACGCGCATGCGGTTGCGGAGCAGGTAGAAATGGGGCTGCCAGACGATGGGCAGCACGACGGAATTGATGCGGCGCGTATAATAAAGGTAATCGGCCTTGTCGTCGACCTGCGAAGCGTTGGGCGCGAACGAAAAACCCTGCTGCAGGAACTCGAGGTCGATGCCGAATCCGCCGACGAAACGCTGGGGCCCGTAGTAACGCCAAGTAAGGCCCCCGCTGTACATACCCCAGAGGGCCCGCGACTCCTGCCTGGGATCGAGGCGCCCGCTGGCCATGCCGTATCCGGCGACGAAACCCAACGTATGCTGCGCGGCGGCGGAAGACCCGGCGCCGAGCGCGGCCAGCAGGCAGAGAAGCCGAAAGAATCTGTTTCCTGTTTTCATAACNNTATTGCATAGGNGNGAGGGNGGTGCNCATGCGAGAACCCGTACCNCCGAAACCGCCCATCGAACCCATGGCGGCACCGGACTGCTGTCCCGACGAACCGCTGCTGCGCGATCCCTCCTTGGCGCGCCGCTCCTCCTCGCGCCGCAGCCGCTGCAGCTCGCGCTCGTCGAGCAGGCGGATGAGCGACTGCATGGTGACGGGAGCGAAGATGCGGTTCATATCCATGGAGAACTCGATCTCCCAATTGGCCTTGGCGGCGAAGGTATCCTCGCCCCGATCGTNGACGAACATTTCGGCCCGCTCGGGCTGGCGCCGGGCCACGACGTCGCCCGTATCCCAGCGGCCGTTGCCGTTGAGGTCCTCGATGACGCGGAACCGGATTTCGCCGGGCGGCACGTAGTTGAACTGCACGGGGCCGGAGACGACGTCGCGCCGCTCCTGCTTGAGGGCCCCGCCGCCGTCGAGCAGCTGGACGATATACCGCACTCCCTCGCGNCCCCGGACGTCGATCCTGACCGTAGCGTACTTGGCGGGATCGAAGACCGTATATTTGCCCACGATGGAATCGTTGGAGAATCCGGCGATATCGGTGATAGCCCCGGCGGGGATGGTGAGCGTATACTGCCCGTCGGGCTTCCAGTCGGACTGCACGTACCACCGCCGCAACATGGCCGTATCGCGGACGAAGCGCACGGGAACGTCGGCGATCGACTTGTCGGGCCGGACGACGGTCATCAGCAAAGCGGCGGAATCGAGCCGGGCGAGGGGGTACTCGAAATCGACGGTGAGGTGGTTCTCGGGGTTGACCTCGCCGTTGAGGGGCAGTCTGAAAGCGAAAGGATTGGGCTTCTTAGGCTCGGTCCACTCCTCGCCGGCCTCCTCGGCTCTGCGCCGCTCGCGCTCGAGCTTTTCGCGCTCGCGCTCCTGCTCCTTGGTCTCGACGAAGCGCCACGAGAGCTTCAGCGGCTCGGTGACCCGCCGGAGCACGTTGACGGAATCGTGCTTGTAATAAACGACCGACCCGCGGATAGTATCGGGCAACTGAGCCGACGGCACGGTGAACCAAAGGGCGAGCGTATCGCGCCCGACGGTCTGGGGATCGACGATGAATCCGCCCTCGGGGATGCTGTCGAAGCGGATGCTGTCGATCTGCGGATGGGCGGCCGAGAAATAGAGCAGGGCCTTGTGCTGCAAGGGGCGCTCGGTCTGGGAGAGCACCTGCCGCCGGAAAGCCCGGTCGGTGAACATGCGCAGGTAGAGCTGCGGCTCGGCGGAGACGTAGCGCCGGAGCGAATCGTACCACATGGCGAAATCGGGCAGCTCGGCGGGGTTGTAGGTGCCGTCGAGGAACCCGACCTGGTCGCTGCCGGGCTCGTACATCTGGTTGTCGTTCTTGTCCTGCACGGCATAGACGCGGTAGGGAACGGGCTTGAGGTTCTGAGCGATGAAGATGCCGTTGTTCTGAGCCCGGGCGATGACGGCGGGCTTGTACTTGAAAAGGGTGGAATCGTACTCGGGGACGTTCTCGACCGAATCGGCGGGGAAGAACCAGATGAAAGTCCGTGCGACGGAATCGGCCTTGTAGGCGTCGGCCGTATAACCGGAGAGGATCATGGAATCGACCTCGGGGCCGGTGGAGAAGACGTAGCGCATGGAATAGAGCGGGTTGCCCTCGTTGTTGTCGCGCAGGGCGCTGCCGAAGTCGAGGGCGTAGGTGGTATTGGGCTCGAGCGTATCGCGCAACTGGACGACGACCCCGCGGCCCCGCAGCGTAACGGTGGGCTTCTTCTTCATCTGAGGCGAGGTGAAGAACTCCTTCTGCTGGTCCTTGAGCTGCACGAACTCGTCGAACTCGATATAAATCTTGTCGTGGCCGGTCAGAGGCCTGTTCGTCGAGAAATTGTCGGGCGTCATGGCGACGATGACCGGGGGCAGCGTATCCTTGGGCCCGCCCGTAGGGACCATCATGCTGGCGCAGCGGCTGAAGAACGCCGAAGCGAAAAAGAGCACGACGGCGGAACGCAGGAAGACGGAACTATGCGGAAAACGGATATTCATCGGTCGGTCGGATTTAGGTTCTCCCCGTCGTCGGGGGCATGGAGATCGTAGACGATGCACCAACCCTCCTCGACGGCGATCCACCGGCCGGTCCACGGCCGGAAAAGCACGGAGAAGGTAGGGCTCGCACCGGCGAGGTCGACCTCGGCCTTGGTATAAGCGTAGGAACGGTGGCTGCGGTCGACGACGACGAGCATGATCGGCGAAGCGGCGACTTCCATACTATAAAGCCCGGCATCCCCATGGGGATAAGCCGAAAAGTCGGGCGAAGTGCGGGTCTGGTCGGAACTCTTGGAAGTGATGATTCCGTTGACGGCATCGTCGTAGGAGGCGATCCGCCAAGCGGTGGTATCGACGGCGTAGGCGTAGATTCTGGGGTTGACGAGCTGCCGGGGCTCGGCGTCCTCGGTCTCCTGTGCGCGGGCATCGACGAAGCAGTCGACGCGCGTGGGATCGACGTAGAAGTCGTTGAAGAAAAGCCAACTCCCGGACTTATAGGAATTCAAGGCTTTCCACGGCTGGAAAACCACCGACACGGCCTGCACGGGGAGGTTGACGCCGAGCTGCTGCCGCGTATAGGCATAGAGCCTGTCGACGGGATCGACGACGACGACCAACTGCCACTCGCGGTCGAGCTGCAGCCGGATCCAGCCGCTGTCGCCGTAAGGCTCCGAAGAGGCATAGGGGTCGGACTGTTTCAGAGAGGGATCGGTGCGCGAAGTGATGATCCCGGCGAGGGCATCGTCGTACGAAGCGACGGTCCAGGCCGCCGTATCGGCGTCGAACGCGTAAGCCACGGCCCCGGGAACGACGGGGCGGGAACGGTCGTCGGCCGTGAGCTCGCAAAGCGGCTTGACGACGTACTCGGTCCGGAAAGCGACCTCCTTGAANCANGAGACCGCCGACAGAGCGACGAAGCAAAGCGCTATGTATCTTATTTTCCGCATGATTCGCTGTTTTGCTGCGCCCGCAGGGCATCGAGCATCTCGCCGGCGGTGAGGCCCGAAACGGGGTGCCGGCGCTCCCGCATGATCTCGCAGAGGGGCACGAGAACGAACTCGCGCTCGGCCAGCCGCGGATGGGGCACGGCGAGCCGCTCGGTAGCGATGATCTCNTCGTCGTAGAACAGGATGTCGATATCGATGGGCCGCGANACGTANGANGCTCCGGTCCGGGCCTTTTCGAGGGTCTCGGCGGCGCGGTTGCGGCCCAGCTCGCACTCGATCCGCTGCACGGCGTCGAGCACCTCGAGGGGCGAGAGATCGGTGGAGACCTCGAGGGCCTGGTTGAAGAACTNGGGNGCGTCGGCGAAGCCCCACGGCTCGCTCTCGTAACGGTGCGAACAATGCAGCACGGCGCCGATGCGGCTGTTGATGAGCTGCTGGGCCGACTGGAGCGTACGCTTGACGTCGCCGAGGTTGCCGCCCGTGAGGAGAATGACGCGTGCCATAAGTCTACAGATGTTTGATAAGTTTGCTCACCGCGAGGGCGAAATGGGTGAAGACGATGGTGGGGTTGCCGTTCTGGGCCAACTGGGCCGCGGCGCTCTCGATCTGCGCGACGAGCGGCTCGATGTTGTGCGAATCGACGAACGGAGCGAACTTCGAGCAGAAAGCCAGCTCCTCGCCCCACAGATAACCGATCTCGGAGATCCCCGCATGGAGCATGAAACTCTCGCGCAACAACCGTGCGGCATCGAGCAGAAAAGCCCGCTGCTGCTCGCGCGAAAGCTGCGCGGCCTCCTCGGCCCAGGTGACGAGCTCGAGGTGCTTGTCGTTGTAGCTCAGACGCATGAGGTTGCAGAACAGCTCGAAATTCTCGTGCCGCANGGCGTCGTTCTCACCGGCGGCGAGGTGCTGCAGCTCCAGCAGGTTGCCGCCGGCCAGCCGCGCCATGTTGCGGGCCTGCACGGGATCGGCGACCCCGCTTTCGGCGGCGACGCGCTCCAGCACGTCGGGCGCGATGCGGGGCACGGCGACCTCCTGGGTACGCGAAACGATGGTCGACAACAGGCGGTCGGGGCGCTCCGAAACGAGGATGAAAAGGGTCCGCTCCCACGGCTCCTCGAGGATTTTGAGGATTTTGTTGGCGGCCTCCTCGTTCATGGCCTCGGGCAGCCAGACGAGCATGGTTTTGTAATCGGCCTCGAAGCTCTTGAACGAGAGTTTGCGGATGATCTCGTCGGCCTCGCGGGCCGAGATCATCCCCTTGAGCGTCTTGCCCAGATCGAGCTTGTCGTACCAATCCTGCGGCGAGACGTAGCCGCGGCGCTCGGCGAACAGCTCGCGGAACAGGGGCAGGAACTCGTCGCTGAGCATCGCCTCGCCGGATTTCTTGCCCTGCTTGTTGACGGGAAAGACCAAGTGCAGGTCGGGGTGGGCCAGCGCTTCGATCTGCTTGCAGTCGGGACACTCGCCGCACGAATCGCCGTCGTGACGATGCCGGCAGCAGAGATACTGGACNTAAGCGACGGCCAACGCCAAAGCCCCCGAACCGGCAGCCCCGGTAAAGAGCTGGGCATGGCTGACGCGCCCGGCATCGGCCGACCGCACCAAATGCCGCTTGAGCTCCTCCTGTCCTATGATATCGGCGAAACGCACTGTCTATTTTCTTTTGAGTGCCGCCCGCACCAAGGCCCCGACGTCGANCCGCTCGCGGCGGACGAGGTAGAGGGCATAGGCTGCGAACAACACGATATTGAACGCATAACTTACGAAGATATTGCCGACGAGGCCGGCCGAAAACTCGGCTGCGAAAAAGACGCCCAGCGCGACGAGCGCGAACTCGCCGATACGCCCCCACTCGTAGGGCGTGGGGAAAAACCGCCTGTTGAGCCACCAGCTGACGGCGACCATGGTCGTTTCGCTGGCGAGCCGGGCCCATGCCGCGCCGAAATAACCCCACCNCGGAATGAACCAGCAGCCGAAAAGAAGCATGGCGAGCAGACCCGCCCCGGTCACGACGATAGCCAGCGACGTGCGCTCCTCGCGCTTGTACCAGAACGANAGNTTGAGCCAGACCCCGGCGAGGATGTTGGCCCCGAGGACGACGGGCAGGATGTAGATGCCCTCGCGGAAGTCGCGCCCGACGATCAGGGCGAAGAAGTCACGGAANAGNGCGATAGCGAGGAAGATGAGCATCGACGCCATGACGTAGTACTTCAGAGCGGCGGCGTTCATGGCGACGAAGTCGGACTTTTTGAAATTGGAGAGGAAGAACGGCTCGGCGGCGAGGCGGTACATCTGGTAGAAAAGCATCATGACGACGGCNATCTTCGTAATGGCGCCGTAGACNCCCAACTGAGCCATGGCCCCCGANGGNACGAGATACTTGATGAGCTGGCGGTCGATGAACTCGTTGGCCGTGCCGGCGAGCCCCCCGAGGAGCAGCGGCAGCGAATAAGCGAAAACGGCGACGAGCAGCGCCCGGTCGATGCGGGGCACGGTGCGGTCGACGGTGGAGAGGATGACGACCCACGTAGCGACGCTGGCCGCGAGGTTGGCGACGAAGACCCACCCGACCCCGAAGTCGGAAGCGAACAACCCGGCAGCCCCGAATCCGAATGCCAGCACCACGTTGAGCACCACGTTGAAAGCCTTGATCCCGACGAAAGTCAGCGACCGCCCCTGCTCGCGGAGCCGCGAAAAGGGGATGCAGCTCCAGACGTCGAAAAGCACGATGGCCCCGACCCACACCACGTACTCGGGATGGGCGACGTACGCCTCGCCCATGGCCCGGGAAAAAGAGGCGCGGAACAGCACGACGGCGACGAAGAAGACGAAAGCAGCGAGCGAAGTGACGCCCCACGTAGTGGCGAAAAGNCTGCGTTTGGCCGCGGCGACATCGCCCCCGGCCTGGTCGGCGCGGGCCGAGAAGCGGAAATAACTCGACTCCATGCCCATAGTCAGCAGGGTGAGCGCCAAGGGGATGAGCGCGTAAACGTCGGTGACGATGCCGTAGGTCTCCTGCCCGAANATACGGGTATAGTAGGGCGTGAGCAGGTAGCTCAGAAACCGCACCACGATGGTGCTGATNCCGTAGACGGCGGTTTGTTTGGCCAGTTTTTCGAGCATGGAGACGATATGAATAGGGCAAAGATACGAAGAGCCGAGGGCAAAAGCAAACTTGTTTGCATTTTGCCGGGCGGGAGNATCTAATAAAAGGGGGACATTCGCCGCTAAAAACGGCCTTTCACCTTTTACATTTCGCTTTTCACCTGCCTTACAACCACTTCTTATAGCGGAAGAACCAGATGGTGAGCCCCGAACAGAAGATCATGAGCCCGATGGCGAAGAGGTAGCCCAAGGGCACGACCCACCCGTTGGGCAGAACGAAATGCCAGTCGAGCTCGGGCATATACTTGAAGTTCATGCCGTACATCGACGCGATGAGCGTAGCGGGCAGGAAGATCACGGAGGCCACGGAGAAAATCTTGACGATCTCGTTCTGCTCGATGTTGATAAGACCGAGGGCGGCGTCCTGGATGTAGTCGAGACGCTGGAACGAGAAATCGGCGTGGCTGATGAGCGAATTGACGTCCTTGATCATCAGCTGCAGGCGCGGGTAGATGTCGTTGGGGAAGCGCTCGGAGCGCAGGATGCCCGACAGGACGCGCTGGCGGTCGAAGATGTTCTCGCGCAGCGACATGGTGCTCTCCTGCAGGGCGCTGATGCGGTGGAGCACCTCCTTGTCGATCGTATCCTCGGAGTTGATCGCCTTGGAGAGGGCGGCGACCTGCTTGGANACCAGCTCGACCATATCGGCATCGAAGTCGATGCGCACCTCGAGGAGCGAGATGAAGAGGTGGTAGCCGGTGGAGTAGCTGCGGTAGTTCATCTGCAGGCGCTTCTCCGTTTCGCGGAACGTACGCGACTCGGCACCGCGCACGGAGACCAGCACCCCCTCGTTGGAGATGATGAACGACACGGGCTCGACGACGAACGAATCGCCCGTGGGAACGAAGAAGTTGGAGTTGGAGATGATGGCGTTCTCGGTCTCCGAATATTTGGAGGTGGACTCGATCTCCTCGACCTGCTGCTTGGTCTGGAGGCTGATCTCCATGAAGTTCTCGACGGCTTTCTGCTCCTTGATCGTGGGCAGAAGCATGTCGATCCACAGGATGTCGTCGTAACCCAGCTCGTCGAAGAGCCGGGTGTCGGCGTTGCGGATGATCTTGTTGTATTGTTTGAGGTAGATGGTAATCATGGGTGGCTCTCTGGAAAGTTCATGAATCCGTGGACTGCGGGGCGGGCGGAAAAACCGCTAACCTCTTCAGCCGGGATTGGCGCGCGGGACCGTCTTGAGACCCGCGTTCCAGAACTTATGGAGCGCCTGCCGCCGCTGTCGGCCGAAAAGAAAATCGCGGCACGCGGAATCGCACGGCGACACGACGGCACCCTCGCCCGGAACGGGCGGGAGAGCGGAACGGCGGACAACGAACGGGATGGACAGGGACGACGATCGGACGGCACGCAGATCAGCTGCATGCCTGACGCCACGGAGCGGCAGCCTCGTGCCGGAACACGACGCAAGGGCTATACGCGGAACTATGACCATCGTCCATAGAGGATAAACAAGCGTTGGTTTGAAGTGCAAAGTTATACAAAAATCGGTAGTTTTTTACACAAAGCCGGCAAAAAACCGCCCGAAAACTTGACAAGGGCTTTTCCGCGACCCTATATTTGCACGGCGATCGACAGCGAAGCATCCTTGCAAGGGCTTTTATCCACAAACGCGGCGGACTGGTTCTCAGTCCGATAGCGATCGTAATCAACATTTATCAACAATCCGTCGACCTGATTATCGACAATGTGCGGACAATCGTTCCGGCCGGGGCTCGCGCTTCGGCGATCCGGGAACGAAGCCCTCACCCAATCCACATCCGACCCATGTTTATGTTCACCTCCGTTCCCGGGCCCCATGCGCCCGCAGACCGGCGTGCCGAATTCCGCATCGCCTGCGACGAACCCCGAACGATCGANGTCCGGTTCACCGATGCGCAGAGCGGCGAACTGCTGGCCGCCAAACGTTTCGCCGACGTGTCGGAAGCCGTTTTCGACGCGGCGCCCATCGCCCGGCGCCGGATCGGATTCGCTCCGCAGGCAGGCAGCGCTTCGGGGTTCGTGGCGGCCGACGACCGCATGCTCGCCCTCACGATTACCGCCGCGACAGCCGAGGAGCCCGACACCGAAATCGCGGCGCAGTGTATTTTTTACGCAGGCGACGCCCCTGTTCCGGCGCTCGTTGCCCGGATGCCCCTCCGGCGACTGATCGGCCCCGGCGAATGGGACGAACTGACGGTGCTGAGCCAAGGCCCGCTGCAGGCGACCGTCACGGCGAAAGGTCCGGCGGGGGAACAGACGCGGAGCTACGCGAGCAGCGCATCGCTCGTCAAGCTGTTCCGGCTTCGCGCTGCGGACTTCCCCGAAGCCGAACAGCTCACCGTCGACTTCGGGAGCGTCGGGAGCGTCGTCTACTCGGTATCGCGCTTTCCGCACGATGCCCGACGGCTCGCGTGGAGAAGCCGCGCCGGATCGCTGGAGCACTACACCTTTCCCACCGAAGCAGCCACCGAAATCGGCGCGACGAAGACCCGGGTGCTGGGGCCCGACGGGTATGCGACGGCGGCCGCAGAGGAAGAACGGCGCATCCGCCTGCGTTCGGCCTGCGAAACGCGCGCCGCAGCCGAAGCGCTGGCCGAGATCGTCGCGGCGCCGGACGTATGGCTGATCGTCGGCGACCGCTACGAACCCGTCGACGTAGCGACCGACACGGCCGCGATCCAACGCCAAGGCATGCTGACCACGCTGGAGATCGCGATCCGGCCCCGCAAAACCGCCGCCCTATGAGAACGACGCTGCAACTGCTCATCGACGGCCGCCCCTGCGACTTGGGTGAGGGCCCCTACGCCGTTCCGGGCTACTCGGCGACCCGCACGAGCGACCTCGATGCCTGCCGCGAGGGACGCAGCATGCGGATCGCGATTCCCGCCACCCCGCGCAATGCCGAGCTGCTGGGCGATCCCCGCGACCCCCACACGGGAATCCGCTTCAACGCCGAAGCCCACACGGCGGTCGTTGCCGCAGAAGATTCGCCCCTGCTGAAAGGCTCCGTCCGGCTGCTGGCCGCCTCCGACCGCGAGTTCACCCTCGAAATCCGGGAGGGCGGCGCCCGGTGGGCCGAGCAGACGGCGCGGAACATGTTCAACGCACTGGGGCTGTCGTACCTCAACCCGCTGACGTCCGAGACGGTGCGCCGGAGCTGGACCGATTCGTCGCCCGTCAAGTTCCTGCCGATCCACCGCGACGAATACCCCCGACTCAACAATCCGCAGGACCTGCTGCCGGCCGAACGGCTGCTGACGGTCGACGACTACCACCCGTTTCTCCGCATCGCCGCACTCGTGGAGCAGATGTTCGGCGAAGCGGGCTATCGGATCGAAAGCGGCTTCTTCGCCTCGCCCTTTTTCCGGTCGCTCTACATGAGCGGCGCCTACTCCTCGCACGACACCACGGCCGCCATGGCGCGCATGGGGTTCTACGCGCGGCGCTTGGCCCCGGTCACCGCGACGGCCAGCCCCGCAGGGATCGTCTACGCCGACCCCAAAGCCTCGGTGCACACGGTGGGCAACATCGTAGAGACGGCGACGCCCCAGACGCTGGACGCCGACGGCGAAGCGATTCCCGAACTCTGCAACAACGGGGGCTCGTTCGGGATCGTCGACGGAGCGATCCGCTTCACCCCTGCGACGCAGGTGACCGTAGGATTCGAGTACTATCTCCGCTACACGACCGACCACCGGATAGCGAGCCGCACGCAGCTGAGGGGTTTCGACTCGGTCTACTTGGGACCGGGATCGCAGCTGCGATTCACGCTGGCGAACCGCTACGAAGACCGCCGGAAAAGCATGCAGGCCGGATTCGTCTACCGGGCGATCGTCTTCGACCACGCCGCCGGAGCCCGCTACCGTCTCACCTGCACGCTCAACGGGGTGGCGGGATCGGTCTGGACCACCTTTTCGGCCCGCTCGGCCCGCNTCGAAAGTCCCGCTTCGGGCAATCCNTCGAACCCCGTGCTGTGGATCATGCGCGACAACCTGTGGACCCGCTACACCGGCGACTGGGCGCTCTACGACGGGCATATCGAGGAGACGGGGAGCACGACCGTGGAGCTGCGGATCCGCACGGCCGGGGAATCGGTCTCGCCGGCNTCGCCCAAGCGATTCTACGATATCCACTTTTTCGGCGCCGAAGCCGGCATGGCGCTGACCCTGCACAANGAGTGCTCGCTGCGGCCCTGCTTCCTGCCGGGTCCGGGCTACGGCTCCGTGCTGCGGTTCGCCGACGTGGCGCAGCACCGCATCCGGCAGGCGGAACTGCTGCGGGCCCTCATCCACCTGTTCAACCTGCGCTTCTACACCGAGGAGGCGACCGGCCGCGTCATCATCGAACCGGCCGACGACTTCTACCGCACCGAGACCGTGGCCGACTGGCGGGCGAAGACCGACTTCACGCAGCCGGTAGTGCTCGAGGAGATCGCNCCGGAAATCCACGAGANGCGCACGTGGTGTTACGGCGAGGGCGACGGCGCCGTGAAGCGCTACGAAAGCGAGGCGGAGACCGCGCTGGGGGCGTGGACCGTGCAGGCCGGGAACCATGCCGCCAAAATGGGAANCNAGGTGCTGCGCAACCCGCTTTTCCACCCCACGCTCAACAGCACGGGCCACTACCGCAACGCGCCGGCGGCGCAGCTGATGCAGGTGGGCGACCGCGACGACGCTACGCAGAACGGCAGCGACATCNCGCCCCGGATCGTGCGCTACGCNGGCATGCACCCGCTGCCCGAGGGACAGCGGTGGGGCTATCCGGCCGATGCGGCCGAATATCCGCTGGCGGCGTTCCACTTCGCGGGCGACGGAACCGAGGCGCCGTTCACCCTCTGTTTCGAGGACCGCGACGGCGCCGAAGGGCTCCACCGCTACTACGACCGCCAGACGATGCAGGAAGAGACGCGCCAGCGGATCACCCTCTCGCTCCGGCTGGCACCCCACGAATTCGCCGCTCTTTTCACGCCGGGAACGGGAGCGCCGGACATCCGGTCGGTCTTTCTGCTCGACACGGGCGGCGACACCGTGCGGGCCACGCTCCNCGCCGTAGCCGACTACGACCCCGCCGCAGCCTCGGTCCGCTGCACGTTCGTCCGGCTGCCCGAAGACTGACGNGANCCGACAANACATCTCTAATCCTANNCNTTCCACAACATNNANCCGAACACATGCAATCCGACATCCAAATCCGCAACGCCAGCGACGTCTGCCATATCGACATCGAGGGGACGATCGGGGTACCCGAAGAATGGCAGTTCGACCGACCCGAACAACGGGTGGCCACCTACGAAAAATTCCGCAATGCCGTCGAACGCATCGCGGAGATCGACGCCCCGGAGGTGGTGGTCGACATCCGCTCGACGGGCGGCGACGTCAACGATGCCCTGCTCATCCACGACGCCCTGCGCCAGCTGCCCGGACGCGTCACGACCCGCTGCTACGGCTACACGGCCTCCGCCGCGACGATCATCGCACAGGCCGCCAGCGAGGGCTGCCGCGAAATCTCGGCCAACGCCCTCTATTTAGTCCACAACTCGATCTGCGCCACCGAGGGCAACGCCGCCGAACTGAGCAGCAAAATCGACCTGCTGCGGCAGACCGACCGCCGGCTGGCCGAAATCTATGCGGCCCGCTCCGGCCGCGATGCCGCCGACTTCGAGGCCCTCATGGCCGAGAACAACGGCTNCGGCCGCTGGCTTTCGCCCGAGGAGACCATCGCCGCGGGGCTGGCCGACGCCATCGTCGACACGACGGAAAAACCCGCCGCCGAAAGCCCCCGCAACGTCGTTCGCGGCTGGGAAAAGCTGCTCGCGCACCTCGGCATCCGCCCCGCACCTCACGGCGATCCCCTGCCTGCAGACCGGAACATCCTGCACTTCGACGACGACCGGACGGCAACCCCCCGCCGCGCGTCCGTAGCCGCCGAAGAAGCATTCCGGCACGCCGAACCCACCCGGACCCGCGCCGTGGAAGACCCCGGCTACAGCGACGCCCTGCGCACCGCCAACCAACGGGCCTATGCGGCCGACGCGCGGCTGTTCCGCAAGTAACGCCTACACGAACATTCAACCTTTCACCTTTAAATCTTACTGCGCTATGAGTTTCCTCGAAAATGCCAAACAGTACACGGGTGCCGAACTGGACACCATCTTCTTCCGACCCTTTCTGACCGGTCCCTCGGCACAGGACCTCGGGGTGCGGGTACTCTACAACATGCCCGTGCCGACCACCGTCCAACTCTGGGACAGCCGTCTGAACATTCTCCAGAAACACACGGGCAAGGGCTGGACCGGCGGCGCCGCGGCCCACAAGTACCAGAAGACCATCGCGCTCAACCGCGTGAAGGCCGAACTGGGATTCTCGGCCGCCGACTACTTCTCGCTGGTCTACGAAAAGATCGCCACGAGCGCCGGCGTCAACATGGACGACCTCACCGGCACCCAGCTCGAACAGGCCGAGACCGAACTTTTCCGGCAGGCCGTCGCCGAAAGCATCCGCGCCACCATGTGGGTCGGCGACACCGAAGCATCGACGGGCTACAACACGTTCGACGGCTTCCTGAAGACGATCGAAGACTGCACGGTCGCCGAATCGTTCTACACGCTGCCCTACCAGCAGTCGAGCCTCAACGACCCCGCCGCCGTCATCGAAATCTTCGACGCCCTGTGGAAAAATGCCGACACGCGGGTGCAGGACGGCAAGGCCGAGGGGCAGCTGGCCTTCTTCGTCACGTCGGACCTCTATTTCCTCTACGAGAAATACCTCGACGCCAAGGGGGTCGACGCCGCCTACGTCGACACGGTGAACGGCCGTCAGGGGCTCGCCTACCACGGCATTCCGGTGGTCGACGTGCGTCTGGGCAACTACCTTGCNGNNACCTCGCTGCCCAAGTCGTTCTGNCTGCTGACCGACCGCCGCAATCTGGTGCTGGCCGTCAACACCTCCGACTTCCCCGGCAACGAAGTNCGCATGTGGTACAACCCCGACGAGATGGAGAACCGCCAGCGCGCCCTCTTCATGGCGGGCTGCGACATCCTCGACGAAACCCTGCTCTCCTACGCCAGCCTCCAGTAATCCCGAAGCCCGCAGAGGCCGCCGCTTCTGCGGGCTTTTCCACCCGACAACGCACACGACTATGAACAACAAGAAGTACAAAACCTCCGTCGGCGTAGCCGCCCGCACCGATCCCTATGCCACCATAAGCTCCGGCACCGTGCAGAGCCGCGAATTCTGGCGCTGGGGCGACGACAACCTCTTTCCCTGCGCGCTGGCCCTCATGGCCCGGCGGTCGACCACCCACCGACGCATCATCAACGACAAGGCCGACTACATATCGGGCAAGGGGTTCGTCTGCGACGAAGCGGCCCAGCCCCGGCTCCGGAGCTTCGTCGACCGGGTCAATCCGCACAACGAGACGCTGCGGCAGGTGCTCAACAAGCTGGCTTTCGACAAGGCGCTGTTCGGCAACGCCTTTTTGGAAGTGGTGACCGACACCGCCCATTCCTTTCTGGCGCTCTATCATCAGGATGCGTCGTGCTGCCGCGTGGCCCGCGACGAGAAACACATCCTGCTGCACCACGACTGGACGTCGTTCAACTCCTCCGAAGCCCTCTCGCTGCCCCTCTACCCCGACTTCGAGCAGCAGGCCGACGGCACCCTGCGGGCCATGATCCACTACAAGGACTACGAACCCATGTTCACCCACTACGGCGTGCCGCCCTACATCGCGGGATTCGGCGTCTCGGCCATCGCCTACAAGACCGACCGCTGGAACATCTCGCGGCTCGACAACTCGTTCCAGCTCTCGGGCGTGCTGATGCTCGACTCGACGGTCGACAGCGAGGCCGAAGCCGAGAAGATCGTGCGCATGGCCGAGGAGAAGTTCGCCGGCAATCCGGGGCAGGTGATGTTCATCATCCGCGACGGCGACGAAAACGACAAGGACAACTCGCGCTTCATCCCCATCGCCTCGCAGAACGAGGGCGACTGGCAGGCTTTGCACGAGCAGGCCGTGGGCGACATCGTCGTAGCGCACTCGTGGTTCCGCACGCTGAGCGGACTGGACTACGCCGGAGGGTTCAACGCCGAACGCATTCTCCACGAGTACGAAGTGGCCCTCAACACGGTGATCCTCGGCGAGCAGGCCGAGCTGATGGAGCCTATCCGCGAAGCGATCGGCGCCATCCTCGAACTCGACACCGCGTCGCTGGAGATCGTCAACCGGCCCCCGACGCGCTCCAAGCCCATCTATATGAAAGTATGGGAAGCCCGCAAGGCCGACGGTCTGGACTACGACCCCGACGACGAGCGACAGCAGGCCTTCCTGTCGGAAATCACCAAGTACAATATCCGAAGCATCGAATAGCCGATGAAAACACTGATCTCTCCCCTGCAAACGCTCCGGCTGGCATTCGGCGACGGCGACACGCTGCCGCCGGAGACCATCGCCGAGACGGACATCGCCGCGGCCGAAGCCCGGTGGATCGTCCCTGCCATAGGCCGCGATCTCCACGAAAAACTGCTGCGCGGGGCCTACCCCGACTTCTGCGCCGACTATCTGGCAGCCCCCACGGCCCTCTACACCCGGGCGCTCGTCCAGTCGCGGCTGGACGTCCGCACCGACCGGGCAGGCACGGCGGTTCCCAAATCGGGCGATGCGCAGCCCGCCGACGAGAAGATGCGCCGCCGACTGCGCCGCCAACTGCTCTCCGAAGCCCGCACGCTGCTGACCCGGGCGACCGACTATCTGGCCGGCCGCACCGCGCTTATCCCCGAATACCGACCCGAAGCGGATATCGCATCCCGCTGTTCGGTCGGCGGCGGCATCGTCCTCACCGGCCGCCGCAAGAACGACTTCTGACCGATGACCGCCATGAACCGACCGACCCTGTCCCGCGGACTGCGCAACTGCAACCCGGGCAACATCCGCCGCTCCAAGAGCCCCTACAAGGGCGAAATCGTCCCCTCGCAGGACCCCGCATTCCGCCAGTTCCGCTCCCTCGACTGGGGCTACCGGGCGATCTTCGTGCTGCTGGACACCTACCANGTCCGCTACNGCCTGCGGACGATCGCCCAGATGATCTCCCGCTGGGCCCCGCCGTCGGAAAACCGGACCGATCACTACATCCGCACCGTCTGCCAGCGCACGGGGATCCCGGCCGACCGGCCTATCGACACGCGCGACCGCCGGACGATGGTNCCCCTCGCNGCNGCGATCTCTTTCGTCGAAAACGGNNTCGTCGCCGACATGACCGAAGTCGAAAAAGGNTGGGAACTCTTTATTTTTTAGGTCCCGTTTTTTCGTTTTTCGCTGCAAAGTCGTATCTTTGCGCCGCAACAGGCGGAAATGGGATGCGGTCCGCGAGGCCGCGTTGAGAACCGCCGGTGGTAACAACTAAAAACTAAATGCTATGAAAACCATTGCTGTAAAGGCTGCCGAGCGCAAAGACTTCGGTAAGAAAGCCGCCAAGGCGGTTCGTCGCGAGGGGCTGATCCCCTGCGTNNTGTGCGGTAACGGCGAGACGGTGTCGTTCTCGGTCGANCCCCGCGAGATCAAACCTCTGATCTACACCCCCAACTCCTACATCGTCGAATTCGACTTCGGCGGCAAGACNGAGAAAGCCGTGCTCCGCGAAGCGCAGTTNCACCCCGTCCGCGAGGAGATTCTGCACCTCGACTTCTACCGCATCGCTGCCGGCAAGCCCGTATCGATCGCCATTCCGGTGCGTCTGACCGGCAACGCCGAGGGTGTGAAGGTCGGCGGTAAGCTGGCNCTGTCGGCCCGCAAGCTGACGGTGAGCGCCTTGGTGGAGAACCTGCCCGACGAGATCGTCGTCGACGTAACGCCGCTGGGCGTGGGCAAGACGATCTTCGTAGGCGACCTGCAGTTCGAGAACNTCAAGTTCATCACGCCNGCNACNACGGCCGTCTGCGCCGTACGCGTAACCCGTGCTTCGCGCGGTGCCGCTGCTGCCGAAGGCAAATAATCGCTGACGCGGCATGAAATACCTCATCGTTGGGCTGGGCAACATCGGCGCCGAATACGCCGAAACCCGCCACAACATCGGGTTCAAAGTGTTGGACGCCCTCGCCGGGGCGTCCAACGCGCTTTTTACGACNGGGCGCTACGGCGANGTNNCCGAGGTNNNGCACAAGGGCCGCACNNTGGTNCTGCTGAANCCCTCGACCTACATGAATCTCTCGGGCAAGGCCGTNCGCTACTGGCTCGACACGGAGAAGATTCCGCGCGAAAACCTNNTGGTCGTCTCCGANGACATCGCCCTGCCGTTCGGCACGCTGCGCATGCGNCAGAAAGGNAGNGCCGGNGGCCACAACGGGCTGAAGAACATNGCCGAACTCTTAGGNNNCGAGGAGTTCNCNCGCATGCGCTTCGGCGTNGGCGGCGACTTCCCGCGCGGCCACCAANTCGANTATGTGNTGGGCGAATGGACGNCNGANGANCGCGAGGCGATGCCCGAACGGCTGAAAATCTTNGGCGACGCNATCCTCTCGTTCNCCACCGTCGGAGTGGAGCGGACGATGAACTTCTTCAACAANAAATAGGTTGTCGCTGAAACAAAAAGCGTCCCNTNNANGGGACGCTTTTATTTTCTNGAAACCGCATACCCGCCGATCGCCANCAGCGTCAGCGTTTCGGACAGCGGCATGGCCAGCCANATGCCGGGGGGCACCGAAACCTACTCCTCGTCGTCGTAATAGATGCCGTCCATGAGCGAATCGAGGTCGCGGCGCTCCTTCTTGGTGGGGCGCCCCGTACCGCGGTCGCGGAAGACGAAGATCGTTTCGCGCGGCACGTTGAGCTTGTCGAGCTCCTCCTGCGGCGTGATGTTGAGGCAGTAGTCGGGNACNTTCTTGGCNGGCTGGCGNCTCGANACGAGGTCGANGACCTTGTAGGNGTAGGTNACCTGCTGGCGCCGCACCTCGATGCGGTCGCCGATCTTCACCTCGCGCGAGGGCTTGGCATAGGAGCCGTCGACCGTCACCTTGTTATTGCGGATGGCATCGGCGGCATCGCTGCGGGTCTTGAAAACCCGCACGGCCCACAGGTATTTGTCCAAACGAACGGCGTCCATTTCATGCAAAGTTAAAGGTTAAAAGTGAAAAGTGCGACGGTCAAAAACACGTTTTACCTTTCACCTTTCCATTCTCACCTTTCGTAAAGCGTTTCCGATTTCGGGGCNTCGTGCGACNGCTCGTNGTTCTGNCGGCTGACGNNGAGNATCATNCCNANNGCGATNGNNGTGAANAGCACNGNCGANCCGCCGCGCGAGATGAGGGGCAGCGTCTGCCCCGTTTCGGGAATGAGGTTGACCGTCACCATGATATGCANCAGNGCCTGACAGGTGATCTGCAGGGCCAGACCCAGCACCAGCAGCCCCGGAAAGGCCGTGCCGCAGCGGCGGAAAATCTCGATCGCCCGGAAGAAAATCCACAGGTAGAGCATCAGCACCACGATCGCCAGCAGCAGACCGTACTCCTCGACGAAAAAGGCATAGGCNTAGTCGCTCTCGGGGTGGATCATCTCCACGCGCATGGCGCTCTGCCCGGCNCCCTCGCCCAGAATGCCGCCGTTGTGGATGGCGATCATCGAACGCTCGGTNTCGGTNAGCTCCTCGATCGGTTTCTCCATCTGCGAGGTGGTCCACAGCCGCGACCACGTCGAAAANCGCCCCTCGGCCGTTTCGCCGCGGCCCCAGCTGAACATCATGGAGAGCGCCACCACCGCNAGGGCCCAGCCGAGCAGCTTCGCCAGCTCGCGGAAAGGCACGCGGCCGATGAGCATCATGACCCACGACGCCATGAACACCAAGAGCGCCGANGAGAAATGGGCCGGGAAGATGACGACGCACGACACCAGCATGGGCACCAGAATCGGCCACGTGCCCTCGCGCCAGATNCGCCGCTGCTCGCGCGAACTGCGCCATGTCCAGAACTTCCACGAGGGNATGATCCGCAATTTGTCGACTTTCGACTGGCGGGCCGCCAGCTGGCGGGCCAGAAACAGCACCGTCGCCACCTTGAGCGCCTCCGACGGCTGGAACTGGAAGGACCCGATCGGAATCCAGCGCGCCGCACCGTTGACCGTCGAGCCGAAAAAGTAGACCGCGAGGGTCAGCAACACCGAGACGTAGTAGACCGGNGCCGAGAGGTAGTTGTAGACCCGGCTATTGATCTTCTGCACGGCCAGCATCACGAACAGGCAGCCCCCGAGGATGAAGAGCTGCTGCCGCAGGAAATGGGCCGTCGTGCGGGCCGTATGGGCGTCGTAGGCCATCTTGGCGGTCGACGAGTAGACCACCAGCACGGAGATCACGGCCANCGTCGCCACGATGATCCACAGCACGCGGTCGCCNGTGAAAAGATGGAATTTCCGGCTTTCGGTCGTGTCGTTCATACNTTCACGATTTAGGATTTCGAGCTATGAATTTTTCCGCACCCACTCCTTGAACAGTTCGCCGCGGTTTTCGTAGTTCCTGAACAGATCGAACGACGCGCAGGCCGGCGACAGCAGCACGGCATCGCCNGGCCGGGCCGCCGCNTGGGCGGCCGTCATCGCGGCGTCGAGCGAATCGGTCGAAATCACTTCGGGCACGACGCCCGAAAACTCGGCCACGAGCTTCCGGTTNTCCAGTCCCATGCAGACGAGNGTATGCACCTTCTGCCGGGCGAACTCCTTCAAAGGACCGTAGTCGTTGCCCTTGTCGGTGCCGCCCGCGATCCACACCAAGGGGCGCTTCATGCTCTCCAACGCATACCACACCGAATCGACGTTCGTCGCCTTGGAATCGTTGATCCACAGCACNCCGTTNTTNTCGGCCACNGGTTCGAGCCGGTGCTCCACCGGTGCGAAGTCGTAGAGCGACCTGCGGATTTTCGCCGGGGCGACACCCGCGGCGAGGGTCGCGAGGGCCGCCGCCATGGCGTTGTAGGCGTTGTGGAGCCCGGCGATCCGCATCTTGGCCATATCGATCTCGACCGAAGCCTTGCCCACCGTCGCGGTGAACTTGCCGTCGCACAGGAACGCATCGCCGGCACCGCTCGCCACGGCATTGCGGGCCGCAAAGGGCAGCTGCCGCATGCGCAGGTCGTACTTCGGGAGCTGCTGCCAGATGGTCTCGTCGTCGCCCGAATAGACGAAGAAGTCGCGCGAAGTCTGGTTCTGCGTAATGCGCATCTTCGAGTCGACGTAGTTCTGGAAGCAGTGGTCGTAGCGATCCAGATGGTCGGGCGTGATGTTCATCANNACNCCGATNTGGGCNCGGAACNTGTACATGCCGTCGAGCTGGAACGANCTCAGNTCCAACACNTACCAGTCGTAGTCGCCCGTNGCNACCGAGTAGGCGAAGCTCTCGCCGATNTTGCCGCCNANNGCNACGTTCAGNCCNGCGTCGCGCATGATCTTNTAGATNANCGACGTNGTNGTCGTCTTGCCGTTCGAGCCNGTNATGCAGATGCANNNNGCNNNGCCCATNTAGCGGCCNGCGAACTCNATTTCGGAGANNANCGGAATGCCCGCCNCGCGGATTTTCCGCACGATGGGCGCCGTCTCGGGNATGCCNGGCGACTTGACNACCTCCGNNGCNGCGAGGATGCGCTCCTCGNTNTGGCCNCCCTCCTCGTANGGCACCTGCCACTCGTCGAGCTTNNGNTTGTANCGNTCGGCGATGCGGCCCATGTCGGAGAGGAAGACCCCGAANCCTTTCTTCTTGGCGAGGATCGCAGAGCCGTAGCCGCTGATGCCGCCGCCCAGTACNACGATGTTTTTCATGCTATCGGATTTTNAGCGTCACGATCGTCATGGCCGCCAGCAGCANCGAAATGATCCAGAAGCGGATGACGATCTTGGTCTCGAACTGGCCTTTCATCTGGTAGTGGTGGTGGATGGGCGACATCAGCAGGATGCGGCGCCCCTCGCCGTATTTGCGCTTGGTATATTTGAAGTAGCTCACCTGCAGCATCACCGAGCAGCTCTCCACCAANAAGATTCCGCACAGCAGCGGCAGCAGCAGCTCCTTGCGGATGCAGAGGGCGAATACGGCGATGATGCCGCCGATCGAAAGCGATCCGGTGTCGCCCATNAATATCTGCGCCGGNAANGAGTTGTACCACAGGAATCCCACCANCGCACCGATCATCGCCGCGGCGAAGACCACCAGCTCGCCGCTGTTGGGGATATACATGATATTCAGATAGTCCGCATAGACGATGTGGCCCGACANGTAGGCCAGCACCGCCAGCACCGCCATGATCGGCACCGAAACGCCCGTCACCAGACCGTCGAGCCCGTCGGTGAGGTTGGCGCCGTTCGAGACCGCCGTCACCACCAGAATCGCCACCAGCACGTAGAGCAGCCACGTCGCCGCATTGTGCCCGCCGGTCAGCCAGCCGTAGTCGAACTCGTTGTTCTTAACGAACGGAATGGTCGTTTTGGTCGTCTTGGCGCTCTCCGAGCTGAGCAGCANCCGCTGCTGGATGCGCTGCTCCACCGAGCCGTCGGTATTCTCGTAGATCGTCTCCACGGGCCGGGTCGTCTTCGCGCGCACCGCAATGTCGGGCGACAGCCACATGGCCGTCCCCACGATGATGCCCAGACCGACCTGCCCCACGATCTTGAAGCGGCCCTTGAGACCCTCCTTGCGGTGGCGGAACACCTTGATGTAGTCGTCCAACCCGCCGATGAAGCCGAGCCAGACGGTCGACACGATCATCAGCTGCACGTAGATGTTGTCCAGCTTGCCGAACAGCAGCGTCGGCACCAGAATCGCCAGCAGGATGATCGCGCCGCCCATCGTCGGGGTGCCGCGCTTCTGAAGCTGGCCCTCGAGCCCGAGGTCGCGGATCTCCTCGCCGATCTGCCGGCGGCGCAGGAAGTCGATGATCGAACGGCCGAAAATGATAGCTATGAGCAGCGACACGATGATCGCCGCCGCCGACCGGAACGAAATGTACTGGAACATGCCCGATCCGGGCAGGTCGTAAAAACGGTCGAGATAACGGAAAAGATGGTAGAACATATCGGAATGCGAAATTAAAAATTCAGAGTTTTCCGGTGCGGGGTTCATTCATGAATCGTCGCGAATGCCTTGCGCACCTCTTCGCGGTCGTCGAAATGCCGCTTTTCGTCGCCGACGATCTGGTAATCCTCGTGGCCCTTGCCGGCGACGAGCACGATGTCGCCCGGTCGGGCCAACATCGCCGCCGTGCGGATCGCCTCGGCACGGTCGACGATCCGCAGGCAGCGGGCCGCCGGCTCGAGCCCGGCCGTCATCTCGTCGAGAATCGCCTCGGGCGATTCGTGGCGCGGGTTGTCCGAGGTGAAAACCGCCGTCGAAGCATACTTGGCCGCTATGGCCGCCATCTCGGGCCGTTTGGTGCGGTCGCGGTCTCCGCCGCAGCCGCACACCACGATCAGCTGCTGTTCCGGCGTGCGGACCTCCTCGATCGTGCGGATGACGTTCTCCAAGGCATCGGGGGTGTGGGCATAGTCCACGACCGCCGTCGTGCCGTCGCCGGCCCGGATGACCTCGAAGCGGCCGGCCACCGAATGCAGGGCGCTCAGCACGCGCAGCACCTCGTCGCGGTCGAATCCCAAGAGCCGCGCAGCGCCGTAGACTTCCAAGAGGTTGTAGGCGTTGAAACGCCCGGGCAGCGCCACCCANACCTCGCGGTCGTCGATGCGCAGCAGCATGCCGTCGAGGTGCTGTTCGACGATCCTGCAGCGGAAGTCGGCCATCGTCCGCAGCGAGCAGGTCGCCACCTTGGCCGCCGTGTTCTGCACCATCACGCGGCCGTTGCGGTCGTCGATGTTGGTCAGCGCAAAGGCCCCGGCGGGCAGGCCGTCGAAAAAGAGCTGTTTGGCCTTGATGTAGGCCGCGAACGTCTTGTGGTAGTCGAGGTGGTCGTGGGTGATGTTCGAGAAAAGACCCCCCGCGAAATGCAGTCCCCGCGTCCGCTCCTGCACGATAGCNTGGGACGAACACTCCATGAAGCAGTATTCGCACCCCGCATCCGCCATTTCGCGCATCATGGCGTTCAGCCGGATCGTGTCGGGTGTGGTATGCGTCGCTTCGACGGTCTTCTCGTCGATCTTGTAGATCACGGTCGAGATCAGCCCGGCCTTATGGCCCAGCGCCCGCACCAGATCGTAAAGCAGCGTCGCCGTCGTCGTCTTGCCGTTGGTGCCCGTCACGCCGACCAGCCGGAGCTGCCGGCTCGGATAATCGTAAAAGGCCGCCGCCATGTCGGCCATGGCCCCCGCCGGGTCTTCGACGACGACGTAGGCCACCCCNTCGGCCAAGGTCTCCGGCAGCCGGGCGCACACCACGGCCGCAGCGCCCTTTGCGATCGCCGCCGCGATGAAATCGTGTCCGTCGCAGCGCGTTCCGGCCACGGCGAAGAAACAGCTGCCCGGCGCCGCGCTNCGCGAATCGTAGGTCAACGCCCCGACCGCAGTCGCCGCATCCCCGTGCAGAGCCCGCACCCGGGTATTCTCTATCAGTTCCGACAGTAGCTTGCTCATCTTACTATTGCAATCGTATTTCGATGGTTTTGTGGTATCCGAGCCGGGTGCCGGGCGCCACGCTCTGCGTCACCACGGTCCCCTGTCCCGAGAAGCGGACGCTCAGCCCGCAGTTTTCCAGCATGAACAGCGCATCTTTCAGCCCCATGCCCCTCACGTCGGGCACCGAACCCCGCAGGTCGCCGAAGCTGCGGATCATCACCCCCGACAGGCTGTCGACCTGCGCACGGCCCCAGCCGGCACGGCTGTCGAACGTCACCCGGGGTGCGAGCCGGTCGGCCACGCTGCGCATCTGACCGATGTCGCCCCCTTTCAACCGCTTGGGGAAGTGCGACGCTCCGGGGGTCTCCTCCTGCACGCTCCGGCCGCTGCCGCGGTTGTAGATGCAGTCTACCAGCCGCTTGACCACGGGACCCGCCAGCGGCCCGCCGTAGTAGGCCTTTCCGGGCTGCGCCTTGGTCTCGATCGTCACCAAGACCGTATAGCGCGGATTGTCGGCCGGGAAAAAGGCGGCCATAGANCCCAGATAGTAGCGGCCCGACAGGCGGCGGGCATCCGTAATCTGCGCCGTACCCGTCTTGGCCGCCACCTTCAGGTGGGTCGTGTCGCTGAAAAACTCTTTCGCCGTACCCTCGGTGCAGACGGCCTGCAGGCAGCGGCGCACCTCCTGCAGCGTCGGTTCGGAGCAGATCGACCGCCGCAGGGTCTGCGTCGCGAAGCTCTGTTCCACCTTNTCGCCGCGGCGCAGCTCCTTCACCAGCACCGGCGACACCATGCGGCCGTTGTTGGCTATGGCATTGTAGAAAGTTATCATCTGAATGGGCGCCATCTGCACCCGATAGCCGTAGGCCATCTTCACCAGCATGACACCCGGGTCGGGCACTTTCCAGTCGGTGGTGATCGAGGGGGCGCGTTCGCCGAAGCGCTCCAGCCCCACGGTCTGCCCCAGCCCCAGCCGGTTGTGCAGGAAATTGCTGTACTGCTGCTTCCGGCCCGTCGCGCCGTAGCGGTCCCAGATCGCCCGGGCGAAATAGACGTTCGACGAGACGGCCACCGCACGCCGGAAATCGATCATGCGATCGCCGCGGTGCGAATCGCACACGTCGTCGGCATGCCCCACGGTCACGGGGTCGCCGTTGTTCGCGTCGTACTGGGTGGTCACGGGCATCTCGGCATCGTCGAGCAGCAGCAGCATCGACGCCAGCTTGAACGTCGACCCGGGCTCCATACTGCGGCTCAGCGCGTAGTTCTCGCGTTCGGCATAGGTCCCGCCCGACGTGCGGCCCAGATTGGCCAGCGCCAGAATCTCGCCTGTACGGGTCTCCATCACGATCGCGGTGCCCCACTCGGCGTTCTGCTCCTTGAGCTGGCGCCGCAGAATCCGGTCGGCGGCATCCTGCAGCTCGATATCGAGCGTCGTCACCACGTCGAAGCCGTCTTCGGGCTCGACATGGCCGCCCGCCACGCGGCCCGAAAAGCCCCGCGCGATACGCTGGCGCTTCGCCTTGCCGTCGCGGCCCGACAGCTCCTCGTGGTAGGAGCTTTCGATGCCGTAGTTGCCCTGATCGCCTTTCTTGCCGATCGTACGGCGGGCCAGCTCGCCCTGCGGATAGACCCGCTCGGCGTGCTCCACCAGCCGGTAGACCACGCCCATGTTCCAGTTGAGCAGGGGATAAGTCTTCAGCACTTCCCATTCGGAGTAATCCACGGCGCGCGGGAAGATCTCCACGGGCGTATGGTCGCGGATCGTATCGTAGACTTTGTGGGTGATGTACTCCTCGTCATGCAGCCGGTCGATCAGCCGGTCGAACCACCCCTCCGAACGCAGATAGACCGTATCGCGCGGCCGCACCAACCGATAGCGCTTGGCGTGCTCCTCGCGGAAAAGCCTGCGGTATTCGGCTGCCGGACGGTCCTTGAAGAACGCCGCCAGCAGCTTGGCCAGCGAATCGCTCTGCTCGTGATAGAGGGCGAGCGAATCCAACCCCGGCGACGCGAAGTCGAAAGCCGCCTGATAGCGGAAGATCGACGCGGCCAGCGGATCGCCGTTGCGGGCCAGAATGCTGCCGCGCTGCGCCGGTATGGTCATCTCGGTGAAGATGCGGCTCTCCAGACGCCGGGCGTTGTAGGCCACTTCCATGCTGAACATCTGCACCCACAGCAGCCGCCCGAGCACGATGACCCCTGCGGCGATGAAGAGGATGTAGAGCAGCCTCACCCGCAGCAGGATGTCGCTTTTGATCTTCGACGGTTCTTCTTTCACGGCTTTTTTCATGGTTTCCGATCGTCGATGGTTTCGCCCGGCGCCGGAGGATCGACGAGCGGGATGCCGCGTTCGCGCAGCCGCCCGACGATCGCCGAGTGGGTCGTGGCACGGAAGCGCTCCTCCTCGAGCCGGATCGAGCGTTCGCGCAGCTTCTGCACCTCGCGCTCCAGCTCCGTGTAGCGCATGTCGAGCCGCAGGGCCATGAACATCACGAAGATACTGGCGAAAAGCATCACCGCGATGCAGAGCATGTAGGGATACGACCGCGACACTCCCTCGCGCACCAGAATCGTCCCCGTGAAAAACTGCCGCACGAGGCTCGCCCGGCGGCGGCGTTCTTCCTGTTCGCGTTCGGCCGCCTCGGCCCGTTCGGCGGCTTCGGCTTCCATCTCGGCGCGCATCTCCTCGTCGGCTTCGCCCCGGCCGATGCGCAGCACCTCGCGCCTTACCCGGCGGGCAAGTTCCTCCTCGTCGCGGCGGCGCGCCTCCTCCTCGGGCGTCACCGGATCGAATTCCGTATCGCGCTGTTTGTCGGTTTTTTTCACAACTCTCAGGTTTTATGCCCCGGGGCTATATCTTCGCCGCCGCACGCAGCTTGGCCGACCGCGAGCGGGGATTGCGTTCCAGTTCTTCGGCCGACGGCGTCACGGCCTTGCGGGTCACCGGCTCGAAAGGCACCAGCGCCCGGCCGTAAAAATCTTTCTCCACTTCGCCCGCGAAGTTGCCGCTGCGCATGAAATTCTTCACCAGCCGGTCTTCGAGCGAATGGTAGGAGATGACCACTAACCGCCCTCCGGGCCGCAGCACCTTGAGACTTTGCTCCAGCGCCATCTTCAGCGCCTCCATCTCGCCGTTCACCTCGATCCGCAGCGCCTGGAAAAGTTTGGTCAGAAACTTCGCCTCGTCTTTCTTCGGCGTGCAGGGCTTCACCGCTTCGACCAGCTGGGCCGTGGTCCCGATCGGCGACGCAGCGCGCGCCCGGACCATGCAGTTGGCCGCTTTCCACGGCGTCTCGATCTCGCCCCAGTCGCCCAGTATGCGGGTCAGCTCCTCGGCCGGATAGGTGTTGACCACCTCCGCCGCCGTCAGCCGGCCCCGCTGGTTCATGCGCATGTCCAGCGGCGCTTCGCCGCGGAACGAGAAGCCGCGTTCCTGTTCGTCGAAATGGTGCGACGAGACCCCCAGATCGGCCAGTATGCCGTCCGCCTGCGTCGCGCCCCGCAGGCGCAGNGCNCCCCGCAGNAANCGGAAATTGCTCTCCACGAAGCAGAAGCGCGGATCGTCGGGGCGGTTGGCATGCGTGTCGCGGTCNTGGTCGAAACCGTAGAGCCGTCCCTCTGTCGCCCAGCTGCTCCAGAATCCGCCGCGAATGACCGCCGCCGCCGAACGTCAGGTCGGCATAGACGCCCCCCGGACGCACCGCGAGCANCTCCACGGATTCTTCCAGCAAGACCGGCGTGTGATAGACAGACATGGCTTCGGCAACAATGGACGATTTGGGTGTAAAGTTAACAAGATTTGAAAAAAGAATGCCTATCTTTGTGGATATATTTTCACCTTTCGCATTCCACCCTCCCGACATGCCTCAGATCGACATCGCCGAGGTTCTTCGGCAAAAAGCNCCCGAGCTGTCGCGCCGCATCCCGCGGTTCGCCGTCGAGTGGCTCCGCCGCACGGTGCACGAGCGCGACATCAACCATATNNTGGCTTCCTACTGGGACCTGCCNCCGCAGGAGTTCATCCGGGCCTGCTTCCGCGAGTGGCAGGTCACCTACTCNGCCCACGGGCTCGACNGGCTCGATCCCGCGGGNCGCTACCTTTTCGTCGCGAACCACCCTTTCGGCGGCATGGACGGCATGATGCTGGCCGACAAGCTCATCGACCGCTTCGGCGACGCCCGCGTGGTGGTCAACGACCTGCTGATGCACGTCGAGCCCCTGCGGCCCCTGTGGATTCCGGTCAACAAGCACGGATCGCAAAACAGCGCCTACGCCCGCCGTTTCGACGAGGCTTTCGCCGGCGACCTGCCGATTCTGACCTTTCCCGCCGGGCTCTGTTCGCGCCGCATCGGCGGCCGCATCGCCGACACGGAGTGGAAAACCAACTTTCTGAAAAAGGCCGCCGCATCGGGCCGCACGATCGTGCCGGTCTTCGTCGAGGGGCGNCTCTCCGACTTCTTCTACCGCGTCGACCGCATCCGCAAGGCGCTGGGCATCCGATTCAACATCGAGATGCTGTGGCTTCCCGACGAGATGTTCTCGCAGCAGGGCCGCCATTTCCGGATCGTCGTCGGCGACCCCGTNCCCGCCGAGGAGCTCGCGCAGTTCGGATCGTTGCGCGAACAGGCCGAAGCGATACGCAGAAAGACCTATTTTTTGGAAAAATCGCTCGCCGGGCAGTCGGACAAAAAGTAAATTGGCTAATTTTGCACCATGCAACACGACTCCGAACAACCCATAGCACCCCCCGTCGACCGGGCCCTGCTGCGCGCCGAGCTGACACCCGGGCGGAAGGTCCGCGACACCAAAAAGGCCGATAACGAAATCTACGTTTTCCCGGCNGCCGAGTGCCCCTCGCTCATGCGCGAAATCGGCCGCCTGCGCGAAATGGCGTTCCGCGGCGCCGGCGGCGGCACCGGCTGCGAAGTCGACATCGACGACGAGGACCTCGCGGGCGACGGCTACTACCAACTCATCGTCTGGGACCCCGCGGCCGAGGAGATCGTCGGCGGCTACCGCTTCATCGTCTGCACGACGCCCCACCCGCGGCACCTCTCCACGGAGCACTATTTCCGCTTCAGCGAGAAGTTCCGCCGCCGCTACCTGCCCCGCACCATCGANCTGGGCCGNTCGTTCGTGCANCCCGCCTATCAGGTGCGGCANAACCCCAAAAGNCTCTATGCGCTNGACAATCTCTGGGACGGGCTCGGAGCGCTCATCGTGCTGAACCCCAAGGTCAAATATCTTTTCGGCAAGGTGACGATGTACACCTCCTACAAGGCCGTGGCCCGCAACGCGCTGATCTGGTTCCTGCGCCACTACTTCCCCGACCGCGACCGGCTGGTCGAGGGCATCCACCCCCTGCAGCTCGACCTCGACGATCCCTACTACGAGCAGCTTTTCTGCGGCGCGAACTACCAGGAAAATTACCGGATTCTGATCCAGAAAATCCGCGANTTCAACGAGAACATCCCGCCGCTCATCAACGCCTACATGAATCTCTCGCCCACCATGCGGGTCTTCGACACGGTTTCCAACCCCGATTTCGGCGACGTCGAGGAGACGGGAATCTTGGTGACCATCACCGACATCTACCCCGANAAGCGCGAGCGCTACACCCGGTGGGACGGGTGGCGGCGCAACCTCAAGGCGCGGCGCGAGGCGTTCCGGCTCCAGCTCATCGACCACCTCGCCCGCATCAANAAGAAGAAAGCGAAAAACGAAAGGTAGTGCCGCGGCACTACCTTTTTTCTCAGTTCGACGCCGCCAGCGTCGAGGGGGTCACGCCCTGCGAATCGCGGGCCCAGTCGCCGCGCGACCGCAGCACCTGCTCCACGATATCGCGCACGGCGCCCGCACCCCCCGCGAACTGCGACACGTAGCGCGACGCTTCGATCACCTCCGGGGCCGCATCGGACGGGCAGACCGGAATCCCCACTTCGCGCATGCACTCCAGATCGGGGATGTCGTCGCCCATNTAGATGACGTTGGCCGGATCGAGCCCCTCGCGGCGGAAATAGTCGCGCAGGGTCGTTATCTTGTCCATGCANTCGAGGTGGTATTCCCGGATTCCGAGCATCCTCAGCCGGTTCTCCAGCGTCTTGCCGCGGCCCCCCGAGATGACGCACACCCGGTAGCCCAATTTGATCGCATAGGCCAGCGCATAGCCGTCCTTGGCATTGTAGCGGCGAATGAAGTCGCCCTCGGCCGTGGGGATGATCCCCCCNTCGGTCATCACTCCGTCCACATCGAAGACGAAGGCTTCGGTGCGGGCTACATCTTCCTTGAAGTTTCCCATATATGCAGACTTATCGTTCGGTAAAGAGTTCGCAACAATTCGTCGTCGAGCATCGCTTCGTGGCGCTGCTGCGTCGGCAGATCGCCCCGCACGGCCGGACCCGTCTGCACGGCGGCGGGCGACGCGGCGGCCAGCGCCTTGGCCGTCGTCTCGGCGATGAGCGGNTTGAGCAGATCGAAGTCCAGCCCCGCATCGCCCAGCAGCCCCGCACCCACGGCATACATGTGATTCACGAAGTTGCTGACGAAAACNGCCGCCAAGTGCAGCTGCGCCCGCCGCGCCGAATCGGCACGATGCACATGCCGCGTAATCCGGCGGGCGAAACATTCCAGCTCGCTCTGCAGTTCGGGCGTCGAGGCNTCGANAAAGAGCGGNACCTCCCCGAAATCGATCCGGCGGCCGCTCGTAAAGGTCTGCAGCGGATAGACCACCGCCCGCCGCGCGAACTTCGCGGGCAGCGNTTCGAGCGGCACGCTNCCGGCCGTNTGNGCCACNNCNGCATCCGGCGGTATNGGCAGCGAAGCGGCCACCTCNGCCACGGCGCGGTCGCTCACNGCCAGCAGGTAGATATCGGCCGCCGCCANTTCNTCGGGGCGCGTCGCCCAACTGCATCCGGCTTTTTCGGCCACGGCCTGTGCCCGCGCAGCGTTGCGCGCGAACACCTGCACCAAGTGCAGACCGCTCCCGGCTATCGCCTGTGCCAGCGCTTCGGCTACATTGCCGCTGCCGATGATGACCACGTTGTTCATAAAGCGAAAATCGAAAGGTTACAGGTGAAAGGTGTTGCCGATAAATGTCTTCGATAAGCCGAGAGCGGAGCCAAGGCAAGAAAACGGCACGAAAACGAACCTTTCACTTTTTACTTTTTACCTTCTATCAAATCTACGATCCGCACATTGTCCTGCGACGCGCGGGCGCACTGTTTCAGTTGTTCCAGTTCGCGGTCGATCCGCAGCAGTTCGGGTGTCGGCGTAGGATCGAAGCACCCCTGCCCGGTCTGCTCCACTGCTTCTAAGACGCCGTAGACCGTGAGCGATGCGATGTCGCAGGCCGGTATGTAGGCTGTTTCGCGGTCGTTGTCGGCCTCCGGCACCGCCAGCAGCTGCCCCGCCTGTACCAATTGGTAGAGCAGGTCGTTGACGATGCGCGTCGGCAGATCGAGCCGGCGGCGGATCGCCTCGGCAGGCATCGCACCCCCTCGGCTGCGCAGATGATCCGCCACGGTCAGCATCACCGCCAGCAGCAGTTTGCGCCGCTGGTCGTAGCTGATGCGCAGCGATTCGCGCTCCTCGCCGAAACGGGCGATATTCTGGTAGGCGAACGAGAGCTCCCCGCCGAAAAGCAGGATTTCCCACGACGTCTGCATCCAGATCAGAAAGAGCGGCAGGGCCGCGAAGCTGCCGTAGATCGCATTGTACGANGTCATCCACCGCTGTACGTAGAGATACCCCCACTGGAAGAGCGCAAAGGCCGTTCCGGCGATGATCCCGGCCATCAGCGCGCTCCGGAAGCGAACCCGGGCATTGGGAATCACCAGATAGAAAAAGGTGAACATCGTCCAGATCACCGCCACCGATACCAACCGCGACAGAAGCGCATAGAGCCACCCCTCGCCGAAGCCCAGCAGTTCGCGGGCATAGCCGCCCAGCGCCCCTGCGATGACCCACAGAATCGGCACGATCATCACGATAGCTATATAATCGCTCCACTGCCGGGCAAGGCTGCGTTCGACCTTCACCTCCCAGATGTTGTTGAAAGCCTTTTCGATCGACCCGAACACGCGGATAACGGCCCAGAACAGCATGACCAATGCCACCAGCGCCACCACCCCGCCCTGCGTGCGGGCCAGCGCCTTTTCGGCGAAAGCCACTATATAGTCGATCATCTCGGGGCTCTGCGGAAACAGGCCGTANAGGCTCTGCACCAGTCCGTCGGCCAGCCCGAAGCCTTTCACCACGGCGAACACCACCGCCAGAATCGGCACCAGCGACATCAGCGTGTAGAACGTCAGCGCCGCCGACCGGATGATCGTGCCGTGCTCCAGCAGTCCGCGGGCCGTATAGAAAAAGAGCCTGTACTGCCGCACGAACCACCGCGCCGCCGGACTGCGCCATTCGCTGGCGTCGCGGCGGAAAATGGTATCCGTGAAGTAGGTGATTATCTCCTTGAATTTCATCGTTCTCTGCTTTTCGTCATCCGGCCGCGGGCGTATCTCCGCCAAGCCCCGTTCCCGGCAGGACAAAGGTAGCTATTTCAGACGGACCGTCCAAAAGCGCCCGTCGATTTTCGTGAATGCCAGCCGCACCTCATCGCCCGGCCGCAGGCCCGTCCGGCGCATGATTTCGTCGGCCGACAGCGGGAAGTCGCGTTTGAGGATCGTCGCGCCGCGACCTTTCAGCTCGCGTTTGAGCCGCCGCGGATCATAGGGCTCGATCGCCGCGATCTCCCAGACCCGGCCTATAACATCTTCGGGCCGGTCGGCCGAGAATCCGAATCCGTTGTCGCTCCAGATATCGGCCTTTTCTGCCAAGTGGAGCCGGGCCAGCCGGGCTTTCTGCAGCGCTGCATCGGGAACCGTGAGCCAGCGATAGCGATCCGGATCGAAAGCGCCCGGAGAGGGTGCCGCCGCCCCGGGCCGGGCCGTGAAGCTGCGGTCATCGCTGCCCAGCGCCGTCGCCGTCAGAGCCGGACCCGTTCCGTCGTCGTAGACCACCACCTCCTTGCATTCGCCGTCGAGCGAGACCACCTCTACGCGGCTTCGCGGAAAGAGCCGCAGCGCTTCGTCGACGTCGAACAGGGGCGAATTTTTCAGACACAGCCGGTCGGAGACCCGGCGGATCGCCGGCAGCAGCGCCGGAACCGAGGGCGAACAATCTTCCAGCCGCACCAACTTGCGGCCCGTCGCCGAGCGCCGGTCGGGATCGGCATAGACCCAGTCGAAACGCTCCTGCGTACGGGACAGATACGCTTCAGCCGATGAAGTTACTACTTCTACATTGGAAATCCCCAGCCGCCGGAAGTTCTCGCGCGCCACGCAGGCCAATACCGGATCGCGTTCGAGCGTCACCACCCGGCCGAAACGGCGGCTCAGCGCAAAGGCGTCGACCCCTAATCCGCACGTCAGATCGAGCACCGCATCGCCCCCGATCCGCTTGCGGAGAGCGCAGCGTTCGCTCGACGCCTGCTCGAAAGCCAGCGGCGGCAGGATGCACTGCGCCGCGGCATAGGTCGGCAGCTTCGCCGCCGCACGGGCCAGATATTTTACCTGCGTAGCTACCAGCCGGGCATGAGGCACCCGCGCATCGAGCGCCACCGCCACCGGATCGCGGTCCCGGTTTTCGGCCACGGCACGCGTCACGGCCTCGCCGGCCAGCAGTTCGTATTCCTCGGCAGAGATCATGGCAACAAAGGTACGTCTTTTTTTCTGCGGCGCCATGCCGCGACCGCCGTCGCCGCCGCAAAAAGCAGGTAGCAGCCGACCGTCGCCCCGGCCGACAGCCGGTATTCCAGCGTGCTGCCCGGTATCGACGCCGTGGTCCGGGCCAGCAGGTTCAGCGCCCCGGCAGCCCACTCCCCGACCGCTGGCAGCCCCGGCACGAGCAACCCCGCCACACCGCAAAATACCGTTATGCCCGCCAGCGGAATCGCCGCCGGATTCAGCAGCACGCCCAGCGTCGGAACGATGCCGAACACATGCGATACGAGCGGAGCCGTCGCGACCGTCGCCGAAAGAGCCACAGTCAGATTCGCCGTCAGCAGGTCCGGCACCCGGCGGCCCGTCTTCAGCCGCCGCCACAGCGGCACGGCCCACAGCAGAATCGCCGTCACGGCTACGAACGACAGCTGAAACCCCACGTCGCCGATCCATGCCGGATTCCACAGCAGCATTCCGAAAGCCGCGGCCGCCAAGACGTTGAGCGCCGCATACCGCGAGCCCGACGCGATCGCCAGCTGCAGCAGCGAGCACATCGCCGCAGCCCTTACGGCGCTGGGCGGCCATCCGGCCATGGCCACATAAATCCATACCGCGGCTACCGCCAGCAAATCGCGCACCGAATGGCCCCGCCGCAAAAGCACGAGCCACCGCAGCGCCCAGTTCGCAAGCAGAAAAACGATCCCCGTATGCAGTCCCGACACCGCCAGCAGGTGCGACAGGCCGCTGCGCGAATAGGCCCCACGCAGTTCGGGCGTCACGCCGCTCCGGTCGGCCACGGTCATGGCCCGCACCACCGCACCCGCATCGCCGGTGCTGCAGCGCCGTTTCAACCGCGCAGCGGCCCAAGCATGGAGCCCCGGCGACTTCGCCGGCCGCACCTCCAGCAGATCGCGGTCCGAAAGCGAGAGCCGGCCGACGTATCCCTGCCGGACCATCGCGCGGAAATAGCTCTCCGAACTGCTTTTCAGCGGCCGGACCCTGCCCAGACACCGGACCGTGCTCTTCTCCGGCACNTCGGTCAGCGAATCGATGCGCAACACTACCCGATCGTCCGCCGGGTGCCACTCGCCCTCCGGCAGAGGGCTCCACGCAAGGATTCTCCCGGCCGCTATCCGGTAACCGCTCCGGTCCGACAGCACCTGTTCCACCCCGATCTCCCACACGCACGGCACATCCAGCGGAACGCTGCGTTCGGNCGCNCGGNACTGGCCCATGCCCCACCCGGCCGTCAGCAGCAGCCCCACGACCGCCGCCTGCGANCGGAGCAGCAGCGCGAGAATCCCGCACACGAAAAAAGCCGCGGCGATCAACCACCACGGCAGCACATAGTTTTCCGCCAGCACGATCCCCGCTGCGAACGGCACCAGCACTTTCACCATCGGCAGGGAGTCCATCGGCACAAAATCACGAATTTTCGCCGGCCGCCCATGCCGTCAGATACTTGTCTTCCTTGCGGTGCATCTGCCGGTTGGTCCGGGGCGTNTTGTCTTTCTGTCCGCATAGGTGCAACAGCCCGTGCACCACCACCCGGCGCATCTCCTCGATCTTCGCGGCGCCGTACTGCCGCGCATTGTCGGCTACGGTCTCCACATCGATGAACACATCGCCCGAGACGATGCGCGTGCCGCGGCGGTCGCTGTAGTCGAACGTAATGACATCCGTATAGTAGTCGTGTCCGAGAAACTGCCGGTTCATCTCCAGCAGGCGGCGCGCCGAGCAGAATATGTAGTTCACATCGCCCAGCACGTAGCCCTCGGCCTCGGCCGTCGCGCGCAGCCATGCCGCCGTCCGCCGCTTCTGCGGCAGCCGGTAGGTGCAGTCGTCGGTGTAGTAGCGTATCATCTTCGTTCGGGGACTGCCGTTGAGGCGGCCCGCTTTTATTTCCTGAAGCAGTTTTCGGCCAGCAGGCGCTGCGAGGGGTTGGGCGGATAGATGCCGAAAACGAGTTTGTATTCCACCTGCATCGTCAGCGCGTCGACCGACGATCCGACCGTGCCGATCCGCTGGTCCCGGGCCACTTTCTGCCCTTTTTCCACGCTGATCGACCCCAAGTTGGCGTAGGAGGTGATGTACTCGCCGTGGGCGATGAAAACGTCGAATTTGTCCGTTATGCGGTTGCGCTTGATCTCCACCACCTTGCCCTCGTAGATCGACACCACGGCCGCCCCCTTGGGACCCGTTATCTCGGCCATGTTGTCGCGGTAGCGCTTCACGCGGCCCGAGGCCACCGGAAGCCGCAGCCCCGAGGTCCTCGACGAGAACGACGCGCCCGTCGTGTTGCCTTTCGTCAGCTTGCGCAGGGCATTCACCGCCACGTTCAGCTGCTGCTGCTGAGCCACCTTGCGCTGCAGGGCGTTTTTCTCGCGCTCCGACATCCGGCGGATCTCGGCCCGGGCATTGCGGGCGCTGCGCTCGAGTTCGACTTTCTGCGACGCCAGCTTCTCGGTCACCTCTTTGAGCGACTTATGNCGGGCCGCCAGCTGCTCTTTNTCAGTACGCACCTGATCCGAAAGGTTCGTCAGCTCCTTCAGTTTACGTTCGCGCAGGGCCGCNATCTCGCGCAGGGCGGCGATTCTGCGGGCCACGTCGACGAAGCTGCGCGACGAGAAAACATAGGTCAGGTAATTCTGGTGACGATAGTTGCGATAGCTCTCGCGCACCATCTCGGCATATTGCTCGCANCTGCGGTTGCGGGCCGTCGTCAGATTGCCCGCCAGCACATCCTTGCGGGCGATCTCCTCGCGCAGCAGCCGCGCCTGCGTCTGGGTTTCGTCCAGCAGACGGATGCGCGATTCCAGCTGCCGGGCCAGCCGCTGGGCCCGTTCTTCGGTCGCCGCACGGCCTTTCTTGAGCTTGGCGATCTGCTGTTCTTCGGCTGCGATCTTCTTTTCGAGCGACGCGATGACGCGTTTCTGCTCCTCGATTTTGCGGCTGTTCTGCCCGGTGGCAGAGGCCAGCGCGAAGAGCAGCAAAAGGGTCGTCAGCAGGCGGTGCGGTTTCATCGTCGGGTCATTTTTTCGGGCCCGGTTCCATGCGNCGGGCGATCGCCGCGGCATCGTAGCCCTTTTCGAGCGCCTTGCGCCAGTAGGTTTCGGCCATGAAGCGTTCGCCCAGCGCATCCAGAATGTCGCCATAGTGCACCAGCAGTTCGGCGCTGTTGCGGTTGTCCAGCGCAATGGCCTGCTGCATGATCCGGCGCGCTTCTTCGGGGCGTCCCAGCCGGAACAGCACCCACGCATGGGTGTCCAGATAGGTCGGGTTGTTGTCGGTCAGCGCCACGGCCCGGCTGGCCATGGCAAGGGCTTTTTCGAGTTCCAGCCCCTCGACCGCCAAGAAATAGGCGTAGTTGTTCAGCACCAGCGCATTGTCGGGCAGGTACTTCAGACTGCGGTCGTAGGCCCGGAAACACTCTTTCAGCGCCTTGCGCCGCGCCGCCGTGGGTCGCGCGCCCTCCGCCGGCGTTTCGGCCACCGCTATCTGGTGCCACGTGTCGCCCGTCAGTCCCCAGATTACGCCGCGCAGCGAATCGGTGTCGGCCAGTCGCAGCGATTCNCGGTAGGCGTCGAGCGCCGGACCGAACTGCCTGGAGTAGCTCAGTGCGTTGCCCTTGGCTATGCGGAACACCGATCTGTCGGGGAACAGCGCNAGCGCCCGGTCCACATAGCGGTCCACCGAATCGGGACGCTGCAGGTAGGTNTCTATGTCGATCACCGACGTGAAATAGTCTTCGTCGGGCGGCGTATCGTGGGTGCGCAGCTTGTAGAGCTCCAGCGCCCGCTCCAGTTGGCCCGAGGCGATCAGGTGGCGGGCATAGAGCTCGACCACCGCCTTTTCGCGCGGATAGCGGATCGCCAGCAGCGACGCCAGGTCGTTGAGCTGAATGTAATACTCGCGGTAGAAGCGCATGTCGGANGTGAACTGCCCGAAACGCGCCACCTTGCTCGCCAGCGGCATGGCATCGAGCGCGAACATGCGTTTGGTCACCGACAGCATCGACCGGAAGTCGCGGCGGTCGTTGTAGTAGTCCGACAGGGCCGCCAGAACGGTCAGCGACGTGGAGTCGATCTCCAGCGCCCGGCCGTATTCGACGCGGGCCAGCGAATCCTTGCCCGTGCGGGCGTAGAGCCCGGCCAGCACCGCGCGGTTCGCCGCATCGTAGGGCGCCGCTTCCACCATCGCGCGGGCTTCGGCCACCGCCTTGTCCGTCTGGCGGGTCGCCAGCAGCAGCTGCCGTTTCATGTTGCTCAGCATCGGAATCCGGCCGAACCGCACTTCGGCCGAATCGAGGGTCGCTATCGCCGCAAAGGGCTGCTGTCCCAGTTCGTAGAGGGCCGCCAGTATCCGGTAGTTGTCGGGGTTCCCCGGATCGGCGCGCCGCAGCCCGCGATAGACCCCCAAGGCGCGGTCGTAATGCCCCGCATAGACCAGCGCCTGCCCGTAGAGCGAACGGTACCACAGGTTCGTCGTGTCTATTTCGTGAGCCCGGCGGGCCAGCTCCGCCGCTTCGGCCGGTGCCGTTTCCAGCCCGGCCAGCGCCAGCTCGTAGTAGGCCGGCGCAAAAGTCGAATCGGTCCGGATCGCCTCGGCGAACAGGGCCTTGGCCCCCACCGAATCGCCCTCGATCGTATGCCGCTTGATCCCCTCGGTGTACAGATAGAGACTGCGCAGCGAATCGGCCCACCGCGGTCCGGGGTCCGGGGCGGGCACCGGGCGCTTTCCGGCGGCCGAGACCGTCGAGAGAAGCACCGCGCAGAGGATCGATATGGCCGTCGGGCGTTTCAAGCGCAGCAGGTTTTCAGAGCGCGTCGTCGAACTGGTGCAGGAAGCGCACGTCGTTCTCGAAATAGAGACGCAGGTCTTTCACTCCGTATTTGAGCATGGCGATGCGTTCAATCCCCATGCCGAAGGCGAATCCCGAATACTTCTCCGGATCGATGCCGTTCGCTTTCAGCACGTTGGGGTCCACCATGCCGCAGCCCATGATCTCCAGCCACCCCGTGCCNTTGCAGACCTGGCAGCCCTTGCCGCCGCAGAGGTTGCACGANACGTCGACCTCGGCCGAGGGCTCCGTAAAGGGGAAATACGACGGACGCATGCGGATGGCGGTCTGCTCGCCGAAAATCTCCTTGGCGAAGTAGAGCAGCGACTGCTTCATGTCGGCGAACGAAACTCCCTCGTCGATGTAGAGGCCCTCGATCTGGTGGAAGATGCAGTGGGCCCGGTAGGAGATCGCTTCGTTGCGGAAGACGCGGCCCGGGCAGATCACGCGGATAGGCGGTTTCTGGCGTTCCATCGTCCGCACCTGGATCGACGAAGTGTGCGTCCGCAGCAGGATATCGGGATTCTTTTCCACGAAGAACGTGTCCTGCATGTCGCGCGCCGGGTGTTCGGGCGGGAAGTTCAGCGCCGAGAATACATGCCAGTCGTCCTCGATCTCGGGACCCTCGGCCACCGTGTAGCCCAAGCGCGAGAATACCTCGACGATCCGGTTGCGAACCAGCGAAATGGGGTGGCGCGATCCCAGCTCCTCGGCCGAGCCCGGACGGGTCGGATCGCCCGTCGTCTCCGCCGTGTCCGCCGCCGCGTTCTGCAGCTCCTCGCGCAGCGCGTTGATGCGCGTCGTCGCTTCGTTCTTCAAGCGGTTGAGCTGCTGGCCCAGTTCGCGCTTGAGTTCCGGCGCCACGGTCTTGAATTCTTCCATCAGCGCCGTCAGCTCGCCTTTCTTGCCTAAGATGCGGATGCGGAACTCCTCGATTTCGGCCGCAGCCTTGGGTCTGAATTCTTCGACCCGTCGCAGAAGTTCGTTGATTTTGTCGGTCATATTTTGTTCGTTTGTCCTTTTTACCTACTTTTGGCCGTGCCCGTCGGGCTCGCCTTTAATTTGCAAAGTTAAAAAAAATTCGGATATGCTGCATAAAATACGGTCTATTCTCCCCGCCCTGCTACTCGCGCTGACTGCCCCGGCCCTCTCTCCGGCCCAGGAGCTCCCGCCGCGCCGCGGTGTCGGGGTCGTCATGAGCGGCGGCGGCGCCAAAGGGCTCTACCACATCGGCGTGCTTCAGGCGCTCGAGGAGCAGGGCGTGCCCGTCGACTGCGTCGCCGGAACCTCCATGGGGTCCATCGTCGCTGCCATGTACGCCGCCGGTTATTCGCCCGCCGAGATGCGGGCCATCGTCTCGTCGGGGGTCGTCAAGGAGTGGGTCTCGGGGCGCATCGACCCCATCCGCTACATGTCCTACCACCGGCAGATGGGCCGCAGCCCCTCCGTCGTCAGCTTCCGGTTCGATATGAGCAACTCCGGCCGCAAATTCCGCGTCCCCACCAACCTCGTCTCCTCCACGCAGATCGATCTGGCTTTCGCCGAGCTTTTCGTCCCCGCTTCGGTCGCTTCGCACGGCGATTTCGACCGCCTCATGGTGCCGTTCCTCTGCGTCGCCAGCGACATGAACCGCCGCGTTCCCGCCGTCCTGCGCAGCGGCGACCTCGGCGAGGCCGTGCGGTCGTCCATGGCCATTCCCCTCGTCTTCAAGCCTATGCAGGCCGATTCGATGCTCCTCTACGACGGCGGCATCTACGACAATTTCCCGTGGAAGCCCCTCGACCGCGAGTTCCGGCCCGCGCTCATCATCGGCTCCATCTGCACCAAGGGCAATACGCCCCCGAGCCCCGACAGCGGCCTGCTCGACCAAGCGTTCATGCTCGCCATGCAGGAGACCGACTACTCGCTGCCCGAGGAGCGCAGCGTCACCATCCGCCGCGGCATCGAGGCCGGCACGCTCGATTTCGATCAGGCCGATGCTATCATGGACGCCGGCTATGCCGACGCCATGGCCGCCATGCCGCAGATTCTCGCCCGCATCGACACCCTGCGCCCGGCCGGGGAGGTCGCCGCACGCCGCCGCGCGTTCCGCGACCTGTGTCCGCCGCTGGTCTTCGACCGCTACGAGATCGACGGGCTCACCCCCGCCCAGCGCGCCTACATCCGCGATATCGTCAAGACCGACGACCGCCGCTCCCCGGACCGCCAGCGGCCGATGCCCTTTTCCGAGCTGCGCGACAACCTCTACGGCGCCCTCGCCGACGGCGATTTCACCATGGAGTACCCCGTCGTGCGGTACGATTCGGTGCGCGGCCGTTATTCGTTCCGCACCAAGATGGGCACCAAACCCAACTTCCGGCTCACCGTCGGCGGCAACGCCTCGTCCACGGCTTTCAACCAGATTTACTTAGGCATCGACTACCGGACCGTCGGCCGCGCGGCCCAGCAGTTCGACCTCGATCTCTACCTCGGACCGCTCTATACGTGGGGTACGGTCGGCGGGCGCACCGACTTCTACATGCGTTATCCCATCTTCCTCGACTACTCCTACAACTTCTCCATGACCGACTTCCGCCGCGGTTCGTTCGGACGTCTGACCGGGGTCGACAATACGCAGCCCGTCAAGCAAAGCCAGAGTTTCTTCTCGCTCGGCGCCGGCCTGCCCCTCGCCCGGCGCAGCGTCTTCACCCTGCAGGCCCACGGCGGACACGTCAACTACCGCTACGACGCCGACCGCCAGCCCGCCGAGGATACCGACCACACCCGCTTCGCATTCTTCGGGCTCAAAACCGAGGTCGCCCGCAATACGCTCGACAAGATTCTCTACCCGCGGCGCGGCTCCGAGCTGCTCCTCTCGGCCGTCTATCTTCGCGGCCGCGACATGTACCGCCCCTTCGAGGCCTCCGGATTCACCGACAAACGGACCCGCCAGTGGTTCGGGGGCCGGTTTTCGTGGGACGCCTACTTCGACATCCCGTCGTGCCGGTGGTTTTCGCTCGGCATCGACATCGACGCCGTCGTCACCGNNCTGCCCGACTTCACCGCCGACGGCGCCACCCTCTCGGCCATGCCCGCCTACGCNCCNGTCTCCCATTCGCGGATGATCTTCATGCCCGATTTCCGGGCCCGGCGGTTCGTCGCCGGGGGTATCATGCCCACGTTCGACCTCATGCCCAATTTCTTCTTCCGCACCGGGTTCTACACCCTGTTCCGCGAACGCCACGACCGGCCCGCGATCCCCGGGCGGCACGATCGGCGGTGGCACTATATCTCCGAGGCTTCGCTCGTCTACCACACCCCCATCGGNCCCGTCTGCCTCGCCCTCACCAAATACGATCTCCACGACTGGAACAACATGTACCTNACCTTCAACCTCGGGTACGCCATTTTCGCCCCCAAGGCGACATTCTATTGACGAAAAGAGACCCGGCCGAAAAGCCGGGTCTTTTTTTNTTCACGCGGAACGCTCCGCCTACCAGATAATCACGCGTTCCTCCTCGGGCATGAACATCTCGCCCTCCGTGATGCCGAACGCATCGTAGAACGTCTGCAGGTTGCGCAGCGTGGCATTCACGCGCCACTTGCCCAGCGAGTGTACGTCGAGCTTCGTAAGCCGCGCGATCTCCTCGTCGCGGATATTCTGCGCCCACAGGGTCGCATAGCCCAAGTAGAAGCGCTGCGCATCCGTAAATCCGTCGATCGGCGCCGGGGCCGCCTTGCCCTCCAGCGAGTTGCGATAAGCCGTCCACGCAACCCGCAGACCGCCCTGGTCGGCGATGTTCTCGCCCAACGAGAGCGAGCCGTTGGCGTGGATCGCCGGCTGGCCGTCCGCCGCGGGCAGCACCTCGATCGCATCGAACTGCTTCACCAGCACATCGGTCTTGGCCTTGAAAGCCTCGGCGTCGGCGTCGGTCCACCAGTTGTTCATGTTGCCGTCCTTGTCGAAGTTGCGGCCCTGGTCGTCGAAACCGTGGGTCATCTCGTGGCCGATCACCACGCCGATCGCACCGTAGTTCACCGCATCGTCGGCCGACGGGTTGAAGAACGGCGGCTGCAGAATGGCTGCCGGGAAGCAGATTTCGTTGGTCAGCGGGCTGTAGTAGGCGTTGACCATCTGCGGGGGCATGTGCCACTCGGCCTTGTCCACGGGTTTGCCCAGCTGGGCCATGTTGTCGGCCGTGTACCACGCACTCGCGTTGACGATATTCTCCCAGTAGCTCTTCGCCGGGTCGATCTCGAGCGTCGAGTAGTCTTTCCACTTGTCGGGATAGCCGATCTTCACCGTGAACGANGCCAGCTTCTCGCGGGCCCGGGCCTTGGTCTCGTCCGACATCCAGTCGAGGGCGTCGATATGTTGTCCGAGCGCCGTCTGCAGGTTCTTCACCAGCTCCAGCATCCGGGCCTTGTCCTTTTCGGGGAAGTACTTGGCTACGTACATCTCGCCCACGGCTTCCGACAGCGTGCCGTTGGGCACCGACATGGCGCGCTTCCAGCGGGGTTTCATCTCTTTCTGTCCGGCCATCGTCTTGCCGAAGAACTCGAACGAGGCGTTCTGGAAATCGTCGCTCAGATAGCCTGCCGCCGCGTCGATATACTGAGCGGCCAGATAGTAGCGGATATCGGCCAGCGGCGCCGTCTTCAGCAGGCGGTTGGCATTGGCCAGCGACGAGGGGGTTCCCACGATGATCGTCCCGAAGTCGCCGATGCCCAGCGTCTCATAGTACTTCGGCCAGTCGATAGCGTCGTAGGTCTTCTCGAAGTCGGCTTTCGAGGTGGGGTTGTACTGGGCCGGAATATCGCGCAGCTCGACGTTCGACCACATCTTCTTCGCCAGCTTGGTTTCGATCGACATCACGCCGTTCACCGCCTTGGCGATCTCGGCTTCGGGCAGCCCCGCCAAGGTGAAAATCGTCGCCAAATAGCTCTTATAAGCCTCGCGGAATTTCTCGTTTTCGGCATCCAGATAGTAGTCGCGGTTGCCCATGATGAGCCCCGACTGCGACGCATAGAGCGCATTCATCGAGCTGTTCATCAGGTCGGCCTCGACGCCCAGCCCGAAGAACGGCGAAGCCACCGTCGCATGGAGCTTGGCGATCGCTTCGGTCAACTGCGCCCGGCTGCCGATAGCGAGCAGCTCGTCTACCACCGCCTTGATCGGAGCCGCTCCCTCGGCGTTGAGACGCGTCGAATCGAGCCCCATTTTGTAGAGGTCCGAAATCTTCTGCTCCACCGATCCCGGTTCGGTTTTGCGGGTCGTCATTTCGGCGAAAAGATCGTTGATGCGCTTTTCGTTGTTGTCGCGCAGCAGGTCGAACGACCCGTAGCGCGAATACTCGGGTTTCAGGGGGTTGTTCTTCTGCCAGCCGCCCGTGGCGTACTGATAGAAGTCGGCTTCGGGCGCCGTCTCCGTGTCGAAGTTCGCCAAGTCGATCGCCGGCGTCTTCGGGGTGCTCTGACAACTTGCCATACAAGCCATAGCAGCGAGAATAAGGATTCTTTTCATTCGATTATCGTTTTCGTGTTCCGTTTCCGATCAAAAAAAGGCCGCTGCGCGAGCGGCCTTTCGTACATTTAGTCGCGGATAGCCGCCACGCCGGGCAGGTCGCCGAACTCGATGTATTCGAGCAGCGCACCGCCGCCCGTCGAGATGTAGGACACCTGGTCGGCCAGTCCGAATTTGTTGACGCAGGCCACCGAGTCGCCGCCGCCGATAAGCGAGTAGGCGCCTTTCTTCGTCGCTTCGGCAATGGCCAACGCCACTTCCTTGGAGCCCGTCGCGAACTTGTCGATCTCGAACACGCCCACAGGACCGTTCCACAGGATGGTCTTGCAACCCAAGATGTGTTCGCGGAACGCTTTCTTGCCCTGGTCGGCGATATCGACGCCTTCCCAGCCGTCGGGAATATCGTTGGCCGGGGCCATCTTCGTNTTGGCGTTCTGCGAGAAGTCGTCGGCGACCAGCGCNTCGGGCGACATGACGAGCTTCACCCCTTTCTGCTTGGCCAGCTCCAGAATCTCCAGCGCTACNGGGAACATATCGGGTTCGCAGATCGACTTGCCGACCTTGCCGCCNTGGGCCGCCGCGAACGTNTAGGTCATGCCGCCGCCGATGACGATCGAATCGCACTTCTCGATGAGCGCCTTGATGACGCCGATCTTCGACGAGACTTTCGAGCCGCCGATGATCGCGCAGAACGGACGCGCCGGCTTCTCCATGACGGCCGCAATGGCCTTGACCTCTTTCTCCATGAGGTAGCCGAACATCTTGTCGTTGGGGAAATACTTGGCGATCAGATAGGTCGAGGCGTGCTTGCGGTGCGCCGTGCCGAATGCGTCGTTGACATAGCAGTCGCCCAGCGAAGCCAGCTTCTTGACGAACTCTTTCTGCGGGCCCTCTTTCAGCGCTTTCTTAGCAGCGTCTTTCTCCTCCTTGGTGGCATCCTCGGCCAGTCCGCGGGGCTTGCCCTCCTCCTCGGCGTAGAAACGCAGGTTCTCGAGCAGCAGCACCTCGCCGGGCTTCAGATTCTTGGCCAGCCCGGCCGCCTTGTCGCCCATGCAGTCGCCGGCGAAGATCACCTTCGTGCCGAGGTTCTTCTCCACGGCCGGCACGATCTGCTCCAGCGAGTATTTGGGATCGGGGTTCTTCTTGGGACGCCCCATGTGCGACATGAGGACCACCGAGCCGCCGGCGGAGAGCACCTTTTTGATCGTCGGCACGGCCGCACGGATGCGGGTGTCGTCGGTCACCTGGCCCTTGTCGTCGAGGGGCACGTTGAAGTCCACGCGCACGAGCGCGCGCTTGCCTTTGAAATCGTAGTTGTCGATCGAAATCATAGCTGTTCGGTTTTGAATTATTTCACGTAATTTGCGTTTGTCCGTCGTAAAACGCTGCAAATTTAATGAAATTTTTCAATATTTGTATCTCACCCACTTGGCCAATTCCTTGAACGAGGGTTTCTTGCCGTACATGAAGATGCCCACCCGGTAGATCTTCGCCGCCAGCCATACCATGCCTACGAACGTGGCGTAGAGCAGCGCCAGCGACAACCCTATTTCCCACATCGGGATGTCGTAGGGTATGCGGGCCATCATCACCACGGGCGACGTGAACGGAATGACCGAGAACCAGAACGCCAGCTGCGAATCGGGGTCCTTGATGACGGCCAGCATCATCAGCAGGGCCAGAATGATCGGCAGCGTGATGGGCAGCTGCAGCTGCGAGGCGTCCTGCACGTTGTCCACCGCCGAACCCACGGCTGCGAACATCGCCGAATAGAGCAGGTAGCCGCCGAATACGAACAGCAGCAGGCAGACGAAGATCTTCAGCGCATAGCCCAGATCGGTCATCGCCGCCACGGCGGCCAGCATCTCCGGATCGAGGTTGTCGGCCACGGCCGCCGCATCGGGCGTTCCCGCCTGCATCGCCTGCACCCCGGCCATCACGTCGGCCGGCATGAGCGAGGGCAGAAGCGCTCCTCCGACCCCGCAGATCAGAACGCCCCANACGACCACCTGCACCACGGCCACCAGCGCCACGCCCAGAATCTTGCCCAGCATCAGGTCGAACGGACGCACCGACGAGACCATGACTTCCAGCACGCGGCTGTTTTTCTCCTCGATGACCGACTGCATGACCATCGAACCGTAGATCAGCAGGAACATATAGAGCACGAATCCCAGCACATAGCCCAGCACCGTCGCCACGATGGGCGACTGCGCCTGCGAATCCTCCTCCTGCGACTTGTCGTTGCGGAAAGTCTGCATCGTCACNTTCGTCTTCACTTCGTCGAGAATCTGCGAAAGNTTTTCGATATCGTACCGCTTNAGTTTCTCGGCTTCGAGGATCTGCTCGATCCGGTTCGTTATACTGCTTTCGAGCATCAGCGACGACGACGCATTGGCATACAGACGCACGTTGCCGGGGTTCGTCAGCACATCGCCGCCGATGTAGAGGACGCCGAAGCGGTCGGTCAGCTCGCGGCGGGCTTCCTCCACCGCCAGCTCCGTCGGCTCGAACCGCAGTTCGTCGCCGTTCTCCAGCCGCGGGGCCACGATTCCGCTTTCGTCGATCACGGCGATGCGCTTTTCGTCGCCGCGCGAGAACTGCATGATGAGCGCCGGGGCGACCATCAGACCCAGCATCAGCACCGGCATCAGCAGGGTAGCGACAATAAAGGATTTCTTGCGTACGCGTTCGTTGAATTCGCGTCGGATGATAAGATGTACGTTCGACATGGGTCTACTGTTTTTATTCGTTTTCGCCTCAGAGGGTTCCCCCGACCGCGCGGATGAAAATATCGTTCATCGAGGGGATTATTTCGCGGAACGAGCGCAGGTCCACCGCCTCGTTCACCGCCGCGATCACGCCGCGCACTTCGTCGTCGCGCTGCACATGCAGCTTCAGCGTCCGGTATGCCGATTCTTCGGCCGCNCCCTCCAGTATCTCGCAGCGGCCCTCGATCGCCCGGCGCAGGGCGGCTTCGTCGCCCCGGTAGGCCACCTCGAAGATGTTGGCTCCGTGGCGGCGGCGGATATCGTCCACCCGCCCCGACAGGATGTTCTTCGATTTGTTTATCAGCGTGATATGATCGCATATCTCCTCTACCGACGACATGTTGTGCGTCGAGAAGATGATCGTCGCCCCCTTGTCGCGCAGTGCCAGCATCTCCTCTTTCAGCAGGTTCGCGTTGATCGGGTCGAAGCCCGAGAACGGCTCGTCGAAGATCAGCAGCTCGGGTTCGTGGAGCACCGTCACGATGAACTGTACTTTCTGGGCCATGCCTTTCGAGAGTTCTTCCACCTTTTTGTCCCACCAGCCTTCGATGCCGAATTTCACGAACCACTCTTTCAGCCGCTGCGTCGCATCGCGGCGCGACAGCCCTTTCAGCTGCGCGAAAAAGAGGGCCTGTTCGCCTACTTTCATCTTCTTGTAGAGACCCCGCTCCTCCGGGAGATAGCCGATCCGACAGACATCTTCGGGGCGGATTTCGCGGTCGCCGAACAGCACGCGGCCGCTGTCGGGCGCCGTTATGCGGTTGATGATGCGGATGAGGGTCGTCTTGCCCGCTCCGTTGGGGCCCAGCAGTCCGTATGCCGATCCGCGGGGAATGGCCAGCGATACGTCGTCCAGCGCCGTGTGGCCGGCATATCGCTTCGTCACATGTTCTACAGTCAGTAATTCCATCGTTTCGTTATTTATATTTGCCTTTTTCTCGCCTCAACAGGGTCAAGCAAGCCGGTTCGCACCCGTCGTTCCGAACATCCGCGGGCATCCTCTTGGCCTTTCGTTCGCCGCGCTCTTGCGACGCCCGGCAACTTCCGACGCCCGACATGCGGCGCAAATGTAACAACTAATTTCCGATTATCAAAAATTTTTTATCGTAATTCGATAAATCGAGTGTTTCTGCCCCCTCGGCGCGGCCATACAAAAAACCTCCGATGCTTTCGGGCGTCGGAGATTCGGTTCATCGGGGCAGGGTAGGGCAGAAGCCTATGCCTCGATGAAATCCACGTTCACCTGCCGCTGGAACGATTCTTCCAGCGAGATCGTCGTCTCGGTCGTCGCGATGCCCTGAATGCGCAGNATACCCTCGAAAAGCGTCTGCATCAGGTGTTCGTTGTCCACGCAGTAGAGCTTCGCCAGAATGTTCCCCTTGCCCGTCACGAAGTGGCATTCCACGATCTCGGGAAGTTCTTTCAGATTCTCGACCGTGGGTTTGAGCAGCTGCGGGTCTTTCAGCGTGATGTTGATGTAGGCGCAGACGTCGAACCCCATCATCTTGGGGTCCACGATCAGCCGGCTGCCCAGAATCACCCCCTGGTCCTGCAGTTTGCGGATACGCTGGTGAATGGCGGCTCCCGATATGCCGCATTCGCGCGCGATCTCCAGAAAGGGCATCCGCGCGTTCTTGATCAGATACTTCAGTATCTTGCGATCGATGGCGTCCAACGTGGCTTTCGACATAATCCTAACGTATTATTCAATGACTTTCAGCTCTTTGCCCACTTTCACGAACGCCGCGATGCAGCGGTCCAGCTGCTCGCGCGTATGGCCGGCCGACACCTGCACCCGGATGCGGGCCTGTCCTTTCGGCACGACAGGGTAGTAGAACCCCGTCACGAAGACCCCTTCGTCCTGCAGTTTCGCCGCGAAATCCTGCGACAGCTTCGCGTCGTAGAGCATCACGGCGCAGATCGCCGACTGCGTAGGTTTGATATCGAACCCCGCCGCCATCATGCCGGCGCGGAAGTGTTCCACGTTGGCCACCAAGCGGTCGTGCAGCGCGTCGCTCTCGCCCAGCATCCGGAACATCTCGATACCCGCACCCACCACAGCCGGGGGCAGCGAGTTCGAGAACAGATAGGGGCGCGAGCGCTGGCGCAGCATCTCGATGATCTCCTTGCGGCCCGTCGTGAAGCCGCCCACGGCTCCGCCGAACGCCTTGCCCAAGGTGCCCGTCAGGATATCCACCTGCCCGCGCAGCCCGTAGAGTTCGGTGATTCCGCGGCCCGTCTTGCCCAGCACGCCCGCCGAGTGGCATTCGTCGACCATCACCAGCGCATCGTATTTCTCCGCCAATGCGCAGATCTTGTCCAGCGGCGCCGCATTGCCGTCCATCGAGAATACGCCGTCGGTGCAGATGATCCGGAAACGCTGGGCCTGCGCTTTCTTGAGACACTCCTCCAGTTCGGCCATATCGGCGTTGGCATAGCGGTAGCGCACCGCCTTGCACAGACGCACCCCGTCGATGATCGAAGCGTGGTTCAGCGCATCCGAAATGATCGCGTCCTCCTCCGTGAACAGCGGCTCGAAAACGCCGCCGTTGGCATCGAAGCACGCCGCATAGAGAATCGTGTCTTCCGTCCCGAAGTAGTCCGACACCGCTTTCTCGAGCTCCTTGTGGATATCTTGGCAGCCGCAGATGAAGCGCACCGACGACATGCCGAAACCCCGCGCATCCATCGTCTTCTTCGCCGCTTCGATCAGCCGCGGATTGTCCGACAGTCCGAGGTAGTTGTTCGCACAGAAGTTCAGCACTTCGCGGCCCGCCACTTCGATCGCGGCCCGCTGGGGCGATTCGATCACCCGTTCCCGCTTGTAAAGCCCGGCGGCTTCGATCTCCGCAAGCTCGCGCTGCAGATGTTCCTTGATTTTTCCGTACATCTTTCTCTTATTTTTGAATTTTCCTCGTTTTCCGTTTCCCGGCGGCACGTTCCGTAAATTATCCCGGGCCGGCTTCCCGGCCGCATCCGGTTCGTCATGGGATTCCATCCCCGGTTTTCGCCGTCCGGTCCTATCCGACCGTATTCCGTCCCACCGGTTCCGCCGCCCGATCCTCATCCGGCCTGCCGTTTTCGCCGGCAACGCCGGATTCTCGCGGCTCCAAGCCCCGGGACCGGCCCCCCCGATATCGGCCCGCCNNCTGCCGGAAGCAGGGTAGGGTACGATAGCCAAAGGTACGACTATTTTTCTATTGTTGATACTCCGCACCTCTGTTTTTCTCTTTACTTCGGATTCCGTCCGCGGACCGCACCCTCGCCGACCCGGACCTCTCTTTTACAAATTGTCGGGAATTTTGTACTTCGTATGAATTTTATTACTACTTTTGACCTTGGAAAGCAATACTCTGTAAGTCATGTCTGAAGAATTCAAGCGTTATCTGGTCACNTCGGCGCTTCCCTACGCCAACGGGCCCGTGCATATCGGNCACTTGGCCGGGGTTTACATCCCGTCCGATATCTATACGCGCTATCTCCGGCTCCGGGGCTGCGACGTGGTCTCGGTATGCGGCTCCGACGAGCACGGCGTGCCCATCACCATCAAGGCCCGCAAAGAGGGCGTTTCGCCGCAGGAGATCGTCGACCGCTACCACAAGATCATCAAGGACTCTTTCGAGCGCTTCGGCATCTCGTTCGANATCTATTCGCGGACTTCGTCCCCGACCCACGCCGTCACGGCTTCCGATTTCTTCCGCAAGCTCTACGACGAGGGCAAGTTCGTCGAGAAAACATCCATGCAGTATTACGACGAGGANGCCAAGACATTCCTTGCCGACCGCTATATCGTCGGCACCTGCCCCAAGTGCGGCAACGACCGCGCCTANGGCGACCAGTGCGAGAAGTGCGGTTCGACCCTCTCGCCCGAGGAGCTCGTCGAGCCCCACAGCGCCGTGTCGGGTTCGGTGCCCGTCCTGCGCGAGACCAAACACTGGTATCTTCCGCTGGATCAATACGAAACATTCCTCCGCGANTGGATTCTCGACGGCCATAAGGAGTGGAAGACCAACGTCTACGGCCAGTGCAAAAGCTGGCTCGACGGGGGGCTCCAGCCGCGCGCCGTCAGCCGCGACCTCGACTGGGGCATTCCCGTACCCGTGGAGGGNGCCGAGGGCAAAGTNCTCTACGTNTGGTTCGATGCTCCGATAGGCTATATNTCTGCTACCAAGGACCTTACGCCCGNTTGGGAGAANTATTGGAAGTCGCCCGACACCAAGATGGTCCACTTCATCGGCAAGGACAACATCGTTTTCCACTGCATCGTCTTCCCGTCGATGCTCAAGGCGCACGGCGGNTATATTCTNCCCGAAAACGTGCCGTCCAACGAGTTCCTCAACCTCGAGGGCGACAAGATTTCCACTTCGCGCAACTGGGCCGTNTGGCTGCACGAGTACCTCGACGAATTCCCCGGCAAGGAAGACGTCCTGCGCTACGTGCTNTGCGCCAATGCNCCCGAAACCAANGACAACGACTTCACNTGGAAAGATTTCCANGCCCGCAACAACAACGAGCTCGTCGCCGTTCTCGGCAACTTCGTCAACCGGGCTTTGGTCCTCACACAGAAGTATTTCGACGGTCTCGTACCCCCCTGCGGCGAGCTGAACGACTACGACCGCCAGACCCTCGCCGAAATGGCCGCAGTCAAGGGGNCGCTCGAAACCAACATCGAGCACTACCACTTCCGCGAGGCGCTCAAAGACGCGATGAACATCGCCCGTATCGGCAACAAGTACCTCGCCGATACCGAGCCTTGGAAAGTCGTCAAGACCGATCCCGAGCGGGTGAAAANCATTCTCAACATCGCGCTGCAGATTACGGCCAATACGGCCATCGCTATCGAGCCGTTCATGCCGTTTTCCGCCGCNAAGATCATCCGCATGCTGGCGGTCGGCAANTTCGGCTGGGAGCGGCTCGGGGCGACCGATCTTATTCCNGCCGGTCATCGCATCGGCGAGCCGGAGCTGCTTTTCGAGAAGATCGAAGACGACGTGATCCAGCGCCAGCTCGACAAACTCGAAGCCACCAAGGCCGCCAACCTCGCCGCCGAGGCTTCGCAGCATGTCGAAGCGCAGAAAGANGCCGTGACTTTCGACGCATTCCAAAAGATGGACATCCGCGTATCGACGATNCTCACGGCCGAAAAAGTCGCCAANACAAAAAAACTGCTCAAACTCACCGTCGACACCGGCATCGACCGGCGCGAGATCGTCTCCGGCATCGCCGAACATTTNTCGCCCGAGGAGCTGATCGGACGGCAGGTGCTCGTCCTCGTCAATCTGGANCCCCGCGAGTTGAAAGGCACGCTTTCGCGCGGCATGATCCTCATGGCCGANGATGCCGGCGGCAAACTCCGGCTGTTAGGTCCCGACGAAAAGACCGCCAACGGAGCGATCGTAGGCTGATACGAAGAATTTTCAAACAAACGACTATGGCAAATATCGATTGGAGCGCCTTGGGTTTCGACTACACCCAGACGGATTACAATGTTCGCTACACCTTTACCGACGGTAAATGGNGCGGAATGGAAACNACGTCCGACGANTATATCCGCATGCACATGTCGGCCTCCTGTCTGCACTACGGCATCGAGCTTTTCGAGGGTCTGAAAGCATTCCGCGGCAAGGACGGCAAGGTACGCCTGTTCCGCGTCGCCGACAATGCCCGCCGCCTGCGCTCCTCGGCCGAGCGTCTGTGTCTGCCGCTNCCGACCATGGAGATGATCATCGAGGGATGCAAGGAAGTNGTTCGCCGCAATGAGAAATACATTCCGCCCTANGGCACGGGAGCTTCGCTCTACCTGCGCCCGGTCATGTTCGGCACGACNGCCGGTTTGGGTGTAAAACCCGCCAAAGACGCGCTGCTGATTATCTACGCATCNCCCGTAGGCGCCTACTTCAAGGAGGGNATCAAGCCTATCAAGGTCGCTCTCGACCGNGAACAGGACCGCGCTGCTCCACGTGGAACAGGCGACGTCAAAGTCGGCGGCAACTACGCGGCAAGCATCTATTCGAGCAANAACGCCCACGATTTAGGATATTCCAATGTGCTTTACTTNNANGCNAAAACNCACTCGCATATCGAAGAATTCGGNGCNGCCAACTTCTTCGGCATCAANAACAACAGCTATATTACCCCCAAATCNCCGTCCGTTCTGCCGTCGATTACCAACATGTCGCTTCGCCAGCTGGCCGCCGATTTGGGAATGACCGTCGAAGAACGCGATATTCCGCTGNAAGAATTGAGTTCTTTCGAGGAAATCGGCGCNTGCGGAACCGCCGCCGTNATCTCTCCCGTATCGAAAATTTTCGANATGCAGACCAACAAGNTCTACGAATATGGTAACGAAGTNGGNCCTGTTTCNCTGAAATTATACAACCTTTTGCAGGATATCCAATACGGCCGCGCAGAAGACAAGCACGATTGGTGTACAATCGTCCTCTGAAACATCCGACCACAAAAAAAAGGCGCTTCTACCCGAAGCGCCTTTTTTATCGACATGCGTTCCACGTGGAACGCCGGCTACCGACCGAACTTCACCAACAACACATTCACATCGGCAGGGGAGACCCCCGGAATCCGCGATGCCTGCCCGATCGTTGTCGGGCGAATACGCGCCAACTTCTGCCGGGCCTCGATCGTCAGCGCATTCATCTGCGAATAATCGAAATCTTCCGGGATCGCTATGTTTTCGAGCCGCCGCAGTTTATCGGCAATGAATTTTTCCCGTTCGATATACCCGCGATACTTGATCTGTATCTCCGCTTCCTCGATCGCTTCGGACGAAATGCCGTTGTCGGTTATAAACTTTTCGAGCCGGGGCAGCACCTTTCGCAGCGATTCAAAGGTTACATTGTTGCGCATCAGGATATCGGAGAGCTTCCGACCCTGCGTCAAAGGGTCCGAACCGATCGATTTCAAATAGTCGTTTATTTCGCTTGTTCTGATACTCTGTTCGCGGGCGTAGGAAATAAGCGATTCTACGAGCGATTTTTTTTGCACGAAATTTTCATAATTCCGGCGCGTCACCAACCCGATTTCGTAGCCCAGCGGAGTGAGCCGCAAGTCGGCATTGTCCTGCCGAAGCAGAATCCGGTACTCGGCCCGCGAGGTGAACATGCGATAGGGCTCGTCGACCCCCTTGGTCACCAAGTCGTCGATCAGCACCCCGATATAGGCTTCGTCGCGCTTCAGCACGACCGGGTCTTCTCCCGTCAATGCGCGGTGGGCGTTGATGCCCGCCATCAAGCCTTGGGCCGCCGCTTCCTCGTATCCGGTGGTGCCGTTCACCTGCCCCGCAAAATAGAGACCCTGCACCCGCTTGGTTTCGAGCGAATGGTGCAGCTGCGTCGGCGGGAAATAGTCGTATTCGATCGCATAGCCCGGCCGAAAGACATGGACATCTTCCAACCCGCGAATTTTGTGCAGTGCGTCGAGCTGAACCTCCCAGGGAAGCGACGAAGAAAAGCCGTTGAGATAGTATTCGTTGGTCGTAAGTCCTTCTGGTTCAAGGAATAGCTGGTGCTGTTCCTTATCGGCAAAAGTGCGCAGCTTGTCTTCGATGCTGGGACAGTAGCGGGGACCTATTCCGCGGATCGTCCCGTTGAACAGCGGCGAGCGGTCGAAGCCGCGCCGCAGAATCTCGTGCACCTCGGGCGAGGTGTAGACCAAGAAGCAGGGCAGTTGGTTCCGGACCGGCTCCGTATCGGCCGAAAACGAAAACTTGGCCGGATGTTCGTCGCCCTCCTGCAGCTCGAGCGCCTCGAAGTCGATCGTCCGGGCATCGAGCCGCGCAGGCGTGCCGGTCTTCATGCGGCCCACCTCGAATCCCAATTCCTTGAGCGACTGCGTAATACCATGCGATGCCGCATCTCCGGCCCGACCGCCCTCGGCATGCGACGTCCCGCAGTGCATCATCCCGTCGAGAAAGGTCCCGGCCGTCAGCACCGCTGCCCGACAGGCGAACTCCACACCCATGCGGGTCCGCACGCCCCGCACCCGCGGCTGCCCGGAAGCCGTATCGAAAAGCAGCTCCGTCGCCGCATCCTGCCAGATATAGAGATTCGGCGTGTTCTCCAAGGTCCGGCGCCACTCCTCCGAAAAGCGGGTCTTGTCGCACTGCGCCCGCGGGCTCCACATGGCCGCACCTTTCGAGCGATTGAGCATCCGGAACTGGACGGACGTCAGGTCTGTAATGCGGCCCGTCTGTCCGCCGATAGCATCTATTTCTCTGACTATCTGACCCTTGGCTACTCCGCCGATCGCCGGATTGCACGACATGGCCGCCATCTTGGTCATATCCATCGTCAGCAGCAGCGTCCGCGAACCCAGCCGGGCCGCCGCCGAAGCGGCTTCGCATCCGGCGTGTCCGCCGCCGATCACTACGATATCGTATTCGAGCATAAAATTCCCGTATTGAAATTGCACCCCGTCCGTCGGCACCCGCCGACCCGCACGGCTTCGGCAAAGGTAATGATTTATTCGCGATCGACCGCACCCGGCAATATCTCTGCCGGCCGAAAAGATCGGATCCGATCCGGTATTCGCCACGAAAGAACGGCCCGTTCAAACCCGGTCGGTCCTCCCCAAATTAAAAGAACATAGTTGGGAGTCAATCTTGACTTTCAGAAACTTTTGACCGAAATTTGCGGCACGCAACAGCCCGCAGCGAAGGTGTTATTGCATTTTTCGAATAAGTTGTCTATCTTTGCGATAACATACTGACACGGAAAGTGTAAGTTTATTCTCGACTTGCGAACGTAGGAAATTCACAAAGTAGAGAGAGTAAGCCGACATCTTCTTCACGTCCTATCCATATTCTGTGGATCGGCGTGGGGCTGTTGCTTATTTTATCTACAAGGTTTCCTACGACCTGCAAGTCTAAAATAGGCTTCCGGCACCACGCTTTCTGTTTTATATACCCCGTCGGGGTGCGGACGGAAGAAAAATTCTTTCAATGAAAACCAGAGCTTTGGTAAAAATTTACAGCGGAATAATTCTGCTGGGAATCAACTTGTCTTATCTGTTATGGATAAATTACTTTCTTAAAATGCTTGACTCAAGTAGTCAATGGAATCTTATAGACTATGATGGACCTATGCAAAGCGCTCTTGAGGGGCTGTATCTCCCCGAAGAAGTATGGCCTTGCACGCTATTTTGCTTGCGTTGGGCATATTCGGCGTTATCAGCTTGTTAGGAGGAATCATCGAATACATCGCAAGCTGTTTTACAATAAAAGAGGAGTCTGACAAAAAAGAAAAAACGGAAACGAACTCCGAAAACCCTAAATCGGATTCGAAAAAGCGCACTACATGGACAAGCGTCATTTTGTTCGTGGGAGCAGCTTTATTCCTGTGGCAAATCGTTTTTCCCTCCTTTCCTTTTTATTACGGGTTGCCGATGGCTCTGGCTATCGTACTTGCTATCTACTTGTTTATAAAAGGATTCATCCCCAATAAACGCGACAAAAAAAACGCCGATGACTGAATTCGACAACATCGATAGAATAAACGAACAAGACTTATGGCTTACAAAAATTTATGGAAAGTAACAGTTGTCAAGAACGCTGGTAAGTTGACAAAAGGCATGACCGTCGAAATCATCGTTACGGGAACTACAGCTTATCCGAATGCAAAGCAAATCATTGAAGCGATCGAAGCTAAATATAATGTCATTGTATCAAGTTGTCATTGCGGAAACAGCAATCTTGAATTCACAAAATTAGGATAATAACAACATTCTTTATACTAATTAAAAATCTGAACTTATGAAAAATTTTCTTGCTTTCTTGATGGCGGCGAGCATATTGTGCAGCTGCAACAATTCGGTTAATGGAATCGATGCCGACGACCACGAACAGCCGGGCAACAGTATTGCGAACAATACCATTCGATATACGGCCATCAGCAAAGTGATACCAAACGACCCGGCAGCGTTCGGCAATGCGCATTTGGTATCGAACACTTTCGAGGGAGGAAACGGCATTCTCGAATTCGATGCGGAAATTACCACAATCGGCGCTCGGGCATTTGAAGACTGTAGCAATTTGATGAGCATTACTCTCCCTAATAGTCTCAAAACAATCGGACGCTACGCATTTTACTTATGCACCGGTTTGACAAACATTACCATTCCCTACAATGTCGTATCTATTGCAGTAGAAGCATTCGGAGAATGTCATGCTTTGACTTCTTTCGACGGAAAATTCGCCACGACGGACAAAAGGGCTTTGCTTTCAGATGGTTCGTTGATTGCTTTCGCCCCTGCAGGGTTGACCGAATATGAAATACCCGACGGCGTTACTTCGATAGAGGAAGGTCTCTTTTTCGGATACTACAATATGCAACGCATCACCATTCCCGGCAGCGTAACCTCGGTCGGACTGGCGGCATTCAGTACTGCGGATGCGAATGGCTTTTCCAATAATTTGATAGTATATTGTAAACCTGTTATTCCTCCCACCGTCAAAAAAGAAGACGGTGTTTATCTCTGTGAATACAATGCCAAAATCTATGTACCTCGTGCAAGTGTCGAAGCCTACAAAGCAGCCTACGGATGGAAAGAACACAGCTCTCAAATCGAGGGTTACGATTTCTAAAAACTCTACTTATCATGAACTACAATCCGAAATGCTGTTCCGAACCCGGNTANCGCTTCGCGCTGGAACAAAAGGGCGAAAAGATGCTTTTCGTCGTAGGGCTCAATCCGAGTACGGCCGATGAANAACAGGCCGACCGCANGATAGCGAAAGTGATGCNTTTTGTCGAAGAAAACGGTTACGACGGNTATGTTATGCTCAACCTCTCGGCAGAACGGACACCCGANCCGGACAAACTCAGCAAAGAATTGAACGAAGCGATGCACCGCCGCAATCTCGAAACGATCGCCGGATTCGCCGAACGCTATCCCGACGCCGACATTTTGCTTGCTTTCGGAAACGGCATCNGCAGTAAACGTTATCTGAGGTCTTGTTTTCGGGANATCTGNNGCATCTTGCAAAAGCATCCGCGGGCTTGGAAATACATCGCTCTGACGAAATACGGACATCCCCGGCATCCGCTTTATTTGTCGGAAAAACTTAAATTCCAGCCGTTCGACATCGAAACCTACCTCGAATCGCTGGGTAAATAACAATTAGAGCCGCTGANNNTCAGCGGCTCTAATGTTATGTTGACAAAAAGGCTAACGCTTCTTTCCGCCGACNAGGGTCATCTCGTCGAGGAGCCAGTGGGCGCCGGCGAACTTGTCGATGACGAACAGGANGTACCGCACGTCGACGGCNATNGTNCGCTGCAATTCGGGCTCGAAAGCGACGTCGCCCGACATGGCNTCCCAGTTGCCGTCGAACGCCAAACCGATGAGCTCNCCGCGGGCATTCAAGACNGGCGANCCCGANTTGCCGCCGGTAATATCGCAGTCGGCCAAGAACCCGACAGGCANTTCGCCNTGNTTNTTGGCNTAACGNCCGAAATCACGNGCCGCNTAAAGTTCTTTCANCTTCTCGGGCACGGTGAACTCGGCGGGATTCTTGGGGTCCTCCTTTTCGATAACGCCCTTGAGGGTCGTATAGTGGTTGTAGCGGATGCCGTCGGCCGGNTTGTAGGGGAGCACACGGCCGTAGGTGAGGCGGATGGTGAAGTTGGCGTCCGAAGCCCACGCCTTATCGGGATTCTGCAGCATGAGACCGGCCACGTATTTCCGGTGACCCTCAGCCAGCTGCTCGGCGGAAGCCCTCCGTGCGATCGCCAACTCGGAATAGAGTGCGAGCACCGACTTGCCCAAAGCGACGGCCGGATCGGCAGCGACCTTTTCGGCCGAGAAGTCGTCGATAAGCGCCATAACGCTCTCCTCGGAGACGAACAGCGAATTGTCGTAGAGATAATCGACATAGGCATCCGTATCGCCGCCGAATTCCTTGTCGACGATCTCGGTGTAGAACGACGGCAGGGTTTTCATGTTCTCGCGGGCGATCTGCAGCATGCGCTTGGCCACCTTGCGGTCGGTAGGAGCGTTGTAGTCCTTATACCAGTCGGCCATCGCCTTGCGGGTATTTTCGGGATTTTCGATCTCCGTAATACGCGAGAAAGTCACCGCCGGAGCGAGCAGCTCGATGCCGCGCAGGAATGCCTCGGAGAGGTACTGCACCCCGGCCATGGGCTCCTCCATCGATTCGTAGGCTCCGCGGATTTTGGGCAGCGCGTCGACGTAACCCTCCTCGGGCAGGGTATTCTGCTCGGCCCAAGTCTGGAACGAAGCCTCCTGCTCCTGCTTGCGGGCCTTGACGTTCAGCTTCTCGATGCCGCGCGACATGCCGATGGAATTCTTCCAGTAGTTGGACGACCCGGCATACTTCGAGGCGTACTGGATGCGCACCTTGTCGCTGGCCAGCATATCTTCCCACAGAATGGCCTGACGCTCGCCGCGGATGAAGATGCGCTGCGGATTCGACACGCGCAACATGTTGTCGATCTCGTAAGAGGTGGCGTAGCGCTGCGTCGAACCGGGGAAACCCATGATCATGGCGAAGTCGTTTTCCTCGACCCCGTCGAGCGAGACTTTCAGGTATTTGTCGGCTTTGTAAGGACGATTTTCCGGCGAATAATCGGCCGGCTTATTGTCGGGACCGGCATAGACGCGGAAAATGGAAAAATCGCCCGTATGACGCGGCCACATCCAGTTGTCGGTGTCGCCGCCGAACTTGCCGATCGACTGCGGGGGCGTACCGACCAGACGCACGTCGGTGAACTTCTCGATAACGAATGCGAAGAACCGGTTGCCGCCGAAAAAAGGATCGATCTCGACGATCATGCCGGGATACTCGGCCGCGAGCCGTTCGGTCAGCGCCTTGCGGTTTTCGTCGGTGATCTTCTCGTATTCATCCTGTCCGGCCGTAGAGGGGACGTTGCCGAGCATATCGGCCGTAACGTCCATGATCCGGCGGATGAACCGCACGGAAAGCCCGGGAGCGGGCAGCTCCTCGGCCTGCGACATGGCCCAGAAACCATTCTTCAGATAGTCGTGCTCGACGGACGAAAGCTCCTGAATGGAACCGAAACCGCAGTGGTGGTTGGTGAACAGCAGTCCCTCGGGGGAGACGATCTCGCCCGTACAACCGTTGCCGAAGATAACGACGGCATCCTTGAGCGACGACTTGTCGACGCTGTAAATATCCTCGGCGGAGAGTTTGCAACCCCGCTCTTTCATCTGCCGGATATTCATCTTCTGAAGGTAGGGCAGGAGCCACATGCCCTCNTCGGCGAAAGCCGAAACCGATGCGGTCAAAGCCGCGAACAACAAAAAAAGTCTCTTCATAAACCGATCATTTAATATGTATCATATTCAGAATCGAACGCTCGGCCCGCTTGCGGATCTCCTCGTCGATGACGATCTCGGGAGCTTCGTTTTCGAGACAGGCGACGATATTTTCCAGTGTCACCATCTTCATGTAGCGGCAGTTGTTGCAGCCGCAGCTCTCGTCGTCGGGAGGAGCGGGAATGAAAGTCTTCTGCGGAAAACGCCGCTGCATCTCGGACAGAATGCCGGCCTCGGTAACAACGATGAATTCCGACGTTTCAGTATCCCCGCAATAGTCGAGAATNGCCGCCGTGGAACCCACGAAGTCGGCGACCTCGAGGATGTAGGCCCGGCATTCGGGATGCGCCACGACCTTGGCTGCCGGGTGCAGNCGTTTGAGCTCCAATATTTTTTCGAGCGAGAATTCCTCGTGGACATGGCAGGCGCCGTCCCACAACACCATATTTTGCCGGCCCGTCAGCTTCCGGATGTAGGAACCCAAGTTGCGGTCGGGCCCGAAGATAATGGGCTGCTCCGCCGGAATCGACTCCACGACCCGCAAAGCGTTCGACGACGTGCAGCAGATATCGGTCAGCGCCTTGACCCCGACGGTGGTATTGACATACGAGACCACCGTGTGCCCCGGATGCTTCGCCTTGAAAGCCGCGAACTCCGCCGCATCGCACGACTCGGCCAGCGAACACCCGGCTTCGGGACAGGGAATGAGCACCTTTTTGGAGGGACACAGCACCTTCGCCGTTTCCGCCATGAAATGAACCCCCGCGAAGAGAACGATCTCCGCCTCGACCGTCTGTGCACGGATCGACAGCGCCAAGCTGTCGCCCAAAAAATCCGCGGCGCGCTGGACTTCCGGGCGGGTGTAGTAGTGGGCCAGNATGACGGCGTTTTTCCGCCGTTTCAGCTCTTCGATTCGGGTCAACAGATCTTTGGTATCGTTCGGGATTTTCATTTCTTTTTTATTTATATCTTTTTTAATTTAAATCGAATATATAAGAAGAATAATGGGTGTTCAGCATGTCGGTAACTTTCGGCGATGAAACGATATGCACATTTTTTCCGGTACGGCGATCGCGTTATTCGGCTGTTTTCCTTTTCGATAGAAATTTTATCGACAGATGTTCATTTCGGTTGCGAACAAATAAACACTCTTTTGTTTTGAACATTCGGAGCCTGCTCGANCGGCATTGCGGCGATTATAAATAATGAAAACTTTTTTGGCTTTTTCCGAAAATCCGTATAGGGAAGTTCTTTTTCTGAAATGCAAAATTTCGGACCCGGAAGTTTTCATTGTTTATCGTCCGTTTATTGCGGGTTTGTCGACAGGTTATCGACCGTTTTTAACGGTCTTTTCAACGATCCGGGCGGCGATGTCGCGGTACCATTTTTCGACACGCGGGTCGATGCCCGCGGCCGGCAGCCCTTCGTCGGCTCCCTCCATAATAGATTGTATGATAGGAATTTCCCCTAAGAAGTCGATGCCGTTTTCTTCGGCGAAGCGGCGGGCGCCGCCACGGCCGAAAAGATAGTAGCGGTTGTCGGGCAGCTCCTCGGGAGTGAACCAAGCCATGTTTTCGATGATTCCGGCGACGGGAATCCCGACGTTGGGGTTGCGGAACATCTCCGCGCCGCGCACGACGTCGGCCACGGCCACCTGCTGGGGCGTCGAGACGATGACGGCCGAATCGATCTTCAGCTCGCCGATGATCGAGAGGTGGATATCGCCCGTGCCGGGAGGCAGGTCGAGGAGCAGGAAGTCGAGCGTGCCCCATCGGGTCTGGTGGATCATCTGCTTCAGTGCGTTGACGGCCATGGCGCCGCGCCACAGCAGGGCGTCGGTGGGTTTGATGAAGAAGCCGATCGACATGAGCCGGACGTCCATCGCCTCGGCCGGTACGATGCGGTCCTGCCCCTCCTCCTGCACGGCGTCGGGCACGTAACCCTCCACGCCGAACATCTTGGGCTGCGAGGGTCCGTAGATATCGGCATCGAGAATGCCGACCCTAAAGCCCATGTTGCGCAGGGCGATGGCCAGATTGGCCGCAACGGTCGACTTGCCGACGCCGCCTTTGCCCGAGGCGACCGCGATGACATGGGCGATGCCGCCCGTCGTAGTCGTCTCTTTGGGTTCCGGACGCGGGGGCTGGCCGCCCTCTTTGACGACGACCAAAATTTCCGACTGGGGAAAATGTTCCTGCAGCAGCGTTTCGACCTGTTTCCGGAGCTTGGCGGCGAACGGATCGCGCGCTTTGGCGAAGCGCAGCACGACGGTCGCTTTTTCGGCCGTGGCCGCTATGTGTTCGACGAAGCCGCTCGAAACGAGGTCTTCGCCGGTTTCGGGATGTACGACGGTGCCGAGCAGTCGTTTGATTTCGTTCTCCATTTTCGGGCTTTTTCCAGACAAATATAGTTATCTTTGTTGGAAAGATGAAAATAATATGAAGCATTTGTTTTTGTTCTTGGCAACGGCGGCCGTCGGATCGGGCATGGCGGCGGAGCCGGATTTGAAGCTGCGTTACGAGCGGCCCGCGGCCGTGTGGGAGGAGGCTCTGCCGCTGGGCAACGGCGGATTGGGCGCCATGGTCTTCGGAGACCCGCAGCACGAGCGGTTCCAGCTCAGCGAGGAGACCGTGTGGGGCGGTTCGCCCTACGACAACACCAATCCCGCGGCGGCCGCAGCGCTGCCCGAAATCCGGCGCCTGATCTTCGAGGGTCGCAACCGCGAGGCGCAGGAGCTTTGCGGCCCGGCGATCTGTTCGCCGGCGGGCGCCAACGGCATGCCTTACCAGACGGTGGGTTCGCTGTGTCTCGATTTCGAGGGGATCGGCGAATACGGAGACTATCGCCGGGAGCTCGACCTCGCGCGGGCCGTGACGACCACGCGTTTCACGGCGGGCGGGGTGGCCTATACGCGCGAGGCGTTCGTCTCGCTGGCCGACGGGTTGCTGATCGTCCGGCTCACGGCGTCGAAAAAGGGAAGCATTTCGTTTACGGCGCGCTACGAGACGCCCTATACGGACCATATCTCGCGCTCGGCCGCCGGCTGCGAACTGCGGCTCGACGGCAAGGCCGACGATCACGAGGGCGTCGAGGGCAAGGTGCGCTTTGCGGCCATCGCCCGCATCGAGCCCGTGGGCGGCCGTCTGACCGTGCTGCCCGACCATACGCTGCAGCTCCATGGTGCCGACGAGGCGATCCTCTATGTGGCTGTCGGTACCAATTTCGTCGATTATCGGAATGTATCGGGCGACGCCGAGGCCCGGGCCCGGGGCTTTCTGACGCGGGCCGGGCGGAGCTATCGGCAGGCGCGGCGCGACCACGAGACGATCTATCGCCGCTATTTCGATCGGGTTTCGCTCGACCTCGGACGGACGGCACAGGCCGACAAGCCGACCGACGTGCGGATTCGCGAGTTCGCCACGACGGCCGATCCCCACCTCGCGGCGCTCTATTTCCAGTTCGGGCGCTATCTGTTGATAAGTTGTTCGCAGCCGGGCGGGCAGGCGGCCAACCTGCAGGGGATCTGGAACGACCGGCGCCACGCTCCGTGGGACGGGAAGTATACCACCGACATCAACGTCGAGATGAACTATTGGCCCGCCGAGGTCGCCAATCTGGCCGAGATGCACGAGCCGTTCCTCGACTTGGTGCGGCATACGGCCGAGCGGGGCCGGGCGGCCGCAGCGATGTACGGCTGCCGGGGCTGGACGCTCCACCACAACACCGATATCTGGTGCGCGACGGGCGCCGTCGACGGACCCAAATACGGCATCTGGCCCACCTGCAACGCGTGGTTCTGCCAGCATNTGTGGGACCGNTACCTCTTTTCCGGCGNCCGGGAGTATNTGGCNGNGGTCTATCCCCTCATGCGCGACGCNTGCCGCTTCTACCTCGATTTCCTCGTGACCGATCCCCGCAGCGGCTATTCGGTCGTGGCCCCCTCNTATTCGCCGGAGAACGCCCCGAAAGTCGGCGGCCGGCGCGATTTCGTCGTCGTGGCCGGGGCTACGATGGACAACCAGCTGGTGCACGACCTGCTGAGCAACACGNTGGCNGCCGCGGCGGTCGTGGGCGACGANCCCGCTTTCGCCGANAGCCTGCGGCGGATGCTCGGGCAGCTGGCGCCCATGCAGGTGGGCNGCTGGGGCCAGCTGCAGGAGTGGCTCGAAGACTGGGACGACCCCGCGGATCGTCATCGCCACACCTCGCACCTGTGGGGTCTTTACCCGGGNCGGCAGATCACGGCCGACCGTCCGCAGCTCATGGAGGCGGCCCGCACGACGCTGCGCGGGCGCGGCGACCATTCGACGGGCTGGTCCATGGGGTGGAAGGTCTGCTTCTGGGCCCGGCTTCTGGACGGCAACCATGCCTACNGGCTGATCGCCGAGCAGCTGCGTCCCACGACCGATACGCGCGGACAGAACGGCGGCACCTATCCCAACCTCTTCGACGCNCATCCGCCTTTTCAGATCGACGGCAACTTCGGCTGTACGGCCGGCATCGCCGAGATGCTGGTGCAGAGCCATGCCGGTGCCGTNCATCTGCTGCCGGCGCTGCCCGATGCGTGGGCCGGGGGTTCGGTNNGGGGNCTGCGCTGCCGGGGCGGGTTCGTGCTGGACGAGATGACGTGGCGCGGCGGACGGCTCGCGGGCGCGGCGTTGAGGTCGACGGTCGGCGGCACGCTCCGTCTGCGTTCGGCCGTGCCGCTGCTGCTCGACGGCAAGCCCTTGTCGCCGGCCGCCGGGGAGTGTCCCAATCCGCTGCTGCAGCCGCAGGCGATCCGCATGCCGCGGGTCTCGGAGCAGGCACCGGCCGCGGCCNCTCGACGCAGAAATACTACCTCTACGACGTGGAAACGGCGCCCGGAAAGGTTTATCGTTTTACCTGCGCGGGGCCGGAAAAATAGGAGCCGGCGATCAAATATATCGAAAAACGATAAATTTTATTTGTTTTTCATAAAAAACCATTACCTTTGTCCCTGTCGGATCCGGCGGNTGCGGCCGTTGCCGGGCGGAGGTTACAGAAAAACACTTTAATTATAATAGGTATCATGAACTTTATCAAAACATTTTTTGCCGGCGTTCTCGCGTTCTTCGCGGCGTCGTTCATCTCTTCGTTACTCTGGATTATCTTGCTGCTTGTCATGATGGCATCCATGGACAGCGGTGCCGTGGTCGTGCACAAAGACTCGATTCTCAAGATCGATCTCTCCGAGGAGATCGTCGAGAACCCCTCGACCGATCCGTTCGCTTCGATCGACTGGATGTCGATGTCGTCGACCAAGCAGCTTTCGCTCCTCAAGGCCCTGCGGGCGATCGAGGCCGCCAAGGACGACGACCGCATCGAGGGCATCTACCTGCGGCTCAACGGCGGCGGCGGGGTTTCGGGTTCGGCCGTGCTCGAGGAGCTGCGCGCCGCGGTGGTCGACTTCAGGCAGAGCGGCAAGTTCGTGGTGTCCTACAACGAGGTCTATTCGCAGGGCCAGTACTACTTGGCTTCGGCGGCCGACAGCGTCTACCTGCAGCCGCAGGGCGGCATGGACTGGACGGGTCTTTCGACCGGACTGATGTTCTACAAGGGGCTTTTCGACAAGCTCGATCTCAAGGCCGAGGTCTTCCGTCCGACGACCTGCAAGTACAAGAGCGCCGTGGAGCCCTACATTCTGACCAAGATGTCGCCCGCCAACCGCGAGCAGATGCAGGCGCTGGTCAATTCGTTGTGGAAAACCCTCGCGCAGAGCGTCGCCGAATCGCGCAAGATCGACCTCGCGGAGCTGAACCGCGTGGCCGACAAGCTGGAAGTGTCGCTTCCGGAGGAGGCTTTGGCCAAAGGCTTCGTCGACCGGCTGCTCTATGAGGATCAGATGGAGGATGTCTTCGCCGCGCTGGGCGTCGAGCCCGACAAGGAGGGCGACTTCCGCTTCGTGTCGCTGGCCGACTATGCGTCGCAGCTGCCCGCCGCAGCCAACTTCGCCGACCCCGAGGTGGCGATCGTCTATGCCGGGGGCGAGATCGTCGACGGCGAGGCCTCGAACGGCAAGATCGGCGGCAACTCGCTGGCCCGGGCGCTCGCCGACGTGCGCGAGGACGAGGAGGTGAAAGCCGTGGTCCTGCGCGTCGATTCGCCGGGCGGCAGCGCGCTGGCTTCGGACCTGATCTGGCGCGAGATGGAGCTGCTCCGGGCGGAGAAGCCCGTGGTGGTGTCGATGGGTTCCTATGCGGCCAGCGGCGGCTACTACATTTCGGCGCCCGCCGACGTCATCGTGGCCGATAAGATGACCCTCACGGGTTCGATCGGCGTGTTCGGCATGTATATCGACAAGATCGAGGCGCTGAAGAATAAGCTGGGCATCACGCTCGACGGCGTCAAGAGCAACGCCTCGGCCGGCATGGGTTCGGTCGCGCCCCTCACCCCGACGGAGCGTGCGGCGATCATGCGCGGCGTCGATAAGGTCTATGCGACTTTCACGGGCAACGTCGCCGCAGGCCGCAACCTGCCGATCGCCAAGGTGCTGGATATCGCCGGCGGCCGCGTGTGGTCGGGCGAGGATGCCCTCGGCATCGGTCTGATCGACGCCTACGGCGGTCTGAATGCGGCGATCGCATTGGCGGCCGATAAGGCGGAGCTGGGCGAGAANTANCGCGTCGTCGAGAAGGTNGACCAGCCCTCGGGCTTCGCCGCCGTGCTGGCGTCGCTCAACGCCCGGGTGCGTGCGGCGATCCGTCCCGTGCAGATCGGCATCCCCGAGGAAGACTACCGGCAGGTNCGCGAGGCGCTCGGCCGCCAAGGNATCATGATGTATTCGCCTTACAAGGTCGAGATACGATAGGGTCTCTCCGGTGCCGCGGCCGCNNCNTCTCGGGCGGCCCGACCCGCAGCCTTTTTTACGGAACGCTCCTTTTCGAGGGGCGTTCTTTTTTGGGTTGGGGCCCGAAAAAGGGCAGCCCTGCGGAAGCACGGCATTCGCCGTATAGATTCGGAGACCGGCGATCCCGCAGGCCCCGANGCCTGCCTTGCCATGCGGATCGCGATCCGCCCCGAACCGTTCGCTTCCGCCGACCGCACTGGCGCAAACCGTAGCCTGCGTCACTCCGGGTCGGAGGGCTGCCCGAGATGCGGCGGCAGAACGACGCAACTTCCTTGTCGGTCCGCACATGAGAGGACAGAAAAATCCTGCCGCCGCATATCTGTTCGATTGCATCCGGCAGGAAACGAAAAAGGAGAACGGTGCCGACTTATGTCCTTGGGCTCTGGTAAACCTTACTCTATAAATACAGCATACGCCCTCCGAGAGAGGATATAAAAAAGAGGAAGACGTTGCTGATTCTACGCCTTGAGGTCATAGCAAACCTTCCAAATAGAAATACAGCACGCCCTCCCGGGCATGACCGTATCTGTTGGTGAAATTGCTATGTTTCAAGGCCAGATACAATCGCTTATAACGATACGAATATGTCAAGAACGCGCAAACACCGTCGTGTTTCGAGTACAAATATAGCGATTTTCGCGGAATATGCAAATTACGAAATCTCGGATCGGTCTCGTAATTTCAGCTTCGCTGTTTACCGCAGCACCGTTTGCGTTCGGGAAGTATGGGTCGCTTAAAATAGACCTTTCGCTTTTCACCTTTTCATTTTCACCTTATTTTCGTATCTTTGACTCCGTATGGCAACAATCAGACTGACCAAAGAATTTTCGTTCGAGGCGGCGCACGCCCTCGAGGGCTACGATGGTCCCTGCCGCGAGATACACGGACATTCGTACCGCCTGTTCGTGACGGTCAAGGGGCGGCCGTCGACCGTCGAGGGCGACCCCAAGTGCGGCATGGTGATGGACTTCGGGCTCCTCAAGCGCATCGTCTCCGAGGAGATCGTCGCGCGGCTCGACCACGCCCTCATCCTGTGGGCTACACCCGAAAACCGGCCTTTGCGCGAGACCCTCGCCCGGCAGTTCGGCAACATCGTCGAGGTCGATTATCAGCCCACCTGCGAAAACATGCTCGACGACTTCGCCCGCCGCATCGCCGCCCGCCTGCCCCGGGGCGCGGAACTCTGGTCGCTGCGCCTGCACGAAACCGCCACTTCCTTCGCCGAATGGTTCGCCGAGGACAACCGAAATACGGAGCACCCATGAAAAAACTCTTTCTGGTCGACGCCTATGCGTTGATGTTCAAGTACTACTACGCTTTTCTGGGGCGCCCCATGCGCAGCCGCACGGGGATGAACACCTCGGTGGTCTTCGGCTTCGTGAAGTTCCTGCGCGACATCCTCAAGCGCGAGCATCCCGACCTCCTGGGCGTGGCGTTCGACCCCAAGGGGGGCAGCTTCCGCCGCGAGATATTCGCCGACTACAAGGCCAACCGCTCCGAGACCCCCGAGGATATCATCCTCTCGGTGCCCTACGTCAAGCGGGTATTGGAGGCCATGTGCATCCCCATCCTCGAGGTCGCGGGCTACGAGGCCGACGACGTGATCGGCACCCTCTCGCAGAAAGGGGCCGATGCGGGCTACGACGTCTATATGGTGACGCCCGACAAGGACTACGGCCAGCTCGTGCGCGACAACTGCAAGATTTACAAGCAGAAAGGCACCGACGGCATCGAGATCGTCGATCGCGGTGCCATTCGTGAAAAATACGGTATCGACGACCCCGTGCTCGTGCGCGACATCCTCGCGCTGTGGGGCGATACGGCGGACAACATCCCGGGCGTGCCGGGCGTCGGCGAAAAGGGCGCCTGCAAATTGGTGCAGCAGTGGGGTCCGGTCGAAAATATTCTCGACAACGTCGATAAAATCCCCGGCAAGCAGGGCGAGAAGATCGCCGCGTGGGCCGACAACCTGCGGTTGGCCAAGGAGTTGACGACGATCCGGTTGGATGTGCCGATCGAGTTCGAGGAGGAGGCGCTGACCCTCTGCGATCCCCACCTCGACGAGCTGCGGGCCCTGTTCGCCGAGCTCGACTTCAAGATGTTCCTCAACGACCTCTCCAATCTGGCCCCTGCCGAGCCGCTGTCGGACATTCCGCGGCAGGAGGCCCAGCGGCAGCTGGCCGAAATGGCACGCGCCAAGTCGGCCGCAGCCAAAAAGGCGGCGCTGGCGGGGCAGGGCGATCTGTTCGCCGGACCGGTCGAGGCGGCCCCGGCTCCGGTCGAAGCCGAGGAGACCCCGGACGCCGGGCTCTCCGAGCCCGAAATCCCGACATTCCGCACGGCCCTCGATACGCCGCATGTCTATACGCTCGTCGATACGCCGCAGGCCCTGCGCGAGGTGGTGTCCGAGGTGGCCCGCTACCCCGAATTCTGTTTCGATACCGAGACCACGGGACTGGACCTTTTCAACGACCGGATCGTGGGGCTGTCGCTGGCGGTGAAAGCCCACGAGGCGTGGTACGTGCCTTTCAAGGAGGAGAATACGGCCGAGCTGGCGGCGATCGTGAAACCCCTGTTCGAGAACGACCGGATCGACAAGATCGGGCAGAACATGAAGTTCGACATCATGGTGCTGCGGCGCTTGGACATCGCCGTGCGGGGCCGCAAGTACGACACGATGATTCTCCACTACCTGCTCGACCCCGAATCGCGCCATGGCATGAACGCCCTCGCGGAGCGTTATCTGAATTACCGGCCCATCGAGATCGAGACCCTCATCGGCAAGGGCTCCAAGCAGCTGACCATGGACCTCGTGAACGTGGAGCGCGTCAAGGAGTATGCCGCCGAGGATGCCGACGTCACCTACCGGCTCAAGCAGACGCTCTATCCTCTGGTCGTGGGGCTCGGGCTGCAGCACCTCTATTCCGAGATCGAGGAGCCGATGATCGAGGTGCTGGCCGACATCGAGACGGCCGGCGTGCGCATCGACACCGGCGCGCTGGCCGAATACGGCGTGGAGCTGAGCCGCCGCCTCGCCAAGCTCGAGGCCGACATCCGCACCGAGGCGGGCGAGCCGTCGCTCAACATCAATTCGGCGCGGCAGCTCGGCGAAGTGCTTTTCGGCAAGATGCGCATCGCCGAGAAGCCCAAGATGACCAAAACCAAGCAGTTCTGCACCGACGAGGAGTATCTCCAGTCGTTCGCCCACAAGCACCGGATCGTCGACATGATTCTGGAGTACCGCGGGGTCAAGAAGCTGCTGTCGACCTACGTCGAAGCGTTGCCCCAGTTGGTCAACCGCACCACGGGCCGGATACATACTTCGTTCAACCAAGCCGTTACGGCCACCGGCCGTCTCTCCTCGGCTAACCCCAATCTGCAGAACATCCCGATCCGCGAGGAGATGGGCCGCCGCATCCGCGAGGCTTTCATCCCCTCCGACGACGACCACGTGCTCCTCTCGGCCGACTACAGCCAGGTGGAGCTGCGGCTCATGGCCCATCTCTCGGGCGACGAATCGCTCATCGCGGCGTTCGAGCACGGCGAGGATATTCACGCCGCCACGGCCGCGCGGCTGTTCGGCAAGCCCATCGGCGAGGTGACCTCCGAGGAGCGCCGCCGCGCCAAGACAGCCAACTTCGGCATCATCTACGGCATTTCGGCGTTCGGGCTGAGCCAGCGGCTCGAGATTCCCCGCAAGGAGGCCAAGGACTTGATCGACGGTTACTTCGCGTCGTATCCCAAGGTCCGCGAATATATGGAGCGTGTCGTCGACAAAGCCCGGGAAGAGGGTTTCGTGTCGACGATCTTCGGTCGCCGCCGCTACCTCAACGACATCGCCTCGCAGAACGCCGTGGCGCGGGGGCTTGCCGAGCGCAACGCCGTCAACGCCCCGATCCAGGGCTCGGCGGCCGACATCATGAAGATCGCCATGATCGAGGTGCACCGCCGCTTCGCCGCCGAGGGCATCCGCTCGCGCGTCATCCTGCAGGTCCACGACGAACTGGTCGTCGACACGCTCCGCTCCGAGCAGGAGCGCGTGGCCCGCATCGTCACGGAGAGCATGGAGCACGCCGCCGACCTCAAGGTGCGCTTGTTGGTGGAGTGCGGCGCCGGCAGAAACTGGCTCGAAGCACACTGAACATAAAAATGGCCCGGCAGCTGACCCTTGTACTTTCGCCCCGCGAGGCGGCCGATGCGAAGACCTATACTTCGCTCGCGGCACGCCGCATGGGCATCGCCGAGCGCGACATCGCCTTGGTGCGGGTCGTCAAGCGGTCGATCGACGCGCGGCAGCGGTACCCCAAGGTCAACCTCGTGCTCGAGCTTTTCGTCGACGGCGAGCCGACCCCGGCTCCCGTTCATTTCGACTACCCCTCGGTCGCGGGCCGCACGCCCGTGGTCATCGTCGGGGCCGGACCTGCGGGGTTGTTCGCCGCCCTGCGGCTCATCGAGCTGGGGTTGCGGCCTATCCTCCTGGAGCGTGGCCGCGACGTCGCGGCCCGCAAGGTCGACATCGCGCAGATCAACCGCAACGGCCGCGTCGATCCCGATTCCAACTACGCGTTCGGCGAGGGCGGCGCCGGGACCTTCTCCGACGGCAAGCTCTTTACCCGCAGCAAGAAGCGCGGCGATTACAACAAGGCGCTGCAGACCCTCGTCTTCCACGGCGCCACGCCCGAAATCCTCTACGAGGCCCATCCCCATATCGGCACCGACCGCCTGCCCGGCATCATCCGCAACATCCGCCGCACGATCGTCGGGGCCGGCGGCGAGGTGCTTTTCGAGCGGCGCGTCACCGATTTGATTCTCAAGGACGATCGTATCCTCGGCGTCCGTTGCGGCGACGAGACGATCGAGGGGGCCGCCGTGGTGCTCGCCACGGGTCATTCGGCGCACGATATCTACGAGCTGCTCCACCGCCGCGGCGTGCGCATCGAGGCCAAGCCTTTCGCCATGGGGGTGCGCATCGAGCATCCGCAGGCACTCATCGATTCGATCCAGTACCACTGCGAGAGCCGCGGCGAGTACCTGCCGGCTGCGGCCTATTCGCTCGTCAGCCAGGAGCGCGGCCGCGGGGTCTATTCGTTCTGCATGTGCCCCGGCGGCTTCATCGTCCCGGCCATGACCGACGCCGCACAGTCGGTCGTCAACGGCATGTCGCCCAGCGGCCGCACCTCGCCCTACGCCAATTCGGGCATCGTTACCGAGGTGCGTCCGGCCGACTTCGAGCACCTGCGCGCCGAGTGGGGCGAGCTGGCCGGGCTGAAGTTCCAGCAGCAGTTCGAGGAGCTGGCGCGGCAGCAGGGCGGCGAGCACCAGATCGCCCCGGCGCAACGCGTCGCCGACTTCGTCGCAGGACGCCCCAGCGCCACGCTTCCCGCGACTTCCTATATTCCCGGTATCGCTCCCTCGCGGCTCGACCGCTGGATGCCCCCGTTCATCGCCGACGGCCTGCGGGCCGGCATCGCGACGTTCGGCCGCCGCATGCGCGGGTTCGTCACGGCCGATGCTATCGTGGCGGGCGTCGAATCGCGCACTTCGTCGCCCGTGCGCATCCCCCGCGACCCGGCGACGCTCATGCACCCCGCGACCGCGGGCCTTTTCCCCTCGGGCGAGGGGGCCGGTTATGCCGGCGGCATCATCTCCGCCGCTCTCGACGGNGAGCGNATCGCCGAAGCGGTGAGGGCTTATGTAAAGTAGAAAATTTCGATATGACCGATTCCCGACAGGCTCCGATCTTCCAGATTTTCGCNTCCGCAACGTGGGGCGGCGGCGAGCAGTTCGTGGCCGATCTGTCGCGGCNNCTCGCGGCCGANGGGCGGCNGGTCGTGCTGATCGCCCGCCCGGGGCGGATCGTCCGGGAGCGGGTGGCCGACATGGCGGTGCCGTTTTACCGGCTGCCGCTCAAGGGGGTGGCGGACCTCGTGTCGGCTGCGGGTCTGGCATGGCTCATCGTGCGGCACCGTCCGGCGACGATCCATGTGCATCATTTCAGAGATGCTTTCACGGCGCTTTACGCNNGNGNGCTGGTCCGGCCGTTCGGTCTGCGGCCGCGGGTCGTGCTGACGCGTCATTTGGTGCGGCCGGCCAAGTGCGGGGCGCTCCACACGTGGATGTACCGGCAGCTGGACGGCATGGCGTTCGTGTCGGAGCGGGCCCGGCGCGAGTTTTTTTCGACGCATCCTGCCGTGGACCCCGCGCGGACGACCGTGATCCTCAACAGCACCCCCGATCTCCCGGCGAACGGCGCAGCGCCCGATCTGCGCAGCGCCTGCGGCCTCGGTCCCGACATCCCCGTGGTGCTTTTCTGCGGCCGGCTGGTGCAGGAGAAGGGCTGCGACGTGCTCCTGCGGGCCTGTGCCCGGTTGGGGGGGGGAAGCAGCTTCGCGCTCGTTTTCGTCGGCACGACCGGCGACGCCGATTATCTGGCCCGGCTCCGGGCTTTGGCCGCCGACCTGCCCGACGGAATCCGGGTCTGCTTCATGGGTTTCTCCGCCGATGCGAAAGCCCTGCTGAGCCAAGCCGACATTTCGGTGCAGCCGTCGATCGTTCCCGAGGCGGGCGGCGGGCTGACGGTCATCGAATCGATGCAGGCGGGGTGTGCCGTCGTGGCATCGGACAACGGTTCGCAGCCGGAGTATGCCGTTGCCGGCACGACGGGGCTGCTGGTTCCGCCGGGCGACGAGGCGGCGCTGGCCGAGGCCCTGGCCCGGCTGCTCGGCGATGCGGACCTGCGCCGCCGCATGGGAGAGGCCGGCCGAAGCCGTTTCGCCGAAAAACTGGCATACGAACATTTTTACCGAAAATACCTTGCGTTCTATGACGAAGCGACCGCTTGAAATAGCCTACGAGGCCAAACGCATCACCCACAACGCCACGGGTTTGGGCAACTACGGCCGCACGATCGTGGAGATGCTGGCCCGGCTGGCGCCGCAGAACCGCTATCTGCTCTATACGCCCGACCCGGGCCGCGAGGAGCTGCGGCGCCGGCTGCCCGACCTGCCGCAGATCGAATTCCGCCTGCCCCGCACCCCGAAACACGGGTTGATGAAGGCGTGGTGGCGGAGTGCGGGCATGAGCCGCGAGCTGCCCGACAGCGTGTCGCTGTTCCACGGGCTGGGCGCGGAACTGCCGTGGGGGCTGCGCAAACGGGGCATCCCCTCGGTGGTGACGATCCACGACCTCATCTTCCTGCGCTTCCCGTCCTACTACAAGTGGATCGACCGCAAGATATACGCATGGAAATACCGTTCGGCGTGCCGCCGGGCCGACCGGGTGATCGCTATCAGCGAGGCGACCAAACGCGATATCGTGACGTTTTTCGACATCGCGCCCGAGAAGATCGACGTGGTCTACCAAGGGTGCGATGAACAGTTCAAACGCGAGGTTTCCGAAGAGACCCTGCGGGCCGTGCGCGAAAAATATGCGCTTCCCGAGCGGTATGTTCTGAGCGTGGGAAGTATCGAGGAGCGCAAAAATCTGCTGCTGCTGGTGCAGGCCATAGGCCGGATGCCGGACCCGCCCCACGTGGTCGCCGTCGGCAAGCGAACGCCCTATACGGCCGAGGTCGAGCGCTATGCGGCGGAACACGGCCTTGCGGAGCGGCTGCACCTCTGCCACGAGGTGCGTTTCGCCGACCTGCCGGCGTTCTATCGCATGGCCGATGCGTTCGTCTATCCCTCGCGGTTCGAGGGATTCGGCATCCCCATGATCGAAGCGGCCTGCAGCGGCGTGCCGACCGTGGGTGCGACGGGTTCGTGTCTGGAGGAAGCGGGCGGCCCCGATGCGGNCTACGTCGATCCCGACGATCCGCAGGCGCTGGCCGACCGGCTGACGGAGATACTGGCCGACGAAGCCCTGCGCCGCCGCATGGCGGAGAGAGGACGTGNCTATGCAGCCCGTTTCGAGCCCGGAAAGCTGGCNGCCGACCTCTTGGCGGTCTACGAAAAAACGATCGACGACGCAAAACGAAAAAGATGAAACCGACAGCCGTTTTCGGAAANCTCTGCCGCGAAGCCGCCCACGCCTACGAAGCGCTGGGCCGCCGGGCGATGCGGCCCCTTTTCGCATCGTGCGGGAAGAATCCGGTGTTCTTCCCCGTGCGNTCGCACNTCAGCTACNAANATATTTCGTTGGNCGACAACGTNTACATCGGTCCGGGGGCNTTCATGCTGGCGCACCTGAGCCGGATCCGCATCGGTANCAATACGGNCATCGGCCGCCGGTTTACCGACGAACAGATAAAAGANCACGAAATAGCGGTATATGGCAAAGTGTTGTAATGTAGTCTGTTAAAACGATTTAGCAAGCCNTTTTCCGGCGCNTATATTAAATTTTCTGAAAAAAATCCGAAAAAATTTTAATAAAAACTTGCGCGGTTCGATTTTTCGGCTTATCTTTGCAGTGAAGTTTTAAGGTTCATTTAGGTTAGTAGTTTTAGGTTGGTTGAGGAGATCGGCAGGTTGTAGCGGGCTTTCCGCTACTAAGACTTCGAGGGCGGTGCTCGTCCGAGAGGTCGAATACCTCCGATTCACCCTCGTTTTTCCGCCGGGGTGGTTCCTGTCGGAAAAAAGGTCCGNAGTCNCGNGACTNCGGACCTTTTTCGTATGCGGCCCTGCGGCTGCCGGGCGTCAGAGCGCTTCNAGCTCCTCGCGCGTCACNTCGATATCGATCTCGCCGTTGGCGTAGCAGGCGATTTCGTAGGGGTTGTAGTGGAAGATCATCCCCTCGGGGGTGATGCGGAAGTTGTCCGTGACGGAAATATATTCGGGGAAGAAGCCGTTGGCCGACAGCTCGTCGTCGCTGGCGGCGCCCGACATTTCGCAGACCTTGGCGCGGATCAGCGCGGCCAGCNGNTCCATCTTGTCGGCGCCCAGCAGATCGGCGGCCGTGAACTCGTAGCCGTCGAGGAGCGAATAGGTGTGGTATTCGGTGGAATACATGCCGTGTGCNCCGCCCAGGTAATCGGAGCGGTAGATCATGTAGCAGAGCAGCGTATCGACCACGGACCCCTCGCTCTCGACCGAAATCTCGTATTGGGCCTTGGNGCCGCCGTGCCGTGCCGATTCGGGCAGCGCCAGCTGCCGGTCGGTCTGCCGNAGCGATTCGGCGATGGCTGCGGCCGCCGANCCCTCGNAATCTTCCAGCTCGAAGAAGTAGCCGATGTTGCTCTGTTCGATGGACTGCAGGGCTTCGGACTTCGGGGCGTTTTCGATCGACGCGAAGTTGTAGCTTACCTGACACTCGTAGGAGGGTTCGACGAGGAGCGTATCGAGCCGGACTGCGGCGAAACGGGGTTTCACGGGCCGCTCGGTGCAGGAGTTCATCGCAGCGACGGCGAGCAGGGCCAAGAAGATGCGGAATGTTTTCATCGTACGGATTTTTTGAGGAATGCCGAAGCTGCCGGCACGGCTGCGGCCGAGGCCGCAAATACCCGCGAGGCAGATCGTTCCGAATGTAAATATAGGCAAAAAGCGGGGAAAAAGCGCCGGGAAGAAGAAAAAATTTCGCATAATTCGACCGAAAATTTTGGAGTTTGACGAAATCGCGCTATCTTTGTCCCCGACAAACTTCGCCGCGGCAGGGTGCCGGCAGGTTCGGCGTCGCTCCGGCGGGTTTCTCGGACATACGGTGGATTCATCTAAGGGTTAGGATACATGCCTCTCACGCATGACATAGGGGTTCGAATCCCCTATCCACTACCAAACGGCTCTCTACAGGGGGCTGTTTTTTTGTTGGGGGGGGGAGTAGCATTCCGACGGGTCCCGGGGATGAGAACCCCCGGGTTCGGACGAACTTTGACCGTTGACGGAAAATCGCAGCTATTGCAGTCGGACGTTCAATCCGAGAGCGTGGGCGATACGCAAGAGAGATGAAAACTGCAAATCGACCTCGCCTTTTTCGATACGGGCAATATAACTTTGCTTGGCTCCGACTTTTTCGGCCAAGGCGGCTTGCGTCATTTTCAATGCTTTGCGACGATCGCGAAGTATTTCACCATAAAACCAGGCTTTTGCCTTGGTCTCCATTTCTTCGCGTTCCGGGCTTCCCGCTTTGCCGACGTATTCGGTCATCAACTCTTCGGCCGGATGGAATTTCTTTTTTACTTTTTTAGGATCTATTCGCATAATTCTATCTCGTTCATTATTTTTCTTGCTGTTTCGATTTGCTGCCTATAGTCTTTTTCGGATTTTTTCAAAAAACTGTTCAACAGATAAATTTCGGTCGCTTGGATGAAATTATCGTTATCGGCAGCAAAAAGAATCGTACGATATTCGTTGTATCCTACCGATACGCGCATTTCGTAAAGTTCGGTTCTTTCCAGCTTCTTCACATATTTGGTCGGAAGAATCCGCACGGTTTCGGTTATATGAATCGTCCAAATGTATTTTTCACGGGTTCTGTTGTCAAGATCCGCGAAAAATCGCTTGAATTCTTCCGAGTAATAAACGGTTCTTATTTTTTTGTCTGCCATTACTTCATATTCCGTGCCGCAAATATAATCTTTTAGTTATATATATCCAAACGGAATCCAACAATAAAAATAGCCTCCCGAATTTGTCGGGAGGCTATTTTTGTCCGATTGGGTTGAGATTATTTCCCGAACCCTTTGCCGATGGCGAGGAAGTCGTCGGCCTTGAGGGCGGCACCGCCGATCAGACCGCCGTCGACATCTTCCTTGGCGAAGATTTCGGCGGCGTTCGAGGGCTTGCACGAACCGCCGTAGAGGATCGCGCACTCCTCGGCTGCGACGCCGAACTTGGCGGCGAGCACCTTGCGGATATGGGCGTGGATCTCCTGTGCCTGCTCGGCCGTCGCGGTCTTGCCCGTGCCGATGGCCCAGACGGGTTCGTAGGCGATGACGAGGTTCTTGAACTGCTCGGCCGTGAGGTTGTAGACGACCTCCTCGATCTGAGCCTTGACTACATCGAAGTGTTTGCCGGCCTCGCGTTCGTCGAGGTTCTCGCCCACGCAGTAGATCGGCATGAGACCATTGGCATAGGCCTGCGTCATCTTCTTGTTGAGGGTCGCCGACGTCTCGCCGTAGTACTGGCGGCGCTCGGAGTGGCCCAGAATCACATACTTGCAGCCCAAGGCGGCGATCATGGCGGCGGATACTTCGCCCGTGTAGGCGCCTTTCTCCTCGGCGGCGCAGTTCTGTGCGCCCAGCGCGATGTCGGAACCCTTGAGGGCTTCGGCTACCGTCGACAGATGGGTGAACGGCGGGCAGACGATGAAGTCGACGCACGAACATACGGTGCCGCGACCGGCTACGACGCCCTTGGCCAGCTCTGCACCCTCGGCCGGCAGCGTGTTCATCTTCCAGTTGCCGGCTACGATTTTCTTTCTCATTTTCGGTTTGTTTTTATAGATTATGTTGTATACGATTGCAATCAGCAGCGCCCATGCGAACAGGATAAGCAGTTTCAGCAGAAACCGTCTCCCGGAGGGCTCGTCCGCCGCAAGCGGACGGCTCAGCTCCAAGACGAACAGGAATCCGGCATAGGTCCAGCACATCATCCAGTTCCGGCGCTTCGGCGTCATCTTGGGCAGGACCCGCCGCAACGAATGCCACCACGCGGCGAGCAGGACGAGCGCCGCGAGCGTCGTCCACACCGGACCGGGCGTTATGTCGTCGATCGTCGGCATCGGATTACTCCTCGCACCACTTCTTGACCTCCTCTATCGAGGGGGCTTNGAGCATGCGTCTGANNTTGTTCTNCTNGTTNAANCCGCAGAGNTCGTTGAAGAACTTGCCGGGNGCGAGTTTTTTCAGCGAATCGACGGTCNGATAGCCCATCTTCTGGATNACGGGCACCCACTCCTCGGGCACGCCGATCTCCGTGTATTTCTCGGCCGGGTCGCTGACCGCCTTTTTCTCGGGGCGCATCTGCGGGAAGAAGAGCACGTCCTGGATCGAGGTCTGNCCCGTCATGAACATCGTCAGACGGTCGATGCCGATACCCATGCCCGAGCACGAGGGCATGCCGTATTCGAGCGCCCGCACGAAGTCCATATCGATGAACATCGCNTCGTCGTCGCCCTTTTCNGAGAGNCGCAGCTGNTCNTGGAAGCGCTCCAGCTGGTCGATCGGGTCGTTGAGTTCGGAGTAGGCGTTGCAGAGCTCCTTGCCGTTGACGAAAAGCTCGAAGCGCTCCGTGAGGTCGGGGTTCGCGCGGTGGCGCTTGCAGAGGGGCGACATCTCGATCGGGTAGTCGGTCACGAACGTCGGCTGGATGAGCTCCTCCTCGCAGTACTGGCCGAAGATCGCGTCGATCAATTTGCCTTTGCCCATCGTGTCGTCGATCTCCACNTTNAGGCGTTTGCAGGCTTCGCGCAGCTGTTCCTCGCTCTGCCCCGTGATATCGTAGCCCGTCTTTTCGCGGATCGCGTCGGTCATCGTCAGCCGGCGGAACGGCGCCTTGAACGAGATGGCTTTGCCGTCGATCTGCAGCTCCGTCGTGCCGTTNGTNGCNANNGCCACNCGTTCGAGCATCTGTTCNGTGAACTCCATCATCCACAGGTAGTCCTTGTAGGCCACGTAGATCTCCATGCAGGTGAACTCNGGNTTGTGCGTGCGGTCCATGCCCTCGTTGCGGAAGTTCTTGCCGAATTCGTAGACGCCGTCGAAGCCGCCGACGATCAGCTTCTTAAGATAAAGTTCCGTAGCGATGCGCAGGTANAGGTCGATGTCCAAAGAGTTGTGGTGCGTGATGAACGGACGCGCCGAGGCNCCGCCCGGAATGGGNTGCAGNATCGGCGTTTCGACCTCGATGTAGCCGCGCTCGTTGAAGAAGTCGCGCATGGTGGCCATGATCTTGGCNCGCTTGACGAACGTCTCCTTGACCTGCGGATTGACGATGAGGTCCAAGTAGCGCTGGCGGTAGCGGATTTCGGGGTCGGTGAAGGCGTCGAACGTCTTGCCGTCTTTCTCCTTGACCACGGGCAGCGGCCGNACCGACTTCGACAGCACCGTGAAGCGGCGGCAGTGGACCGACAGCTCGCCCGTGTTGGTATGGAATGCGAAGCCCTCGACGCCTACGAAGTCGCCGATATCCAGCAGNTTCTTGAAGACGGTGTTGTAGAGCGTCGGGTCGCCCTCGGGGCAGACGTCGTCGCGGCGGATGTAGACCTGGATGCGGCCCGTGTGGTCCTGCAGCTCGAAGAACGAGGCGCTGCCCATGATGCGGCGCGACATGATGCGGCCCGCGATGCGTACCTCTTGGTAGTTGCCTTTCGCCTCGTCGTAGTTGTCGGCGATCTCCTGCGCCGTGGCCGTCACCTCGTAGCGGGCGGCGGGGTAGGGTTCGATGCCCAATTCGCGCAGCGCGGCCAGCGACTGCCGCCGGAGCTGTTCCTGTTCGCTGAGTTCGATGTTCATGCGTATGACGTTTTGTTGAAAGTCGTTTGATCCCTACAAAAGTAGTGAAAAAATCATAAAATCGGGAGCGTTTCGGAAAATGACGATTAATGGTTATATTTGNGTCGGACGGCCCCGGGCCGAAATCGACAGCAGATGAAACGGACAGCAAAACTTATNCGGCGCTTCGCGGCGGGGCTGACGGCTCTGGCCGCCCTTTCGTGCGGCGGAAATGCCGACGACGGATTCCCGTTCGCCCTGATCGTCACCGATTCGTTCGGATTCAGCGAGACCGACCCGGCCGCCAACCGGGTGCAGGTGGTCTCCAATACGGAGTGGCAGGTCGTCTTCACGCCNGCCGACGCCGCGGTGAGGGTCGAACCTGCCGCCGGCAGCGGCAACGGCGTGTTCCGGATCGCGGAGATGCCNTGCGGCACGACGATCGAAGTGAATGTGCATCCCCTCGGCGGCGCGGCGACGGGCACTCCGATCGAGGTGACNCGCGCCGAAAAAGAGCCCGACCCNNNNCCCGACCCGGANCCCGAACCCGAGCCGGCCGCGGGNTACCGCTATCCGGAGCTTCCGGCCGACTGGGTGGCGCCGACGGGCGACNCCGCGGCCCGCAAGGGCGACTATGCGTTCTATACCCACCGCTCGAAAAGCGTGAAGACGAAAAAGAGCGTGCGCAACTTCTCCTACTGCTACGACACGCGCCGCCANAATCCGATATGGGTGGCCTATCCGCTCCACGCCCTCTACCGCGAGGGCGGCACGGGCCGCACGAATCCCGATCCGTGGACGCCCGACCCGGTGCTGGACGAGGCGCTGCAGTCGAAGATCTACAAAAGCGCGGGCGACGGCGACGGCATCTACGACGGCTACCAGTTCTGGGGCAACACGCTGCTNAAGTCGCTCGGCAAGGGNGGCTACTGGTCGAAAGGCCACCTCTGCATGTCGAGCGAGCGCGGCGGNGCCNANTCGGAGCTCAACATGCAGACGTTCTACCCGACCAACATCGCCCCGCAGTCGAGTGCCGCGGCGTCGGACTTCGCCACGGTGTGGAGNTATGTGGAGACGCTGTTTTCGGGCACCAACGATTACAAGGGCACCGACTTNACGGCCGACGACGGTGCGCAGAACATCAACGTGGTGGCCGANACGCTCTACCTCGTCGCCGGCTGCTACTACGAGCACGACGACTGGACGGACTACGACGCGTCGAACTACAATTATTCGCCTGCAACGAGTTCCATGTCGAAACGCTGCGTCATGCCGACCCACCAGTTCAAAATGGCGCTGCGCACCAAAAAGGGCAACACCGGCAAGAAGATCGCGGAGTGTACGGCCGACGAGCTGCAGGCCATCGGATTCTGGATCGAGGCTTTCCCGACCGGGGTGTCGTCGAGCGCTACGGCCCAGCTCAACAAGATCGCCGTGCCCGTTGCGTTCATCGAGCAGAAGACGGGCATCGAGTTTTTNCCCGANGTNCCGGCATCGGTCAAGGCGGGCTTCAGCGCCGCCGACTGGGGGTTCTGACAGCTCCGATACCGTACGACGAAGCCGCTCCGGATTCCGGGGCGGCTTTTTTGCGGGCGGCAGGTCGGTTCAGAGGCGGGCGATGCGGCGGAAAATCCGCCAGGCGCCCCAGCCTAAGAGCAGTCCTACCAACGTACCCCACAGCAGGTCCATGGGGAAGTGTTTGGCCAGATAGATGCGCGAGTAGCAGATGACCACGGTGCAGCCGATCATCAGCCATGCGAACCAGCGCCGCCGGACGACCGACGCCGAGAGCACGGCGAGCGCCACGATCGTGGCGGCATGGGCCGAGACCGTGCCGTAGCGGCCGGCGACCGCTTCGACCGGAACATGCACCGCCCACTCGCCCGGCATCGCCGCCCGCCGGATGGCGTAGAGCGAATCGGGCGCGATGGCCAGCCCCTCCAGCTCGGGGGTGAACATCGGACGCCAGCGCGGCTCGAAGCCGGGCAGCAGACCGCCCAGCAGGCCGTTGTGTTTGAAGATGCCCGAGACCATATCGGAAAGAGCCAATGCCGCGATCATCAACAGNATAAAAATCAATGTATTGCGCCAACCCGTGCGGCGCCATACGAGCCATAGGATCAGGCCGTAGAGCGGCAGCCACATCGCCGTGCCCGAGAGGGTCAGCATCGCGCGGTCGAGCGCGGGGCCGCCGTCGAAGTTGAGGGCCAGAAAAAGGCCGTGGTCGAAGTCGTACATGGGTCAGAACTGGAAGTAGATGAACGGCTGGATGTCGCTCGACTTGATCTGCATGACGCACCAGATCATGAGGGCGAGGAGGAAAACCTGCAGGGCGAGCGGCGAGCGGACGACGGCGCGCTGTGCCAGTGNGTCGGCCCGGCGGGGCAGGAAGTGGAGCAGGTAGCCGGCCAGAATCAATGCGAAGACNGCCGTGTAGCCGGCGNCNACCTGCGGGATGAGCGGGGCGTTGAAGTCGTGGACGATCTGATGNAGCATGAGGGTGACGGTCTGCATCGATTCGGCGCGGAACATCAGCCANCTGAAGCATACNANGTTGAAAGTNAGCAGGATGCCGAAAAACCGCCAGAACGGGTGCATCTCGGCGCCGGTCGCCTTGGCGCCCGGAACCGTTGCGAGCCAGAGCTTGTGCAGCGAGAGGGCGATGCCGTGGAAAGCGCCCCAGAGGATGAAGCGNAGNGCGGCGCCGTGCCACAGACCGCCGAGGATCATGGTGAGCATGAGGTTCGCNTAGGTGCGTCTCCGGCCTTTGCGGTTGCCGCCCAGCGAGATGTAGAGGTAGTCGCGCAGCCACGACGAGAGCGAGATGTGCCACCGGCGCCAGAACTCGGTGATCGTCGCCGACTTGTAGGGGGCGTCGAAGTTCTTCGGGAAGCGGAAGCCGAGGAGCAGGGCGATGCCGATAGCCATGTCCGAATAGCCCGAGAAGTCGCAGTAGATCTGCAGGGCGTAGCCGTAGATGCCCGCCAGACACTCGAAGCCCGAGTAGAGCAGCGGTTCGTCGAAGATGCGGTCGACGAAGTTGAGCGAGATGAAGTCGGAGACGATGGCTTTCTTGAACAGACCGCTCAGAATCAGAAAGATGCCCGTGCCGAACATTTCGCGCGTCACCACCACCGGATTCTGCCTGATCTGGGGGATGAAGTCGCGCGCCCGCACGATAGGTCCCGCTACCAGCTGGGGGAAGAACGAGAGGTAGAACAGGTAGTCGAGCCAATTGTTCAGAGGCCANAGGCGCCCGCGGTAGATGTCGATGGTGTAGCTCATCGACTGGAANACGAAGAACGAGATGCCGACGGGCAGGAAGATGTTCTGGAACTGGAGGAATCCCTCGCCGAAAAGTTGGTTGGATATCTCGACGAAGAAGTTGGTGTACTTGAAGTAGGCCAGCATNCCCAGATTGACGGCGGCGCTCAGCGCCACGAGCCACCGCTTGGCCGTGAGGTTGATCGTGCGGAAAATGGCTTGGGCGATCAGATAGTCGCTCGTGGCGGCGAAGATCAGCAGCAGGAAGTAGATGCCGCTCGACTTATAATAGAAGTAGAGCGAAAAGAGGATNACGTAGATGACGCGCAGCGTGGGCGTGCGGCGCAGGGCGGCGTAGAAAAACAGAAACCCCGTGAACAGAAACAGGAAAAGCCCGCTGCTGAAGATCAGCGGCGACGCGGCGTCGTAGGTGAACAGCGCTTCGATCCGGGCGATCAGGTCGTCTGCGGCAGGCAGCGTCATGGTTTGGGCNGGTTGATCGGTTGGGGGCGGCAAAGCAGCTGGCGGCGGATGCGCTCCCGCTGGAGCGAATCCATGACGGGGGCTCCGTCGGGGTGCCGCTGCGTAAGGCGGGCCGTGCGGATGCGGCTGTTCAGNGCGTCGAACAGCGCGTGGGCGATGCGCGTGCCGCCGGCGTAGTTGATGTGGGTGTAGTCCTTGCCGGCCCAGCCGCTGCGTACGAAGCGTTCCATGCCGCCCAAGGCGCGCATGGCTTCGTGGGTGGGCCAGAATGCGGCCTGCGCACGGCGTGCCGCCAGCCGTTGGTAGGCGGCCATGTGGGGCACGGCGTCCATGGGCTCGAAGTCGTTGTCGCTGCGTACGGAGCGGTCGCTGACCCCCATGACGAGGACGGCGGCTCCGGGGAAACATTCGCGCACGAAGGCGATCATCTTCTCGATCTTGGCGGCGTAGTTGGTGTAGTTGTAGACCCCTTTCTGCATGATGTTGAGGCCGTATTGCAGAATCACCAGATCGTAGTCGAGCATGGCGTCGATCTGGGCGTCGACCGAGGGGTCGGTCCAGAACATGGCCTGCCCGTTGTTGCTGCGCACCGAGTAGTTGTCGACCGAGATGCCGTCGCTCTCCATCACGGCGCCGTAGCCGATGAAGCCCTCGCAGCCCGAGGCGACGCGGAATCCTAATGAGCCGATGCGCGGGGCGGTGACGGCGACCTGCCGGATTGCGGGGTCGCCCTCGACGGCGAATTCCTGCCGCAGGGTGTCGTTGACCGTCACCTCGATGCGGCTGTCGTTGGGCGAGAGGAAGAAGATGCGGCCGCAGGTGCAGGCATCCAGACACCGGCGGTAGGAGGTGGCTTCCCAGCGGGTCGAAGCCCCGGGGCCGGGCTGGCAGACCCAGCCCGAGACGTAGAATTTTTCGCGCAGCGCTTCGGGGGTCTTCTTGCGCTGCATGATGTTGTAGGCCGTCCACCCCTTGGATGCGGTTTTGACCGTGCGGCGGAAGTAGGCGAGGGGCGAAGCCATGGGGGCGAAGCCCGTGCCGCCGCCGCCGTAGGTCTCCTGCAGTCTCTCGCGCAGGTCGGCGGTGAGGATGTCGCCCTCGATGAACGAATCGCCCAGTACGGCGATGCGCACGGGGCGCCGGGCCGAGAGCACCGCGTCGTAGAACGCCCGCATGCCGTCGCTGCGCAGCGTGTCGTACTCCTCGATCGGGACGACGCGGCGGGCGGGCTGCAGGGTGTCGGGCACCACGGGCCGGCGGCAGGCGGTGTCGCGGCCGATGACCCACTCGAACAGGGTCTGCACGCCCGGCGGCAGGGTGTCGGCTTCGATGCACCGGGCGACCTGGGCCATGTCGACCTGGAACTCCTCTTCGTTGAAGACGGCCGATTCGTCGGTATGGGCCGGGGCGTCGTCGAAAACCACCAAGTCCGAAAGGATGTTGGCACGCCGCAGCTTCACGCCTCCGACGGTCTGCGGAGGAATGAGACTCACGACTGCGAGCACTCCGATGAGCGCCGCCGCCGCCATCCATCCTTTGCGGGCGTAGTTTTCGGGATTCTGTTCCATGACCGGTTTATCGGCGTCGTCCGAGGATCAGAAAGACGTAGTAGAGCACCGATGCCACGGCGCTGACCGCCGCGACGAGGTAGGTGCGTGCGGCCCATGCGAGCGCCTCTTTGGCCTGTACGAGCTGGGCCCCCTGCATCGTGCGGCTGCTCTCGAGCCACTCCAGGGCCCGGGCCGAAGCGTTGTACTCCACGGGCAGCGTCACGATCGAAAAGAGGGCCGACATGGCGATCAGCCCCACGCCGATCCAGCAGACGATCTCGTTGGATGTGGCCGCCATGATGAGCAGTCCGACGATGATGACGATCATGGCCGCTTTCGACGAAAAGGAGACGACGGGCACTAACTGCGACCGCAGCCGCAGGGGCGCATAGTCGCGGGCATGCTGGACGGCGTGTCCGCATTCGTGGGCGGCTACGGCGGCCGCCGCCACGCTGTTCGACGACCAGACCGAATCGCTGAGGTTGACGGTCATGCTGCGCGGGTCGAAATGGTCGGTCAGATGCCCTTCGACATGGGTCACCCGCACATTGTGGATATGGTTGTCGCGCAGCATCTTCTCGGCGACTTCGGCGCCGGTCAGTCCGCCCGGGAACTGCACCTTGGAGTATTTGGCGAAAACCGATTCGAGCCGGGCCTGCACGATGTAGCCGGCGATGCCTATGACGAGGATGAGCACGAAGATGCCCATGGTGGCGGGATCGTCGGCGTAGGGTCTCGTGTAAAGCCCTGCATGGAGCAGAGCGACAAGGGGTTGTGCGATCATAATCTGCGGTTTTTGGGGTCCGTGCCCGCGGGCGGCGCCTGCTGTGGCAGTGCTGTTTTTCACAAAAGTGCCGCCCGGTGGGGCAAAAATACGAATTTTTATGTTACTTTGCATGGATTTCCCATAAATCGTACCTGCCTTGAACCTCGCATTTTTCATGGCCCGGCGGACGGCCCGTCCGGCACCCGGGGAGAAACCCGGCGTAATGGAGCGTATCGCCGTGGTGTCGGTGGCGCTGAGCGTCGCGACGATGATCCTTTCGCTGGCCGTGATGATGGGTTTCAAGCGCGAGGTGACGCGCAAGATCGCCGGCTTCGCGGCCCACGCTGCGCTGACCGACATCCGCAGCGTGCAGGCGCTCGACAGCCGGCCCGTGCGGCGCAGCGGGGAGCTGGAGACGATGATCCGTTCGACCGAGGGCTTCGTGTCGATGAATCCCTACGCCGTGCGCGGCGGGATCGTCCGTACGCACGATGCCGTGGAGGGGATCGTCCTCAAGGGGGTCGACGGAAGCTACGACTGGCGCGACTTCGCCGGCTGGCTCGAGGANGGGGCCCTGCCGCGGGTCGGCGATTCGGTCCGCACGAAGGAGATTCTCCTCTCGCGCCGTCTCTCGCAGCGACTGATGCTGGGCGTGGGCGACCGCGTGGAGATGCTTTTCGTGGAGCACGGCGACATGCCCCGCCGCGACCGGTTCAAGGTGGCGGGCATCTACGCTTCGGGGATGGACGAAATGGACAACTCGCTGGTCATGACCGACCTGCGCAACGTGCAGCGGCTCTCCGACTGGGCTCCCGACGAGGTTACGGGCTACGAAATCCGCACCCGCGACTTCGCTTCGGCGGGCGATTTCGTGCGGCGGCTCGACCGGACGCTGTTTCTCGANGAGAGCGGCGTGGCCGACAACCTCGCGGTGCGGAGCGTCGAGGAGCAGTATGCCAATATTTTCGACTGGCTCAAAGCCCACGACGTCAATACGGCGGTCATCATCGCCATCATGCTGGCCGTGGCGTTCTTCAANATGGCTTCGGCGCTGCTGGTCCTCGTCATGGAGCGTACGCGCATGATCGGGCTGCTCAAGGCGCTGGGGATGCGCANNGGACCGCTGCGCCGCATCTTCCTCTACCGGGCGCTGTTCATCGCCCTGCGCGGCATGGCCTGGGGAAACGGCATCGGGCTGCTGCTGTGNCTGTTGCAGCAGTGGACGGGNNTCGNGAANCTCAGNTCCGAGGGCTATCTGCTCTCCGAGGTTCCGGTGGCGGTGCAGGGCGGTTGGCTGCTGNTGCTCGACGGCGGGGTGCTGGCGGCNATCGTGGCGCTGCTGGTGATTCCGACGAGCGTGGTTTCCATGGTGAAACCCGGCGAAACGATCCGATACGAATAGCGATAATGGTAAAACCCTATCATACGGGCTCCTGCAAAAAAGAGGAGGTGCGCNNGATGTTCGACAACATCGCGCCGCGCTACGATCTGCTGAATCATACGCTGTCGCTCAACATCGACCGCCTGTGGCGCCGCCGCGTGGTGCGGGAGTTGCTCCCGGGTCGGCCGGAGCGCATTCTCGACATGGCGACCGGTACGGGCGATCTGGCTATCGAGCTGGCGCGGCGGATTCCCGGGGCGCAGGTCACGGGCGTCGATCTGTCGGAGCGGATGCTCGCCGAAGCCCGGCGGAAAGTGGCGGCGCGCGGCCTTGCGGAGCGGGTGACCCTGCAGCAGGGCGATGCCGAGCGGCTGGCGGCCGCCGATGCCTCGTTCGATGCGGCGACGGTGGCTTTCGGGGTGCGCAACTTCGGCGATCTCCATGCGGGGCTGTGCGAACTGGCCCGTGTGCTCCGGCCGGGCGGCCGCATCGTTATTCTGGAGTTCTCGCGGCCGCGCAATCGTTTGTTCCGCGCACTCTACGAGTTCTATTCGTTCCGGATTCTGCCGCTCATCGGCGGGGCCGTTTCGCANGACCGCCAGGCCTACGACTATCTGCCGGCNTCGGTCGGGGAGTTCCCGTCGCCCGANGCCTTTGCGGCGATGATGGGCCGCGCCGGATTCCGCGACTGCCGGAAGTATGCCCTGAGCGGCGGCATCGCNTATGTTTANNGCGGAGTTAAAACGTTTTAGCAACNTGCTGAAACGTTATAATAATAGGTAGAAACAATGAATCGCCGAATATTTGCGTTCCTGTTGTGCATCGTCTTATGTGCGGGGACGACCTCGTGCCGCCGCAGGGCCGAGCGGATCCGCGAAAAGATCCGGATCGAAGCGGTCGAGCGGGCCGGGCTGCGCGGACTGACGGGGCTGGAAGTCGTGCTGCGGGTGCGGAACGACACNGGCTGCAAACTGCGGCTCGACGAAGCGTCGTTCGATNTCTATCTCGNCACGTCGTTCGTGGCGGGAATCGTGCTGACCGAGCCGGTCGGGGTGGGACGCCATACGGCGGAGAGCGTCGCTACGCAGTGGCGCCTGCGGATTTCGGACCCCCTTGCGGCCTATGCCTTGGTGCGGCGGATCGGGCGGGGCGATCTGGCGGCCGTGACGGTCTCCTATGCCGCCGTGGGGCGCGGCGGCCCGATGACGGTAAATATTTTGCGGGAGAAAGTTCCGTTGTCCGAATTTTTGAATACCTTTGGGGTGGATTCGGATGAACTGAAAAACTATATAGAGAGATGATACACAGATATTTGTTGGTATTGTTGACCCTTGCGGCGACCTTGTGGGGCCCGGNNTCNGCGGCCCAGTCGCTCGAAGCGTTCCGGGAGCGGCTGGAGCGTCCGGCGATCGCCTCCGACGGCCATCATCCGGCGACCGTCGCGGTGACCGAGTACGGCGATGCGGCGCAGGCGGTGGCCGAAGCGGCGCAGGGCGTCCGCCGCCAGACGNTGCGGGGCTACCGGGTCTGCATCTTTTCGGACAACGGCCACAACGCCCGGGCCGGAGCGGCCGCGGCGCGGAACCTGTTTGCGGAGACGTTCCCGGGAACGCCGGTCTATATGTTCTATGAAAATCCCTACTTCCGCGTGACGGTGGGCAACTGCCTGACCATCGAGGAGGCGATCATACTGAAAGGCCGCGTTTCGGAGACCTTCCCCAAGGCTTTCCCCAAGAGCGAGCGGCTTTCGCTGAGCGATTTCCGCCGCTGAAAAAAGGGCCGGCCCGGAAATAATNTTAAAAATTTTTTGTACAATCCGCACGATTACTTAACTTTGCGGCGATATAAAACGACTAATTCCAAACGTTTGAAGCTATGAAGAAGATTATTTCGTTCGTGGTTGTTCTGGCTGCCGCCGCTATGGTAAGCTGCTGCGGCAACACCAACAAGAAGGNTGCCGAGGCAGAGGCTCAGGCCGCAGTCGAGGCTGTCGCCGAGGGCGAGGGCTGCTGCTGCAGCGAGGAGAAGAAGTGCGANAAGTGCGATTCGACCTCCTGCGACAAGTGCGAGAAGTGCGAAGCNGCCAACAAGTAATTCGCTCAGCGATGAAAAAGAGGGTGCCACNNAGTGGCACCCTCTTTTTTTTGCGGAGACAGGCGGGANGCGTCAGAACGAGATGCCGACCCGCAGTCCGAAGTTGTTGAGGTTGTCGACCTTGTAGGTCAGCAGGCTGCCGCTGTTGGTGGCGTAGCTGTAGTAGAGGGCGACGTGGAAGCCGAAGCGGTAGGCCGGGTTGGGGAAGATCGAGACGCCGATTTCGGGCGAAAGGTAGAATCCCCANGTGTCGTCGTACTGCTTGACNACATAGTAGTAGGACGAGAGCTGCGAGTAGCAGGCGCCTAACTTCAGCCCGGCGTAGGGNTGGAAGATGCTGTCGTTGAACCAGCTGTAGCGTCCCGTGACGCCGAACGGCAGCTGGAATGCGGCGTGCTTCTGGTTGGTCGTGAGGGCCGAGCCGCTGTGGAGCTGCAGGGTCTGCCGGCCGATGCTGCGGAGGTTGGTGTGGAACGAGATGAACGGACCCACGGCGACAGCCGGCGTGATGCGGTAGCCTCCCTCGAAGTTCATGCCCCAGCCCGAGGTCTTGTCGGCGAAGCTGCTGCCCAGCGGGACGTTGAGCTGCCAGTCGACATCGATGTAGGAGTTGGGGAAAATCTGAGCCCGACCGGGCCGGGCGACGGCGAGCAGCAGGGTGCAGAGCGCCAGAATACGGAGATATTTCGTTGTTTTCATGATCGGTGCGTAAAACGATTATTGATAGAGATAGGGCGACTGGGCNAAAGCCTGCTCNATGGCGTCGAGCGTGCGCTGCTGGTTGAGGCCGGCGTTCGAGGTGAGCAGGCCGCTGATGAAGCTGTCCCAGACGATGGGCAGCCGTTTGCCGCCGAGCCGGTTGGCGCCCAGATCGATCATTTCGAGCAGCAGCGATCCGGCCGTGTAGCCGTAGTAGACGCTGTAGGGGTAGTGCCAGCCGAGCCAGTCGCCCCAGTAGCCGGGGCTCCAGTAGTAGGGGTAGTACCACCACCAGTAGGGGTTGCCCGACCCTACGAAGTAGGTCTCCTGTTCGACGTAGCTGAGCTGGATGCCCAGATCGGCGGCGTCTTTCTCCTCGGTCCGCAGGAAGCCGGCCGCTTCGAGTTCGACGGCCACGGCGGTGACGATTTCGAGGGCTGCGGCGTCTTTCCGGTATTCGGTTTTCTTGTTGCCGCCGATCAGCAGGATGCTGTCGGGCAGGTAGAAGGTCTCGAACGCCGCGAAGTCGGCGGTCCGGTCGCAGTCGGTGTAGACCAGATATTCGCGGTGGAGGTCCGACGTCGACGGCTCCTTCTGGCACGAGCAGACCGCAGCTGCGAGCAGCGCGGCCGCAAGGTAGTGAATGGTTTTGACGGTCATGGTTTTTGGGATTTATGGTTTGCTGTCGGGGTCGGGAATTCAAAATTCGTTCCGCAAGCGGCAGCGCGCGGGCGAAAAACCGGCGGGATCATAAAAAAAAGACGCTTCCCCCGAGGAAAGCGTCCGGACGGAAACCCGCGGCGGCAGGTTCTATCTGTAGCGATGCGAAATAAGGGTCATGAACTCCTCGCGCGTGCGGTGGTCGGAGAGGAAGATGCCCGTGAAGGCCGAGGTCGTGGTGGCCGACTGCTGTTTCTCGATGCCGCGCATCTGCATGCACATGTGGCTCGCTTCGATGACCACGGCCACGCCCATAGGGTTGAGCGCTTCCTGGATGCAGTCGCGGATCTGCACCGTCAGCCGCTCCTGCACCTGCAGCCGCCGGGCGAAACACTCGACCACGCGGGCGATCTTCGAGAGGCCTGTGATATGGCCGTCGGGAATGTAGGCCACGTGGGCCTTGCCGTAGAACGGCAGCATGTGGTGCTCGCAGAGCGAGTAGAGCTCGATATCCTTAACCAGCACCATNTGNTTGTACTCCTCGCGGAACATGGCCGAGCGGATGATGGCCAGCGGGTCTTCGTCGTAGCCCTTGGTCAGAAACGCCATGGCCTTGGCGACCCGTTCGGGGGTCTTCGCAAGCCCNTCGCGCGCGGGGTCCTCGCCCAAGAGGCGCAGAATCTCGCCATAATGATGTTTCAGNGCGTCGACCGTCGCGGGATCGAAACGCTCCTCCTTTTCGTAGTTTTTCGTCTCCATGAGGTCGCGAAGATAGGCTATTTCTCGATGCTATGCAAATAGGCCGCAAGTTTGCGCACGGCACGCCCGCGGTGCGAGAGGGCGTTTTTCGCCGCGGCGTCCATCTCGGCGAACGTCTTGTCGCTGCCGTCGGGTACGAAAAGCGGGTCGTAGCCGAAGCCCTCGGCGCCGCGCTCGGCATCGATGATGCGGCCCTCGACGATCCCCTCGAAGAGGTGCCATTCNTCGTTGATTATCAGCGCAATGACCGTGCGGAAGCGGGCCCGGCGGTTCTGCTGCCCGGCCAGATTCTCGAGCAGCAGGCGGTTGTTGGCCGCGAAGTCGTGGCCGTCGGTGGCGTAACGTGCCGAATGGACGCCCGGAGCCCCGCCCAAGGCTTCGACCTCGAGCCCCGTGTCGTCGGCGAAGCAGTCGCGGCCCGTGCGTTCATGCAGGTAGCGCGCCTTTTGCAGGGCGTTGCCCTCGATGGTGGGCTGCGTTTCGGGAATCTCCTCCGTAATGCCGCATTCGCGCGGTGTCACGAGACGGAATCCGTCGCCCAAGACGGCGCTTACCTCGCTGAGCTTGTGGGCGTTGTTGGTGGCGAAAAGTATTTCCATGCCTCAATAATAGTAGTATAGCTTTTCGTGTGCGCCGAAATGAATCCTCACGCCGGTGTCGAGANATTCGACCCGGGTTTCGAGGTGTCCCTCGTCGGTTTCCGTCGTCAGCAGCAGCCCGCCCTCGTCGATGCGGCTGCCATACGACGTATATTTCAGCGGCTCGACGATTTCGTAGGCGATCTTCTCGAATTCGTAGTAGTAGTCTTNGGGCAGGGTGCATTCGCCCCGGCCCTCGATTCGCAGCTCGCACCAGTAGCGGGGTGTGCCGTCGTCCTGCGGCCGGCTGCGATAGGTCGTCGTGAACGACAGCTCCCCGCCGCCGTTCGGCAGGTGGAGATCGTAAGCGGTGCTGGTGTCGTCCGCATGGCAGGCGATCGTCGGCAGGTCGTCGCCTGCGTGTAGGAAAGAGTGGGCGTATTTCCACGTCGCGCCGTCGGTCGAGAGCGGCCGGCCGTCGGTGTAGATCGTCAGTTCGTGGCTGCTGTCGATGATGCGCCACTCGTTGCCCGAGCCGACGATGCGCGAGGAGTAGAAATAGCGGTCGTGGATCGTCTCTCGCTCCTCCTCGGGAGCCGAATAGTAGAGGTCGAAAAGCATGACGCGCGCCGCGATGTCGGTCTGGGTTCCGAGATGACTGTTCGCGTACGANAACATGCGGAAACCGACGGCGGTGGGATCGAAATATTCGGCTTTTTCGATCGTACAGCCCGTCAGGGCGACGAGAGCTGCCAAGAGGGTCGATATCCGTTTCATTTCGTCGGGGAGTTTTTGGGTTTGAACTTGTAGCCCACGCCCATCATCAGCGCGCCCTGCGCGCCGAATCCGATTTCGGCGAATCCGAACAGCGACCGGCCGACGGAGATGCCTACGGGCGTGAACTGCAGGGCGAGGGTCGTCTCCTCGAAGTAGTAGCTGTCGTAGTCGAGGTGNCCGAATCCGAACGTGGCGCCCAGTCCGAGCGACGAGTACATGCGCACCCATTTGCGGTTGAGCCATGTGAAACGCGCGACGGGCATGACGGTGACGGCGTGGGCGCGGTTGCGGCCGGCGAGCGAAGAATCCAGATTGCGGTACGAACTGCTGTATTCGCCGTAGTAGCCGACCGCGAGGCCCAGATCGAACCACTTTCTGAAGCGGTAGTCGTAGGCGAGCGTCCAGACGCCGCCGGTGCGGACCGGACCGCGGTGGGTGCGGCCGAGAGCCGGGCTGTCGTCGCAGCCGAATCGCTCGAGCAGCCGGTAGGGCATGAACGGGTAGGCGCCGGCTGTCAGCCGCAGCTCGTGCTGCCGAACGAACGGCTCCTGCCTGCGGGCGGGCATCTCCTCNTGGGCGGCCAGNGCGGTCGGCAGGGCCGCCAGCAGGAAGATCAGAAGCAAAAGTTTCTTCATGGGCATTCGGTTTTCGTAAGGTTCCGGCAGCAAATATAATATGCCCCCGGCGGCCGTCACAACACGGCTTCGCGCTGCACGAGCCGGTCGTCGAGGTCGATCTTGTCGATGATCATCTTCACGACGGTATCCATGTCGGANCCCTCGGAGTAGTCGGCCGGGCAGACGTGGTTGACGCGGTTGTCCTGGATGAGGGCCGCCATATCCTTGTGNACCCCCTTCTGCTCGGGGTTGTAGACGGCGATGGAGTGGCCGCCGTAGTTCTTCACCANGCGCATGCAGGGGATGTCGGTCGTGCCGTCGCCGACGTAGATCATGCGGCTGAACGGCACGGGCCGCTCGTTTTCGGGGATGTAGCGGTTGACGAGCTTGGANTCGGCGACCGACTCGACGCCNTTGTTGATCTTGAAGATGAACTGCGTCTTGTTGGTATAGTTGACCGCCACGGCGGGCCAGTAGGCGATGCCGTCGATGTCGTAGAGGAACGAGCAGGCGTAGATTTTGCGGAACTCGTGGGCGATGCCCGTGCCCTCGATGATCTCCTTGAGCCCCGAGGAGTTGATGTAGTGGAGGATGCGGATGCCGCGCTCGGCGCCGTAGCGGTTGATGCGCCCGAACCACTCCCTCACGCCGCGGAACAGCGCCACCTTGCGGCCCGACTCCTGGAACGCCTCGCGCCGCAGCGACAGCCCTTTCGAGCGGGCGCTCTGGATCATGCGGGCCATGTAGGTGAGGACCATGTCGGCGTCCTGCTCCTCGGCCAGCGAGTTGGCCTCGGTCCAGAATTCCCGGTTGCTCTTGCCCACGGCGGGGATGAAGTCGTACTCCTGCATGTTGCCCGGAGCCAGCGTGCCGTCGAAGTCGTAGATCAGGGCGATGGTGAAACGGTAGTCGTCGTGCATGGCGGGATGTTTTTTACTATCTTTGGCTTCGCCGAAGATACTTCGCTCCGGCAAATATGCAAAAAAAATTGCATTTTACACTCAGCTTAATCGTATCTTTGCAAGAAGCACAAAAAAAATTNCGTTATGGAATTCAAGAAGATTATAGCCGCCCGCCGCTCGGTGCGCAAGTTCGCGCCGCAGCCGGTCGCACGGGAAACGCTCGACCGCCTTTTGGCGGCAGCCCTCACNGCCCCCTCGTCGCGCAACAGCCGTTCGACGCGCTTTTTGGCGGTCGACGATCCGGCTGCGGTGGCCCGCATGGCCGGGATGCGCGACTACGGCGCNGCGTTCATGAAAGGGGCGCCGGCAGCCGTGGTAGTGCTGGGCGACACGGCGGCGACCGACCTGTGGCGCGAAAACTGTGCCATAGCGGCGACGATCCTGCAGCTCGCCTGCGTGGACGAGGGGCTGGCGTCGTGCTGGGTGCATATCGACGGCCGCCCGCGGCTCAANGANGNGCCCGNCGGCGANACGGCCGCCGACTATCTGCGGACGTTCCTGCCGATCCCCGANGGGTGCGAACCCCTCTGCGCCATTGCGNTGGGCTATTCCGATTTCGTGCCNGCGCCCCTGCCGCCGGCCGACGATGCGGCGCGGATCATTTATCTTTAAAGCGAAAAGTAAAAGGTGAAAAGTGTTCGCCGCCTTTCACCTTTCACTTTCTACCTTTTACCTTACTTGACCACCGGCTTGATATCCTTGATTCTGAGCTGGGTGGTGACCGAACCGCGGTAGTGGTTCTCGACGATCTGGTAGCAGACGTCGATGGGCTTGCCGGAGCGCACCCACTGGTAGTGGGTCGGCTGCTGGAAAGCGATCGACTGGATTTTGGTGTTGGGCTTCTGCTTCTGGATGAGGTCCATGCGCAGGTGCTCGCACTCCATGCCTACCAGCTTGGCATCGCCGTGGTTGCTCACGCCGTAGGTCACGAAGACCGGAGCCGCATTGCCGGGCCCGAAAGGCTGGAAGCGGTTGAGGTGGTCGCGGAACTTGGGCGTGATGTCGGAGAAAAGCAGCTCGCTGTCGATGTCGACCTGCGGGACGAGCATCTGGGGGTCGATGTGCTTCTCGACGAAGTCGTTGAAGCGGCGCGTGAACTCCTCGACGTTCTCGGGCTTCATCGTGAGCCCCGCGGCGTACATGTGTCCGCCGAAGTTTTCCAGCAGATCGGAACACGACTCGACGGCCTGGTAGAGGTCGAAGCCGGGGACCGAGCGCGCCGAACCCGTGACGAAGCCGTTGCTCATCGTCAGCACGACGGTGGGGCGGTAGTAGGTCTCGATCAGGCGCGAGGCGACGATGCCGACGATGCCTTTCATCCACTTGGGATTGTAGATGACGGTGCTCTTGCGGCTCTTGAGCTCGGGGTTGCTCTCGATGTAGCTGTGGGCCTCCTGCGTGACGGAGCGGTCGATCGACTTGCGGTCCTGGTTGTAGGCGTCGATGACGTTGCCGAACTCCTCGGCGACGCTCTCGTTGCCCTCGATCAGCAGCTCGACGGCGGCATGCCCGCCCGAGGGCGAGGCATTCTCGTCGGTCTCGTCCATGCGCATGCGCCCGGCGGCGTTGATGCGGGGGCCGATCTTGAAGACGATGTCGTCGATGGTGATGTTGTGCTTGTCCAGTCCGCAGATCTTGATGATCGACAGCAGCCCTTTCGACGGTTCGCGGTTGAGGTACTTCAGCCCGAAGTAGGCCAGAATGCGGTTCTCGCCGACGAGCGGCACGATGTCCGACGCGATGCTGACGACCAGCAGGTCGAGCAGGTTGAGAATCTGCTCGAACGGAATGCCGTTTTTCTGGGCATAGGCCTGCACGAGCTTGAAGCCCACGCCGCAGCCCGACAGCTCGTCGAACGGATAGGAGCAGTCGACCCGCTTGGGGTCCAGAACAGCTACGGCCCGGGGAATCTCCTCGGCCGGGAGGTGGTGGTCGCAGATGATGAAATCCACGCCTTTCTCTTTCGCATAGACGACCTTTTCGGTGGCCTTGATCCCGCAGTCGAGGGCGATGATGAGCCCCACGCCCTTGCGGGCCGCGAGGTCGATCCCCTTGACCGAGATGCCGTAACCCTCGGTGTAACGGTCGGGAATGTAGAAAGTCAGGTTTTTGTGCCCGATCTGGCGGAGAAACTTGTAGACCAGCGCGACGGCCGTGCAGCCATCGACGTCGTAGTCGCCGTAAACCATGATCTTCTCATTGTTCGCGACGGCCCGCTCGACCCGCTCGACCGCCTTGTCCATGTCCTTCATCAGGAACGGATCGTGGAGGTCGGCGAGGCTGGGTCTAAAAAACTTTTCCGCCTTTTCTACGGTGTCTATGCCTCTCTGTACGAGCAGATTCGCCAGCACGGGCGAGAGCTTCAGCGCAGCCGACAATGCGGCCGCCGCTCCGGCATCGCCCTGCGGCTTCACTACCCAACGTTTTTCTATGGGCATACGAACTACTATTTATATATTTTAACATTTAATTCTCTTTAACGAGTGAAAGTCGAAAGGTCGAATGCGAAAGGTGTTCTGACTTTTCACCTTTTACCTTTCCATTTTCACTTCTATGTCGAGCTGCTGCTCCAACTCCCGGAGCANCAGCCTTTTCACCTCTTCCATGGCCACCGTGCGGCCCGTTTCGCGGGCGATCGAGGTCACGCCGCGGTCGCTGAATCCGCAGGGNTTGATCCGCGAGAACCACCCGAGGTCGGTCGCGACGTTGAGCGCGAAGCCGTGCATCGTCACGAAGCGCGACGAGCGGACGCCGATCGCNCAAATCTTGCGCGGTATGCCGTTTCGGCTCCGGNTCCCCGGTGCTTCCGCTTGCGGCGGTGTCCCCGAAGCGGGTGTCCGGCCCTCCGATCCACACTCCGGANGCNCCGGCGATGCGGCCCGCGGCGATGCCGTAGCGGGCGACGGTGCGGATGACGGCCTCCTCGAGCCGCGCGATGTACTCCCTCAGGCCGATCCCGATGCGCTCGAGGTCGAGGATCGGATAGCAGACCAGCTGCCCGGGCCCGTGGAACGTGATATCGCCGCCGCGGTCTATGTGAAAGAACCGTGCCCCCAAGCGTTCGAGCGTCGCCCGGTCGACGAGCAGGTTTTCGGCCCGGCCGCTCTTGCCCAAGGTGTAGACCGGCGGGTGTTCGACCAGCAGCACCGTGCCGACGGTTTCGTCCGCGGGGTCCTGCATACCGTCTTCGGTCTGCNCGCCCTTTTTCGCTGCGGCGAGCCCGTCGAACAGCCTGCGCTGCAGNTCCCAGCAGGCGGCGTAGTCCATGGTCCCGAGGTCGCGGCAGCGGGCTTTCATACCTGCGGCCGTTTCACGCTGCGGAGCGCCTCCTCGGCCATGTAGGACGACCGCACCAACGGAGCGCTCGCGCAATAACCGAAACCCATCTCCAAAGCCCGGAGCCTGTACCAGTCGAATTTTTCGGGAGTGATATACGCCGCAACGGGGTAGTGCTCCAGAGTGGGCCGAAGGTACTGGCCGAGCGTCACGATGCCGACACCTGCCTGGCGCAGGTCGTGCAGGGTTTGCAAAACTTCCTCATCGCTCTCGCCGAGCCCGAGCATCAGCCCGCTTTTGGTGGCGACGCCTTGCCGGCTCAGGTAGCGCAGGGTCTCCAGACTGGTGCGATACCTGGCTCGCGATCGCACCGCGGGGGTCAGCCGTTCGACGGTTTCGATGTTGTGCCCGATGATATCGGGCTTCGACGCGGCGACTACGTCCAAGAGGTCGGGCCGGGCGTCGAGATCGGGAATAAGGAGCTCAATGGCGGCGTCGGGATTCTGTGAGCGGATCGCCTCCACGGTGGCGGCCCAGTGTCGGGCTCCGCCGTCGGGCAGATCGTCGCGCGTCACGGAAGTTACGACGACATACCTCAGTTTCATCAGTGCGACGCTTTCTGCTACCCTGCGGGGTTCGTCGGCGTCGGGGGCAAGGGGTCTGCCGGTCTGCGTGGCGCAGAAACGGCAGCTGCGCGTACAAATATCTCCCAGAATCATGAAAGTCGCGGTTCGCCGGCTCCAGCATTCGGCCTGATTGGGACAACGGCCGCTGCTGCAAATGGTGTGCAACTCGTGCTTTTCGACGATCCGCCGCACGTCGGCGTAGTCGGCCGTGCGGTGGAGACGGATTTTCAGCCATCCGGGTTTTCGGAGTACGTCTACCTTGTCATGGAACTTCGGCATTTAAGTTCACTATTTTCCAATTGACGCAAAAATAGCAAAAATATTCGACATTTCCCGGAAAAATTCGCTATTAATGATCGCTCGCCGCGAGAATGGAGCCGGAGAGCGGCTGCAGGGGGCTTGCGGGGAGAAGAAGAATCCCGGTGCCGACAGGCACCGGGATTCTCTGGTTAGGTTAGTTAGGTTAATGAGCGTGGGAGAACCCCACGTATCGTAATACAAATGTAACGGGAATTTAATGGAATTCCAAATTTTTCGTAATATTTTTTCATTTTCGGCCGAAAAAATCGGTCGAATTGAAATTAAAAAATTTTAAATTCCTATAATTCGTAATTTTTTCGATTAAAGCGCCTCGCGGACCGCCTCCTCTTTCTTTTCGGATTCGGCCAGCGCGTTGCTGCCGATATGGCGGCTCCGGTAGGTGGCGGGGGTCATCTGGTACTCTTTCTTGAAGAGCTTGATGAAGTGGGAGGTGTTGGGGAAGGTGCATTCGTTGCCGATTTCCGAAATCGACTTGGAGGTGGAGATCAGCAGCAGACGCGAGTGCATGAGCCGCTGGCGGATGTACCATTTGTGGGGCGGCATCTGGAAGTGGCGCCGGAACTCCTTCTTGAACGAAGTGAGCGAACGGTTGGTCAGCCGCGACAGCTCCTCGATGGATATGTCCTTGAAGATGTGGTCGTAGACGATCTGCTCGAAGTTNTCCTTGGCGGCGTCGACGTTGCTCAGCAGCTTGCTTTTGATGCAGCAGTCTTCGTGCGAGGCGATGAGGTAGATGAGCTCCGTCATCTTGATGTTCTCGGCCGTCTCGTCGTGGTGGAAGTCCTCGTCGCGCAGGTAGTTGTTGGTGTTGAGGAAGAAGTTGCGCACGCTGCTCCATGCGGGCATGACGACGTGCATGCGGTTGCTGCAGTTCTCGCACGAATGCGAGTTGGAGATATTCAGCCCGTAGGTGATATTCAGATGGAGAAGGATCCGCTGCAGGTCCGAGGGCGTGTAGTAGACCAGTATCTGCTCGAAAGGCTGGCCGCTCTCGGGGAAGTGCTCGATGTAGTGGTGGCCGATCCCGAGGTAGAAGATATCGCCGCGCATGAGCTTGCGGCGCTTGTCGCCGTCGTAGATGTACATCGTTCCGCGCAGGACGTAGCCGATGGCGTAACGCGACAAAGTCTGCGACTGGATGCCGGAGTGAAGCGTTTCGACATACTTCACGATCATCGGCTGCTGGGCCGATGAATTCATTGAATTCTTCATGTGTAGACTGTTAATTTTTAAATGTGCGAACAAGTGTTGCGTCACTGTTGTTGCACTCCAAATATACAATCTAAACTCCGATCCATAAAATTAAAAATAGTAAATACGGACACAAGAAAGAATATTGATCTGAAAGTATCAACATTAAGACCGAATGGATTATGGNAAAATCATGTTGTAGAACGCTCCTGCCAGCGAGAGGGCGTAGATCGGCTGGGCGACGCCGGGATGGGCGCGTACGAAAAAGAGGGACAGCAGCACGGCGGCGGGCACCGCAGCCAGCGCGAAGACCGGCACCGAAACGCCCGGCAGGCAGGCGATGGCGCCGACGAGCAGCAGGGCTTCGAGGTGGAAGACGAGGATGCTCCGCGACCGGGAGCTGACGGCGTAGAGGTCGGAGTAGAAATACTGCACGGAGAGAATCAGCAGCAGTCCGGCGCCGCCTGCGAGCAGCTGCGCTCCGAACGGCAGGTCGATGAGGATGCGGAGCCACTCCCCTTCGATGAGCCGGTCGGCGATGACGAAAACGGGTGCGGGGAACGCCTCGCCCATGCCCCAATAGACGTAGCAGAGGGTCAGCAGCGGCAGCAGCAGCCCNGTGACTGCGACGAGCAGCTCGCGGAACGTGCGGTGGAAATGGATGACCGCCAGCGGCAGCAGCAGAACGAGCGGCAGGGTCTTGGGGTCGAGGATGAAAAGAATACCGAGGTAGAGGGCTCCCCGGAAGATGGCGTCGAAAGCATAGCCGGTCGTGAAGGAGCGGCAGAAGTTCTTGAGGGCGAGGATCAGAACGAGCGCATCGACTAACGCGGGCAGGTCGGCGACGCCGGCGGTCAGCCCGCCGGCCAGCACTCCGTAGAGCGGAATGGCGATGCAGGTGTTGGTCGTATAGAGGTTGTAGCGCACCGTGAGGTGGCCCGTGCGGATGCCGGTGACGACGATCAGCAGGCAGGTCAGCGCCCGGGCCCACTCCGGCTTGGCGGCCTGGAACAGCGCGAGGAAGTCGCCGGGCAGCAGGAGCCCGGAGACCGCTGCGACGGGTGCGGGCGCAGCGGCGGCCACGGGTCCGTAGAGGGCTGCGGCGGCCAGTGCGGCGAGGGTCAGAAACGACGGTATGAATGCCTGCCGGGCGATGTCGAACTTCATGCGCGGGGTTTGTCAACATGCAAAAATAACGAAAAAAGCGGGAGGAATGCAATAAATTGCATAACTTTGTGTGTGCTCGAACTTTGTTATCAGAACGAACTGCCCGAAGCGGGCTGCGACGAAGCGGGCCGCGGCTGTCTTGCGGGACCGGTTTTTGCGGCGGCGGTGATCCTGCCCCCGGGGTTCTGCGATCCGCTGCTCAACGATTCCAAGCAGATGACCGAGCGCAACCGCAACCGGCTGCGCGAGGTGATCGAACGCGAAGCGGTGGCATGGGCCGTGGAGGCGGTGCCGCCGGCGCGCATCGACGAGATCAACATACTGAACGCCTCGTTCGAGGGGATGTCGCTGGCCGTGGCGCGGCTCGATCCGCAGCCGGGATTTCTGGCGATCGACGGCAACCGTTTCCGCACGCGGCTGGAGATGCCCTACCGCTGCATCGTGAAGGGCGACGGCAAATATGCCGATATCGCGGCGGCTTCGGTGTTGGCCAAAACGCACCGCGACGAATACATGCTGCGGCTGGCCGAAGAATATCCGCAGTACGGCTGGGACAAGAACAAAGGCTATCCGACGCGCGAGCATCGGCTGGCGGTCCGCCGCTACGGGCTGACGCCGCATCATCGGCTGACTTTCAACCACGAAATCGATCAACTGGAGCTGCCGTTCGGCGAATAGGCCGGGGGCGGTCGCTGACGGTGTGTGTCGGCGGCGGAGAGCCGCGCCGGATGCCGGAAAGAGGTGTTGTTATAACGTTTTAGCAAANTGCTAAAACGTTATAATTTTATCGCCGGCCGCTCCCGCTTCGGGGCCCGAAGATTCCGCTATATATAATAAGGTATGCCGCGATAAAGTATGCCGCGCCGAAAAAAACAGCGGACCCCGAAAAGGGGTCCGCTGTGAAAGGGCTGACGAAAAATCTTAGTAGCCCAGCGACTTGGAAGCCGCATAGGAGATTTTCAGTGCATTGGCCTTGCGAAGCTCCTGCTTGACGTCGGTGATGATACCCATTTTGGTGGTTCCGTCGGCCTTGAGGCAGATGGTCATCAGCGCGCGGTCGGACTCGTTGAGCTTGTCGCGCTCGGCGGCGCAGAAGTCCAGGATGTCCTTGGCGGTCTTGTAGGAGTCGTTGAGCTGGATACGCGGTGCCGTACCGAACTTGGCCTGCATGGCCAGCGACGGCTGTCCGATGTGTATGTAGCTGACGAGCGACTTCTTTTCGAGCTTCTGAACCTCGGTGGCCTCGGGGAGCTTGTAGCGGACCAACAGCTCCTGGTCGCGCATGGTCGTGGAGACCATGAAGAAGAAGAGGATCATGAAGATCACGTCGGGAAGCGACGCTGTCGAAATGGGGGGCAAGCCTTTGTTGCCCTTCTTTTTCATTACTGCCATAATCTTACTTCTTGATGACACGCGGCTCGGCCTCGGAGATTTTCAGAGGTACGGCCTTGGTGATAATGTTGCGTTGCTCTTCGGGCAGCGCCTCCATCCTGTCGCCGAACTTGCGGACGGCGACCTCGTTGCGGATCTCCGTGAAAGCGCGCGCCAACTCGTTCTGGACCATGATGTAGGGCTGGTAACCCGTATCGCGGGTCGTCTGCAGCGAAACGACGCCCGAGCTGACGGGGTAGACCCACTTGCTGCCGTCGGGAAGGTCGAACTCCTTGTCCTCCTTCTCGGGCAGATCGGGATCGTCCATCGGATTGAGGACGAACTCCTTGGTCTTCTCCTTCAGGTCGCGAAGCTCGATGAACTCCTGCTTGCCGGGCTGTCCTGCCATGATCTGACCGCTACCGTTGATGAGCACGAGGAACAGGTTGCGCTCCTTGACCTTGATCTCCTCCTGTTTCTGATCCTCGGGAGGGATCGGCGGCAGCATGCGCGCGAGACCCGTGTCGGTGTTCATGGTAGTGGCGACCAGGAAGAAGATCAGCAGCAAGAAGGCAATGTCGGCCATCGAACCGGCGTTGATTTCCTGTACTTTTCTTTTATCCGTTGCCATTTGGTTTCGATTATTTGAATGCGCCCCGGATCTCCGTTACGATAGCCGTCAGGAAGGCGGCGACGAAAGCGACGTAAGTCACCAGGATGCTCGTTTCGGTAATTACGGTTTCCCCGTGGGCGAAGACCCCGTTGTTCTGGAGGTCGACGATGTTCACCGTATGGCTGGCGGAGTAGATGTACGACACGCCCACGATGAGCAGAATCAAGGCCAANGAGACGATGGTCCCCTTGATGCCTGCCGGGTTCTTGATCATTCCGAAGACGGCGCAGAAGATCGCAGCGGCGATAGCGAACACGAAGAGGAAGTAACCCCAGATCAGGTTCAGGCTGACCGCCGTCTCCGAGCCGCCGGCAGCTATCGCGTAGATCAGAAGGATCGCCGTAACAGCCATCAGAACGCCCAGCAATATGTTGAGAATCTTTTTCATAAGATGCTTGTGACTACTGATTTGCGATTATTTCTTGTTGTAGGCCGTCAGGATATCCATCAGCGTGATGGACGAATCCTCCATATCGTTGACCAGCGAGTCGATCTTGGAAACGATATAGTTGTAGAACAGCTGAAGAATAACCGCAGCGATAAGACCCATGAGGGTCGTCAGCAGGGCGACCTTGATACCGCCGGCAACGAGCGTCGGGCTGATATCGCCGGCAGCCTGGATGGCGTCGAAGGCGCCGATCATACCTACTACGGTACCCATGAAGCCCAACATCGGCGAGAGGGCGATGAACAGACCGATCCACGAAAGACCCGACTCCATCTGGCCCGTCTGAACCGAACCGTACGATACGACGGCTTTCTCGACGGCGTCGAGACCCTGCTCGTAGCGGTCCAGACCCTGGTAGTAGATCGAAGCGATCGGGCCGCGCGTGTTGCGGCAAACCTCCTTGGCAGCCTCGATGCCGCCGTTCTTCAGAGCCTCCTCGACGGCCTCGATGAGCTGCTTGGCGTTGATCGTCGAGAGCGACAGGTAGAGGATACGCTCGATGGCGACGGCCAGACCGATCACCAAGCAGAGCAGCACGGGCAGCATCCAGCCCCAGCCGCCCTCGAGGAACTTCTGCATCAGAATGTGGTGCATGCTTTCGCCGGCGATCTCGGTCTCGGCGATGACAGCGGCTTCGGCGTCGGCCTCCGGGGCCTCGGCAGCAACCGTTTCGGTCTCTTCAACTGCGGCCGCAGCCTCCTGCGCGAACGCATTCACGGTGCCCAGCGAGAAGAGGGCTACCGACAGAATCATAAAAAGTTTTTTCATAGTGGTGTTTGATAAATTGATTTGATTAGGTTGTCTCTGTTCGTTTATGGTTCGTGGTCCGAATTTTTTGCGGTGCCGGTCGTTTTTTTGAGGTCCGGGCGGTCGATGCGGTTCTTTTCGGCGGAAAAACCCGGTGCCGACGTCCGGTCCCATGTATGGGCTCCGATTCCGGAAGTGCGGATTCGGAAGCCTGCAATAATCAGTATTTCAAAGTTTTAAGTACGCACTTCGTGCTCCGGACCCTCCGCCGGGGGAGAGAATGGGACACATTAACAGTGCGAAATATATAAAAAAAAATCGTTTTATGCAACGGCTTATGCGGTAAATTCTCCGCGCAGGGGTCGGCGCAGCATGGCGAGAACCTGTTCGTCGGGAAGCCCGAGCCCCAGCACGTACATGAGTTTGGCGACGGCCGCCTCGGTGGTCATGTCGTGGCCGCAGAGCACGCCGGCTTTCTGGAGCCGCAGCCCCGTTTCGTAGAGCTCCATGGTGACCTTGCCGCCGCCGCACTGCGTGACGTTGAGGAGGATGATGCCGCGCCCGATCGCTTCGCGCAGCACGCGGATGAACCACTCGCTGGTGGGGGCGTTGCCGGCGCCGAACGTCTCGAGNACGACGGCCCGCAGCCCGGGCGCCGCGAGCATCGACCGCAGGATTTCTTCGCCGAGCCCCGGAAAGAGCTTGACGACCGCGATGCCGTCGGCCAGCCGCTCGGCGATGCGCAGTTCGGGGCCCTCGTCCTGCGGCCGGAGGATCGCCGGGAGGTTGTAGGCGATGTTGACGCCGACCTCGGCCAGCGGGGGGTAGTTGTAGGAGCGGAATGCGTTGAGGTCCTCGGCGCTGCGCTTGGTGGTGCGGTTGGCGCGGAACAGGCGGTTCTGGAAGTAGAGCGACACCTCGGGCACGACGGGCCNCCCCTCGTGCCGGGCCCCGGCGATCTCGATGGCCGTGATGAGGTTCTCGCGTCCGTCGGTGCGCAGCACGCCGATGGGAATCTGGCTGCCGGTGAAGACGACGGGCTTGGCGAGGTTCTCGAACAGAAAGCTCAGGGCCGAGGCGGTGTAGGACATGGTGTCGGTGCCGTGCAGGACGACGAAGCCGTCGTAGCGGGCGTAGTTGTCGCGGATGAGCCGCGCGAGGGCGATCCAGTTGGCGGGNGCGACGTTCGACGAATCGATGACGGGCGACATGGTCAGCACATCGATATCGACGTTGAGCCGCTTGAGCGAGGGAAACTCGTCGTAGATGGCGCTGAAGTCGAACGGCACCAGGGCACCCGTCGCGGCGTCGGTCTTCATGCCGATGGTGCCGCCCGTGTAGATGATCAGAATCGAGGATTTGGGAGTTTCCATATCATGCAGTCGGCGATTAGCCAAGACAAAGTTAACGAAAAGTTCCAAGAAAACAACCCGGTGCCCGTCGTGGCTCAGAGCCCGAACATGCGTTCGGCGTTGGCGGTGGTCGCGGCGGCGACCTGCTCGGGGGCGATTCCCTTGAGTTCGGCGACTTTGGCGCAGATGTGGACGAGGTAGGCCGATTCGTTGCGCTCGCCGCGGTGGGGAGCGGGCGTGAGGTAGGGGCAGTCGGTTTCGAGGAGCAGGTCGCCGAGGTCCATGCGGGGCACGGCGGCGGCCAACGGGCTCTTTTTGAAGGTGACGACCCCGCCGATGCCGAACAGGAAATCGCCGCAGGCCCGGAGCTTTTCGTAGGTTTCGACGTCTGCGCCGAAAGCGTGGAAGACGCCCCGCAGCCCCGTGCCGCGGAACTCCTCGACGAGGGCGAGCATCTCGGGCCAGGCATTGCGCGTATGGACGGCGATCGGAAGCCCGCGTTCGACGGCGATCCGGCACTGGCGGCGGAACGCCTCGGTCTGCTCCTGCCGGAAGTCGGACGACCAATAGAAGTCGAGCCCGATTTCGCCCACGGCGCAGAAGCGGCCGATGCCCTCGGGCGGATTTTCGAGATACTCCTCGACCCGGTCCAGCTCCTCGCGCCAGCGGGGATTGTCGTTGACCGAGGTGGGGTGGAGCCCCATCATGGGGAAGCAGCGGTCGGGATGCCGGCGGCAGAGGTCGAACAGCCGCCGGTGGCTGCCGGAATCGATCGCCGGAAGCAGCAGACGTCCGACCCCGGCGTCGACGGCCCGCGCGAAGGCTTCTTCGCGGTCGGGGTCGAACTCGGGTTCGTAGAGGTGGGAGTGGGTGTCGATCGTCTGCATAGGGCGTCGGTGGGTTCGGGNACTATATTTTCATATAACGGTTGCCGGGGAGCTGCCGCAGGGCCCCGGCGAGTTCGAGCCCGAGCAGCAGGGCGGCCAGCTCGCCGGAATCGAGGCCGGTCAGCTCGCGGAGGTTCTCGACCGANAGCGGATCGGAGGTGCGGAAGCAGCCGAGCAGTCCGGCTTCGTCGGGCGTGAGGTTCTTGGTGGGCGGTTCGGGCTTGAGTGCGGCNGGCTCGGCNCCGAGGTCCCAGCCCATCTCGGCGATGATATCCTCGGCCGAGAGGACGAGCTGGGCCTTGCGGTTGCGGATCAGCAGGTTGGTGCCGGCCGACGACCGGTCGGTGGCGCGGCCCGGCACGGCCATGACTGCGCGGTGGTACTCGTCGGCGAAGCGGGCCGTGGTGAGCGAGCCGCCCCGGTCGTGCGANTCGACGACGAGGCATCCTGCGCTCAGGGCGGCGATGATCCGGTTGCGGGGGATGTAGGCGGTGCCGTTCTGGCGGGTCTGGCTGTGGAGCTCGGTGACGAGGGCGCCGCCGTGGTCGAGCATGTCGCGGGCGACGCCCGCATGTTGGGCGGGAACGATGTCGGGCAGGGCGCACGGAAGCACGCCGACGGTNGGAACNTCGGCGCAGAGGGCGGCGCGGTGGGCGGCGATGTCGATGCCGAAAGCCAGCCCGCTGACGACCGTCAGCCGGGGCACCCGCTCGGCCAGCCGCTCGACGAGACGGTTGCACATGTTCTGCCCGTAGGGGGTGAAGTCGCGGGTGCCGACGATCGAAAGGCAGTCGCCGGCGAGTGCCTGCAGGTTGCCCTGCACATATATAATATGGGGATAATCCGGAATCTCGCGCAGCAGGGCGGGGTACTCGGGGTCGGTCGATGCGATGGCCGCGATGCCGTGGCGGCGGCAGTGTCGGAGCTCCTTTTCGGCAGCGGCGAAGCCGCTTCGGCGGACGATCTGCCGGGCCAGCTCGGGCCGCAGTTCGGCTTTGCCTGTCAGCTCCTCCTCCGACGCGGCGAAGACCTGCGCGGCCGTGCCGAAGCATTCGAGCAGGTGCACGACCCCCTTCACTCCGAGACCCGGGGTCATTTGCAGCGCGATGTCTTCGATGGTCATGGCGAGGTTTTTCTGAACGGGCGGATTCGCGGAGACGGCCGGATCGGCGGCCCGCGGAGCCTTTATCCAAAGTAAAGGTAGTTCTTTTCTGCGGATTTCCGCGCAAAACCGAAAATATATCGCCGTTTTCCGCGAAAGTTTTGCTTTTTGCGGAATTGTGTGTATATTTGCATTCCCGAATCGCCGGAGTTCCGGCAGCGGAGTATTGGTCTGATGGCCGAGTGGTTAGGCAAAGGTCTGCAAAACCTTGTACAGCGGTTCGAGTCCGCTTCAGACCTCAAAGAAAACCGCGTTGCANATATNTGCAACGCGGTTTTGATTTTTATCNGGCGGGCTGTNTNCCGCTATGGCGGCCATACGGGATGATCGTTTGTGGATACGCCGGGNCGGAAGATTGAGCCGAAACGAATAGNGACCCATACGATATGTTTTAAAGCGATGAAAATAAGATGTTTGTAAAATTATCGNGTGTTGTATCTTCGATATTGCTCAATAATTCGTCGATGCGGATATAGNGACGAGGGGTTTTATGGCGTAATTTTGCGACACGAATAAACCCAATCTAAAAGTATCGAGTTATGAAAAAGGCTATGCAATGGTTGTACGACAACTGGATGAAGGCGACGCCGTTTCTTGCCGTCTATTCCGCCATTCTGATCTGGCTCTATGTAAAGGATGCGAACTACGCTTTGTTTCTGATCTGGATGCAGACCCCGATTTACTGGGCGCACGAGTTCGAGGAGTACATCTGTCCCGGCGGTTTTCTGAAATTCTTCAACCGCAAGCCCCTCAAGTCGGTCAAGGACGATTATCCNATGACCAAGGCCGTGTCGTTCTGGATCAACATTCCGCTCGTCTATATCCTGCTGCCCTTGTCGGGTATCGTGGCCCACTTCTGGGGCGTCGAATGGGGGTTGTGGACGGCCTACTTCTCGGCGCTGAATGCCTTGGCCCATGTGGTGATGGCCTTTGTCTTCGGNTGCAAGTACAATCCCGGACTTGTTGCGAGCGCCGTTCTCAACATCCCGTTCGGAATATACACCGTCTGGTATTTCCTCTCCAACAACCTCGTTTCGACCGAAGTGAATATCGCCAGCATCGTTTTCGGCGTCATCGCTCAGGCATCGATGATGGTGTACGGCTTCGCGTACCTCGTTCCCAAAATCAAGCGGGAGGGTTTGAGAGCCGCCTGACCGGAGAGACGGTCGGGCGACGGACTTCCATGATAGTGCCATGAAGGAGAATAGGGTCCAGGTCGATGTCGTCGAATCCGGCGAGCCGCTGCGCGAGTTCTGGAACAAAGGCGGGTTCGTGCTCTGCACGGCCGGATATGCCGACGTAAGAATCAACGAGCAGCGCTATCGGCTGACCCGGGGCTGTGTTTTCGTGGTGACGCCGCTGGTGCAGGTCTACGATTTCAGGCCGTCTTCCGACTTCGCGAAAATCTCGTTCGTCCGCGAACTGAAAGATTTCTATCCGATCTTCCGCCTGATATCCGACACGGGCATACCGCTGAAAGTGAAAGAGAAGCCTTGCTGGCAGATCCCGGAAGCGGAGATCGGATACGTGATCTCGCAGTACGACCGTATCGCCGAGAGGATGAGGGAGGCAGAGGCGGCCGGGACGTCCGACGAGCGCAGTATTCTGACGCATCTGGTGCATCTGATCGGTCACGAAACCATGCTGGAGATCGTCTGCAACCACATCCGGCGCTACCCGGCTTCGGTCGATTCCGTCCGGAACCACAGCGGCGTCGCCTACCGGTTCATTCTGGCGCTTCATGAGAATTACAGGGTCGAGCGTACGGTAAGCCGATATGCCGCCCTCGCGAATATGTCGACCGGGCATTTCTCCGCCGTAATCCGGGAAGCCACGGGCCGTTCTCCGTCCGAGTGGATCGCGTCGGTGACGACCACCTATGCCAAGCTCCTGCTCGAACAGACCGACAAGAGTATCAAGGAGATCGCCGAGGAGCTGAATTTTCCCGAGCAATTCACGTTCCGCAAATATTTCAAGCGGCACGCCGGCGTGTCGCCGACAGAATACAGGAGCGCTTCGCGATAGAAGCGCTCCTGTATTCATTTTGCAGGGCTGCATGAAATAATCGTCAGCGTATTCGACAGCCGTGCTTTGGCCGTTGCAGGTCTCGCGCCTCGAAGCGCAGTCAGTTGCGGGGCGGCAGCAGGTCGCTCAATACGCTGCGGGCGGCATCGGCCCGGTCGGAGCCGAGGGATTGCCCGATCAACTCCAAAATTTCGCTCAGCTGCCCGGGCGTTACGCCCACATGGAGCGCGATGCCTGCATGGGCCCGCAGCATCGGTTCGACGCCGCGGCCGAGCGATGCGATGACGGCCACGGTGGCCAGCTCGCGTTCGGCATAGGTCAGCACGTCGCGCTCGAACAGGTCGGCGAAGAGGTGCTCCTTGAGAAAGATTTCGATCTCGGGCGCCAGCAAAGCGTAGTCGGCTTTCGGGGCATCGGCCGGCACTCCCGATATTTCGGCGAGGATGTCGCGGCCGCGCTCGTATTTGGGCCGGGGATCGGCGATGGGCGACGCTTCGCGGCCGAAGTCGTCGGCGATGCCTTGTGCCTTGCGGCGTTCGAGGACGGCGACGAGGGTCTGCAGTCCGCGCAGGGAGCGCGGGAATCCGCAGTAGGCATAGGTGTGGACCAGCACCTCGCGCAGTTCGTTGACGGTCATGCCGCCGTCGAGTGCGGCGTCGAGCGCCGNTTCGAGCCGGTCGATCTCTCCGACCGCCGTCANGGACGCTACGGCGGCGATGCTGCGTTGTTTGTCGTTCATGGNTTGTCGGGTTGTCTGCGCCGGGGCGGTCGCGGCGGCGAAGCCGCATGCCAAGGCGAGGAAAAAACGGGTGAGTTTCATGGTTCGGGATTTTCAGAGGTCGAGCTTTTTCAGCCACTCCTCCACTTCGCGCCGGGCCTGCGCCTGCGAACGCTGGGCGNTNGTTCCGCGTATCGCAAGACCGCTCGGAACGGTCGACCCCGGGCAGGCTTCGGCGATGCGCCGCGGGGTGCCCGACAGGCCGCTGCCCTCGTGGGTGCAGAACGGAACGAGGGTCTTGCCGTGCCAGTCGTGNTTCTCGAGGAAGGTGTAGACCGCCATGGGCAGGTCGCCCCACCAGTTGGGGTAACCCAAGAAGATCACGTCGTACTCCTCTGCGGCCGTGTCGCCGACGATCGCCGGGCGGGCCTTGCTGTTGCGTTCGCGCTGGGCGACTTCCGTGCAAGGGTCGTATGCGGCGGGGTAGGGGGTCGCCGGTTCGATCCGGAACAGCGTTCCGCCGGTCGCTTCGGCGATCATCTCGGCCACGATGTGGGTATTGCCTTTCGCGATGGTGCCGACGCCGTAGTTTTCGCCTGTGTGCGAAAAGAACGCTACGAGGATTCTGGAATGGCTCATTTTTGTAGTTTTTTTACTTTCATGGTTCGTTGTCGCAAAGTTACGGTTTTTCCGCATTTGCGACCATAGACGGATAACGGGTTTTCCAACCCGAATTACGGTTCGGCGAACCGCCCATGGTGCTGCGGCTGCTCCATTCGCAGGGGCGGCCGCGGCATAGAGCTACGGGAGAGCCTATTTTTCGACTTTGGCCTTGGCCTTGTCTACTTGGCGTCTGAGGGCATCGACCGCCTCGTCGATAGCCTGCTCGAAAGTGCGGGCCTGCTGCGTGGCTACGAGCTCCTCGCCCGGCATGCGGAGCGTGATGACGGCGATCTTGTTCCCTTTTTCGCGGTCTTTGTCGAGCTTGAGGATGACGTCGGCGCCGGTCGCGCGCTCGGCGAAGCGGTCCAGCTTCGCCAATTTGGCGTTCACGAAGTCGACGAGCCGTTGGTCGGCATCGAATTTCACGGATTGAATCTGCACGTTCATAACCTCGGTTTTTAGCTTTTCGTCCCCTTTTTCTCCCGGGGGTGGGCTTGGGCGTATGCCTCTTTCAGCCGGGCGATGCTGTTGTGGGTGTAGACCTGCGTGGCCTGCAGCGAGGCGTGGCCCAGCAGTTCCTGTATCTCGCGCATGTCGGCGCCGCCGTTCATCAGGTGGGTCGCGAAGGTGTGCCGCAGTACGTGGGGGCTTTTCTTGCCCTGTACGCCCGCACGGGACAATTCCTCCTGAACGAGCCGGTAGACCGCCGTGCGGGAGATGCGCCTGCCTTTCGGGGTCAGGAACAACGCCTTTTCNTCGGGACTGCAAATTTTCTGCCGTTCGACGACCGCCAGATAGCGGCGGATTTTGTCGCGCACCTCCTCCAGAATCGGGACGATGCGCTCCTTGTCGCCCTTGCCGCGGATGCGCAGCGACAGCCCGTCGGCCGAGAGGTCGTCGCGGTCGATGCCCACCAGTTCGGCCAGCCGCAGGCCGCAGGAGTATAGAAGCAGCACGGCCAGCGCGTTGCGTTCGACGACGAACTCGTCGCTGTCGCATTCGCAGTCGCCGACGATCGTCGCCATGCGGCTTTCCGGCACGAAGACGGGCAGGCGGCGCGAGGTTTTGAGCGACGGCAGGGCGTGCATGATATCTTTCTCGGTGCGGCCCGTGCGGTGGAGCCAGCGGAAAAGGGCCCGCAGCGACGAGAGTTCGCGGTTCATCGTCGCGGCGCCGATGCCGCCCTCTTCGGTGCGGTGGATGATCCACTCGCGGATCTGGCCGACGCTTACCTCCCGCGGGTCGAAGTGGGCGTCGTCGGTGCCCATCCATGCCAGAAACAGCTCCACATCGCGGCGGTAGTTGCGCACGGTGAGGGGCGAGTAGCGGCGTTCGGCCTCCAAATAGCGGATGAACTCGGCGAGCATAGGGCAAATATAGCGAAATTTCGCTACCTTTGTTCCGGCAGTCCGGCCGCAACCCGCCGGATCGAAAAAATAGGATGTTTTTATGAAAGAATCGTGGAAACCCGGCACGGTGCTTTATCCGCTGCCTGCCGTGCTGGTGAGCTGCGGCGCCGCGCCCGAAGAATACAACATGCTGACCGTGGCCTGGACCGGTACGGTCTGCTCCGATCCGCCGATGTGCTACATCTCGGTGCGGCCCGAGCGCCACTCCTACGACATCATCCGCCGCACGGGCGAGTTCGTCATCAACCTCACGACCGAGAAGCTGGCGCGCGCTACCGACTGGTGCGGCGTGCGTTCGGGACGCGATTTCGACAAGTTCCGCGAGACGGGGCTCACGCCCGGCAAGGCGCTGCATGTGGCGGCGCCCATCATCGAGGAGGCGCCGGTCAANATCGAGTGCCGCGTGAAGCAGATCGTNCCCCTCGGTTCGCACGACATGTTCATCGCCGAGGTCGCAGGGGTGCAGGTCGATGCGGCCTACATCGANCCGCAGAGCGGCAAATTCTGTCTGGAGCAGGCCCGGCCGATCGTCTATTCGCACGGCGAATACTTCGCGCTGGGCGAGGCGCTCGGACACTTCGGCTGGAGCGTGCGCAAGAAGCCGGCGGCGAAGNNGGGCCGTTGAATCCCGCGCCGCCGATCCGGCAGCTGCCGGATTGTGCCGCCGCAACATATTGATATCGAGCCCCGGAAAAATTTTTCCGGGGTTTCTCTTGACAAGGGGCTTTTNCAATATTATATTTGTAGAGCCGTTCGCCCGAAGTCCGGAGTTCTTCCGGCNCGAAAACTCCGTTTCGCGGGGTTGTCCGCAAGTTGGCGGGCGTGAGTTTTTAAGCNTCTTTTTCGCCCGCATCCTTTCATCTTTTTTGTGCCGATGCTTCTTTCTTCCGAGGCCCGCAGGGTCCCCTCGCCGCGTCGTCGGCGCGTGCAGCAGCGCAACCGGGCGCTGACGGCCCGCTATTATTACTGGACGGAGCTGTGCCGCCGTCGCGAGGACGATGTCCGCAGGCTGTTGTGCGACAACGAGTTCTTCGTCGAGGAGCGCACCGTCGCCAACGCCCTCGCCGACCAGAACGACTACCTCGCCGGNNTGATCCGCGGCCGCGTCTCCCGTCGCGAGCTGCGGCGCCTGTTCCCGGGGTTCGACTGGAAATAGTTTTCCTAAATCCGTTTGTTATGTCCGATTTTTCATGGCTGAGCGAGTTGTGCGCTTTCGCCCTGCCCGGCGGTTTTCTGGGTGCGGTCGTCTCGTGGGCGGTCAGCCGCCGCAAGCGCAACAACGATTTTCTCGCCGAAATGCAGCGGTCGATCGACCTGCTGAGCGAGAAGTACAATCAGGTCCTGCAGGAGAATGTTTTGCTGCGGCAGGAGAAAGCCCAGTGGCAGGTGGCCCAGCAGACGCTGCTCGCCAAGGTCGACCGTCTGACGCGCGAGGTCGAGAGCCTGCGCCGCAACATCGAACCCCGACTTTTTAATTTCATAAAACTATGAATCCGATTCCCTTTTTGCGGCGGCCNTTCGCGGCCGCGTTGTTGGCTCTGTCGGTCGTTTCGTGCGCCGCTTCGCGCCGCGGAACCCGTACCGAAATGCAGACGGCCGTTTCCCGACAGGCCGCCGGGCAATGTTCCGTCGCTGCGGCGTCGCATGCCGCCGAGGAGCTGTCGTTCTGCGAGGAGACCGTCGTCGCTGCCGAAGCGGTTCCGGCCCGGCAGACGGAGATCGCCGTCTCCTTGGCAGCGCTCGCATCCCTGCCCGACGGCGGCCGGTTCGCCGGGCGGCACGAGGGCCTTGCGGTCGAGGCGCTGCGCCGGGGCGACAGCGTGGTCGTCACGGCCCGCAGCGACAGCATTCCCCGGACGNTCGGGCGGGTCCGGCGCACCCTTGTCCGCAGCCGCTCCGATTCGGCGGCGCTCCTTGCCGAGGCGTCGCGGGCCCTGTCGGCCGACAGCGTGCGGCGGGAGGTCCGCACCGAAACCGTGGCCGCACCCCGTTCGGGCACCGGCTGGAAGTGCTTTTGCGCGGGCGTCGCGGCATGCGCGCTCGCTGCGGTATGGCTCCGACGCCGGGCATGACGAAGAAAGCCGCTGCATCGCAGCGGCTTTCCTGTTGTTCGCAGGCCCTGTAAGCCGGGTTCTGTTCCCGGGCCGAAGCCCGGGCCCCTGTCATTTATCTACGACGGCGGTCGCCCGCCGTCTCCAGCAACCTACCCCCCGGCATCGGACGAGCAGCCCTCGTTTGCCGGTATACACGGTCTTGCAACCCGCGGGACGTACGGCCGGGCGGCATCGCTGCCCCCGCGGTGGGCTCTTACCCCGCCTTTTCACCCTTACCGGCCGGAAATCCGGCCGGCGGTCGTTCTCTGTTACGCTCCCATACCCTCTCGGATATCAAGTCGTTAGCTTGCGCGGCGCTCTGCGTTGCCCGGACTTTCCTCCCCCGGTTTCCCGGCGGCGACAGAGCGGGCCTGCGGAGCAAAGTTAGCTAAAAATGTTGAGGTGCGCAAGCAGGGGGTTGCGGCGGTCGAGCAGCGCGAATTCGAGGAGCAGCAGTACGAGGGCGGCGGCGAGCAGGACCCGGTACTGCTCGTCGTACTCCTCGAAGCGGACGGTCGCGAGTTCGGTCCGCTCCATGTCGTTGATACTCTTTACCACTTCGTCGAGCCCGATCGACTGCTTCGACGAGCGTACGTAGAGACCGCCCGTGATGTCGGCGATCTCGGCCAGCATCTCCTCGTTGAGCTTCGAGACCACCATGTCGCCTTTCTCGTCCCGGATGAAGTCGCCCCCGATGCGGATCGGGGCTCCCTCGGGGGTGCCGATGCCCACCGTGTAGATGCGGACCCCCATTTCGGCCGCGCGGCGGGCGACGGCCAGAGCGTCGTCATCGTGGTTCTCGCCGTCGGTAATCAGCACGACGACCCGGCTGCGGGCCTCCTCGGTGTCGGACGAAAAGGCCAGCAGCGACTGCTCCAGCGCCTTGCCCACGGCCGTGCCCTGCACCGATACGAGCGAGGGGTCGATGCGGCGCGCGAAAGCCCGGGCCATGCGGTGGTCCGAGGTGATGGGCAGCTGCACCCGCGGTTCTCCGGCGAAGACCACCAATCCTACGCGGTCCTGGTCCAGCCCCTCGAAAAGTTTGCCTATGGCATATTTGGTGCGTTCGAGACGGTTGGGCTCGAAATCCTCGGCCAGCATCGAGTTCGAGACGTCGACGGCCAGCATCATTTCGATGCCCTGCGCCCTCTCCTCGCGGAGTTTGGAGCCGAACTGGGGCCGGGCCGCCGCGCAGACGAGCAGGGCGAATGCCGCGCAGAAAATCAAGAATTTCAGTACGATGCGGCCTGCCGACACTTCGGGCATGAGTTCGCGGAGCGTCTCCTCGCTGCCGAAGCGGGCGAGCCGCCGCCGCCGGATGCGGGCCGCCAGCCAGAAAAGGGCGACGAACGCCGGCACGGCCGCCAGCAGCCAGAGATATTGGGGATGGGCGAATCGGAACATGGCTCAGGGAATGCGTTTGAACAGGAGCGTGGAGAGCAGGAACTCGGCGATGAGCAGCCCGGCGGCCCACAGGAGCCAGCGGACGAAAAGTTCGTGGTAGACGACGTGTTCGGTCACTTCGACCTTGCTCTTTTCCAGTTGGTTGATCTCGTCGTAAATCGCTTTCAGCGTGGCTTTGTCGGTGGCCCGGAAATATCGGCCGCCCGTGATGTCGGCGATCGAGGAGAGGGTTTTCTCGTCGATCTCCACCTTGGCCATCACCGTGCCGCCGGTGGGGTTGCCGTAGATGTCGACGGCCGGGTAGGGGGCCATGCCGCGGGTGCCGACGCCGATCGTGTAGACCCTAATGCCCTGCGCTGNAGCGATTTCGGCGGCCGTCAGCGGCGCGATCTCGCCGCGGTTGTTCACGCCGTCGGTCAGCAGGATGACCACTTTCGACTTGGCGTCGCTTTCGCGCAGGCGGTTGATGGCCGTGGCCAGTCCGTTGCCGATGGCCGTGCCGTCCTCGATGATGCCGCTGCGGATGCGGCCCAGCAGGGTCTGAAGCGTGCCCTGGTCGGTCGTCAGCGGGCTTTGGGTGTAGGCCTCGCCCGCAAAGGCGACCAGTCCGATGCGGTCGCCGTAGCGGTCGGCGATGAACGAGCCGGCGACCTCTTTGGCCGCCGTGATGCGGTCGGGCCGGAAGTCGCGGGCCAGCATCGACCCCGAGACGTCGAGGGCCAGCATGATGTCGATGCCCTCCGTCGAGGTGCGGGAGTATCGCTCGGCGTCCTGCGGGCGGGCCAGCGCCACGACGATCGCCGCCACGGCCGCCGCACGCAGCGCGAAAGGCAGGTGCCGCAGATAGTAGCGCACCGTCTTCGGGGCCCGGTCGACCCCGCCGGTCGTCGAAATGCGGATCGCCGCGCCGCCCCGCAGCGTCTGCCATACGTAGTAGCCGATCATCGGCACGAGCGCCAGCAGCAGCCAGAGTATATGCGGATTATGAAACGTCATTTTCTTCTTCGATTATCGGAAAGCTACCAGTTTTTCCGGCCGCGGACGACCACCCCCTGTTTCTCCTTGAGTTTTTCCTGGGTTTTGTCTTCCTGTGCCTGAATGGCGTCGAGCATCTGTTGCTGCTCCTGCTCGGAGATGCCGCCGGGCAGGTCGCGCGGCTCGCCGTCGTCGCCTTGTTCGGGCTCCGACGGATTCTGTTCGCCGTTTTGCTGTTCGTNGCCGTTATCTTGTTTTTCGTCTTGTCGGTCTTGCTGGTTATCTTGTTGCTTTCCTTGTTGATCTTGCTGGTTTTGGTCTTTGTCTTGGTTTTGCTGCTGGTCGTCGTTCCCGCCGTTTTGGTCTTGGTTTTCNTCCANGAGTTTCTTGGTGTAGGCGTAGTTGTATTTGGCCTCCATGTCCGTCGGGTCGAACAGCAGCGAGCGGCGGTAGCTTTCGAGCGCCTCCTTGTATTTCTTCTGCCGGAACTGCGCGTTGCCGAGGTTGTAAAACGATTCGGCACGCTCCTCGTCCGTGCGCAGCGTGTCGGCCGCGGCCCGGGCCATGGTCTGTTCGGCTTTGTCGAGCATCTCGGCCTTGTAGAGGGCATTGCCCAGATCGTAGGTCGCCTCGAACGAATCGGGAGCGTAGGTCAGCGCCCGGGTGTAGCGTTCGATCGCCGTCTTGTAGTCGCTCCGGTTGTAGGAGCGGTTGCCTTTGCGGACTTCGCGGCGCTCGGGCATCTTCTGGGCGCTGGCGCCGACGACGGCGAACAGAAACAGCAGGTAAAGCAGTCGGTGCATGGTGCGTTATTCGTTTTCGGGGTCTTCGGCCTGCCCGGTCGCGGGTTTGGTCTCCTCGACGAAGTAGTAGGCTTTCAGATAGGCGTTTTCGTTCTCTTCGGCGCCGGGCGTCGCCTTGGCGAACTTCACCAGATCGCCCTCGCGCAGCAGGGTCGTCAGGTCCATGCGCGCCTTGTCGGGCAGGTCGAACGTGCGCAGGGCGCCGAGGATCTGGTCGGAAGTCATCTCCATGGCCCCCACCTCCCAGCGGCGGGCGATGTAGGTGCGCAGGATGTCGGTGAGGCCCGAGTAGTATTGCTTGTGGCGGTTGTTCTGCCACAGCTTCCGGTGGTGGAGCTCCTCCAGGGCCCGGATGGCTTCGACGTGGGGCGGCAGGGGCGGTGCCGGAGCGAAAAGTCCGCCCAGCGTGGCGCCGCGCCTGCGCAGCCACCGGAGCAGCCCGACGATCGCCGCGGCAAGCAGCAGCAGTCCCAGCAGGCTCCACGCCGCGTAGCCGCCGATTTCGCCGAAGCGGAACGGCAGGGTGCGCTGCTCTTTCAGGTCGTAGATCGACTGCGAGGTCGAGTCGATCTCGAAGGTGGCGACTTCCAGCACGAGGCGCTCNTCGGTGCGGAGCGTNTCGACGATGTTCTTGTCGGCATAGAGCACCTGCGCCGGGCCCAGATCGTGGCGCCCCTCCTGGAACGCNGCCAGCCGGTAGCGCTTGCCGAGTTTCAGACGGCGGCCGTCGCGCCGGAGCGTGTCGACCGGGAGCTCCTCGACCAGCTCGAAGAAGCGGTTGCCCGCTTGGGGCTCGAATACCGGGAATTCGACCACCTGCACCAAATCTTTCTCCACCTCGATCACGTAGTCGAAGCGGTCGCCGATCAGGATGCTGTCGGGTTCGACGCGGGCCGTGACGGCCGGCCGCTGCTGTGCTTGGGCCGCGGCGGCCGCGAGCAGCAGGCCGAGGATCAACGCTCGTTTCATCGCTGTCTGAAAAGTTTTAGGAGTTCGGCCACGTAGTCGCCGTCGGTGGGGATCGTCGCCGTGTCGATGCGGTGGTGGCGCAGCAGGGCGTCGATCGCTTCGCTGCGGGTGCGCCACGCCGCGGCGTAGTGGTCGCGGACGGCCCGCGACGAGGTGTCGACCCATACCTTGCGGCCGCTCTCGGCGTCCTGCAGTTCGACGATTCCCACGTCGGGAAGCTCCGCTTCGCGGGGATCGCAGATGCGGATGCCCACCAGATCGTGTTTGCTGCCCGCGATCTTCAGAGCGTCTTCCAGGGCGGCGCGGTCGGCCGCCGGGTCGAGNAAGTCGGAGAGGATGAACGTCGTGCAGCGTTTCTTGTTGACGTTGGTCAGCAGCCGCAGCGGCTCCGAAAGGCGGGTGCCCGACGATTCGGGCCGGAAGCCCACCAGCTCGCGGATGATCGTCAGAATATGGCTGCGGCCTTTCTTGGGCGGGATGAACTTCTCGATCTTGTCCGAAAAGAAGATGCAGCCCACCTTGTCGTTGTTCTGCGCCGCCGAAAAGGCCAGCACCGCGGCGATCTCGGTCATGACGCTCTTTTTGAGCCGNCCGGCGGTGCCGAACAGCCCCGAGGCCGAGACGTCGACCGCGAGCATCATCGTCAGCTCGCGNTCCTCCTCGTAGACCTTGATGTGGGGCTTGCGCGAGCGGGCCGTGACGTTCCAGTCGATATCGCGCACGTCGTCGCCCGCGCGGTACTCCCGCACCTCGGAGAACGACATGCCCCGGCCGCGGAANGCCGTGTGGTACTTGCCGGCGAAGATTTCGTCGGAAAGGCCGCGGGTCTTGATCTCGATCTTGCGGACGCGCCGGAGGATATCGTGCTCGTTCTCCTGCATGGGGTTAGGGGACGATTACGTTGTTGAGGATATCGGTGACGATCTCCTCGGAGGTGATGTTCTCGGCTTCGGCTTCGTACGTCAGACCGATGCGGTGGCGCAGCACGTCGTGGCACACGGCCCGCACGTCCTCGGGGATCACGTAGCCGCGGCGCCGGATGAAAGCGTAGGCCCGGGCCGCCTTGGCCAGCGAGATCGAGGCGCGGGGCGAACCGCCGTAGGCGATCAGGTTCTGCAGCTTGCCGAGGCTGTACTCGCCCGGCTCGCGCGTGGCGAAGATGATGTCGATGATGTATTTCTCGATCTTTTCGTCCATGTAGACGTCTTCGACCACCCGGCGGGCCTTGACGATATCTTCGGGCGTGACGACNTTGTTCACGGCGGGCATGCCCGTGCCTGCGAGGTTCATGCGCACGATGTCGCGCTCTTCCTGTTTGTTGGGGTAGGAGATTTTGGCCTTGAGCATGAAGCGGTCGACCTGCGCNTCGGGCAGCGGGTAGGTGCCCTCCTGCTCCAGCGGGTTCTGCGTGGCCAGCACGAGGAAAGGCTGCGGCAGCGGATAGGTCTCCTCGCCGATGGTCACCTGCCGCTCCTGCATGGCCTCGAGCAGCGCCGACTGCACCTTGGCCGGGGAGCGGTTGATCTCGTCGGCCAGCACGAAGTTGGCGAAGATCGGGCCCTTGCGCACGACGAAATCCTCGTTCTTCTGCGAGTAGATGAGCGTGCCCAGCAGGTCGGCGGGCAGCAGGTCGGGGGTGAACTGGATGCGCGCGAATGCGGCGTCGACGGCCTTGGCCAGNGTGGTGATGGCCAGCGTCTTGGCCAGTCCCGGCACGCCCTCGAGGAGGATGTGGCCGTTGGAGAGCAGGCCGATGAGCAGGGTGTCGACCAGATGGCCCTGCCCGACGATGACCTTGCCCATTTCGGTGCGCAGCGTGTCGACGAAGACCGATTCGCGCTCGATGCGTTCGTTGAGTTCCTTGATGTTGATGACTTCGCTCATGGTATGTTCGTTGTTATAGTTTGCACGGTGATCCTACGCCTTAACGTAGCGGAACACAAAGATATTGCAAAAATAGTAAAAATGGCGGATGATTTTTTGCCTGCCGCCGCTTTTTGCGTATCTTAGCTTCGCTGAAGATACTGCGCCNCGGCAAAAAATCGAATGAATTCGTTTTTTCGCTCTCGGCTTATTCGTATCTTAGCCTTTGCTATGACCCGATTNCGTATTNTTCTCTTGCCGCTGCTGGCCGCATCGCTGGCGGGCGGCTGCGGCTCGCCCGCCGAGGGCGANGCCCTTTTCACCCGTTTTTCGTATNAGCGGCNGCGANGCNCGNTTNGANCGGNCNATCGACCCGCAGTGCGAATATTTCAACCCCGTGCTCGCCGGGTTCCGGCCCGATCCCAGCATCTGCCGNCGGGGCGACGACTATTTTCTGGTCAACTCGTCGTTCACGTTCTGGCCCTCGATCCCGATCTTCCACAGCCGCGATCTGGTGCACTGGCGGCAGTTGGGCCACGTGCTCGACCGGCCGGAGCAGGTGCCGCTCGATTCGCTGCGCTTCAACCGGGCCATCTATGCCCCCGACATCAGCTACAACCCCNATAACGACACGTTCTACGTAGTCAACACCTGCGTCGACGGCATCGAAAACTTCGTCGTCAAGTGCCGCGATCCCTTTGCGGGCGGCTGGAGCGATCCCATTCCGCTGCCCGAGGTCGAGGGGATCGACCCNTCGTTCTTCTTCGACGACGACGGACGGGCCTACCTGCTGCACAACGGCATGCCTCCGGGCGGGCGGCAGTGGAACAGCCACNGNGCNNTNTGGNTGCGGGAGTACGACACCGAGACCGACCGCGTCGTGGGCGATCCGGTGCTGCTGCTCGACGGCGGCCTCGACTTCGCGGCGCGGCCCGAGTGGCTCGAGGGGCCCCANATCTATAAGAAAGACGGCGAGTATATCCTGCTGGCCGCCGAGGGCGGAACCTACGAGGCCCATTCGCAGGTGGCGCTCCGTGCGAAGCATGTGAAAGGTCCCTATACGCCCTGTGCGCACAACCCGGTGCTGACCCAGCGCGACCTGCCNGCCGATCGGCCCGACAAGGTGACCGGCACGGGNCATGCCGACATGATCGAAACGCCNTCCGGCGANTGGTACGCCCTGTTCCTCGGGTGCCGCCCCTATGCCGACGACTATTACAATACGGGCCGCGAAACCTTTNTGCTGCCCGTGACGTGGACCGACGGANCACCGGTCATCCTGCCGCCGGGCGAGGCGGTGCCTACGGTAGTCCGCAAAGAGGGGCTGGAGCCGGGCGGCGACCCCGCGACCGGCAATTTCGCATGGGAAACCGACTTCGCCGAGGGGCTCGGCGACCGGTGGCTGATGATCCGNACGCCGCGCGGCGCATGGTGGCGGACCGACCGCCGGGGNCTGACGCTGCGGGACAACGGCCGCACGATCGGCGAGGTGGCCAATCCGGCGTTCGTGGGCTGCCGCCAGCAGCACACCGATTTCGTGGTCGAAACCGAGCTGGAATGCCGGCTCGGCGAGGAGCAGTTCGCNGGGTTGGCGCTGTTTCAGAACGAGCGGCACTACCTGCTGTTCGGCCGGACCCGCGATGCGGTGGCGGCCCTGCGGGTCGAAAANGATNNNGCGACCCCGATCGTGCNGCCGCTGCGCCCCGAGGATGCCGGGCGGCGGCTGACCCTGCGCGTGCGGGCNGCGGGCGGAAGCTGCGATCTGGAGTATGCGTGGGACGGCGGGGAGTTCGCCGTGCTGGCGCGGGAGGTCGACACCCGCAATCTGAGCACCCACACGGCCCGCGGATTCAACGGAGTGATCGTCGGTCCCTACACCGGAAAACTCCCGGCCGCGGCGCTTGCATCGGGGCGATAAAAATCGTAATTTTGCCGGCATGGAACCGGATTCTGTCTCGAAGATACTCGAAGGCCTCAACGACGCCCAGCGNGCGGCGGTCGTCAGCTACGATTCGCCGTCGCTCATCATCGCCGGCGCCGGATCGGGCAAAACGCGCGTGCTCACTTCGCGCATCGCCTACATGATCGGAAAGGGCGTGGCGCCNTTCAACATCTTGGCGCTGACCTTCACCAACAAGGCGGCCGAGCAGATGCGCGAGCGCATCGCCGCCATGCTGCCCGGCAGAAGCAGCCGCTACATCCGCATGGGGACGTTCCACTCGGTTTTTGCGCGTATCCTGCGCGAGAACGCCGACCGGATCGGATTCCCTCAGTCGTTCACGATCTACGAGCCGTCGGACAGCAAGAACCTGCTCAAAACCATCGTGCGCGAGCTGAAACTCGACGATAAAACATATACTCCGACCCGCCTTGCATCGCGTATCTCTTTTGCCAAGAACGGGNTGATTACGCCCGGCGCCTATCTGGCCAACGCTGCGTTCGGCGCCGAAGACCGTCAGGCGCANATCCCCGANTTCGGCCATATCTACAACANCTANTGCCAGCGCTGCAAGCAGAACGGCGCCATGGANTTCGACGANCTGCTGCTGCAGACCAACATCCTGCTGCGCGACTGCCCCGACGTGCTGGCCCGCTACCAAGAGCTGTTCCAGTATATTTTGGTCGACGAGTACCANGACACCAACTANGCGCAGTACGTCATCATCCGGCGTCTCTCGCAGACCCATTCGCGGGTATGCGTCGTGGGCGACGANGCGCAGTCGATCTATTCGTTCCGCGGGGCCAAGATCGAAAACATCCTNTCGTTCCAGAAAGATTTCCCCACAGCCGAGGTTTTCAAGCTCGAACAGAACTACCGCTCTACGCAGACGATCGTCGATGCGGCCAACTCGGTNATCCGGCNCAACTCCAAGAAGCTGGACAAGACCTGTTTTTCGGAGGGTGCNCGGGGCGAGAAAATCCGCGTGCTGAGGGCCTACAACGACCGCGAGGAGGCCGAAATCGTCGTCTCCGANCTGCGCGACCGCGTGCGGGCCGCNGGCGACGAGTGGGCCGAGGCCGTGATCCTCTACCGCACCAACAACCAGTCGGCCGTTTTGGAGGAGAACCTGCGGCGCCGCGGCATTCCCTACCGCATCTANAAGGGTTCGTCGTTCTACGACCACAAGGAGATCAGGGACCTGATGGCCTACATCCGGCTGGTCGTCAACCCGCGCGACGACGAGGCGTTCCGCCGCATCGTCAACTATCCNGCGCGCGGCATCGGCGACACCACGGTCGACCGCATCGCCCAGCTGGCCCGCGAGCNNNNCNCNTCGATGTGGGAGGCGGTCGACGCGCTCGTCGCCGAAACGCCCGCCGATCCCATGCAGAAAGCCATCGCCCGCAAGGCGGCGGAGTTCGTGGCGCTGATCCGTTCGCTGTCGGCGGACCGGACCGAAAAGGGGCTCTACGACTTCGGTCATGAAATCGCGTCGCGGTCGGGGATTCTGGCCCTCTACCGGCAGGAGAACACCCCCGAAGCCGCTTCGGCGCTCGACAANATCGAGGAGCTGCTCAACTCCATGCAGCTTTTCAAGGAGCAGCGCGACGCCGAAATCCGCGGCGGCGAGCGCGAGATAGGCGAGGAGGCGACCGTCGAGGAGTGGCTGCAGAACGTCATGCTCATGACCGACATGGACAAGGACGACCCCGAGGACCGCAACAAGGTGACCCTGATGACCGTCCATTCGGCCAAGGGGCTCGAATACAAATACGTNTATATCGTCGGCCTCGAGGAGAATCTTTTCCCCTCGCAGCGGGCCGTGGANTCGCCCGACGGACTGGAGGAGGAGCGGCGTCTTTTCTANGTGGCCCTCACGCGTGCCAAGGTCTCCGCGACGCTCTCCTACGCCGAGATGCGGTTCAAGTGGGGCAACATGGAGTTCTCGCGTCCGAGCTGCTTCCTGCGCGAGATCGATCCGCAGTATCTCGAAAATACGGTCGATTCCGACGACGAGCGCCCCATGCCCCGACAGGAGGGCGGTTCGGCGATCGACGAGCTGCGCCGNCGCTTCGACTACCGTTTCCAGCAGCAGAAACAGACGGGCCGCGACGACGGCAGCTACGGCAGCGGCCCGGCCCAGCGCTATGCGCGTACTTCGCCGGGCGGTTATGCTTCCGGCGGAAAATACGGCGGGACGGCCGGAAAATACGGGGCGTCCGCCGGCAGCCGGCAGGGCTACGGTGCGAGCCGTACGTCGCAATTCGGGGCTTCCAAGCCGCGCACGGCACCCGATCCGGCCTTGGTGCAGACCCCGCGTCCGTCGACCGAGGGGATGCGGCGGCTGGGAAGCCGTCCGGCAGGCGGCGGCACGTTCGCTGCGGGGGGCGACTATGCGATCGGCCAGCGCGTCGAGCACCAGAAATTCGGCGTCGGCATCGTCCGGCGCATCGAGATGCTGGCCGAGGACCAGAAGCTGGTCATCGAGTTCGACAACGCCGGCGAAAAGACCCTGCTGGCCAAATTCGCCAAACTGACCAAATTATAGGAAGATGTCCGCCCCGCTCGTCTCGGTCTGCATGACGACCTACAACCACGAAGCCTACATCCGGCAGGCGATCGAGGGCGTGCTGGCCCAGCGGACCGCGTTCGGGGTCGAGCTGGTCGTGGGCGAGGACTGCAGCACCGACGCTACGGCGGCCGTCTGCCGCGAGTATGCCGAGCGCTTCCCCGATCGGGTGCGGCTGCTCTCCGGCGAGCGCAATATCGGCTGGCGCGCCAACTACCGCCGCACGTTCGAGGCCTGCCGCGGCCGCTACGTGGCCTACTGCGACGGCGACGACTGGTGGGACGACCCGCAGAAACTGCAGCTGCAGGTCGACCTGCTGGAGGCCGATCCCTCGTGCGGCATGTGCTGCACCGCGGCCGTCGATTTCTACCAAGCGACAGGCGAGCGGCGGCCCTATCCGTCCGAGCGTTACACCGATTTCGACCGCCTGCTGCTGCGGACCACGATCGCCAACTGCACGACCCTCGCGCGGCGCGACCTCATCGCCCGCTATTACGACGAGATACATCCCGAACAGCATCCCGAATGGCAGACCGACGACTGGCCCATGTGGCTGTGGTTCGCCGCCTGCAGCCGCATCCGCTTCATCGACCGGCCGACGGCCGTGCACCGGCGGCTTCCCGCGAGCGTGAGCCACACCCCCGAGTACCGCCGCCGGATCGCGTTCCGCGATTCGCTCATGGGCATCAGCCTGTGGTTCGATGCGCGCTACAGGGGTGGTCGCAACCGCTTCCGTGTCCTGCGCGAACGCAGTGCGGTGGCTTTGTGGGTTCTCTCCTACGAGGGTTCGGTGCGCGAATACCTGCTCCGCTGGTGGCACGACCTGCGGGCGACGCCGCGCCTGCTGCTCTGTCCCGAGGGGGCGGGGCTGCTGGTGAAAAAGGTGTTGTTCCGGCGGACGAAAACAAAACGATCATGACACTCAGACAGCGTTACGAAGGAATCATCGGCTGGTTCTCGGAGCACATGCCCGCGGCCGAAAGCGAGCTCCGCTACGACAGCCCCTACCAGCTGCTGGTAGCCGTCATCCTCTCGGCCCAGTGCACCGACAAGCGGGTCAACATGACCACACCGGCCCTTTTCGAGGCCTTTCCCACGCCCGACAAAATGGCGGCGGCCGGGGCGGAAGGAATCTACCCTTATATAAAAAGTATCTCCTATCCCAACAATAAGGCGAAGAATCTGGCGGGCATGGCGCGGATGCTGTGCGAGGAGTTCGGGGGCGAGGTGCCGACCGACCTCGACCAGATGCAGCGGCTGCCGGGCGTGGGGCGCAAGACGGCCAATGTTTTGGGTGCCGTGCTGTGGCAGCGCGAGGTGATGCCCGTGGATACGCATGTGTTCCGCGTCTCGGAGCGCATCGGGCTGACTACGGGTTCCAAAACGCCGCTTCAGACCGAGCTGGCCCTCGAGAAGAACATCCCGGGACACCTGCTGCCCGTGGCGCACCATTGGCTGATTCTCCACGGGCGCTACGTCTGCATGGCGCGCAATCCGCAGTGCGGCAGCTGCGGCATCGCCCCGTGGTGCCGCAAGTATGCGGCGGAGCACAAGAAGGTGAAAGATTGAAAGTGAAAGGTCGCGGACCTTTCCGCCGCGGCTATTTCACCAAGCTGGTCAGCGGATATTTGAGGCCTTTGTAGCCGGAGATGTAACCGTTGATGCTGCCTACGCGCACGGGCGATTCGATGTAGAGCGGAATCTTGTTGTCGTCGTCGGATATCCAGATGAAGAAGACCGTGCCGTCGGTGAACGAGTAGCCCTCGGAGGTGCCTAACTGGCAGTCGAATTTCAGCGTCCGGAACTTGCCCATGTTGCGGATTTTCTTCACCTCGCGGCCTAAGAAGCGGTAGCGGATGCTGCGGATCGTGTCCTGCAGAACCATTCGGAGGTATTCCGGCCGGTCCTTGTCGAAGTCGTCGGCCCGGGCCGTGCGCATGTTGAAAAAGAGCGAAATGGCGTCCATGCTTTCGGGCGTCAGGGGCATCTCCTTTTCGGCGAACGGGTTCTGGCGGCTGCGCCAGCGGGTCCTCACCACCGAATCGGCCCACGCATAGTCGAATCGGCTCTCGAACGTGTAGTCGCCCTCGCGGATGTCGCACTGGAAATATTCGCTGCGCAGCGTCGCGGGGTCGATCCATATCTGATAAACGTCTTCCATGTTGTAGAACCAGCGGTAGGTCGGCAGCGTGCGGCCTACTCCTTTGACGAGGTAGTACTCTTTGTCGTCGAGCGTCGTCTCGGTCGTCGTCACCTCGACGGCCCCCACTTCGGTGTTGGGGAACATCCTGGCCTTGTAGCTCACGCGGTACTGGAGCACCTCGCCCGGGTGGTAAAGCTGGGCCCGCAGCGGTGCCGCGGCGAGCAGGATCGATATAAGAGGAAGCAGTCGTTTCATGATCGGTATATGCTGTTACGATATGCGTGAAAAGTCGGTTTCGCGGCGTCCCGAGTAGTTGCGGCGCAGCTCCTCGAGCCCCCGGTTTCCGGGCTGCGAGAGGGTCGGATCGGCGGCGAGGATTTCGATCGCCGCCTCGCGCGAAAGGGTCAGTATCTGCACATCGGCCGTGGGGTTGGCGATGCGCAGATCGAACGCCATGCCGCTCTGCATCGTGCCGTTGACGTCGCCCGCGCCGCGCAGCTTCAGGTCGAGTTCCGCCAGCCGGAAGCCGTCGTTGGTCTCGCACATGGCTTCGAGCCGCGCCCGCGATTCCTTGGAGAGCTTGACGCCCGACATCAGAATGCAGTACGACTGTTCGCCGCCGCGCCCCACGCGTCCGCGCAGCTGGTGGAGCTGCGAGAGCCCGAAGCGCTCGGCCGATTCGATCACCATGACCGTGGCGTTGGGTACGTCGACCCCCACCTCGATGACCGACGTGGCCACCATGATCTGCGCTTCGCCCGCCTTGAACTGCCGCATGGACTCCTCCTTGTCGGCGGGTTTCATCTTGCCGTGGCAGATCGTCGTCACGAACTCCGGCAGCGGGAAGTCGCGCGAAATGGATTCGTAGCCGTCCGTGAGGTCCTTGTAGTCCATCGATTCCGATTCCTTGATNAGCGGGTAAACCACGTACACCTGGCGTCCCTTGCGTATCTCCTGCTTCATAAAGCCGAAAAGCCGCAGGCGCGCCGCATCNGTGTAGTGGACCGTCTTGATCGGCTTGCGGCCCGGGGGCAGCTCGTCGATTACCGACACGTCCAGATCGCCGTAGAGGGTCATGGCCAGCGTGCGGGGTATGGGCGTGGCGGTCATCACCAGTATGTGGGGCGGCCGCGCGTTCTTGGTCCAGAGCCGGGCCCGCTGCTCGACNCCGAAGCGGTGCTGCTCGTCGATGACCACGAATCCGAGGTCGGCGAACTGCACGCGGTCTTCGATGAGCGCATGGGTACCGATCAAAATCTGTACCTCGCCCGAAGCGATGCCCTCGAGTGCCTGGCGGCGTTCGCGGTTTTTCGACGCNCCCGTGAGGATCGCGACNCGTACGCCGAGCCCCTCGAGCATCCGCGTGAAGGTGGCGAAGTGCTGGCGGGCGAGGATTTCCGTCGGNGCCATCATGCAGGCNTGGTAGCCGTTGTCGACGGCCAGCAGCATCGACATGAGGGCCACCAAGGTCTTGCCGCTGCCCACGTCGCCCTGCAGCAGGCGGTTCATCTGGAATCCCGTGACNGTGTCGCTGCGTATCTCCTTGATGACGCGTTTCTGCGCTCCCGTGAGCGGAAACGGCAGTTTCTGCGTGTAGAACGTGTTGAAGACGCCCCCGACCTTGGGAAAGAGGAATCCGTCGCTTCGGGTCATGCGGACCGTGCGGCGCGACTGGACGTTGAGCTGCACGCCTAAGAGTTCGTCGAATTTGAGCCGGTACTGCGCCTGCCGGAGCGCCTCGGGCGACTGGGGGAAGTGGATGTTGTAGCACGCTTCGCGCAGGGGCATCAGTCCGTAGCGGGTGCGGAGCGCCTCGGGCAGCGTCTCTTCGATGTGGTCTTTGGCCAGCTGCCACGCCCGGCAGATGATCTGGTACATGCCCTTGGTGCCCAGTATGTTCGATAGTTTCTCGGTCGAGGGGTAGATGCCCTGCATCCCGCTTTCGGGCTTGCGCGAGAGGGCCTGTTCGATGGTCTCCACTTCGGGGTGGGCCATCGAGAGTTCGCCGCGGTAGAACGAGGGTCGCCCGAATACGAGGTATTCGCGGCCCTGCTCGATCCGTTTTTCGATCCACTTGATCCCTTGGAACCACACCAGCTCGGCGCTTCCGGAGCCGTCCTGCACATAGACCGTGAACCGGCGTTTGCGCCCCTCGCCCGCGTAGGAGACGCCCGTTACGCGGGCCCGGAACTGCACCAGCGCGGGAGCTCCCTCGGCGATTTCGGCGATGCGGTAGATCTTCGTGCGGTCGATGTAGCGCGTGGGGTAGTGGCGCAGGATGTCGCCCACCGTGCGGACGTGCAGCTCCTGATCCAGCAGCTTCGCCCGCGCTTCGCCCACGCCCGGCACAAATTGGATATTGCTCTCCAGCATGTTCACCCGACAAAGATAGTCAAAAAACAGCAAGTTCGTCTGCCGCGACCCGGCCGGGCGCTGCGGGCGGAAAGATAAATTTCGTATCTTCGCAGCGGATATCCGAACGAGCAAGATGAATCTGACGAAATTTTCCCGGCGGCCGTCGTGCGAGGTGCGCATCGGCGGCACGACGATCGGCGGCGGCCGGCCCGTCGCCGTGCAGTCGATGACCAACACCGATACCAACGACACCGAAGCCTGCGTGGCGCAGATCGGGCGCATCGCCGCGGCGGGCGGCCGCATCGTGCGGCTCACGGCGCAGGGACGGCGCGAGGCCGAAAATCTGCAGCATATAGCCCGCCGCGTCCGCGAGGAGGGGATCGATGCCGCATTGGTCGCCGATATCCACTTCCTGCCCGAAGCCGCGGCCGTGGCGGCGCAGTATGTCGACAAGGTGCGGATCAACCCCGGCAATTACCGCACGGAGCACGGCGAGCTGGAGGCGCTCATCGGGCAGTGCCGCAGCCGGGGCGTGGCCCTGCGCATCGGCGTCAACCACGGCTCGCTCGCCAAGCGGATTTTCGACGAGTGGGGCGATACGCCGCAGGGGATGGTCGTCTCGGCCATGGAGTTCCTGCGCGTCTGCCGGCAGGAGCAGTTCGACCAGGTCGTCGTCTCGATGAAGTCGAGCAATACGCGCGTCATGGTCGCCGCCTACCGGCTGCTGGTCGAAGCGATGGATGCCGAGGGGATGCGCTATCCCATTCATTTAGGCGTCACCGAAGCCGGCAACGGGCTGGAGGGGCGCATAAAAAGCGCCGTGGGCATCGGGGCCCTGCTCGCCGACGGCATCGGCGACACGATCCGCGTCTCGCTCACCGAAGCCCCCGAAAACGAGATTCCCGTGGCGCAGCTGCTGGCCGACTACTTCGCCGCGCGGCCGGGCGAGTTCGCGGTGCGCCACCCCGAGCGTTATTCGCCCGCCGAGTTCCGGCGCCGCAGCCGGGTGGCCGTGCCGATCGTCCACGACGAGCCCATGGAGGGTTTCCGTGTCATCGAAGCGCTCTCGGGCAACCCTACGGCCGAGCTGCGGGCCGCGATCCTCGATCTGGAGCAGCCCGACGAGCCGGTGGTCGTCCGGCGCCGCTACGACGACGCGTCGCTCGAAACCGTCGCCGTCAAGGCCGCGGCCGACTTGGGCGTGCTGCTGCTCGACGGCCTGGCCGACGGCATCTGGATCGACGCTCCGCAGCATGCGTCGGCCGCTCTCCGCGAGGTGGAGCTGATGATTCTGCAGGCCGCCCGCGCCCGCTTCTCCCGTACCGAATACATCGCCTGCCCCTCGTGCGGACGTACGCTCTACGATATCGAAAAGACCCTCGCCGAGATCAAGTCCCGCACGTCGCATCTGCGCAATCTCAGGATCGGCGTCATGGGCTGCATCGTCAACGGTCCCGGCGAGATGGCCGACGCCGACTACGGCTACGTGGGTGCCGGCCCCGGCCGCATCACCCTCTACAAGGGCCGCGAGGTCGTCGCCCGCAACATCCCGCAGGAGGAGGCCCTCGACCGGCTCATAGCCCTCATCCGGGAGAACGGCGAGTGGGAGGAACCGGAAAACGGCGAAAAGCGATGATCCTGCTTCCTTGCAGCTACCTGCCCTCGGTGCGTTATTTCGCCTGCCTGCTGCGCGGCGGCTGCGTCGTCGATCTGGGCGAGCACTTCATCAAGCGTTCGGAGCGCAACCGGGCCCGCATCCTCGCGGCCGACGGCGTCATGGAGCTCACGGTCCATGTGGCCCATGCCGACCGGCCGCGGCAGCCCGTGCGCGACGTGCGGATCGACTATTCCAAGCGGTGGCAGCACCAGCATTGGGGGGCGCTGGTCGCCTCGTACAAGGGTTCGCCCTTTTTCGACCACTATGCCGACGGGCTGGCTCCGTTCTACGAGCGGCGCTTCGGGTTTCTGGCCGACTTCAACCTGCAGCTGCTCGAGTTCCTCTGTTCGGCGGCCCGGGTGCCCATGCCCGCCGTCAGCGAATCCTACCTCGAGGCCGCGCCCGGCGACTTCGACCTGCGGCCCAAGCATGCGGAAGGCCCGGCCTTCCGGGCCGAGCCTTACGTCCAGGCGTTCGCCGACCGACAGCCGTTCGCGCCTAATTTGTCGTTTGCGGACCTTCTGTTTGCTGAGGGTCCGGATTCTTCGGCGGTTTTGAAGCGTAGTCTATGAGCACGGTCATCCGGTCGCGCAGCTTCCCGGCCCGCACCCTGACCTCCGCGCGCCCCGTCAGCTCCACCGTGTCGGAGCGGTATTGGCAGGGGGCGTATTCGTTCATCGCCACCGTGTCGTTGCCGATCATCATCAGCGGTTTGCCCGCCGAGGAGTAGACGTGGAACGTCTGCCGGGGCGTGCGGCGCATGTTGTGGCGCTTCCCGACCAGATGCAGCGTCGGTTCTTTCTTGTTCCACAGGGCTTTGTAGAGATAGTAGGCATCCTTGTGCTGGCGGCGGTCGATGGTCATCAGCCCCATGCCGTTCACCCCGTAGGGGTTGCGCACCGAGCCGTAGTCGAACATGTTCTCGATCCATACGCCCCAGAGCAGCGAATCGTTCTGCAGGCAGCGGGCGTATTCTTCGTGGAAGAGCGCCTGGCGTTCTTCGGGCATCCGGTTGGTCGCGGGTTTGCCGCTCAGCGGCGTGCCGGCGTGTCCGATCAGTCCCGGTGCGCCGTATTCGATTCCCGAGCGGAGATGCGACCAGTTTTTGCCCAACCGTTCGAGCCAGATCAGCAGGTCGTCGGCCTTGCCTTTGCCCCAGCCCACGGCCTGTCGCCAGACGATCATGTCGGTGATGAAGTTGATGTCGCCGTTCTGGTCGCTCACCGCGACGGTCGGGCGCGACGCATCGAGTGCGCGCAGTTCGTCGCGGAGCTTGCGTACGTAGGGACGCACGTCGTCGCCCGTGGTCCGCAGGCGCGAAAACAGGCCCCACATGACCACCGAGGGGTGGTTGATGTTCTGGGCGACGATCTCCTGCAGCTGCTGCAGCCCGTTNTCCTCGAATCCCGGCGTCGCGTAGTAGGCCGCATCGCTCAGAAACGGCGCCCGGTGCAGGGGCGTGTCGATCCACACCAGCATGCCCTGTTCGTCGCAGCGGTCGTAGAGGTGCTGGGCGTGGGGCATCATGGCCGAGCGCAGGGCGTTGGCCCCCAGGGTGCGTATCTCCTGNAGGTCGAGGTCGTAGTCCGCATCGGTAAGCGTGCCCGCCGAGAGGGCGTTGTCGTGGTAGAGCACCACGCCGCGTATCCTTACGCTGTCGCCGTTGAGCAGCAGCGTCTCGGGCACGGCTTCTACCCGGCGGAATCCCGTGCGCACCGATACCCGGTCGGATTGGGAGCCTTTGCTCACCGTCACATTGACCGTGTAGAGGGCCGGGCGGGCCGGGCTCCACAGCTTGGGCGAGGGCACCGAGTAGGCTATTTTCAGAGGAGTATCTTCGATCTTGGCATGCTGGACCCGTTCGGCGAATACCTTGCGGCCGTCGGGACCCGTTATGTCGACCGCCACCGTGCAGGTGTTGTCGCCGCGGGAGGTCAGGTGGATNTCTATTTCGCCTTCGGCTTTCTCGGCCGTGGCCGTCTGTTGGCGGACCAGNACGCCGTCGGTCCCTAANTAGAGGGGCGACACGGCCGTGCGCTCCGTGACGATCAGCTCCGCTTCGCGGTAGAGGCCGCCGTAGCAGTTGGTCTCCGCGGAGGTGGGCAGGACGTTGGTCCGGGCCGCGTTGCTCACCACGGCCAGCAGCGAGTTGTCGCTGCCGAAGCGGACCTTGTCGGTGATCTCGAACGCAAAGGCGGTCGAGCCGCCGCGGTGTTCGCCCGCCAGCCGGCCGTTCACGAAGAGGTCNGTGACGTTCTGTGCGCCGTAGAAGCGGATGAAGATGCGCTTCGAGGCCCATTCCGCCGGCAGGTAGAGGTCGTTGTGGTAGAGCCCCGTGGTCTCCAGCAGCGAGCCTTTCGCCGTGGGGTTGTTGTTCCAGCTGTGGGGCAGCGTCACGAAGCAGGCGTTGTCGCTGCTGGGCTCCGAGGCGAANAAGAAGCGCCAGCCCTCGTTGAGGGGGTAGATTTCGCGGGCGCGCGTCGGGGTCCCGAGCGCCAGCAGCAGAGAGAGCAGTATGTATTTTTTCATGGTCGCGTTGCAGTCTTTCTTCTGCAAAGATACGCACAAATTACCGGAAAAATGCCTATCTTTACGCACAAATTGCCGTTCCGCCCATGAATACGATCGATCTCATCGTTTGCTTGGTGCTGGCGCTGGCCGTGTGGAACGGGTGGCGCAAGGGCTTCATCGTGCAGGTCTGNTCGCTGGTCGCCATCGCCGCAGGGCTTTGGTGCGCCGNGCATTACGGNCCCGGGGTCGGCGATGCGCTGCACCTCGATCCNTCGGTGCGCACGGCCGGCGGCTTCGCCGTGGTGNTGCTGGCCGCCATGCTGGTCATCGCCTTGGCGGCCCGGCTGCTGCGCCGGATTTTCCGNTTCGCCGGGTTCGGGATGCTGGACATCGCCCTCGGCATCGGGGTCTCGGTCCTCAAATACATGTTGGTCGTGAGCGCGCTTTTCGCCGCGTTCGACAGGCTCAACGCCGATTATTCGCTCGTCGACAGCCGGACCGTCGGGCATTCCCGCTGNTACCGGCCCGTGCTGCGGCTCTCGGAGTGGATTTTTCCTGTCGTGGAGTGGGTCGGCGAGCAGGTGCCGGACGACGCTTCTTCCAACGCATAGAGCCATGGAGCGGACTTTTTCGGGTGTGGTGGTCCGGGCTACGGGCAGTTGGTACGAGGTGCTCGCCGGGGGTGCGNGCGTGCGCTGCCGGATCCGGGGGCGGCTGCGGCTCAAGGGGGCGAGGTCGACCAGTCCGGTGGTCGTCGGCGACCGCGTGGCNTGCGAGAGCGACGAAAACGGCGANCACGCCATCGTCGCCGTGGAGCCCCGGTCCAACTACGTCATCCGCCGCGCNTCGAATCTCTCCAAGGAATCGCATATCATCGCCGCCAACGTCGACCAGGCGTTGCTGCTGGCGACCCTGCGCCGGCCCGAAACGGCCCCCGAGTTCGTNGACCGTTTTCTGGTGACCTGCGAGGCCTACAAGGTCCCGGCCGTTCTGGTGCTCTCGAAAGCCGACCTGCAGGAGCCCGAAGCGCTGGCCGCTTTCCGGAGCGTTTACGAGAAGATCGGCTACCGGGTGCTCACGGTCTCCGCAGCCTCCGGCGAGGGCGTCGAACAGGTCCGGGCGCTGCTGCAGGGCCGCACGACCCTGCTTTCCGGCAATTCGGGCGTCGGCAAGTCGACCTTGGTCAGGGCGATCGACCCCTCGCTCGACATCCGCACGGGCGAAATCTCCGAGAGCCACGGCAAGGGACGCCATACNACCACCTTTTCGACCATGTATCCCTTGGCCGGGGGCGGTTCGCTCATCGACACGCCGGGCATCAAGGGCTTCGGACTGATCGACATCGNCGAGGGCGAGCTNTGGCACTACTTCCCCGAGATGATGCGTGCGGGCCGCGACTGCCGGTTCTACAACTGCACCCACACNCACGAGCCCGGCTGCGCCGTNACCGCGGCGGTCGAGCGGGGCGATATCGCGCCGATGCGCTACGAGAGTTACCTGAAAATGCTGGACGACGATGACAAATACCGCAAATAGGCCNGCNGCNTGGTACGAGGAGCGCATCGCCTGCCTCGAGGAGTTCATGACCGNGGAGCGGGCCGGGCTGTTCCGCCGCACGGTGGCGCAGCGCACGCGCTACATGACCGTGCTGGCCGAAAATACGTTCCACCCGCAGAACGCCGCGGCGCTGATCCGCCACTGCGAAGCGTTCGGCGTGCAGCGCATGCACACCGTCGAGACCTGNTGCGAGTTCCGGCCGGCCCCCTCCGTGGTGCGGGGCACCGACCGCTGGGTCGACGTCTGCCGGCATGCGTCGAGCGCCGAGGCGCTGCGTGCGCTCAAGGCCGAGGGTTACCGCATCGTGGCCACCACGCCCCACCGCGAGGATACCACGCCCGAGACGTTCGACGTCGCGCGCGGGCCTTTCGCGCTGGTCTTCGGGACGGAGCACGCCGGCATCTCCGACGANGCGATCGCCGCGGCCGACGAGTTCCTGCGCATCCCCATGTGCGGCATGGTCGAGAGCCTCAACGTCTCGGCTTCGGCCGCCATCCTCATCTACATGCTCTCCGAGCGGGTGCGGCGGCAGGTCGCNGCGTGGCCCATGACGCCCGCCCAGCAGACCGAAACGCTCTATCGCTGGATGTACCGCAGCGTCGCCGACGCCGCACAGATTCTCGGCCGCCGTTTCGGNGACNNAGGAGAAGAAAAAACAGGAGAATCATACAACAAATAGCGTGAAAAGTCAAAGNAGGGTTGCGGCTTCAAACCTTTCACTTTTCACCTTTTACTTTTTACCTTTCATGAATATATTGCGCAGACAGTTTCTCGCCCACGTGGCGCAGACGTCGCCCTCGCCCATGCTGGTCGAGGTCGCGCGGGCCGAGGGCTCGTTTTTCTATACGCCCGAGGGCAAGCGTTACTACGATCTGGTCGCCGGGGTTTCCGTCAGCAACGTCGGTCATGCCAATCCCGCCGTCGTGCGGGCCGTGCAGGAGCAGGCGGCCCGCTATATGCACGTCATGGTCTANGGCGAGCTGGTCGAGACGCCGCAGGTGGAGTATGCNGCCANGATCGCGTCGCTGCTGCCCGGCGGACTGGAGAGCGTCTATTTNGTCAACTCNGGNGCCGAGGCGGTCGAGGGGGCGTTGAAGCTGGCCAAGCGCTTTACGGGNCGCACGGAGATGATNTCNATGCGCCGCGCCTACCACGGTTCGACGCACGGCGCCATGAGCATGATGGGCGCTCCCGAGGGCGAGGAGTGGAAAAACGCGTTCCGGCCCCTGCTGCCCGATGTGCAGGCGATCGAATTCAACGATTTCGGCGAGCTGCAGCGCATCACCCGCCGCACGGCCTGCGTGCTGGCCGAGCCCGTGCAGGGCGAGGCGGGCGTGCGGCCTCCGCGGCCGGGTTACCTCGAGGCGCTGCGCAGACGCTGCGACGAGGTGGGGGCGCTTCTGATTTTCGACGAGATACAGACCGGCATGGGCCGCACGGGTTCGATGTTCGCCATGCAGAAATACGGCGTCGTGCCCGATATCGTCTGTCTGGCCAAGGCGTTCGGCGGCGGCATGCCTTTGGGGGCGTTCGTCGCGCGCCGCGAGATCATGGAGACGCTCCAGAGCGATCCTGTGCTGGGACACATAACGACATTCGGCGGTCATCCCGTCTGCTGCGCGGCCGGTCTGGCGGCGCTCAACTACCTGCTGGAAAACCGGGTGGTCGAGGAGGTCGAGCGCAAGGGCGCCCTCTACGAGGAGTTGCTCGCCGATCATCCCGCCGTGCGCCAAATCCGCCGTTCGGGCCTGCTGCTGGCCGTCGAGCTGGGGGCTTCGGAGCCCCTCTACCGCATCATGGAGCTGTTCAAAGAGGCCGGCATTCTGAGCGACTGGTTCCTCTACTGCGATACGGCGTTCCGCATCTCGCCGCCGCTGACTATCTCCGACGACGAGGTGCGCGGCAGTGCCGCCCTCATCCGGGAGTGTCTGGACAAATTGTAGGCTATTCTTCTATTCTTTCTCGAACGCTTTGAGCGCGGCGATTTCCGCGGCCCAGCGGCTCTCGTCGGGCGTTTCGAGAATCAGCGGCATCCCCTCGAAGCGGCTGTCGCGGGCGATGTAGCGGAAGCACTCCCAGCCTATTTCCCCGTCGCCCAGAGGGGCATGGCGGTCGACGCGGCTGCCGAGCGGTTTCATCGCATCGTTGAGGTGCAGGCCCCGCAGGTACTGCATCCCCACCACGCGGTCGAATTCGGCGAACGTGGCCTCGCAGGCCGCCGCCGTGCGCAGGTCGTAGCCGGCCGCAAAGGCGTGGCACGTGTCGATGCAGCAGCCCACGCGCGACTTGTCTTCCACCCGTTCGATGATGTAGGCGATCTGCTCGAAGCGGAACCCGAGGTTGGAGCCCTGTCCCGCCGTGTTCTCGATGACGGCCGTCACTCCGTGCGTGCGGTCCAGCGCCCGGTTGATCGATTCGGCGATGCGGCCGAGGCTCTCCGCCTCGCCGATCTGCCGGAGGTGGCTCCCCGGGTGGAAGTTCAGCCGGTCGAGCCCCAGCTGCTGGCAGCGGAGCATCTCCTCGTCGAACGCCGCGCGCGATTTTTCGAGCCCCTCGGCTTCGGGGTGGCCCAGATTGATCAGATAGGAATCGTGGGGCAGGATCTGCGCTGCCGCGTAGCCGCCGCTCTCGCAGGCGCGGCGGAAGTCGTCGATCTCCGCCCGGCTCAGCGGTTTGGCCGTCCACTGGCGCTGGTTCTTGGTGAAAAGGGCCAGCCCCTCGGCTCCGATGGCGCGGGCATTGGCCGGGGCGTTCTGCAGCCCGCCCGAGGCGCTCACATGTGCTCCGAAATACTTCATATTGCAAAGTTACGGATTCTCTGAATAATTTCATACCTTTGCATCGAAATTCCATTTTTCGCGATTATGAAGTTCCGTTCGCTGTTCTTTCTCCTGCCGGCGCTCGCTGCGGCATCTTCCGCTTCGGCCCAGTTCTCCATCGACGAGGTCGAGGCCCGGCAGGAAAGCACCATTTTCCAAAGTCCCGTCAAGGCCACTCCGGTCGATTTCGATTATTTCAACAAGGCCCGCTACCGCGCCGAGCGCGCCGCCGTACGCCGGGAGCGCAATACGCTCGAGCTGGGCGGCGGACTGCAGGGCGCCCTCACCTCGTACAACGATTCGTGGATCAAGGTCTCGGGCGGTGACAACTCCATCGCCTTGATGGCCAACCTCTTTCTGAACCACACTTTCACCAAGAACCTCTTTTCGGTCGAGACCAAGTTCATCGCCAAGTTCGGCTACAACCGCATGAAGGTCGAGACCGCCAACGACGATGGCACCACTTCGAGCGACGGGGTCTGGTTCAAGAACCAGGACGAGTTCGACCTGTCGGTGGCTCCGTCGTTCAAGATGTCCAAAAACTGGTCCTACGGTGCGATCTTCAAGTTCCGCAGCCAGTTCGCCCACGGTTACCTCTCGCGTACGCAGCAGACCGAGATCGAGCGCAAAAGTTCGTTCATGGCGCCCGGTTACCTCGATATCTCGCTGGGTATCACCTATAAGTGCCCCAAGGAGAAGTTCCCCATCGTCGTCAACATCTCGCCCGTCGCCCTCAGCGCCGTCTTCGTGGAGAGCGCCCAGATCCGCGAGAACGTCTGGGACAAGAAGCCCGGCTGGCAGACCTACGGTCTGGCCGGACCCGACAAAACGTCCAAGTACGAGGGCGGTTCTTCGGTGCAGATCGACTTCGACCGCACCTTCGGCAACAAAGGCATCCTGCGCTACCGCACGTCGATCTTCTCGTTCTACGGTTGGATCACCGACATCGGGCAGAAGAACAAGATTTCCAAATACTCCGATTACCTGCGGGCGCTCGAGGCTTGGAACGATGCGGACAATCCCGCCGTGGGCCACGAGCTCGCCGACAAGCCCAATCTGCCGATCCATCCTACCGTCCGCTGGACCAACACCATCGATATCAAGGCCACGAAATACCTCTCCACGACGCTCAACTTCGAGCTTTATTACAATCGGGCACAGAATGTGGACGTGCAGACCAAGACGCTGCTGAGCGTCGGACTGGCTTATACTTTCAAGAATAAGTAATGTACAGAAATTCCATACGTACCGTCGTCTTCCCCTTGGTGCTCGCCGCCGGGGTCGCCGCAGGCGTGGCGCTGGGGTTCTACGTCGGGCGCAATTCGGGATTGCCGCACATCTTCCGGCCGCAGGAGAAGTACGACGACAAGCTCACGCAGACCCTCTCGCTCATCGAGAATCGCTACGTCGATCCTATCGGGTTGGATTCGCTCGCCGAGCGCGCCGTGCCGCTGCTCGTCGCCGAGCTCGACCCCCATTCGGTCTATATCCCCGCCAGCGAGATGGAGGCCATGAACGAATCGCTCGAGGGCGAGTTCGACGGCATCGGCGTGGTCTTCAACATGGCTACCGATACGGTCATCGTCCTCAACGTCATTCCGCAGGGCCCCAGCGACAAGGTCGGCGTGCGGGCCGGCGACCGCATCATCGAGATCGACGATTCGCTGGTGGCCGGGCGCAAGATTCCGCAGAACCGCATCGTCAGGCTCCTGCGCGGGCCGCGCGGCACCACCGTCCGGTTGGGATTGGAGCGGCAGCGCATCCCCGAGCTCGTGCACGTCGAGGTGGTGCGGGGCGCCATTCCTATCAAGAGCGTCGAGTCGGCTTTCCGCATCGGCGAGAGGGTGGGTTATATCAAGCTCGGGCAGTTCGCCCGGACCACTGCGCTCGAGATGCGCCGCGCGCTGGCCATGCTGCGGGCCGAGGGATGCGACCGGTTGATTTTCGACCTGCGCGGCAATGCCGGCGGCTTCCTCGACCAGGCGATCGCCGTCGCCAACGAGTTCCTCCGCAAGGGGCAGCTGATCGTCTATACCGAGGACCGCAACAAGAAGCAGTTGCGCGAATACGCCGACGGCACCGGCACGGCCCAGGATATGGAGGTGGCGGTGCTCATCGACGAGGGGAGCGCTTCGTCGAGCGAGATTCTCGCCGGGGCGCTGCAGGACAACGACCGCGGCACCATCATCGGCCGTCGTTCGTTCGGCAAAGGCCTTGTGCAGCAGCAGATTCCCTATGCCGACGGCTCGGCCCTGCGGTTGACTACGGCGCGTTATTATACGCCTACGGGCCGTTCGATCCAGAAGCCCTATACCATCGGCCGCGACGAGAGTTACGACGAGGAGCTCTGGAACCGTTACCGCCGCAACGAGTTCTTCTCGGCCGACAGCATCCGGTTCGCCGATTCGCTGCGTTTCACCACGCCCGGCGGCAAGACCGTCTACGGCGGGGGCGGCATCATGCCCGACCTCTTCATTCCGGCCGATACGACCGACGTCACCGACTATTTCATGGAGGTGGTCGGCCGCAATATCCTCTACCGCTACACCATCGAATACGCCGACCGGCATCGCGAGGCGCTCGACACCATCCGTACCGTGGAGCAGCTCGGCGCCTTTTTCGACCGCGACCGGACGTTGGTCAACAGCTTCGTCCGCTATGCCGCCAATAAGGGCGTGGCGCCCCGCTACACCCAGATCGCCCGTTCGCGGCGACTGCTCGAGGCGCAGCTGAGGGGCTATATCGGCCGCAATACCAAACTCGAAGACACGGGTTTCTACGCCAGCATCTACCCCGTCGACAAGGTGATCGTGCAGGCCCTCGAAATCCTCAACAACAACCCGGACAAATGATCAAGAAACTCATCGGAATCTTCTTTTCGGCGGCCGTCATCGCGACGATCGTCTTCACGGTCCTCGGCTCCGGCCGTTATCGTTCGATCATCGGACAGACGGATTTCGCGTGGCCGTCGTTCTCCCGGTCGGAGACCGCTTCCGCTGCGGAGCTTGAGCCGACGGAGAGCCGCGACGCACAGCCCGCTCCTGCCGCCGCTTCCGCTGCGGACGACGAGGAGACCGTCCCCGATTACATGGAGAGTGCCGACGAGGAGCTTCCCTCCGACCTCTTCGCCAACGACGATTATTGATCGTCTCCGTCTCTCTCCCGCGCCGCAGGTTCTGCAGCACCCCGCTTATTCCCTCAGCAGCGCTTCGTAGAGGTCGGCCAGCCGGCGGCGCAGATGCTCGACTGCATAGTGTTTGCGCGACAGAAGCGTCGCGATCGGAATCCCCGTATCTTCGGCCAGTTCGCGGAAAGCGAACCCCTCCATTTCGGTCAGATAGAAAATATCGCGCTGGGGCGCCGGCAGTTCGTCGAGCGCCTTTTCCACCTCCTCCCACACCATCGCCCGCATGAACTCCATCTCCGGCGAGTCGTCTTCGTCGGCCAGCAGGGCCGTGATTTCGCTTACCATGCCTTTTTCGTCGTCTGCTTCGGGCAGCGGCATCTCGCGGCGTTTGCGTCCGTGGTCGATGATGCGGTTGCGCGCCGTCCGGAAAAGCCATGCCGCCACCTGCGACACCGGATTCAGCGCGTCGGTCTCCACGAAGCGCAGGAATACTTCCTGCAGAATATCTTCGGCTTCGTCGCGCGTGGGTACGCGTCGGGCGATGAAGGCACCTATCCGACGGCGGTATTTCTCGAAAACTTCGGCTGGGTTATTCCTCGCGGGCGTCATCGGCGTTTTTTTCGGCGGTCTCCTCGTCGCAGAGCGAACGCATGCGTCGGCGGATGAATTCGCGCCGTTCCTCGCGCGACATGCCGTGCATTTGTTCGTGGAGTTCGTGGTGGTGGTTCCGGTATCTTTTGTGCCTGCGGCGTTCGGCGCCGTCGATATCGAACCGGGCGCGAAGGGGACAGGTAAGCACGCGGGCAAGCAGATAGAGACCCGCAGCCTGCCAGAATCCGATGGGCGACACGGCGAAGATACCGGGAATCAGTGCGTTCCATAGCCACATGACAAGAAGAGGGAGCACGGCCANCAAAATCAAACCGCCTGCAACGTGCGCTGCTACTTCTTTCAGCAGCTTTTGTTTCTTGTTCGATTTCTTGCACCTTTTCTCGCCTCGGCAANGCTCGTGCAAGCACGGTTCTACCCCCGGCTTGTCGAAAACGTTCTTTTTCATATTGTCGGTTTTTTGAAATGTTTTTTCAGGATTTGCGGAATTCGGAGATGGCAGAACAAAATGTGGAAAAGGACGANNANTCCGAATAGTTTCCAATAGTTGATCCCGCTCCAGTCGGCCGGGTTCGTGGACCACGGCAGGGTGAGCCCGACAGCCGCTACGACGGGCAGTGNTCCCTGCAGCAGGCGCTTGGGGTCGGATTTGCGGCCCTCGGTTTNCCGAACGACGAGGGCGTCGTGCGTGCAGCTGCGTTCGCAGGCGCGGCAGCCGGCACAGCTTGCGGCGTCGGCGACTTGCACGATCCGGCCGCGGTCGGTGTCGGCCAGCCGCAGGACGCCGCGGCGGCATGCTTCGACGCAGCGTCCGCAGCCCGTGCAGCGGTAGTTGCAGAGGATGATTCCGGTTTCCATTTTCAATAGGGTTTCTATCTATGCAGACGATCGGGCGCCGNAAATATTTTAACCCGCGGCGATTTTTTTTGCCGGCNCCTTTTTTCCGAAAAAACGACGCTCCCCGGAGAATCCGGAGAGCGCGTGCATATATACGGCGGGCCGACCGCTAATAATACTTGATCTCCTTGCCCTCGATGGCCGAGAGGATGTTGTTGGCGGCCGACGACGCGCCGATGCGGAACAGCTCGGTCTTGAGCCANTCCTTGCCGAGCGTCTCCTCGACGATCGTGTAGTAGAGCGCCGCATCTTCGGCCGTGCGGACACCGCCGGCGGCCTTGAATCCCACCTTGCGGCCCGTCTTGCCGTAGTAGTCGCGGATCGCTTCGCACATCACCAGCGCCGCTTCGGGNGTCGCGGCNACGTCGATCTTGCCCGTCGAGGTCTTGATGAAGTCGGCGCCCGCGAGCATCGAGAGAAGCGAGGCCTTGCGGATNAGCTCGGGCGTCTTGAGCGCGCCCGATTCGATGATGACTTTCAGCACCACGTCGCGGTCCATCTCCGTGCGGATCACCTCCACTTCGTTGGCGGCTTCGTCGTATTCGCCCGTCAGCATGCGGCCTACGTTGAGTACGATGTCCACTTCGTCGGCGCCGTTCTCGATCGCCATGGCCACTTCCAGCGCCTTGACTTCGAGGAACGTCTGCGCCGCCGGGAACCCGCCGGCTACCGACGTGATACGCATCGGCGTGCCGTCGACGGCCAGCCCCACCGTCTCCACGAACGACGGGTAGACGCAGATCGACGCCACATTGGGAATATGGGGATATTTGCCGTAGAACTCGGCGGCCTTGCGGGCGAATTCCGTGACCGACTTNACCGAATCGTTGCACGACAGGGTCGTCAGATCGATCGCCGAGTAGCAGAATTTGTAGACTTCGGCGTTATGGTTGCGCTCGGCGAGCTTGCGCAGGCGGGCCACCCGTTCGTCGACTTCGGCCGCGCTCCATGCAGGAGCGTATTCGTTCAGTTGGTTTGCGTATTCCATAGGTCGGTATTTTTTACAAAAGTAGAAAAAATAATTGATTTTCCACACTCCGACGCATATACAAAAAAAGAGCCCGGACCATATGTCCCGGGCTCTTTTTCGTTGGCGGCGCAGATTATTTGCGGAGTGCGGCCAGATTGATATCCTTGGCAGCCTTCTCGGCGAGTGCCGGATTCTTCGATACGGCGCTCTTGAGCTGTGCGTCGGCGGTGTTCAGATCGCCTTCCTTCACTGCGATGACAGCGCGCAGGTAGTCGGCATCGGCCGAGTTGTCCTTGGCGATAGCNTTCTTNGCAGCGGGCAGGTCGTTGTTCATCACCGAAGCGACTGCGGCGTTGTAGCCCTCCAGCGTGTTGGCGGCAGCCTTGTAGTCGCCCTGTGCGGCAGCCAGCGCGGCTTTCGACTCGGCGTCGGCCGACTGAGCNTACTTCTTGGCCTCGGCGGTGTTGCCGTTGGCGAGGTTGGCCAGAAGCAGGTTCTTGTTCAGCTCCTTCGACGAATCCAGCTTGGCAGCTTTCTCGAACGACTTCAGAGCCGAAGCCTTCTGACCGGCCTTGGTCTGAGCGACACCGAGGTTGTTGTAAACGCGGGCGTCNTCGTACTTCTTGGCNGCGGCGGTCAGGATCGCAACCTGCTCGTTGGCACCGTTGGCCAGCGTCTCGGCAGCGTAGAGATACTCCTCGACGGTCAGCTCATCGCCGTTGCGGTATGCGGCCATGATCTCGGCGTCGGTCTTGCCCTGGATGTCGGTGCTGTTGACGATCTGCGAGCGGCGCAGTTCGGGCAGGATGTCGGTCTTCAGTTCGTTGAATACCGAGGTCATGTTCTTGATCTCGCTCTCGCGCTGTGCGGGCGAGTTGTAGAGGCTCAGTACCTGCAGAATGAGGTTCTTGTCCTTGATGTCCGATTTCTCGACCAGTTCCTTGAAGCCGGCCCAGTCNTCGCCGTAGGCTGCGGCGTCGATATCCAGACCCGTCTTCTTCAGCAGCTTGGCAACCACCTTCTTACCCGATTCGCTGCGGGCTTTCGAGAGCTTGTCGTTGAACTTCTCCGGACCGTCGGGCGAAGCATAGCCCTTGATGGCGATGTTCTGCGTGGCGCGGTCGTTCTCGAGGTTCTTGTCGACGTTGCTCTTGAATGCGTTGAGGTCNGCCTTGCGCTCGTTCTTCTTCGTCACTACCGACGAGTTGATAGCNTAGAGCAGGTCGGTCTTGTCCACTACGGTGGTCACGCGCTTGTAGTTGTTGGCCATGGGCTCCATGATGTCGCCGTACTTGATGTCCTTCTGCAGCGTGTTCAGACCGTAGGCTACCGTCAGACCGAACTCCTTGGCCAGCGCGGCCTTGGCNGCTTCGTCGTCGCCGGCCANAATCTCGGCCTGCTCCTTGGTCGGGATCGCACCGTCGTTGAGGTTNACCAGCGTGAACTCCTTGCAGGCGCCGCTGGGGCACTTGATCTCGGCGCGCAGCTGCAGGGCGCACTGGTCCATGCGTGCGTCGTAGGGGAACTCTACGTGCTGCGTGAAGCTGNCGCCGTTGTTCTCCACTACCGTGTAGTTGTCGTCGACTTTCGAGCCCNGGTAGAACTTGGGCGTGCCGGCTACTTCGCCGCCCTCGAATACGATCACGGGCGTAACCTTGACGACAGCCTTGTTATTGAANTAAGCCTCGGGGAAAGTCACGTTGATATCGGCGGCTACGAAGCCGTTGTTCAGCGTGAGGATCTCGGGATTGACGGTCAGGTTCACCTCGTCGCGGTTCTTGGCCATCTTCTTGAAGCAGTTGCAGCTCGAGAAAGCCAGCGCGCCGGCTACGAGCACGACGCTCAGTTTCATGAATTTTTTCATCTCGAATAGAATGTTTAGTGTGTTTATTGTTGTTTGCTTTTTCTCCGTTGCCCGGATCTGCCGCCGTGCGGCGTCCGAGAGGGCGTCCGCATGCGGCATACAGGGGCAAATATAGGAAACTCTCGGCGATTGTGCAATATTTCGGGCGGTTTTTCCTGAAATTTTTCCGNCCGAAACAGGTGCTCCGCCGTTATTCCTCGTTGCGNTCGCGGCGTTCGCGCCGGTCTCCGCGGTCGGGGCGGGGGCGGCGTTCGCGTTCCACGTAGCCNTCGGGTTTGGGCAGCAGGGCCTTGCGCGAGAGNTTGAGTTTGCCCGTCTTGGCGTCTANGCCGATGAGTTTCACATCGATTTCGTCGCCCTCCTTGAGGCCCGTCTCCTCCATCGTCTCGAAGCGTTTGTAGTCGATCTCCGAGATGTGGAGCAGGGCGTCCTTGCCCGGCATGATCTCCACGAACGCGCCGAATGCTACGATCGAGCGGATCTTGCCATGGTAGGTCTCGCCTACTTCGGGCTGAGCNACGATCGCCTTGATGCGGGCCAGCGCTCCGTCGAGGGCCGCCTTGTCCACNCCGAAGATGTCGACGTAGCCCTTGCTGTCGTCCTCGGTGATGGTGATCGTCGTGTTCGTGGTCTTCTGGATGTCNTGGATCACCTTGCCGCCCGGGCCGATCACGGCGCCGATCATATCCTGCGGAATGGTGATCTGAACGATGCGCGGTACGAACGGACGGTACTCGGCACGCGGTTCGGCGATGCACTCCGTGATCTTGTCCAAGATGTGCATGCGGCCCTTGCGCGCCTGCTCCAGCGCGGCGGCGAGCACCTCGTAGGAGAGGCCGTCCACCTTGATATCCATCTGCGTGGCGGTGATGCCGTCGCGGGTTCCCGTCACCTTGAAGTCCATGTCGCCCAAGTGGTCTTCGTCGCCCAGAATATCCGACAGCACGGCCCACTTGCCGCTCGCCGAATCCGAGATCAGACCCATGGCGATACCCGATACGGGTTTCTTGATCTTCACGCCCGCATCCATCAGCGCCAGCGTNCCGGCGCAGACGGTCGCCATCGACGACGAGCCGTTCGACTCCAGAATGTCCGACACCACGCGTACGGCGTAGGGGTTCTCCTCGCCCAGCGGAATCATCGGCTTCAGCGCGCGCCANGCGAGGTGGCCGTGGCCGATCTCGCGGCGGCTCAGACCGCGTGCGGCCTTGGCCTCGCCCGTCGAGAAAGGCGGGAAGTTGTAGTGCAGCACGAACTGCTCGGTGCCCTGTACCAGCACTTCGTCCTTGACCTTTTCGTCGAGCTTCGTACCCAGCGTCACGGTCGTCAGCGACTGCGTTTCGCCGCGCGTGAAGATCGCCGAGCCGTGGGCGGCGGGCAGGTAGCCCACCTCGCACCAGATCGGNCGGATCTCGTCGGTGCGGCGGCCGTCGAGGCGCTTGCCCTCGTCGAGGATCATGTTGCGCATGGCTTTCTTCTGNACGTCGTCGTGGAAGTACTTGTGGATCAGCGGNGCTTTCTCCACCANCTCCTCCTCCGTGTAGCGCGACGCGAACTCGGCTTCCAGTGCGTCGAACATGTCGCTGCGCTCGTGCTTCATCGTGCCGCTCGTCGCAATGGCGTAGGCCTTGTCGTAGAGTTCGCGGATGATCGTCTGGCGCAGTTCCTCGTNGTTGACTTCGTGGCAGTAGGTGCGCTTCACGTCCTTGCCCAGTTCTTTCGCGAGTTCGATCTGTACGGCGCAGTGCTTCTTGATCTCCTCNTGGGCGAACTTGATGGCGCCGAGCATCACCTCCTCGGAGACCTCTTTCATNTCGCCCTCNACCATGAGGATNTTGTCGATCGTACCGCCCACCATGATGTCGAGGTCGCATTCGGCCATNTCCGAGAATCCCGGGTTGATGGCNTACTNGCCGTTCTTGCGNACGACNCGCACCTCNGAGATCGGGCCGCCGAACGGAATGTCNGANACGGCCAGCGCCGCCGAGGCGGCCAGTCCGGCCAGTGCGTCGGGCTGAATGTCCTTGTCGGCCGAGATGAGGTTCACCGTCACGTAAACTTCGGCGTGATAGTCCGAGGGGAACAGCGGGCGCANNGCGCGGTCGATCAGACGGGCCGTCAGCACCTCCGCGTCGTTGGCTTTGCCCTCGCGCTTCATGAAGCCGCCGGGATAGCGGCCGCACGAGGCGTATTTCTCTTTGTATTCTACCTGCAAAGGCATGAAATCGGTGTCGGGTTTGGCATCCTTGGCCGCTACGACGGTACCGAGCAGCATCGTGTCGCCCATCTTGACGACCACCGAGCCGTCGGCCTGCTTGGCCAGCTTGCCCGTTTCGATCTCGATCTCGCGGCCGTCGGCCAGCGTGATGATCTTGCGGACTGCATTGTACAGCTTCTTTTCTTCCATAAGAATTTTTCCTGAAATTATTTTTTCCGAATGATTGTCTTTTACGTAAATGAAGGCAACCCCTTGCGGGAATTGCCCTCATTTCTTCCNCAGCGGANTACTTGCGGAGNTTGAGCGTCTTNACGATNGCNCGGTAGCGNTCGATGTCNACNTCCTTNAGGTACTCCAGCAACTGNCGGCGCTTNCCNACCAGNCGCAGCAGNGCGCGCTGGGTNCCGAAGTCGTGCTTGTTGCTTTTGAGGTGGTTTGTAAGGTGGCTGATACGGTACGAGAACAGCGCGATCTGACTCTCGGGAGAGCCCGTGTCGGTGTTGGACTTGCCGTACTGGCCGAAAAGCTCCTGCTTTTTCTCTGCGGTTAAATAAGCCATTTGTGTATTGAGTTATTTAAGTTCCACTCTACGACGCATTCCCCTTACCGTGAATAACGCCAGAGCGTTCGGCAAAGGTACGAATAAATTGAGAATTAAAAATCAAAAATGAAGAATTATTCCTGTTCGCAACGAAAAAAGCGATATTTCTTCCGGGAAAATCGTATTTTTGCAGGAGAAAAAGTTGAATCTTATGCTGAAATGGGTTCTGATCGTCGGTGCGTCGCTGGTTGCCGCCTGCTCGCCCGGCCGTCGTTATACCACCGTCGAGGGGGTCATGCTCGGTACTTCGCTGCGCGTGGTCGCCGACGTCGAGGGGGTCGGCCAGCAGGAGCTCTACGCCGCCGTCATGGAGCTCGACCGCCGGGCCAAGGCGTCGATGTCGATCTTCGACGAGGAGTCGCTGCTGAGCCGTCTCAACCGCAACGAGACCGACAGCGTCGACCTCCACATAGCTTATTGCCTGCACCTCGCCGACAGCATCGGGGCGTTGAGCGACGGCCGCTACGACGTCACGGTCAAGCCCTTGGTCGAGGCGTGGGGCTTCGCCGGACGCGAGGCGCAGCGGGAGCCGAACGTCGATTCGCTCCTCGCGTTCGTCGGCCGCGGAAAGGTCGCGATCTGCAACGGGCGGCTGGTCAAGGCCGACCCGCGCGTGCAGCTCGATTTCAATTCCGTGGCCAAGGGCTATACCGTCGACCTGCTGGCCGCCTTGGTCGAGGGGTTCGGGGCCTGCAATTACTTGGTCGACATCGGTGGCGAGGTGCGCTGCCGCGGCGTCAACCGCCAGGGCGCTCCGTGGCGGATCGGGGTCGAGACGCCGTTCGACGGCAACATGACCGACGGCGAGTTCGTGCAGAAGCGCGTGCGCCTCTCCGAGGGGGCTTTGGCTACGTCGGGCAACTACCGCCGTTATTATATGGATGCGCAGGGCCGCAAGGTGGCCCATACGATCGACCCGCGGACCGGGCGCAGCGTGCTGTCGCGGCTGCTGTCCGTCACCGCCGCGGCTCCCACCTGCGCCGAAGCCGATGCCTTGGGCACCATGTTTCTGGCCATGGGGGCCGACGATGCGCTGGCCGCCGCCGGGCGGATGCCCGGGGTGAAAGTCTACTTCATTCTGGCGGGCGACGACGGCTACGAGGAGTACGTCTCCGAGGCGATGCAGGAGTTGATCATGAATTGAGCGAACTATGAAGAGAGCCGTTTTTCTCTATAACGGCCAGTCCGGCAAGGGCCGGATCGGCCGCAACGTGGAGCCGGTCTGCGAGGTCTTCCGCCAGGCCGGATACGATATCGAGCCCGTGCCGATCGACTTCGGCGCCAATCCGTTCGACGGCCGCGAGCAGATCGGCCTGATGGTCGTGGCGGGCGGCGACGGCACGGTCAACTTCGTCGTCAATGCCATGAAGCAGAAAGGGTTGGATATCCCGCTCGGCATCATTCCCGCCGGCACGGCCAACGACTTCGCCCGGGCGTTGGGCATGTCCGACAAGCCCCTCGAGGCGGCCCGGCAGATCGCTTTCGGATGCGTCGACCGCGTCGACTGCGGACGCGTCAACGGCCAGTACTTCGTCAACGTCCTCTCGTTCGGCATCTTCACCACCACTTCGCAGCATACGTCCAACGCCAGCAAGCACCTCATCGGCAAGCTGGCCTACCTGATCGAGGGCATGAAGGAGTTCCGGTCGATGCACGCCGTGCCTCTGGAGGTCGTCGCCGACGGCGAGGTGTTCGACCTCGATTCGCTCATCGTGCTGGTCTTCAACGGCGAGACGGCCGGCGGCTTCCGTCTGGCGCGCCGCGCGTCGGTCAAGGACGGGCTGTTCGACTGCCTGATGCTCGAGAAGAAAAACGTCGTCCGCTCCACCGAGGCCATGATCCGCTACCTGCTCGGGGGTGCGCCCCGGATCATCCGGCAGCTGCAGGTCCGCCGGCTCGACATCCGCTCCACGCTCAACGAGCCCACCGACGTCGACGGACAGAAAGGCGCCGAGTTCCCGCTCCATATCGAGTGTCTGCCCGGCGGGCTGCAGGTGATGTGCGAAAAAGAGAGCCGGTCATGAAAAGGCCCCTTGTCAGCGAGAACCTCAAGAAGGTTTCGATCCAGCGCATCAAAAAGGAGATGCGCGACGTCTCCTACCTGTCCGACGATCTGGTCATCACGTCGCTCGACGCCCGCAGCAACACCACGGCCGAGCACCCCGTCACGATCGACGGTTTTTCGGTCATCATCATGATGGCCGGCGAGGCGGTCGTCTCCATCGATATGAAAGAGTACCAGGTGCGGCCCAACAATATCGTCTTCTTCAACCCGGGGAGCATCATCCGCACGGTCCGGTGTTCGGCCAACGCCGCCGCGTTCGTGCTGGCTTTTTCCAAGTCGTTCGTCAACGAGATACAGATCGACCTCTCGGCGTCGCTTCCCGTCTACATGCGTTTCGGCAAGGCCCCTGTGCTGCAGGTTTCCGAGCAGGACGTCGCTGAGATCCGGCAGCTGTTCCAGCTCGTCAAGGCCATGTTGCTCAGCGACAAGGAGCGTTACCGCCACGAGATCATCCGTTCGCTTTTCACCACGGCGTTCTACCTGATTATCGACATCAACCAGCGCGAGGAGCAGGGCGGGCAGAAGCAGGGGCGCTGCGAGGTGCTTTTCAGCGAGTTCATGAAGCTGCTGGAGCTCCACCACAAGAGCCGGCGCAACGTCGGCTTCTATGCCAAGCAGCTCAATATCACGCCCAAATACCTCTCCTCCGCCGTCAAGGAAGTGAGCGGCAAGACCGCGGCGCGCTGGATCGACGAGGCGGTGATCCTCGAGGCCAAAACCCTCCTGAAGTATTCGGGCATGAGTATCCAGGAGATCGCCTACCACCTCAATTTCTCCACGCAGTCGTTCTTCGGCAAGTATTTCAAGCTGCATACCGGCACTTCGCCCTCGCGTTACAAGCGCAAGGGGTAGCGCGGTTTGAAAGCAGCCATATAGCAGCCCCGGCCCGGAATGACGCAGGCCACGGTTTGCGTCAGCGAGGCAAGCAGATTCAGCAGTCCGCCGACGGCGCGGCACGAACGGACGACGAACAGGGATCGCTAAAACGTTTTAGCATCCCCTTGGCACTCCGATCGCCGACCCTCGTGCTAAAACGTTTTAAATCCGCCGCCGGCTTTGCATTCCAGTCTGGCAGAAAGCCTAATGTTTCTTCCTGCCATTCATTCCAGCGATTGCTCGGATCGTCCGCTGCGGGCTACCGCGCCAACACGACGGGAGCCTTGACGAGTGTCGGCGCAGGCGGCTGGTGTTGGTCGTCTTCGTCCTATGCGGCCGGCAATGTCAACGCGGGCAGTCTGAACTTCAACACGAGCAACGTGAACCCGTTGAACAACAATAACCGGGCTAACGGCTTCTCCGTGCGCTGCGTCCAGCATCTGCTCCGGGGCTGCTTTTTATTCGGAGGTGAAAAGTGAAAGGTTAAACATAAAAGGTTTCGATTTCTTGCAGGTTTTCTCGCCTCGGCATGGCCCGAATAAATTCGGCTCTGCGCTCGGTTTATCGAAAACGTTCCGGTTCGGCTCCTCGCGATAATCCCGGCCGCCGAGGAAACGACGAACGCGCCGGACTGCAACAGCCCGGCGCGCTCCTTATAAATCCTTTTCCTTTCTCGCTACGCCTCTTTGGCAGCCAGCGCCTTGTCGACTTCGATAATGAAGTCCGAGAGCACGTTCATGTAGTTGATGAACGCGTCGTAGGCCGAATCGTAGGGATTGAAGTAGGAGTGTACGTCGCCGTCCGACAGCCACTTGGTCGCCATGTAGTAGAAGTGGTCNGAGGTCTGGAGGAAGTTCCATACATAGTCGAAGTCGGGATTGTTCAGNTCGGCGATCTTCTCCTTGAGGGCATAGAGTTTCGAGAACGCTTCGTTCTGCAGTTCGTTGCCCACCCANGCCGTGACGTCGCGCTCCTCATCGGCCCACGACATCGTGTGCGGGCAGTGGAGCACCGATACGGGNTGGTACTTCGCGGCGGCTTCGCTGACCGTGGCGAACTCCAGTTCCTTGGTGTAGAGCAGCGCCGCAGGCAGCGTCCGCATGAACTCGAAGATGCCCGTGTCGGCGTGTTGGTGCTCGCCGAAAGTCTCGTAGTCCATGAAGAGGTTGATCACCTCGCCCGGCGTCTCCTCCGAAGCCAGCCACCCGCCGAATTTCTCGGCCGTCAGCGGCCACTGGTCCCAGCCGCGGTCCGAGAAGCGGAACGCGATGTCGTCCGAGAGCTTGTAGTTGCGCAGCAGCAGGCGCATCCGCTGGTCGATGGCGTTGGCATAGACGAAGTTGGGCGACTTCCAGCCCAATACGTGCTTGGCACCCTCGGCCAGCATGGTGTGGAATCCCATTTCGGCCACCATGGNGCCGATGTCGTCCGAGTAGATCAGCTCGGTGTTGCGGAACGCCGTGGGCTTCTGTCCGAACTCCTGNTCGACGGTCCGGACGTGGAGCTGCACCTGTTCGACGAAATCCTCTTTCGACGCCAGCGANGCCAGCGAGTGGGAGTAGGTCTCGGCCAGGAACTCCACGCAGCCCGTGGCGGCCAGCTCCTTGAACGAATCGAGCACTTCGGGCGCGAACTTGCGGAACTGCTCGATAGCGGTACCCGTGATCGAGAACGAGCAGCGGAACCGGCCCTCGTTCTCGCGGATGAGCTTCAGAAGCAGGGCGTTCATCGGCAGGTAGCATTGGCGCGCCACCTTCTGCATGATCGNGCGGTTCNGCAGGTCGTCCAGATAGTTGTGGTCCTTGCCCATGTTGAAGAAACGGTATTTCTTCAGACGCCAGGGCTGGTGGACCTGAAAGTACAGGCAGACGGTTTTCATGGTATTATCGATTCTTAGTTTCTTCGATCACTTCTTCGTAGACGGCCTTGATCTTNGCNGCTACGTTGTTCCACTTGAGGTTGGTCACCTCNTCGAGNCCCTTTTCGGCGAACATGTTCGCCAGTGCCGGGTATTCGATGAGGCCGTACATGGCNTCGGCCATGGCGTCGACGTCCCAGTAGTCGACCTTCACGGCGTAGTCCAGCACTTCGGCCACGCCGCTCTGCTTGGAGATGATGACCGGCACGTTGGAGCGCATGGCNTCGAGCGGCGAGATGCCGAACGGCTCCGACACCGAGGGCATGACGTAGACGTCCGAGAGCTGGAACATCTTGTGNACGTCTTCGCCGCGCAGGAAGCCCGTGAAGTGGAAGCGGTCGGCGATGCCNAACCGCGCGACGCGGCGGATGACGTGGTTCATCATNTCGCCCGAGCCGGCCATGACGAAGCGGACGTTGGGCATGCGCTTGAGCACCTTGGCNGCCGCCTCGACGAAGTAGTCGGGNCCTTTCTGGTAGGTGATGCGGCCGAGGAACGTGATGATCTTGTCCTCGACGCCGCGTTCGGGCGCTTCCGACGAGTTCTCGGCGAAGCGCACGGCGTTGTGCATCGTCACCACGCGTTCGGCCGGAATGCCGTAGCGGTTGATGACGATGTTGCGCGTGAGGTTCGAGACGGCCATNACCCGGTCGGCGGCCTGCATGCCTGCGCGCTCGATGGCGTAGACCTGCGTGTTGACGTTCTCGCCGCTGCGGTCGTATTCCGTGGCGTGCATGTGCACGACCAGCGGCTTGCCNGACACGCGCTTGGCGGCGATACCGGCGAAGTAGGTGAGCCAGTCGTGGGCATGGATGATGTCGAACTGCCCCTCCAGATCGCGGGCCACCTGCGCCGCGACCACGGCGTAGCGGGCCACCTCCTCCATGAGGTTGGCGCCGTACTTGCCGGAGAAGGTGTAGCGCTGCTTCCACGCGTCGGTCGTCGACCANGTGCGCTGGCCGCTCTTGANGAACTGTTCGTGGTAGTCGGCATACTCCTCGGGCGAAAGGTAGGGCACCATGTTCGAGTCGATGCGGATGAACGACAGGTGGGACAGGATGTCGTCGGCGCCGCTTCCGGTCGATCCGTAGAGGGCCTCCACTTCGCTGGCGTTCAGCACATGGGTGAAACGCTGATCCTCGTCGCCGTAGGCGTGCGGCACCACGAACGTCACNTCGACGCCGTTGCGCGCCAGCCCGCGGGTCATGCCGTAGCAGGCAGTGCCCAGACCGCCGGCGATGTGAGGAGGAAACTCCCAGCCGAACATTAAAACTCTCATAACTATCCTTTCTTTACAACTTATAGCGTCTTTCGTTCCGGGTTCCGCCGTCTGCGGCGCGCGGACGCTCCCGCCCGCTCCGGAGAGGATTCTTTATTTTCCGTTTTTCCGCTCGCGGATCATGCGGTAGAGGTCGAGGACGGCGCCCACGCTCCATGCCTGCGAAATGGCTCCGCGGCAGACGTAGGGGGGATCGGCGTCGTAGAGGTCGTTGATCGATCCGATGCCGTAGACCTGGATGTCTTCCTCGAACGAGGCGAGCATCTCCTCGGCCTGCGGCAGGAANGCGTCGCCGTCGATGTCGAAGCAGGCCTGCGCATAGAACGGCAGCAGCCACGGCCACACCGATCCGTTTTTGGCGGCGAAGTCGCGCTCGGCGGGCGAGCCGTCGCACACGCCCTTGTAGAGNGGGTTGCGGGGGGTCAGCGACCGCAGNCCCTTGGGGGTCAGCAGGTGCTGGCGCACGGTGCGCACCACGTCGATCTGCGTCTCCATGTCGGGCATNTTGTAGGGCAGTCCGCAGGCGATGATCATGTTGGGGCGGATCGTGTCGTCGGCGCCGTCGCCCCCTACGCAGTCGGCGAGGTAGCCCTGCGGCAGGCGGAACAGCTCGTTGAACGAGGCCGCCGTGCGTGCGGGAAGCGCTTCCCANGCTGCGACGAACTCCGTGTCGCCGTTCTCGGCNGCCANCTTCAGCGTGTAGCATACNGCGTTGTACCACAAGGCGTTGACCTCTACCTGGTAGCCGTTGCGCGGGGTGACGGCNTNGCCGTCCACCACCGAATCCATCCACGTGAGGGGCCGTTCGTCGGACGAGGCCCATATCAGCCCGTTGTCGTTGAGGATCACGCGTCCGGCGATGCCGCGGCGGTAGCTTTCGAGCAGCTGCTTCATGGCGCCGCCGTAGCGTCCCCAGATCGTGCGGCCGTCGAGCGACTTTTCGAGCTGCTGCAGGGTCCAGAAGAACCAGAGGGGTGCGTCGGCAGCCACGGCGGCCGATGCCGAGCCGGCGAACATGCCCTCCTGCATGTCGCGCACCTGCGTGTCGAGGGCGTCGATGCAGTCTTCCTTATGATCCTGCGCGAGGGTCAGTCCGGGCAGGGCGATGAACATCTGGCGGGCCGAGAAGCCGTGCCACGGGTAGCCTGCGACGACCTCGGTGCGGCCGCCCGGACGGCGGACGACGAACTGCCGGGCCGAGTGCTCCAGACAGCTCATGAAGTCGATCTTGTGGGTGCGGCGGGCGATCGACGCCTCGAACACCTCCTCGATGGTGCGGGTCGACCCCATCTCGTCGAGCGATGCCGAGAAGACGATGCTCTCGCCTTTCTTGAGTTCGGTCTCGAAATAGCCGGGCGTCAGCAGGTCTTCGTGACCCTCGTAGCCGCGGGCGATATCCTGCAGGTACTCGAAATCGTAGTACCAGTCGGGAGCGGGCACGAACTCCGTGCCGGGCTTGCTGGTCTGCAGGTAGAGCCACGGGAACGAGTCGTAGAGCCGGCACTTCACGCCGTTGACGGCCGGGTAGGAGTGGCCGTTGGCTTCCATGTTGGCCTTGGTCAGCGCGTGCTTGTCGCGGAACGCCANGAACGGCCGCAGCCGCAGCCGCGTCTCGGAGTGGGCGTCGACGAGCGTATAGCGGATCATCAGCTGCGTGCGCTTGTGGATCCACAGCATCTCTTTCTTCAGAATCGCGCCGCCGACGCGGTAGGTGATCGTCGGGGTGGGGGTATACTGGAAGTCGGTGATGTATTTGTGGCCGCGCGGCTCGTACACGCCCTTGAAGCGGTGCAGCGCCAGATTGAAGCTCTGGTCGTGCTGCACGATCGTCTCGTCGAGCGACGACAGCAGCAGATAGGTGCGCTCGCTCTCGTCGATGGGCGCCACGATCAGGCCGTGGTAGCGCCGCGTGTTGCAGCAGACGATGGTGGTGCTCATGTAGCCGCCGCGGCGGTCGGTAGCGAGCATCTCCCGCTGGAGCGAGTACTCCAGATTGCCCAGTTCGCTTTTGTCGAAAGTTAGTGCTGACATGCTGTTTTCGTGAATGACTTTGTTTTCGTGTTATGAAGATAGCGATTTTTTCGTCAACTTGTTACGGTATTCCGAAAAAATTCTTCTTCTCCGGCTCTTTCCGTGCATCCGTTTTTCGGAACTCAGGCCCACTTCACCAGCGCGAAGTCCATGCGGTGGGGCAGGTGTTCGTTCTGCGGGAAGACACGCAGCGCCACATCGTAGGTGCCGGTCTCGTCGGGCGTGTAGTCGAGCGCGTAGGTCGCCGTGTTGCCCTCGACCCCGGTGCACGAGAGACCGACCGTGCGCGACACGTTGGCGCTCTCGTTGCCGACGATCTGCTGGGCGATGACCATCTCCACCCCGAGGTCTTCGGGCCGGAGGTTGGCGATGTCGAGCTTCACCTCGAANCGGTATTTCTCGCCCACGAAGACGGCTTCGCGGTCGATCTTCACGCGCTGCACGTCGACCACGCGCACCTGATCCCATGCGGCCGACACCTTGCGTTTCCATGCCGCGATCTCGCGGGCCAGCTTGTAGCCGCCCTCGGTGATCTCCTGCTTGCGGGCTGCGAGCTTGTCGTAGAAACGCTCCTCGTAGTCGATGAGCATGCGGTTGGTGGTGAAGTTCGACGCGATGTCGGCCACGCAGCGCTTGACGGAGGCCACCCACGCATGGGGTATGCCGTCCTGCTCGCGCTGGTAGTAGAGCGGTGCGATCTGCTCCTCGATGGTGTTGTAGATCATCTCGGCGTCGAGCTCGTCCTGGTAGTGCTGGTCCTCGAAGGTGCGTTCCATGGGGAGCATCCAGCCGGCGCCCTCCTTGTAGCCCTCGACCCACCAGCCGTCGAGCACGGAGAACTGCATNACGCCGTTCATCACGCACTTCTCGCCCGAGGTGCCCGAGGCTTCGAGCGGACGCGTCGGGGTGTTGAGCCATACGTCGACGCCCTGCACCATGCGGCGGGCCAGCTCCATGTCGTAGTTCTGCAGGAAGAGAATCTTGCCTACGAACTGGGGCATGGCGGCCACCTCGACGATGCGCTTGATGAGGTCCTGCCCCGGCTTGTCGTTGGGGTGGGCCTTGCCCGCGAAGATGAACTGCACGGGGCGNTCCTTGTTGTTGACGATGGCCGNCAGGCGGTCGAGNTTCGTNAAGAGCAGGTAGGCGCGCTTGTAGGTGGCGAAGCGGCGCGCGAAGCCGATGGTCAGCACGTCGGGCTTGATGCCCTCGATGATCTGGATCATCTGGCGCGGCGAGTCGAGACGCACNTGGTTGGGGTCGCTGAAGCGGCGGCGGATGTGCTTGATAAGGCGGTTCTTGAGGTTCATGCGCTCGGCCCACAGCTCCTCGTCGGGGATGTTGTGGACTTTCTGCCATGCCGGAATGTTGTAGGTGTGGCCCTCGAAGCCGTCGCCGAAGTAGCGGGCGTAGAGACGGCGCAGCGAGGTGGCGATCCACGTCGGGAAGTGCACGCCGTTGGTNACGTAGCCGATGTGGAGCTCGTTCTTGAAGTAGCCGGGCCACATGTTTCCGAGAATATCCTTGGAGACTTCGCCGTGGAGCCACGATACGCCGTTGACCTCCTGNGAAAGGTTGCAGGCCAGCACCGACATCGAGAATTTCTCGTTGGGGTCGTTGGGGTTGGTCTTGCCGAGGTTGATGTACTGCTCCCAGGTGATGCCCAGCACGTCGGGGTAGTGCGACATGTACTGGCGGATCATGTGTTCGGGGAATGCGTCGTGACCGGCCGGCACNGGNGTGTGGGTCGTNAAGAGCGACGACGAGCGGATGACTTCCAGCGCCTCGGAGAACGAAAGTTTCTTGTGGTTCACCAGNTCGCGGATGCGCTCGATGCCGATGAATGCGGCNTGGCCCTCGTTGCAGTGGAATACCTGGTGCTTGATGCCCAACTTGCGCAGGGCGCGGATGCCGCCGATGCCCAGCAGTATCTCCTGCTTGAGGCGGTTCTCCCAGTCGCCGCCGTAGAGGTGGTGGGTGATCCGGCGGTCTTCCTCGAGGTTGTCCTCGAAGTCGGTGTCCAGGAGGAAGAGGTCGGTGCGGCCCACCTGGCATTTCCAGACGCGCGCCGAGAGCGTGCGGCCCGGGAAGGCGATGGTCACCGTGAGCCAGTTGCCCTCCTCGTCGCGNGCGGGCGAGATGGGCAGTTTATAGAAGTTCTGCGCTTCGTAGGTCGCCTCCTGCGCCCCCTGGGCCGAGAGCCGTTGCGTGAAGTAGCCGTAGCGGTACAGCAGACCTACGGCCGCCATCGGCACGTTCTTGTCCGACGCTTCCTTGAGGTAGTCGCCGGCCAGAATGCCCAGACCGCCCGAATAGATCTTCAGCGACGAGTGCAGACCGTACTCCATCGAGAAGTAGGAGACCGTCGTCGTTTTGGGATCGGGCTTTTCGTTCATGTAGGCCTCGAACTGCGCATGCACGGCATCCAGCTGGGCGAGGAAATTGCCGTCCTGCTCCAGCTCGCGCAGCCGCTCGATGCTCAGTTTGTCGAGGAACGCAATGGGGTTGCGGTCGCACTCGGTCCACAGCACCGGATCGATGTTCTCGAACAGGTCGCGGGCCCCGGGGTTCCAGCACCACCAGAGGTTGCGCGAGAGCACTTCCAGCGCATGCAGACGCGCCGGCAGGGTCTTGTCGACCATCATGCGGTTCCAGTTGGGTTTCTCGACGAAAAGCTGCTGGCGTACGAAGTTGATCTGTTCGTTGCGCGAGCCGCCGTCGTCGAGCACCGCACGGTTGGTGCGGACGATCGAGGTCTCGATCGCCTCGGAGTAGGCGTTTTCGTAGGCGCTGTAGAGGTGTTCCCACAGGGCCGATTTGGCGATCTCGCCGGCCGAGCGGCGGGCTTTCTCTACCTGTTTGTCGTCGAGCCGGCTGAAGCGCAGCAGGGCTTCGGCGATCTTGTCGGCCACTTCGCGGTCGTTGTAGTCGTCGCGGCGGATCACCTCCACGCCCTCGTGTTCGGGCTGCTTGTTGACCCACAGGCCGAAGCCCGCGAGGGTCGTGGTGACCGTCGGTACGGAGAACGCCACCGATTCCAGCGGCGTGTAGCCCCACGGTTCGTAGTACGACGGGAAGACCGTCATGTCCATGCCTACGAGGAGCTCGTAGTAGTCCTTGCCGAAGATGCCGTCGTTGCGGTTGAGGTAGGTCGGCACGAAGATGACCTTGACTTTCGAGTTGTCGGTCGTCAGCACCGAGCCGCTGAGCGCATGGACGATCGGGTCGCCGGCGGGGTTTTCGAGCAGGTGGGTCGAATATTTGTACTGCCCGCCGTCGATGGGGTTCGACGCGTCGGCCAGATGGGCCTGCAGATCGGGCCGCGGGCCGCGGTTGCCGGCCGGCACGGTGATGTATACCAGCACCTCGCGGTCGAGATTCCCGTCGGCGGCCAGCGTCTTGAGCGCTTCGAGGAAGACGTCGAGCCCCTTGTTGCGGAATTCGTAGCGGCCGCTCGTGCCGATGATGAGCGGATCGGTCGAGAACTTGCGGCCCAAGCAGGCTTCGGCCACTTCGATCATCGTCCGGCGCGCTTCGGCGCGCTTGGCCTCGTACTCCTCGCCGCTCCATACGAAATCGTTCTCGAAGCCGTTGGGCGTCACGCAGTCGGGTTCGCGGCTCAGCAGGTACTTGCATTCGTTGGCCGTGATGTCGCTCACCGTCAGGAACGCGTCGTGGTACGTGGCGGCCATCTTCTCGATCGAGTGCTTGGCCATGACGTTGAACTGGCGGGCCAGTTCGTCGGCGTTGAATTTCGTCAGGTCGTTGTAGAGGGGCAGTCCGTTGCCGGCGATGCAGCGGCCCATGACCGTGGCGTGGGTGGTGAAAAGCGTCGCTACGTAGGGGGCGTTGCGGCGCAGGTAGAGACCGCCGGCCGCGGTCATCCATTCGTGGAAGTGGGCCGCGATCTTCTCGGTCGCCGTGCAGAAAGTATCGACGTAGGAGGCGATCACCTGCCCTGCGGCGTAGCCGAAGAGCACGGGTTCGATGTAGTCCCACTGACCCGAGAGCGAGTCTACGTGGTAGTCCTCCCACAGTTTTTTCAGAATCTCGTCCTTGCGCGGGAAAAGCGACGTGAAGTCGATCAGGATGGCCGTCGGCTCGCCCTTGATCTTCCAGCGGCCCACGCGGATGCGGATGCCGTCGTTGTAGACGCTCTGGCGCCAGTTCTTCAGCAGGTTGAGGTCCTCCTCGAACTCGGGGTCGAGCCCCTCGTGCGAAAGGTCGGGACCGAGCAGCAGGTAGCGGTCGCCGAATTTGCGGAGTGCGGTCTGCGCCTTGGTCGACACCACGGTGTGGATGCCGCCCACTTTGTTGCATACTTCCCAGCTTACTTCAAACAAATAGTCCGGGGTCAGTTTTGCGTTGCTCATAAATCTATGGTTGATGTTTGTAATTCGCGCGGTATAAGGATAAATCGGCGGCAAAGGTACACATTATATTATATATAACAAAGACTTTCGCCCCCGGGCCCCGGCTTTTACGCTATCTCTGCGCCGCCGCGGGGGCTTGCCGGCGCCAATTCTTTAAAAAATTTAATAATAATTTAACATTTCATTCCCGGAACAGCGCTCCGATGACGGCGTCCGACACCAGAAACTTCGCGGGCGGCACGGCCAGCCGCCTCTCCGCCGCCGCGAGCATCCCCGCCGCAACGAACCGCTGCGCTTCCTTTTCGAGCCGCCGGGCGCACGCCGCGCCGAACAGCCGCTCTATCTCGGCAAGGTCGATCCCCTCCGCCGTCCGCAGCCGCGTCAGCAGGTATTCGTTCAGCCGGTCGCGGTCGCTCAGTACTTCGCGTTCGGGTGCTTCGCCGGCTAAGTAGCGGTCGAGCGAGGAGACGTTCCAATGGCGTTCGCGGCCGTCGTAGGAGTGGGCCGCAGGGCCTATGCCCAAGTATTTTTCGCCGTGCCAGTAGGCCGCGTTGTGGCGGGCNCGGCGGCCCGGCAGCGCGAAGTTNGAGACTTCGTAGTGTTCGTAGCCCGCCTTTGTCAGCGTCTCGTGGACGAGCAGGAATTCNTCNTCGCTCACCTGTTCCCCNACCGGNGCGAAGTCGCCCCGGGCCGCCCGGCGGCCGAANGCGGTGTCGGGTTCGACGGTCAAATGGTATGCCGAAATATGCTCGGGCCGCAGCTCCAGNGCNGCGTCGAGCGAGCGNCGCAGCNAGTCGCCCCCGAAGCCGGGAACGCCGAAAATCANGTCGATCGTCAGGTTGTCGAAGCCNGCCGCCCGGGCCAGCTTCACGGCTTCGGCTGCTTCGGCTGCCGTGTGGCGCCGGTTCATCAGCCGCAGGCAGGCATCGTCGAACGACTGGATGCCGATCGACAGGCGGTCGACGCCCGCGCGGCGCACNGCATCGAGGTAGGNGCCCGTCAGATCGTCGGGGTTGGCTTCGAGGGTCGTCTCCTCGGCGGCCGTGCAGTCGAACAGATCGGCCGCCCGGGCCAGCAGCTCCCCGATCTGCTGCGGGGTGCAGAGCGAGGGGGTGCCCCCGCCGAAGTAGCGCGTGCGGACCGCTTCGCCGCGCAGGTAGCCGCGCTGCCGTTCCAGTTCGGCGCGCATCGCCCCCAGCACNTCGTCCATGCGGCGCAGGTCGGCGCTCTTGTAGAAGTCGCAGTAGGCGCAGATGCGCTTGCAGAACGGGATATGGAAATAAAGTCCGGCCATGATATCAAATATAGCGAAATTTTTCGAGAAACAATCGGAAATTTCACTGTTAACCTTTTCACAAATAGGCAAAGTTTTTCTACCTTTGCATCGGTGGAAAAGGTTCGTTCCTCGGGGACGACGTATCGAAGATAAGAGGTTTAATTCTAAAAATAAGTGAGTTATGGACAAATTGGATCTTAAAAAGTACGGGATCTCGGGTGTGAAGGAGGTCGTGTACAACCCCTCCTACGACGAGCTCTATCGCGAGGAGACCAAGAAGGGCCTGCGCGGTTTCGAGAANGGCCAGGTGACCGAGATGGGCGCCGTCAACGTCATGACGGGCGTCTACACGGGCCGCTCGCCCAAGGACAAGTTCTTCGTGATGGACGAGACCACCAAGGATACGATCTGGTGGACCTCCGACGAGTACAAGAACGACAACAAGCCNGTGACCAAGGCCGCNTGGAAAGAGCTCAAGAAGATCGCTTCCAAGGAGCTGTCGGGCAAGAAGCTCTACGTGGTCGACACGTTCTGCGGCGCCAANGAGAACACGCGTCTGAAGATCCGCTTCATCATGGAGGTGGCATGGCAGGCCCACTTCGTCAAGAACATGTTCATCCGCCCGACCGACGCCGAACTGGAGGAGTACGGCGAGCCCGACTTCGTGGTGCTCAACGCCTCGAAAGCCAAGGTCAAGAACTACAAGAAGCTGGGGCTCAACTCCGAGACGGCCGTGGTCTTCAACCTCACCGAGAAGATGCAGGTCATCATCAACACTTGGTACGGCGGCGAGATGAAGAAAGGCATGTTCTCCTACATGAACTACNTGCTGCCGNTNAAGGGCATCGCTTCGATGCACTGCTCGGCCAACACCAACGAAAANGGCGANACGGCCGTCTTCTTCGGTCTNTCGGGNACGGGCAAGACCACCCTTTCGACCGATCCCAANCGNCAGCTCATCGGCGACGACGAGCACGGCTGGGACGACGACGGCGTCTTCAACTTCGAGGGCGGCTGCTACGCCAAGGTCATCAACCTCTCCAAGGAGTCGGAGCCCGATATCTGGAACGCCATCCGCCGCAACGCTCTGCTGGAGAACGTGACGGTCGACAAGAAAGGCAAGATCGACTTCGCCGACAAGTCCGTGACGGAGAACACCCGCGTGTCGTACCCGATCTTCCACATCAACAACATCGTGAAACCCGTATCGAAAGCTCCCGCCGCCAAGAAGGTCATCTTCCTCTCGGCCGACGCTTTCGGCGTGCTGCCCCCGGTGTCGATCCTGACCCCCGAGCAGACGAAGTACTACTTCCTCTCGGGCTTCACCGCCAAGCTGGCCGGTACCGAGCGCGGCATCACCGAGCCCACGCCGACCTTCTCGGCNTGCTTCGGTGCGGCGTTCCTCTCGCTGCACCCCACCAAGTACGGTGAGGAGCTCGTCAAGCGCATGAAGCAGTCGGGCGCCACGGCCTACTTGGTCAACACGGGTTGGAACGGCACGGGCAAGCGCATCTCGATCAAGGATACGCGCGGCATCATCGACGCCATCCTCGACGGTTCGATCGACAAGGCTCCGACCAAGACGATCCCGACTTTCGACTTCAAGGTGCCGACCGAGCTGCCGGGCGTCGATCCCAAGATTCTCGACCCGCGCGACACCTACAAGAACGCCAAGGAGTGGGAGACCAAGGCCGAAGACCTGGCCAACCGCTTCGTCAAGAACTTCGTGAAGTTCACGGGCAACGACGAGGGCAAGAGCCTCGTGGCCGCAGGTCCCAAGGTGAAGTAACTTTTCACACCTTTATCATACGACCGCTCCCGGCCGCCGAAAGGCGGCCGGGAGTTTTTCATAAAAGCAGCCCCGGAGCAGATGCTGGACGCAGCGCACGGAACGCGCGTTGGCACGATTCCCATTGTTCAGAGGGTTCACGTTGCCCGCCCCGAACCACAAGATACCCGCGTTGATATTGCCCGCGGCGTAGGACGACGACGAAGCATAGGTACCCTCCGTGCCGACAGCCGTCAAGGCTCCCGACTCACGGTGGCGGTAGCCCGCAGCACNCGTGAACNGCAATCGCTGGAATGAATGGCAGGAAGAAACGTTAGGCTTTCTGCCAGACTGGAATGCAAAGCCGGCGGCGGATTTAAAACGTTTTAGCACGAGGGTCGGCGATCGGAGTGCCAAGGGAATGTTNAAACGTTTTAGCGATCCCTGTTCGTCGTCCGTTCGTGCCGCGCCGTCGGCGGACTGCTGAATCTGCTTGCCTCGCTGACGCAAACCGTGGCCTGCGTCATTCCGGGCCGGGGCTGCTCGGTAGTCGTTCGGATGCGAAATAATCGTATATGCGTCTGGATGCGGCGGCGATCACGGCCGCATTCGAGCGGTCGCTCCGAGGAGAGTCGGCGATGAATACGGCGACGGAGTAGGCGCGGCCGTCGGGCAGAAAGACGATGCCGATGTCGTTGTCGGCAGCTGCGACGCCCTGCGCATCGCGCAGGCCGCTGCCGGTTTTGTGGGCGACGCGTGCCTCGGGCGGCAGCTGTCCCCGGAGTTTGTCGGGTCCTGTGGCCGTAGACAGCAGGGCAGTCAGCAGAAGATCGCCGTAAGGAGGTGCGAGCAGCTCGCCGCGGCGGAACCGTTCGAGCAGCCGGACGGCATCGAGCGGCGAGGTGGTATTGGCATACTGGAGTGCCGGATCGCGGTGCATGGCGGCTTCGTCGGCCGTTATGGACGTGTCGCCGAAACCGAGCCCACGAACGTAGCGGTCGACTTTTTCCGGTCCGCCTAAAAGGCGGAACAGAAGATCGCAAACGTTGTTGTCGCTCTGCGCGATGCTGTAGTAGAGCAGTTCGGAGAGCGGCCGGGAGTACCCGCCTCCGGGCCGGGCATCGCGCAGGGGCGACCACGTGTCGGGCAGCAGATCGGAGGAGTGCACGGCGACCGGCAGCTCCGGCGAAAGGTCCGCCCGGCCGAGCGAATCGAGCAGCGCGAGGGCTTGGTGGAACTTGTAGACGCTCGCCATCGGGTAGCCGGGCCGGTTGCCGACGGTCAGCGTGTCGCCCTCGCCGAAGACGGCGGCGATGCCGATGCGGGCCGGAACCGAATCGGCCAAGGCCTGCAGGTCGCGTTCGAGTGCCGCCCGTGGGGACGTGCGCGGGACGCAGCCGACGGCGGCTCCGCAGCAGAGGGCGAGCAGAAGCGTACGGAACATGGCTCCGGGCGGCTATTTCCTGGGTTTGAAGATGCGGTAGCCGATCGAGACGCCGATCTTGTTGGGGTACCACTCCGAGGAGCCGTTGAACGGATCGGGGTGCTCGGGCTGCACGGGGCGGTGGGGGTAGAGGTCGACTTCGCCGCCGAGGCTGTAGCCGTTGTAGTGGCTGTCCATCCANGCCCAGCCCAGGTAGGCGTCGACGAGCCACCGTTCGCAGAAGCGGTATTCGTAGCCCGCGCAGACGCCGATCATCATGCCGTAGCCCTTGCAGTAGCGATCCTCGAAGCGGATGCGGCCCCCGGCGAAGTAGGGCTTCGACATATCGAACGCCATCATGCCGAGGTTGCCGCCGACGTACCAGCCCCGGTTGTGCTCCTTGATGTAGTAGCGGTATTCGCCCATGAAGATGCCGAACGTCATATGTTTGCCGCGGATCGACTTCCACGGCGAAACCACGATTTCGGTCTGGAGCGTCGACTTGGGCGATATGGCGAACTCGACGGCGGGGTTGACCACGCCCGCGAGCGCATAGAGCCCGTTGAGCTTGACGTAGCCCTGTGCGGCGGCGCTCCGGCAGCCGCAGGCGGCGGAGAGAAGCAGAACGAGCAGGTATTTTTTCATGGCGGCGGGCGGTGCGGAAACGGGCGGAACGCGAAGATTCCGCCCGCAGGATTTCGGTCGGAGCGACCTCAGACGGTCATGATCTCCTTTTCTTTCTTGTCGAGGATGTCGTCGAGCGACTTGGTGAACTTCTCCAGCAGCTTCTGCGTCTGGGTTTCGCCGTCTTTCGATTCGTCTTCGGGCATGCCCTCTTTCTGCGCTTTCTTGAAAGCCTCCACGGCATCGCGGCGGGCGTTGCGCAGGCTGATGCGGGCCGTTTCGGCTTCGGAGCGCACCTGCTTGACGAGCTCCTTGCGGCGCTCCTCCGTCAGGGGCGGAATCGAGAGCCGGATCTGCTCGCCGTTGTTCGAGGGGGTGAGGCCGATGTTGGAGTCGACGATCGCCTTTTCGATCGTGCGGATCATGTTCTTGTCCCACGGCTGGATGAGGATCGTCTTGGCGTCGGGCACCGTGACGCTCGCCGCGCCCGAGACGGGCACCTGCGAACCGAAGTAGTCGACCATCACGCCGTTGAGGACGTTGGGCGAGGCCTTGCCTGCGCGTACGTTGAGCAGCTCCTCTTCGAGGTGGTCGATGGCTTTCTGCATCCGGGCGGAGGCGTCGTTGAGAATGGTTTTGGTATCCATGGCGTTGTGTGTATTATTGTGCGAGAGTATCTTCGATCGTTTGCAGCAGCTGCCCGAACTCCTCGGGTTCGTAGCCTACCGATGCCAGCACCACCTTGCCGCTGCGGTCGATCAGAAAGTTGCGCGGGATGAAGTCGGTGGCATAGCGGTCGTAGACGCTGCGCCGGGGGTCGAGCCCCATGGGGAACGAGTAGCCCTGTTTGCGGTGGAANTCGGNCACGGCTTCGCGCGTCTCGCCGCGCGAGACGGGCAGGAAGACGAAGTCTTCGCCTACGAAGCGGTCGATCAGATCGAGCTGCACNCGGGCCAGCTCCTGCCGGCAGGGCGGGCACCATGTCGCCCAGAAGTTGAGCAGCACCACCTGCCCGCGCAGGTCGGAGAGGGTAGTTTTCGAGCCGTCGAGCATCTCGACCGTGAAGTCGGGCGCCTTGTCGCCGACCCGGACCAGCGTCGTGGCGTCGGCTTCGGAAGTGCGGCGGTTGCCGCAGCCCGGCAGCAGCAGAAGCGCCGCCGCGATAAGGGCGATCAGCGCCAGCATGATCCNGAGNTGCCTGTTGCTTTTCTTGGTTGCCATTTCGTCGAAGTGAAAAGTGAAAGGTGAAAAGTCGAAAGTGAACGATCCGATTAAGCGTGACTTCGACCGGCTCTTACGATTTTACCCGCGTGCCGATCTTCTCGCCGGCAAGGACCTTGCCCAGATTGCCGGGGGTGTCCATATCGAAGACGACGATTCCGAGCCCGTTTTCGCGGCAGAGGGTGAACGCCGTGAGGTCCATGACCCTGAGCCGGCGGTCGAGGACCTCCTCGAACGTGATCTCGTCGAACTTCACGGCCGCGGGGTCTTTTTCGGGGTCGGCCGTGTAGACGCCGTCGACGCGCGTGCCCTTGAGCAGGACGTCGGCTTCGATCTCGATGCCGCGCAGGGCCGACGCCGAATCGGTGGTGAAGTAGGGGTTCGACGTGCCGCCGCCGATGATGACTACGTAGCCGGCCTCCAAGTATTCGATGGCCTTGGCCTTGGAGAAGTACTCGCCTATGGGTTCCATGCGGATCGAGGTGAGCACCTTGGCCCGCACGCCGTTGTCTTCGAGCGCCGACTGCAGGGCCAGCGAGTTGATGATCGTGGCGAGCATCCCCATCTGGTCGCCCTTCACGCGGTCGAAGCCCTTTTTGGCCCCGGTCATGCCGCGGAAGATGTTGCCGCCGCCGATGACGATGCCGATCTGCACGCCGCCCNCGGCCGCCGCCTTGATCTGCTCGGCNTAGGACTGCAGCACTTCGGGCGAGAGCCCGTATTTCTGTTCGCCCTGCAGCGATTCGCCGCTCAGTTTCAGAAGTATGCGTCTGTATTTCATCTTTCTGCTCGGGTTTGTTACGCGAAGATACGAATTTTTATCGAATATATCTGCAATATTCGCTATCTTTGCAAAAGAGAGCATGCGCTCCGGTCGTATCCGGNGCGTGTNGCTTTTGCATTATCTATGATTTCCGAAGAATACGAGTTGCTGTACAAGGTGGATTCGCCGCGCGAGCTGAAAGAGCTTACGCCGGAGGAGCTGCGCGCCTACTGCGACGANCTGCGCCGCTACATCATCGGGGAGTGCTCGGTGAACCCCGGCCACCTNGCTTCGAGCCTCGGGGCGGTGGAGCTGGCGGCGGCGCTCCACTACGTGTACGACACGCCCGACGACAAGATCGTGTGGGACGTAGGCCACCAGACCTATGCCCACAAGATCATCACGGGGCGCCGCGAAGCGTTCCGCAACAAACGCCGGCTGGGCGGCATNAGCGGCTTTCCGCGCATGGCCGAGAGCGAGTACGACGCATTCGGCGGCGGCCACGCNTCGGTCTCCATCTCGGCGGCGTTCGGCATGGCCAAGGCNGCCGAGCTGCGGGGCGAAAGCCGCAAGGTCGTGGCCGTCATCGGCGACGGCTCGATGACGGGCGGTCTGGCGTTCGAGGGGCTCAACAACGCGGGCGCCAGCAAGAAAACCGACCTGCTGGTGATCCTCAACGACAACAACATGGCTATCGACCANGCGACGGGGGCGCTCAAGAACTGCCTGCTCAAGATGTCGACCTCGGTCCACTACAACCGCATGAANCAGCGGCTGTGGGGGGTGCTGTCGCATACGCCGCGGCTGNTGCGGCTGTGTCAGAAGATGGGCAANGCCGTGAAGCAGGGGGTGCTGAACAACAGCAACCTNTTCGAGAGNCTCAACTTCCGCTATTTCGGTCCCGTCGACGGCCACAGCCTGCCCGAACTGGTNNGGACGCTNCGGGCGCTGCGCGCCATTCCGGGGCCCAAGCTGCTCCATGTGATGACGGTCAAGGGCAAAGGGTATCTGCCTGCCGAGCACGACAAGCCGGTGTGGCANGCTCCGGGGCGCTTCAATCCCGACACGGGCGAGCGGCTCGTGGCGCAGGGTGCGGCGGCGCGCTACCAGGATGTCTTCGGCGAGACGCTCCTCGATCTGGCACGCTTAGACAGCCGGGTGGTGGGGGTGACGCCCGCCATGCCCTCGGGCTGTTCGATGAATATCCTCATGCGGGAGATGCCCGACCGCTGCTTCGACGTGGGCATCGCCGAGGGGCACGCCGTCACTTTCTCGGCCGGATTAGCCGCGGCGGGGATGGTTCCTTTCTGCAACATTTACTCGTCGTTCATGCAGCGGGCCTACGACAATGTGATCCACGACGTGGCGATNCAGAACCTGCCGGTGGTGCTGTGTCTCGACCGCGGCGGACTGGTCGGCGAGGACGGCGTGACGCACCACGGGCTGTTCGACATGGCGGCGTTCGGCACGGTGCCGTCGCTGACGATCGCGGTGCCGATGGACGAACGCGAACTGCGCAACATGATGTTCTCGGCCTTGCGGGCCGGGGCACCCTATATGATCCGCTATCCCCGCGGCGCGGGCGCCGGNGCCGAGTGGCAGGGCGCACNGTTCGAGGAGCTGCCGGCNGGCCGGGGCCGACGTCTGCGCGAGGGNTCCGANGTGGCGGTGCTGACCGTGGGGCCCGTGGGCCATGCGGCGGCGCGGGCGGCCGAGCGGGCNGCNGCCGAGGGAATCAGCGCGGCCCACTACGATCTGCGCTTCGCCAAGCCGCTCGACGAGGAGCTTCTGGCCGAAGTGGGCGGCCGCTTCCGGCGCGTGGTGACGGTCGAGGACGGTTCGCTGCGCGGCGGCGTGGGCGAAGCGGTGACGGCGTGGTTCAACAGCCATGGATTCGNGGTCGCCGTGCGGTCGNTGGGCGTGGGCGACGAGTGGATCGAGCACGGCACGCCGGCCCAGCTCCATGCCCTNTGCGGTTACGANGAGGANCANATCCTCCAGGCACTGCGANCCTTATAATACATTCGGAAAGCGTCTCCGCCGGCGGAGACTGCGTTGTGCGGCTTCGGAGCCGCTTTTTTCTTGCTGCTATGCCGCCTTATGCCACCGAGCAGGGGATTCCGAGCGCTTCGACGCGTGCGGCGATGGCCTGCAGCTCCTCGCGNNCGACCTTTTCGAGGGTGGGGCAGGGGGTGTCGCGGTCGAGCGAGTAGACCATGACCTGCCGGGGCCGGATTTCGTCGACGAGGCGCAGCCATGCGGCGACCTCCTCCTCGGTGGTGTTGTCGACCGGCTCTCCGTTGCACGTCCCCCGCAGAAACATCGTCTGCAGGATCATCCGCCCCTCGAACCGCTTCATCTGTCCGACGACCCCGCGCACGGTGTAGGCCGGATTCTGCGGATGGTTCATGCGGCGTGCCGTNGCGTCGAATGCCGAATCGAGCTTGAGNATGTTGTTGTCCACGCGCAGCAGGGCGCGCCGCACATCGTCGCGGTGGAGCTGCGTNGCGTTCGANAGTACGGAGACCTTGGCCGTGGGGCACAGGGCGTCGCGCAGAGCGAGGGTNTCGTCGATGACGGCCNCGAATTCGGGGTGCAGGGTCGGTTCTCCGTTGCCCGCAAAGGTNATGACGTCGGGCGGCGTGCCGTCGGCGGCCATGCGCCGCAGGACGCTTTCGAGCCGGTCGCGCACGTCGGTCCGGGCATTGAAGCGCCGCGGTCCGGGGTGCTCGGCGTTCCAGCCGCACTCGCAGTAGATGCAGTCGAACGAACAGAGTTTCGATTCGGGGGGCAGCAGGTTGACNCCCAGCGAGAGCCCCAGCCGCCGCGAGCGGACCGGTCCGAAGATGATGTCGGGAAAGAGCGATGTCATGCGACGAAGATAGGAAAAAATTTCGGACTTGCGGGACATGGCCTCGCAGGCGGCCCCNAAAAGCACCCGGGCACCGACTGCCNGTCGCTGGCGCGCGGCCGAGAAATANGTATTTATACGTAGTGCTGCGCGTAAAAAAACGGCTACCTTTGGTCGACCGTTCCGTTTTATCGGCTCCTTTGCGGGGTCGGTGTGCGGAATATGCACGAATACAGATATTTACAAATTTCAAATTACATAACGACTATGGTAGATATTTTTGCACGCCTCGAGAAAAACGCGGGCGGACCGATCGGNCAGTACATGGGNTANGCCCACGGGTACTATGCTTTCCCCAAGTTGGAGGGCGAAATCGGTCCCCGCATGACATTCCGCGGTAAGAAAGTGCTCAACTGGAGCCTCAACAACTATCTGGGTCTGGCCAACCTGCCCGAAGTCCGCCAGGCCGACGCCGAGGGCGCCGCCAAGTTCGGCATGGCCGCCCCGATGGGCGCCCGCATGATGAGCGGCCAGACGGTGTACCACGAGCAGCTGGAGCGCGAGCTGGCAGCGTTCGTCGGCAAGGAAGACGCGTTCNTGCTCAACTTCGGCTACCAGGGCATGATCTCGATCATCGACTGCCTGCTCACGCCGCGCGACGTGGTGGTNTACGATGCNGAGGCCCACGCCTGCATCATCGACGGCCTGCGCATGCACAAGGGCAAGCGTTTCGTCTTCGGCCACAACGACATGGAGTCGCTGCGCCTGCAGCTGCAGCACGCGACCGATCTGGCCGAGGAGCAGCAGGGCGGCGTGCTCGTCATCACGGAGGGCGTCTTCGGCATGAAGGGCGACCTCGGCAAGCTCGACGAGATCGTGGCGCTGAAGAAAGATTTCCAGTTCCGCCTGTTGGTCGACGATGCCCACGGCTTCGGTACGATGGGCGAGGGCGGCCGCGGTACGGCTTCGCACTTCGGNGTGGTCGACGGCGTCGACGTGCTGTTCAACACCTTCGCCAAGTCGATGGCCGGCATCGGCGCTTTCGTGAGCGGTCCCCGCTGGCTCATCAACCTCTTCCGTTATAACATGCGCTCGCAGCTCTACGCCAAGTCGCTGCCCATGCCCATGGTCATCGGTGCGCTGAAGCGTCTCGACCTGATCCGTCAGCACCCCGAGTACCAGCAGAANNTGTGGGAGATCGTCCGCGCGCTGCAGAGCTCGCTCAAGGAGAACGGTTTCGATATCGGCGTGACCAACTCGCCCGTGACCCCCGTCTTCCTCAAGGGCGGCGTNCCCGAGGCNACGAACCTCGTCGTCGACCTGCGCGAGAACCACGGCATCTTCTGCTCGATCGTCATCTACCCNGTGATCCCCAAGGGCGAGATCATCNTGCGCGTCATCCCCACGGCGGCCCATACGCTCGACGACGTCAAGGAGACCATCGAGGCGTTCAAGGCCGTGCGCGAGAAGCTCGAGAGCGGCTACTACGCCAAGNTGCCGATCCCGATGCGTGCCGACGAGGGTTTCTCGGTGCGGTAGGTTCCGCTTCCCCTATAATGAGTTGCCGNCCCGGTCGCGGGCCGGCAATTTTTTTTTCGCCGAAAATTTTGGTTTCTGATTTTTTGCGCGTATATTTGCAATCCCGAAGCGTTTTTTTTCGCCGGGTTTTCGCGGAAATAGCTCAGTTGGTAGAGCACAACCTTGCCAAGGTTGGGGTCGCGAGTTCGAGTCTCGTTTTCCGCTCNGAGGTCCTTTTCGAAGGACCTTTTTTTGTTGGGTAAGGTTGCGCAAATTGAAGCAAANGATNCTGTATGTCAATNNCATGCGGNATCNTTTNGNTTTNGTNCCANAGCAANGNNNTGC